>NZ_JAUHJM010000002.1:0-942974 GCF_032381235.1 Bradyrhizobium sp. SZCCHNR1053
AGACAACACAGCAGTGATCGAATAGTGTCAGGGATCAGCCCGGTCCAAAATGTCAGGGATCAACCCGGTCGGTCACGAGTCGTGCTCTCGATGATGATCACTCGCATTCGAGAGGATGACGGCGATGACACACGCCATCGCATTCGTCTTGTTCGGTAAAACCGAAGATGCACATGACGAAGTTCGGCGCCCGGAGACCCCCACCCCCAACCCCTCCCCGCAAGGGGGAGGGGAGCTCACTGCCGTTGCCGTGAGATCTCGATCCCGGCGTTTCGATAGCGGGTGCGTGGCTAGCCTGAAGCCAGCCACACGACATCACCGCCTCAGATGATCCCCGCGGCCACCTGCCCCCGCAGCCGCTCCAGGCTCAGCAGCGTCTCGGCGCAGGCGGTCGCCACCTCGATGCCCTTGGTCGCAAAATGCTTGCGGAAGAACTCGAAATGCGCCTGCGTCTCGTGGAATTGCTGCGGCGTCAGCACCGCGGAGAATACCGGCACCTCGGTGCGCAATTGCACGTCCATCAGCGCCTTGATGACGGTGTCGGCGACGAACTCGTGGCGGTAGATGCCGCCGTCGACGACGAGGCCCGCCGCGACGATGGCGGTGTAGCGCCGCGTCTTGGCCAGGAGCTGCGCATGCAGCGGGATCTCGAACGAGCCTGGCACCTCGAAGATGTCGACACGATCGCGCGGGATGTGGCGCGCCTCGATCTCGTCGAGGAAGGCCAGACGGCATTCGGCGACGACGTCGCGATGCCAGGCCGATTGCACGAAGGCGACGCGCTGCGGCTTGCTGAAGCGCGGATGCGACGGCGCCGGTGGCGACTCGTCGGGCGGTGACGCGACCGGCGTATCCGCCGGCGGCGACGTTCCTGCGGTGATGGTGTCGGTGGGCGTATCAGTAGGCGCGTCTTGCAACATCTGATTCATGGTTGTCCTCGTCAGAGACCAGAATCAGGGCACACGGAACAACGACGCCCCCACGCTGGATTGCGCGGGGTGCCGGGACCCGTTCTCTTTCATCCGGACTGTGACCGTCGGCTTCGGAGTCGCACCGAATCTGCTGACCCTTCTCTGCGCGACGCGTTCCGGAGAACAGAATTCTCCAGACCGTGCCTTGCCGAGAAGGCGCTCGCGGGCTCGCGCGCTCGACCGAGAAACGCTTACCGCCGGTGGGGAATTTCGCCCCGCCCTGAGAACATCGGCCGCCCGGATGGACGGCCTGAACGAACTATGCAGGCGGTCGGCGGCTGCGGCAAGGCCTCACGCCCGCGGTCCACGACGGGCGGCCATGCAACCGCTCGCGGCCGTTCCCGCGGCCAAATCGGCTCGGACGGGGCGGTTGCGGCGAATCCGATTCCGTTTTGTTCTCATTCGGCCATGATTCCACAGGCCGGACAGGAGTTGTGGACGAAGCGGTGTTTGGCTGTGGACGGACTCGCCCCCCCGTTGCGCAGATTCCGCAAATCACATCAGTTTGTCCTCGCACGCCCGGGGTACCTCTGGGACTGCAAGCCGGGTCTCGAAGCGCCGAGAGGGCGTGGGCCGGGTCGCCGCGTATGTACCAACGAGATCAAGAAGACGAGGTCGAGACGGCATGTCCCTGCTCGAAAGCACTATCGATTCCACCGACCACCCGCTGAGCGTGGTCGAGACCATTGCGGCCGACAACAACTGGATGTTCGAGCGCTCCGGCGAGGACGAGATCACGATTGCCTCCAAGGGCCAGTGGACCGACTATCAGCTCTCTTTCACCTGGATGGCGGAGATCGAGGCCCTGCATCTGGCCTGCGCCTTCGACATGAAGATTCCGGAAGCGCGCCGCGCCGAGGTGCAGCGGCTGATCGCCGCGATCAACGAGCAGCTCTGGCTCGGCCATTTCGACATCTGGACCCACACCGGCATGGTGATGCACCGCCAGGCCCTGGTGCTGCCCGGCGGGATCACCGCGTCGGGACTGCAATGCGAGAGCATGCTGGCCGGCGCCATCCACGCCTGCGAGCGCTATTTCCCGGCCTTCCAGTTCGTGGTCTGGGCCGGCAAGTCGACCCAGGAGGCCATGGCGGCCGCGCTGTTCGATACCGACGGCGAGGCGTAAGCCGCCGCCGCTTCCTCACACGCGGTGTCGTCCCTGCGCACGCAGGGACCCATACCGCGTGATGTCCGTCTGGCGCGCGACGCTTGTCGCTCTGCCCCTGCTCCACTAGAACCGCCGGTGGTTATGGGTCCCTGCTTTCGCAGGGACGACAGCGGAGTGCGTCGTGACATCAGCGGACAACAACCTGCTTCATCAGCTCACCGGCACCATCGTGCTGGCCGGCGCCGGCAAGATGGGCGGCGCGATGCTGACCGGGTGGCTGGCCGGCGGGCTCGATCCTGCGCGCCTGGTGGTGATCGAGCCGATGCCATCGGCGGAGATCACGGCGCTGGTGGCCAGGGGCGTCCGCCTCAATCCGACGGCGGCTGCGCCGGCCGAGGTCGTCATCGTCGCCGTCAAGCCGCAGATGTTCCCGGACGCCGGCCCCGCCTTGAAGCCGTGGGTCGGCGACGCGACGCTGGTGCTGTCGATCATGGCGGGGACGACGATCGCCGGCCTGCAGCAAACGATCGGCGGCGCGGTCGTGCGCGCGATGCCGAACACGCCCGCCGCGATCGGCCGCGGCATCACTGTGGCCGTGCCCGCCGCCAACGTCAGCGCCGCGCAACGGGCGCTGACCGACGCGCTGCTGCGCGCCACCGGCGCGGTGGAATGGGTCGACGAGGAGGCGCTGATGGACGCGGTGACCGCGGTGTCCGGCTCGGGTCCTGCCTACGTATTTCTGCTCGCCGAGGAGCTCGCCCGCGCCGGCGTCGCCGCCGGCCTGCCCGAGTCCCTGGCGACGAAGCTCGCGCGCGACACCGTGTCGGGCGCCGGCGAATTGCTGCGCCAATCGGACCTGCCGTCCGCCACGCTGCGCCAGAACGTCACCTCGCCGGGCGGCACTACCGCTGCGGCGCTGTCGGTGCTGATGGGAGCCGACGGCTTCCAGCCGCTGCTGACCAGGGCGGTCGCCGCGGCCACGGCGCGCTCGAAAGAGCTCGCGAAGTAGACAACAACGAGCTGACAGCTCAGCGCGACGGCGTCGGCGGCCCGCCATGCTGCTGGCGCCATTGCAGGAACTGGCGGAACAGGGAGCTGCGCTCAGCCGGATCGTTGGACAGCTGTCCCCCGCTCTGGCGCACGAAGCTCTCGAACTGGGTCTGGCGCACGTCGGCAACCTGCGGCCGCGGCACCATGTTGCGCGCCAGCAGCCACTCGTCCGCCGCCTTGAACCGCTTCCAGTTCGGAATGGCGGCGACGATGCTCGACTCCCGCCATTTGGGATGCCGGGGCGGCTTCATGAACTCGTCGTAGTTGGCGAAGAACGCCTCGACGAAGCGCGCCACCTTGCGATAGCGCTCGGTATTCTCCGGCCAATTGTAGCTGACGAGCAGCATGCCGATCGCCACCGTCTCGATCGTCTCGCCGGGGTTGAGCAGGTTCGGATATTCCTCCGAGGACAACGTCGTGGGCAGATAGAGGTCCTGCAGCCGGCGGTCGTAGGGGATCGTCACCAGGTGCAGCGCGCGGTTGTCGTTCCTGATGCTGCGGGCGAGCTGGAACACCTTTCCGGTGGAGACGATGTAGGCGTCGGCGTCGCCATCGATCAGCTTCTGGATCGATCTGGCATCATCGGTCGCATAGTCGAACGACGCCGTCAGGCCGAGCCGGTTGAAGATCACGCGCGCGGAATAGAAGCCGACATCGGTCGGCGCGATGATGCGCTTGCCGTTGAGGTCGAAGATCGAGCGGATCGAGGAGCGCGCGATGACATGGATCTCGTTGTGATAGAGCCGCGCGATGTAGCGGAGCTGCGAGGTGATGTCGGGGATGCCGTATTGCAGGCGGTAGAATTCGGGCACGTCGGCTGCGACCGCGCCCATGTCGATGCTCTTCAGAAACAGAATGTCGGAGACGTTGCGCACCGGTCCCTTGCCGAGCACCGGCAGCACGCGGACGTTGGTCTGATCATCGAGCACGCGCGCCATGTCCGAGCCGAACACGGAGGTGGCGCCGCCGGCCGGCGCGGTGATGATGGTGACGGTGCCGTCGTTGACGTCGGTCGGGTTGGGCAGCCGCCATACGTCCGGCCCGCTGCCGGGCGCGGGCGACAGCGACGCCGGCAGGCCGGCGGGACGTGGCGGCGCCGGAGCAATGGCGGCGTTGGGCTTGGACGGAGCCGGCGCCACCGGCACGATCACCGAGCGGGTCGCCGCGGGGCGCGGCGGCTGTGAAGGTTGCGGCGATTGTTGCAACTGCGGCCACGCCTGCGCAGACACCTGACTCAGCATGAGTCCGGCTGCGAGCGCGGCAAGCGCGACTTGCGAAGCTGCCTTCGTGACGATGGACATAGCGCAACGGCCTCCTGCACCATCGCGATGCCGCCGCAGCGTTCTCGACCGGTCCGGAGCATTCACCTCGAGGCCTGCCTGCGTCAGGCATGCGACGGGCGACCGCGGCCTCGGCTGAGACCTCGCGACAACCAACCTCGCGATGCGGAGCACGCACGAGGCCAAATGGCCACGATCGGCTCCGATCGAGTTCCACAGTTGGGTGAGATGATTCGATGAATTTGCGGCGGGCGCCGGGATTTTGTATGACGACGTGCATATAAACCGGATATTGGACTCCGGCTGTGGCTCCGATGCAACGCCTCTTGTTTCAGGCCGCCAGCCGGTGTTGCCGTCGTGCCAGGATCAGCAGCGTCACGACGATGGCCAGGTTCAGGCCATTCCACGCGATGCCGTTGGCGAAGGCCGCCGAATAGGACCCCGTGGCGTCGAAGATGACGCCCGAGACCCAGCCGCCGAACGACATGCCGAACACCGAGGCGAAGATGATGATGCCGACCCGGGTGGCGGCCTCGCGTGCCGGCATCGCCTCACGCACGATGATCGCATAGCTCGGCACGATGCCGCCCTGGAACAGGCCGAACATGCCCGAGATCAAATAGAGCGACGTCAAGCCATCGAAGAACAGATAGAACAGAAGCGCAAAACCCTGCGCCAGCGAGCCGATCAGCAACGTCCGCATGCCGCCGACACGGTCGGCGAGAAAGCCGGAGCCGATCCGGCTGACGATGCCGAGCGCCATCATCAAGGACAGCATCCGCGCGCCGACAGCGACGCCATAGCCGAGATCGCCGCAATAGGCGACGATGTGCACCTGCGGCATCGCCATCGCCACGCAGCAGGCGATCGCGGCGATGCTGAGCAGCACGGTCAGCGCGTTGGTGGAGATCGGCAGCTCCAGTTGCGGCGGCGCCGCGCCGGCATGGTCCTGCGCGCCGGCACCGTCCATGCGCGCGCGCAGCACCAGGAGCAGCGCGCTCATCGTCACCGCGCAGAAGACACCGAGCGCGACATGGCTGGCGCGCCAGCCGATCTGCTGCACGCCCCAGTTCACCAGCGGCGGCCACACCGTGCCGGCGACGTAGTTGCCCGAGGCGACGATGGTGACGGCGAGGCCGCGATAGCGCACGAACCAGTGCGACGCCTCGGCCATCAGCGGCGCGAAGGTGACGGACGAACCGATCCCGATCAAGAAATACACCGCCTGAAACTGCCACAGCGTCACCGACGCGCCGGCGAGCAGATAGGCGGCCGCGGTGCAGGTGATGCTGAGGGCCATCGCGGTGACGATGCCGAAGCGGTCGGTGATGCGGCCGACGACGACGCCGCCGAGGCCGAAGCCGAACATCGTCAGCGTATAGGCCAGCGAGACCGCGCCGCGGCTGGCGGCGAACTCGGCCTGCACGACCGGCAGAACGACGACGACGGTCCACATCCCGGCGCCGCCGATGGAACCGATGACGAGCGCAAGCGCCAGCCGCGCCCAGGCCTGGCGCGAGTCCGGAATGAAATGAGGCGCTTCCTCGAATCTTGTATTGGGTCCGTGCACGATGTCCGCAACTTCGTTGCCGCACCGCATCAGGTCAAGCCACATTGCTGCGGCATTGGGCATGCAGAAGCAGCGCAACAGGAGGGATCTGCACGATCACGGTCCGGCCCTCTTGGCGGCGCCGCGCTTTATCATTAGGTTGCGCGGCGGATCGGAGTGATTTGGGCGCGCATGTCGTTGGGACTGACACGGAAGATGCTGATGGTGGCGGGACGGCTGCTCGTCCTCGCTTACCTCGTCTGCGTGCTCAGCCCGGGCGTGGCGCTCGCGCTGGGCGATGGGGCGGCGCCCTGCTTCGACGAGACCGTCGTTGCCGTTGCGGCCACTCATCATGACGCGGCGCATCACGAGATGATCTTGGCGGCGATGCCGCAGGTAGAGACCGCGCACGCCCATCATCATGATCACCCTGTTGCAGACGCTGGGATGCACGCGCCAGCTCCCGCGCCGTCGCACCACGATCACAGCAAGATGCCGGGCCCCTGTTGCGCCATGATGTGCGCGGTGGGCCTCGCTGCCGCGCTGCCGGCGGTCACCCTTCCCGCTTCGTTCGCCGCCACCAGCGTGACCCCGCGCGACGAAGGCCTGCCCGGTCGCACGCCGCCGCGCCTGTATCGGCCCCCCATCGTCCTGGTCTGAGCGAACGACGCCGGCTTCGTGCGCGTGTCGCGCGCGGCTGCTCGCGATTCATCGACAGACCAAGGATACCTCATGTTGTCGCAATCCAAGGCGACGCCCGCTGCCGCATCTCCGGCACGGCGCAGCCTGCCATTCTCCGTTGCCGCTTGCGCATTGACGCTGCTTGCCGCGGCGAGCCTCGGCGCCTGCCAGCCGCGCACGATCGCATTGGCCGGGGCTGATCCGGCCGATCCGGCGGCGAACGTTGCGCCCGTGCGCATGTCGGGGATCGTCGGGCCCTACACGCCGCTGCGCCCGGTCGCGCCGGCCGCCTGGGGCCAGCGCACCGACCCCGGAGCACCGCGCCCTGAGCCGAGCCGCTAAGGAGCGCCACATGCAGGGGATCATCAGGCTCGCGGCGCTCGCCGCAGCACTTGCGCTCGCAGGCTGTGCCTCGTTCTCGCCAGACGGCGGCATGAGCGCCGTCGCGGACATCACCGGCCACACCACCGGCAAGGAGGTCGCCTCCGTGAGAGGCAATGACGACGCCGAACGCGTCCGCGCTGCAACGCGCCGCCTGCTCGCCCGGCCCTTGTCGGCCGATGCCGCCGTGCAGGTCGCGCTGTTCAACAACAAGGGCCTGCAGGCGGCCTACAACGCGCTCGCGCTCAGCGAGGCGGACATGGTCGAGGCCAGCCTGCCGCCGAACCCGACCTTCTCCCTGATGCGCATCAGCGGCGACGGCGCGCTGGAGGCCGAGCGCCAGGTCGCCGGCGACATCCTGGCGCTCGCCACCTTGCCGCTGCGCTCGGAGATCGCGCGCGAGCGGTTTCGCCAGGCCCAGTTGAAGGCCGCGCTGGCGACGTTGCGGCTCGCCGCGGAGGTGCGCCGCGCGCATGTGCGCGCCGTCGCCGCCAACGAGCTGGTGGCCCTGCTGGTCGAGGCGCAATCGGCCGCGGAGGCGACCGCGAAGCTCGCCTCGAAGCTCGGCGAGACCGGCGCGCTCAACCGGCTCGACCAGGCGCGCGAGCAGGTGTTCTATGCCGAGACCACGGCCGAGCTCGCCACCGCCCGCCGTGCCGCAGGAAGCGCCCGCGAGCGGCTGATCCGGCTGATGGGCCTGTGGGGCGACGATCTGAATTTCCGCCTGCCCGACCGGCTGCCGGCACTGCCGCGCCGCCCGCTGAGCCAGCCCTTCGTCGAGGCCGATGCCGTCGGCCATCGCATCGATCTGCAGATCGCCCGCCTCGAGCTCACGGCGCTCGCCACATCGCTGCAGCTCAGCGAGGCGACGCGCTTCGTCACCCTGCTCGATCTCGCCGGCCTCGATCGCAAGACCGTCGAGCCCGACGGCCGCGTCATCCGCGAACGCGGTTACGACGTGCAGTTCCAGATCCCGATCTTCGACGGCGGCGAGGTCCGCGTGCGGCAGGCCGCCGAGACCTACAACATCGCCTTCAACCGCCTCACCGAGCGCGCCGTCACCGTCCGCTCCGAGGCGCGCGACGCCTATCGCAGCTACCGCGCGGCCTTCGACATCGCCGGCCACTACGCCCGCGAGGTGCTGCCGCTGCGCCGGATCATCAGCGAGGAGATGCAGCTGCGCTATTCCAGCATGCAGGTCGACATCTTCGCGCTGCTGCTCGAGGCGCGGCAGCGCCTGGCGTCACGCCGCGCCGCGATCGACGCCGTCAGAGACTTCTTCCTCGCCGAGGCCGAGCTGTCGGCTGCGGTCAATGGCGGAGTCGCGAGCAGCGAGGACAGCGCACCGCAGACCGCGAGCGCGCTCGCGCCAAGCAACGACTGACAGGAGAGCACGCATGTTTTCACGCCGCACACTGCTCGGCTCCGCGGCGCTGGCCGGCGCCTCCGCCGTCTCCGGCCGGGTGCAGGCCGGCGCCATTCCCGAAGCGCCGGTGATGGACAAGGCGGCGATGCAGCCCCCGCTGCATCCCAGCGCCGGCCCGGACTATCAGCCGGTGGTCACGCTCAACGGCTGGTCGCTGCCGTTCCGCATGAACGGCGACTGGAAGGAATTCCATCTCGTCGCCGAGCCGGTCACCCGCGAGTTCGCGCCCGGCATGACCACGCATCTGTGGGGCTACAACGGTCAGTCGCCGGGCCCGACCATCGAGGCGGTCGAGGGCGACAAGGTCAGGATCTTCGTCACCAACAGGCTGCCGGAATACACCACCGTCCACTGGCACGGCGTGATCCTGCCCTGCGGCATGGACGGCGTCGGCGGCCTGACGCAGCCGCACATCAAGCCGGGCAAGACCTTCGTCTACGAGTTCGAGATGAGGCACGCCGGCACCTTCATGTATCACCCGCATGCCGACGAGATGGTGCAGATGGCGATGGGCATGATGGGCATGATCGTCGTGCATCCGCGCGGGCCGCAGCCGCCGCCGGTCGACCGCGACTTCGTGTTCGTGATGTCGACCTATCGCATCGAGCCCGGCAGCTACCTGCCGAAGGTCACCGAGATGACCGACTTCAACATGTGGACCTGGAACGCGCGGGTGTTTCCCGGCATCGATCCCCTGCCGGTGCGGCTCGGCGATCGCGTCCGCATCCGCATCGGCAATCTCACCATGACCAACCATCCGATCCACCTCCACGGCCACAAGTTCAAGGTGATCGGCACCGATGGCGGCTGGCTTCCCGAAACGGCACAATTCCCGGAGACCACGACCGACGTGCCGGTCGGCGCGGTGCGCGTGCTCGACTTCACCGCCGACAATCCCGGCGACTGGGCGTTCCACTGCCACAAGTCGCATCACACGATGAATGCGATGGGCCACGACATGCGCAACCTGGTCGGCGTGCCGCGCAAGGAGCTGGCCGCCGCCGTCGGCAAGCTCGCACCCGACGGCATGGTGATGGGGCACACCGGCATGGCGATGGGCAGCATGGAGATGCCGGCGCCCGACAACACCCTGCCGATGATGACCGGCAGCGGCCAGTTCGGGCCGATCGAGATGGGCGGCATGTTCACGACCGTGAAGGTGCGCGAGGGCCTCGCCCGCGACGACTACCGCGATCCCGGCCCTTATCAGTTCCCGCAGGGCAGCGTGGCCTATGAGGTCGCAAGCGCACCGGAGCCGGTGCGGCGAAGCGACGGCCCACCGACGCAGGTCCGCACCCAGCGCTGAATTCACCAAGCACCGCATCAACCGACGACCACCATCAGGAGATCTCCATGAAGACTGCATTCGCGATCAGCGCAGTGGCGGCGGCCGCTCTGATCGTCGCACCGGCCCGTGGCCATGAGCAGCACGGATCGCGCGGCTATTCCGCCGGCGAGCCGGGCGATCCCAAACAGCCGTCACGCACCATCGAGGTGCTCCTGAGCGAGATGGAGTTCACGCCGGCGCGCATCGAGGTCAAGCGCGGCGAGCAGATCCGCTTCGTGCTGCGCAACGCCGGCAAGGAGGATCACGAGTTCCTGCTCGCCACCAAGGCCGAGAACCTGAAGCACGCCGCGGTCATGAAGAAGCACCCGCATATGGAGCACGACGAGCCCAACGGCGCCCGGCTCGCGCCGAACAAGACCGCCGAGTTGCTGTGGCGCTTCACCAAGCCCGGCACGTTCGAATATTCCTGCCTGATCCCAGATCATCGCGAGTTCGGCATGACCGGCCACGTGGCCGTGAAGTGACGGATGAAGCCGTCTTGACAACGCGTAGGGCGGATCATCGCCGCGTCATCCGCCCTATGCCTCGCCATGAGTTCACCAGTAGAAGGAAACACATCATGAAGACGTTCTCTCAGCTCACGACCGCCGCCGCGTTGGTTCTCGCTCTCGCGACCCCTGCCCTCGCCGCCGAGGCGATCAGCGGCGACGTCAAGAAGGTCGATGAGGCTAACGCCAAGATCACGCTCCACCACGGCCCGGCCAAGAGTCTTGGCATGGACGAGGCCATGACCATGGTCTACCGCGTCAAGGACGCCGCGCTGCTGAAGGGCCTCAAGGCCGGCGACAAGGTGAAGTTCGAGGCGGTCGAGGACGCCTCCGGCTACACGGTGACGAAGATCGAGAAGGGCAAGTAGCAACAGGCATCCGGCTGCTTTGCCCAACCGCTACAGCCTCGCCCGGGCGAATATCGCCGTGATCCAGTCGAGGAACACGCGCAGCCGCAGCGTCATCTGCCGGTTCTGCGGATACAGCGCGTGCAGCGGCGTCGGTGATGGCGGCGTGTCGGCGAGGATCTCGACCAGACTGCCATCCGCCAGATCCGACGCGAAGCGATAGCGCGGCGCCTGCACCAGGCCGAGGCCGAGCCGGGCGAGGTCCATCATCGTGTCGGAATTGTTGACCGTGACCCGGCTCGGCAGAACCAGATGGCGCAGCGTGCCGCCGCAGGTGAATTCGAGCGGCAGCACCTCGCCGGTACGCGACGAGATGAAGCCGACCATGCGGTGGCCGTCGAGATCATCAGGTCCAGCCGGCGTTCCGTGCTCGCGCAGATAGGTCGGGCTGGCGACGGTGATCTCCTCGATCGTGCCGAGTCGGCTCTGGATCATGCCGCTCGCCTCCGGCTCGCCGGAGCGGATCACGCAATCGACACCCTCACGCACGAGATCGACCAGGCGGTCGCCCTGGCCGATGCGCAGATCGAGCTGCGGATGCGCGGCGAGAAACGCGGGCAGATGCGGCAGCACGAACGTCCGCGTCAGCAGCGGGTGCGCGTCGATGCGCAGCAGGCCACGCGGGCGCGAGTCGCGCAGTGCAGTCTCGGCCTCCTCGATGTCGGCGAGGATGCCGACGCAGCGCCGGTAGTACTCCTCGCCATCCAATGTCGGGGTGACGTGGCGCGTGGTGCGCTCGATCAGCCGGATGCCGAGCCGCGCCTCGAGCTCCTTCAGCACCTCGCTCGCCGTCGAGCGCGGCAGGCCGAGATCGGCGGCCGCGGCGGTGAAGCTGCGGCGCTCGACGACGCGAATGAACAGACGCATGGCATCCAGGCGATCCATAGCGATTGTTCGCCCAGGCCGACATCTGATGTCAAGCCAAGGCCGATTATACGGACGAGGCGATCAGCTATGTTCGCTCGCATTGAAAAGAGGGAGACTGACCATGCCCAATTCTTCATCCCAGGTCGCGATCATCACCGGCGGCTCGCGCGGGATCGGCGCGGCCATCGCCGAACGCCTCGCCGCTGATGGCGTCGCGGTCGTCATCAACTATGCCCGGGCCGAGCAGGCCGCGGCGCACATGGTGCAACAGATCGAGGCGACCGGCGGCCGCGCGCGCGCCGTGCAGGCCGACGTTGCCGATCCCGCCAGCGCGGCGGCGCTGTTTGATGCCGCCGAGCAGGCCTTCGGCGGCGTCGACATCCTGGTCAATAATGCCGGCACGATGGCGCTCGGCGCCTTCGCGGAGCTGAGCGACGCAGATGTCGCGCGCCAGTTCGAGGTGAATGTCGCGGGCGTGTTCCGAACCCTGCGCGAGGCGGCGCGGCGGCTCCGCGACGGCGGCCGCATCGTCAATTTCTCGTCCAGCGTGGTCGGGCTGTATCAGCCGCGCTACGGCGCCTACGCCGCCACCAAGGCCGCGGTGGAAGCCATGACGCATGTGCTCGCCAAGGAGCTGGCGCGGCGGAGCATCACGGTCAACGCGGTGGCGCCCGGCCCCACCGAGACCGAGATGTTCCTCAACGGCAAGACCGACGAGCAGCTGCGCGCGATGGCCGCAGCGAACCCGTTCGGCCGGTTCGGACAGCCGCGCGAGATTGCCGATGTCGTGGCCTTCCTGACGAGCCCGGAGGCCGGCTGGGTCAACGGCCAGGTTGTGCGCGTCAATGGCGGCGTGATCTGACGCCGCGCTGCTGTCACCCGCCGGCCGATGCCGGCCCAACACCAAAGGAGTTCCCATGCCGTTCGCCAACATCAAGGTGCCGCAGGCCGCGCTGACCAAGGCGCAGAAGGAGGAGATCGTGCATCGCGTGACCGCGATGTTCGTCGACTATTTCAGCGAGGCCGCGCGACCGCACACGATGGTGCTGATCGAAGAGGTGCCCGACGGCGGCTACGGCCGCGCCGACGAGGTGTTCGTGATCCCGCAAGCCTATCGCGCGACGACGTGAGCCGCGGGCCGCGGCCGCTCGCGCAACGGTCGCCGAACGGGCAGGCATGGGCGGATGAGCAGCAGTATCATCCGCCCTCCCCCGCGAATGCATCGGAAGCGCACGTCGACGGAACGCGCACCGATCTGTCGGCCGCTTATGGCTGCGCCGATGTTCCGATCGTATGATCCACCGCGTCGCGCGGAGCCCGCCATGAAGGCCTATCTCGTCCTCGATCTCGCCATTCACGACCACGCCTCGTTCAAGGCCTATATCGATGCGATCCCCGCCTTCATCGCGAGGCATGGCGGCCGCTACATCGTCCAGGGCGCGGTGCCCACGGCGGTCGAAGGCGGCTGGATGCCAGAGCGCATCGTGATCCTGGAATTCCCGTCGCGCCAGAACGCCACCGACTTCCTCGGTGATCCCGAGATCCAGCACCTGTTCGCCATCCGGCACCGCACCACGACGAGTCGGCTGGTGCTGGTCGACGGGTGCGCGGAGTGAACGCGCATTGCACGCCTGCCCCTCGCACTTGATCCATATGAGAGCGCGTGCAACGGATGGCTCCTCCGTCGCAGGGCGAGACCAGCCACCGCGTGCACCAAATATCTCAGATGCAACTTGCTTCTTTTCGGACGCTCGCTGTGCTGGGGCTCGGCGTAACCGCCGCACTGCCTACGTTCATGCCCCGTGCCGCGATCGCGGGCGCTGGCTTCTTCGACGTGCGCACGCTGTGCCAGCCGCTCGAGATCCGAAACGGAGCGCCGGAGGAGAGCGCCTGTCTGAAGGAGCAGCCGGCCATCGCCCGGCGTGACGGCCGCAAGCTGACGCTGGCGCTCACCAACGGCAAGACCAAGGTCATCACCGACGCCAAGGAGTGCGAGCCCGAGGGGCCTGAAGCCGCCTGCATCAGCTACCGGCTTGTCGGCCACGTCGGCGGCCGGCACTACATCGTGCTGGTCATGCCCTATGAGTGCTCCTACGTCATGCTGGTCAACCGGCGCACCGGGGCCGAACTCAACATCGGCAGCGGCCCCTTCCTGTCGCCGAACGGCAAGCGCTTCATCACCATCGATCCGCGCGACGACAATTGCGGCATAGACTATCGCATCGGCATGTTTTCATACGGCGACAGCCCCAAACTGGAGTGGAGCTACAAGCCGGAGGGCCTCGAGCAATACGAGATCGACACGTGGATCGGCGACAATCGCGCGCGCCTGCAGGCATCAGACGATACCCGCAAGGAGGCATCGACCGATCTGACGCGCACGGCGCTGGGCTGGCAGCTCAAACGCCCCAATGGCGAGATCAGCATGGGCTCGGTGCCGGCGCCACAGGCTTCACCGCCCCGAGCGAGTCCAGCCCCAGGCTCGTTGGGCAGCCGCTGAGCTGCTGGTGCCTGTCGACCATTTCCATCGCGTCCCTGCGCATTCGCGGACACAACAAGCTCCCTCCGTCATCCCGTTAACCATTTGCTAACCATGACGCGGGCAAGCTTTGCCGCGCCGCGCTGCGCGTGGCCGGCGACCGGACGACCACAGGACATCCTGGGCTTTGCTGCCGCCGGGCATGGCGGCGCCCCGGTTGCCGGCCGCAGCGCATCGCTGCGGCGTCCGACGCCATGCCGTCCTGTCTGTCCGGAGACCCAAGTCCTTGAGCACCGTCGGTTCGCGCGCCTTCCAGAAGGCACGACAGGAAAAGAAGCAGAAGAAGCTCGTCGAGGGGCGGTTGGCCGTGGCGTTCAAGGCCTTCCAGGCCGGACGCCAGGCGGAGACGCAGGCGCTGTGCGCGAAGCTGCTGCAGGAGGTCCCCGGCTGCTTCGATGCCATGCATCTGCTCGGCGTGTCCCTGGTGTCGTCGGCACGCTTCGCCGAGGCCACCGCCTTCCTGGCGCAGGCCGTCGCGATGGAGCCGAATTCCGCCGACGCGCAGTCCAATCTCGGCTGGGCGCTGATCAATTGCGAGCGCTACGAGGAGGCGCGCGCCGCGCTGGAGCGATCGCTGGCGCTGCGCCCGAATGCGCCGATCACCTTGCGCAACCTCGCGATCGCGCTGCTGCGGCTCGGACAGGGTGAGGCCTCGCTCGCGGCCGCGACGCGGGCCCTCGAGCTCAAGCCCGACGACGTCGATGCCTGGTGCAATCGCAGCGTCGCCGAGCTGATGCTGCGGCGCTGGGACGCCGCTGCCGCCAGCGCCGAGCGCGCGCTGGCCTTCAACCCGAACCATTTCGAGGCCACGGTCAACAAGGGTCTCGCGCATCTCGAGCTGCACCATTTCGAGCTGGCGGAAGCGACCTTCAATGCGGCGCTGGCCGCACGCCCGTCCCATGCCGAGCTGCGGGCGCATCGCGGCCGGCTCTACATGATCTCGGGACGCACGGCGGAAGCCGAAGCCGATTTCGACGCCGCCGTGACGCTCGATCCCCATCTGCAATTGGGATGGCAGGGCAAGGCGCAGATCTGCATCCTCAACGGCAACGTCGCGCAGGCGATGGCCGCCTGCAAGCGCGTGCTCGACACCAATCCGAAGGCGCAGGTCGCGCTCACCCTGCTCGGCGCCTGCCGCGGCCGGCTCGGCGACGTCGCAGGCGCCATCGCCCAGTTCGACCAGGCGCTCGCGGTGCAGCCGGACTACGACGAGGCGATCACCAAGAAGATCTTCTATCTCGACTTCCTGCCCGGCGCCGACTTCGCGGTCCAGCAGGCGGCGCGGCAGTATTGGTGGATGGCGGTCGGCTCGAGATTCCCGCGCCGCAAGCTTGCGCCGCGCTCGCTCGATCCCGACAGGCGCATCGTCGTCGGCTATGTCTCGGCCGACTTCCGCATGCATTCGGCGGCCTTCGCCTTCCTGCCGGTGCTGCGCGGCCACGACAAGACGCAGGTCCAGGTCAACTGCTACTCGACCTCGCCGCGGCACGATTCCTACACCGCGACGTTCCAGTCGATTGCCGACGTCTGGGTCGAGGCCTCGAGCCTGTCCGACGACGAGCTGGCCGACCGCATCCAGGCTGATGGCGTCGACATCCTGGTCGACCTCTCCGGCTACACCACGGGCACGCGCATGCCGGTATTCGCGCGCAAGCCGGCGCCGATCCAGGTCACGGCCTGGGGCAGCGGCACCGGCACGGGCCTTGCCACCATGGACTACTTCTTCGCCGATCCGGTCACGGTGCCCGAGAGCGTCCGGCCGCTGTTCGCCGAGCACGTCCACGACCTGCCGTCGGTGATCACGATCGATCCGGTGCTCGACGTTCCGCCGGCACCGCTGCCGATGCTCACCAACGGCCACGTCACCTTCGGCGTCTACAACCGCATCGACAAGATCTCCGACGCGGCGATCGCGCTGTGGGCGCGGCTGCTCACCGAGCTCCCCGACGCGAAGCTCGTCGTCAAGCATCTCGCGCTCAACGATCCCGCGGTGCGCGACGGGCTGCTCGCCCGCTTCGTTGCGCAGGGCGTGCCCGAGGCGCGCATCCTCTGCCTCGGCGCCAGCGAGCGCGTCGAGCATCTCAAGTCCTACGAGCGCATCGACATCTCGCTCGATCCATTCCCGCAGAACGGCGGCATCTCGACGTTCGAATCGCTCTACATGGGCGTGCCGGTCGTCGCCAAGCTCGGCGCCGGCGCGGCCTCGCGCGCCGCCGGCGGCATCCTGACCGCGGCCGGCCTCGCCGACTGGGTCGCCGGCGATGATGACGGCTATATCCGGATCGCCAAGAACTTTGCCGCGCAGCCCGAGCTGCTGGCGAAGCTGCGGCCCGAGCTGCCCGGCATGGTCGCGCGCTCGCCGGCCGGCGACGTCGCCAACTACACGCGCTGCGTGGAGGCCGGCTATCGGCAGTTCTGGCGCGACCATTGCGCCAAGGCAAGCAAGGCCGGCGCCTGATCGCGCCGGCATCGCCGAGGTCAGCATCTCGCAGCAGGCCTAGAGGCCCGATCGCAAGAACGTCCCGCGTGCGCACGAGCCGCGCTCACGACGGTCCGGCTTCGACCGCTCCCTGCAACCGCAAGCTGCACCGGTTTCCAGCGAGCCATTGTGGCCGCGTGCGATGAGGCGACGACTCTCGGACTGATATCGCGGCGTTTCTCCGTCCAGACCAAGGCGCAATCAAGCCTATGGCTTTTTGGTGGCGAGGATGCGCTTCGCAGCAGCCCCGGCTGCGCCCAACCGGCGAGTAGTAGACCTCATTCCTCAACCAAGGAGATAATGCGCGAAAATCGGCCGCGCCTCACGATCGCCGTGTGGCCGGCAACGGAGGAATTTGGGGCATGCGGGTCGCGTTGTTGAGTTGCGTCGTTGCGGCGGGATTGAGTCTGGTGGCACCGTTGCTGCCGGCCATGGCACAGACGGCGCGGACCGGAAGGCCGGCGGCGGCAACGGCCGCCGCGGCCGGCGAAGGCGGCAAGCTGCAGGAGTCCAACGAATGGACGGTCGGCGTCGCCGGCGGCCTGCTCGAAGGCACCAACATCCGTTTTGCGGCCGAGATGGCCAAGGTGCTCGACGACCGCCCGAACCTGCGCGTGCTGCCGATGGTGACCTACGGCGCGCTGGGGAACATCGAGGACCTGCTGTATCTGCGCGGCGTCGACGTCACCATCACTTCGGCCGACGTGCTCGATGAGTTCGTCCGCAACGGCACGCTCGCCAACATCAAGAACCGGATCCGCTACATCTGCTCGTTCTACATCAACGAGATGCACGTCTACGTCCGCCCGGAGATCAGGACGCTCGAGGATCTCGCCGGCAAGAAGGTCTCCTTCAACACCGTGGGCAGCGCCGCCAACCTCACCGGCGGCATCGTGTTCGACCGGCTCAAGATCGGCGCGGAGAAGGTGTTCATCAACAATTCGGTGGCGCTGGAGAAGATGCGCAGCGGCGAGATCGCCGGCGTCGTCCACGTCACCGGCAAGCCGACCGATCTGTTCGCCAAGTTCAAGCCCGAGCCGGGCTTCCACTTCCTGCCGATTCCGTTCGCGCGCAGCCTGCAGGACTACTACGTGCCGACCAAGCTGACCTCGCAGGACTACCCCAATCTGCTCAAGCCCGGCGAGAGCGTCGAGACCATCGGCGTGCCGCAGGTGCTGGCGGTCTACAACTGGCCGCCGGAGACCGAGCGCTACCGCCGCGTCGCGCGCTTCGTCGACTATCTGTTCAAGCGGTTCGATCAGTTCAAGCGGCCGCCGTTCCACCCCAAATGGAACGAGATCAGCCTCTCCTCCTCGCTGCCCGGCTGGACCCGCTTCCGCGCCGCGGAGGAGCTTTTGGCCAGCACGCGCGCGCCGCAGGCCGACGGCGCCGCCATCAAGCAGCAGTTCGACGAGTGGATGAGCGCAAGGGCACCGACCGGCGGCCGGCGAATGAGCGAGGACGAAACCCGGGTGCTGTTCGAGCAGTTCCGCGACTGGATGAAGCGCGACGGCGGCCAGCCGGCGCGGTAGCGCCGATGGTTCTGGCGTAGAGCATGATCCGGAAAAGTGGAAACCGGTTTTCCCTCGCGACAAACGCCGAAGGCATTTGCGCGGAGATCATGCTCAACAGAGAGATGAGGCTACGGCGCAGCCGGCTTGGCGCGCAGCGCCGGCGGCGTGTCCGGCTGCGCCAGCGGATGGGCGGACGCGAAGGCCGGCAGCGCCATCGCGGCCTCGACGACGCGCTGCACCGTCGGCGTCGCGGCGAGGTCGAGGCCTTTATTGCGCGCGTAGACGGCGTGGCCGGCGAGGCAGATGTCGGCCATCGTCGGCGCATCGCCATGGCAGAACCGGCCGGTCGCGACATGGCCTGCAAGCTGGGCCTCGATCGCGACCAGCATCTCCGCCGTCCAGTGCCTGAGCCAGGCCGCGCGTGCCGCGTCGTCCACGTGCAGCACCTCGGTGAGATAGCGCTGCACCCGCGGCGTCGTCAGCGGATGCGCATCGCAGGCGATCATCGCCGCCAGCGCCCTCACCCGCGCGCGCCCCTTGGCATCACCAGGCAACAGCGCCGCGCCGGAACAGGCCTCGTCGAGATAATCGAGGATCGCCAGCGACTGCGTCAGCACGGTGCCGTCGTCGAGCACCAGCGCCGGCAGCGCCATCTGCGGGTTGAGCGCGGCATAGGCCTCGTCGCGATGCTGCTGCCGGTCGACATCGACCGCGACCTGCTCGTAGGCGATGCCCTTGAGGTTGAGCGCGATGCGCACGCGAAAGCTCGCAAGCGACTGCCAGAACGAATAGAGCTTCATGCGGGTCCCCCTTCACCTCAATATCGCATTTCAGCAACCAATATAGTTTCGATGAAGGCGCCCGCCGCTTCCGAATCGTCTTGCCCGAGGCTCGTCCCGTCACTCCGCGCCCGGCGTGAAGTCCTGGTCGGCAACGCCGGCGGTCTGCGGCACCTTGATGACCACGGCGGCGCGATTGAGCGCCTGGTGGCAGGAATTGCAGGCGGCCGTGAGGTCGGCATAGGAGCGCTCGAAGCGGCCGATGTCCTTCTGCTTGATGGCCTGCGCCAGCTCGTCGAACGGCTGCTGCGTCACCGCCGTCGTCATGTCGGCGAACGAATTGCCCTCGACCACCGGCTGCGCCCGGCTGACACGGTTGAACGCGCCCTTGAGATTGCCGAGCTCATAGGCGCTGAACGCCCAATTGCCGCTATGGCCGGCGATCCAGAGCCGGAGATGGCGCGGCTGGATGGTCGCGATCATCAGGTCGCTGACGGTCGGCAGATAGGCCGGTGCTGGTGCGGGCGTCGGCGTCTCCGCCCTTGGCGCGGCGATCGCGATCAGCGATGCAAGCCCGGCAAGGCCAGCGGCCGTCACTGTCAGCCGCAGACCATGGCGGAGCTTCGGTCGATGCATCTTCGGGTCTCCTGAGAAAGATTTAGAAGCCTTCTAAAGAGCAACGTCCCGCATCGCCAATCGCAATCGCTGATCGCAGCGATCAGAAAAACTTGAAGCGTCACGCAGCGCGACGCGCATGATCCGGCCACATTGCCTGATGCGGTGGGCACCATCGGCCCGCGCCCCCCTCCAGGTCCAACCGGAATCGCCTGCAACCTCCGCGAATGGAAGCGGCGGATCACCCTGCTGATCCGCGCCAAGGCGCGATGAGACAGAGTTGATCGAGCCTGAGCAAAACCGCGAGAGCACCTCCAGGTCTCCCTGCAATTCTTGATTGATCGAAACAATCTGATTTCTTTTTTCCAAGTTGCTCGATCATCCCTGCGTCGGTGAGCGGTCAATGCGATGCGCCGCCTGCGGAGCGCGTCGCCGCGGTGCCTTGCGGGCCATGGCGGCAACACCCGGACGCCGACCGCCGCGGCCTGGTGATGACGCTTCGATGCCGTCCGGCCGTCGACAGAGAGCTCAGTTCACGCTCGACAGGAAGCCTGCGAGAATCGTCCGGCTCTGGCTCAGCGTCTCGATCCGTTGATCGATCAGGCCAACCTGCTCGGCCAAGATGCGTCGCAGATTGTCGCATGGCGTAAAGGCCGGCTGGTCGCTCTTCACGCAGGGCAGCAACTGCTGGATCGTCTCCAGCGTCATCCCGGCCGCGCCGAGCAATTTGATCCGCCGCACGGTTTCCTCTTCCGCCGGGCCATAGTCGCGATAGCCGGCATCGGTCCGTCGCGGCGCCAGCAATCCCTGGTCTTCGTAGTAACGCAGCATCCGGACGCTGACCCGCGTCCTCCGGGAGAGCTCACCAATCTTCACCTGAAAACCTCTTGACCCTGACAGCACTGTCAGACCTTACAGAGTCTGCTCATCCAGGTGAATGCCCTTGGAAAGGAGCAACCATGAAAGCCTATCATGTGAATGGCCGTGCCGGCGCCGGTCGCCTCGTGCGGGTAGACGTCCGCAAGCCCGAACCCGGCAATGGCGAGGTCCGCATCCGCGTCGAGGCGGCGAGCCTCAACTACCGTGACCTCATCATCCTCGACCGCGCGGGCCAAGACGGGCTGGATGGCCGCATTCCGCTTTCCGACGGCGCAGGCGTCGTCGATGCCGTGGGCCCCGATGTCGTCCAATGGCAGGTCGGCGACCGGGTCGCCGCGTCGTTCTTTCGCGATTGGGTCTCGGGTCCGTTCAAGACCGAATACGTCGCGTCAGCGCTGGGCGGCAGCACGATGGATGGAATGCTGGCGGAGCATGTCGTGCTGCCGGCCACGGCGGTCGTCGCCGTGCCGGAGCACCTGACTTCGGTCGAGGCCGCGACCCTGCCCTGCGCCGCCGTCACGGCCTGGCATGGCCTCGTCACGCGCGGCAGAATGGGCCGAGGCGACACGCTGCTGGTGCAGGGCACCGGCGGCGTCGCGCTGTTCGGACTTCAGTTCGCCACCGCGCTGGGCGCGCGTGCGATCGTGATCTCGTCGTCGGATGAGAAGCTCGCCCGTGCCAAGGCGCTCGGGGCTGCGATCCTGATCAACTACCGCACCACGCCTGACTGGGATGTGGCACTGATGACGGCGACCGACGGCCAAGGCGCCAGTCATATCCTCGAGCTCGGCGGCCCCGGTACCTATGACCGATCGATGCGATCGGTCGCCTCCGGTGGCAAGATCGTTCAGATCGGCGTCCTGACCGGATTCGGCCCAAAACCCGACCTCGCGCGGCTGCAGTGGGAAAATGCCGACATCATCGGCGTCACCGTCGGATCGGTCGACCATTTCACCGCCATGAATCGTTTCCTGACCGACCACGCGATCCACCCGATCGTCGATCGGGTCTATGGCTTCGACGACGCCCCCGACGCGTATGCCCATCTCCGGTCCGGCTCGCATTTCGGCAAGGTGGTCGTGAAATTGTAGGCGTGGCGGCCAATCGCGGGGATCGTCATATCGAAACTGCAAATGCATGACGTGCCGGACTCCGGAAATGGATGCTGCGAAAGCCGCCCCGATCATCCTGTTGCCGGGGATGGACGGACCGGGGCAATGATTGAACTGGCTGGCGGACCGGCGCTCGGTCCGTCGCCCGGTCCGGCTGTTGTCCTGTCCGCGCGATCGGCCGCTCGACTACGCCGATCTCGTCACCTACGTCCTGGAACGTCTGCCCGATGGTCCCTGCGTGCTCCCCGGCGAATCCTTTTCCGGACCGATCGCGATCGAGATTGCAGCGTCTGCCGGCGGAGAGGAGCGGACATCAACCGGCCGACGGTCCCTGCTGAGTCACCCAAGGCAGACCTTTGCGACCGAGTTACCGACGTACGCATTCAGCCCGGAACGGACGTTAACGGCTACAGGCATTACGACCGAAGCGGGCGCCCCTCGTGCCCGGCGTGTCCCCAGCCGCGACCGTTGGGGCGGATATCCTGGCCCGACAGCTTCGTGCCAGAGGAGACAATTCAATCAGCTGGCCTGACGGTCGTTTTGAGCGATAGCTTCCAAACGCGAAAATTTTTGCCGCTCTGCTGCAAAACGCCCCGCTGTAAACCACACCTAAAAGGTGATATTTTGCGAGCGTTTCACCTCAGCGGACCGTTCATGCCCGACAAAGCCAAGGAAAAGCCAACCGCATTCACCTTGCTCCGTCAAGCGATAGTCCGCTTTCTCAAAGACCCAATGCCCGAGGTGCTTTGCATACGAGGCAAATGGGGCGTCGGAAAAACCTACACATGGGAGACCTTGCTCAAAGAGGTGGGCAAAGATGCTGCCCTGCCGTCTTATTCCTACGTCTCGTTATTCGGGATCGATACCCTCGACCGCTTCAAGCTCTCCATTTTCGAGAATGTCATTCCCATGGCGAGCATCGCCACAGGCCCGACGATGGAAACGTTAGGCGAAAATCTCAAATCTATAAGTACGAAAGCTCTCGGTGTCATCAAACCGGGCCTGACTACCATTGTGGAGCAGGCCGCCTTCTTGTCAGTGCGGAACTATACCATCTGCATCGATGATATTGAGCGGAAGGGCGAAAAGCTTCGGGTCATAGACATTCTTGGGCTCGTGTCTCTTCTCAAGGAACGGCGCAAATGCAAGATCGTCCTCATCCTGAATGAAGATGAGCTTGACAAAACCGGAGACCGTCCCGCCTTTGATAAATACAGCGAGAAGGTCATAGATACCTCCCTACTGTTTGAACCGACGTCCGCCGAGGCTTGCCAGATTTCCTTGAAAGGAACAGAAGCGGCCGACGATTCTATGCGGGAGAATTGCCAAAAGCTTGAAATAGCCAATATCCGCATAATTAAAAAAATAGAACGACTCGTCCATGAGATCTGCGCTCACCTAAAGGAGTTTGATCCTCGCGTAACAAATCAAGCGGTTTCGACGCTGGTCCTCCTCGGATGGTGCGTCTACGCGAAACAAGATGCCCTCCTCGAATACACTCTAGATGAGCGTTATAAGTCCCATTACGCAATTCGCGACCGCAAGCTCACCGACGAACAGAAGAAGTTCGACGACTTATTGGAGGCCTACTCGTTCGGCCTTGTCGATGCGTTCGACAAGGTTCTGCTCGAGGCCATTCAGAAGGGATTCGTCGATACCGACAAGCTCACCAAAGAAGGCAAGAAACTAAACGAGAACTATTGCAATGAACAAATGCGAAAGGCGGTACAGGGCCCGTGGGACGCCTATCGGGACTCGTTTGATGACAACTTGGAGGAGATATGCAAGGGATTGGCTGAGGCGGTTAAGAACTATCCCGATCATACGCCGGTCAACTACGTCGATGGCGCAATCATGTTCTTAAAGCAGATGGGCAAGGCGGACGATGCAAAGCAAATGCTATGCGACTGGCTAGAGGCCTACAAGGATGCCCCCCGGAATCTCTACGATATGGAGAGCGCCGGCTTCACCATTCATGACCCCGATCTTCAGAAGGCTATCGCCGACCGGTTCAACTCTTTCGACGATGATCGAGACCCTGCCGACGTGCTGTTTCAAATCGCCAAAGATCACGGTTGGCACGAGGAGGACATTGTTCTGCTATCCAAGGTCACCGCTGAAGACTATTACGCGATGTTCAAGCGCCTTAGGGGGCTCAAATTGCGATCAGTGATTACCAAGGCGCTGGAAATCGGCAGGCAAAGGCCGGGAGACTCGGTCTACGAGGCTGTTGGGAATAATGTTCTTGGGGCGCTTACCAAGCTTAGAGCTGAATCAGCCATAAATGAGCGGCGCGCAAAGGGCATCTACAAAGTTCCCTAAACGCCGGCAGCGACGTTGATGAGCCTGGCGGCAATCGGCGCGACAATGGCCGCAGTTATCAGGAGCAAACGTCATCTTGTCTTTAGTGCTAACGCCAGTGCACTAACGCCGACAGCGTCGCTTGGGAATTCATTGCGCCGATTTCGAGCGGACAAATGCCCACTTTGGGTCGTTCACAACTTGATCGGGCTGCCTTACCGTGTCCGGAATTCGCCCTTAAGGGACATTCCCGGACTCTGATGAGCGGTGCGTTGTTGACCGTTCGCGACATACCCGCGCCACCGCGCGAGCGTATTGCTAACGGGGCAACGCGGACGTAGCGCTCGTAACGTCACGCCAACGGGTCTATGAATACGCGGCCTAGTTTCGGTGTTTACGAATTCTGTTGTCAGCGCATCGGTCGACCCCGGGCTAGTTGCCATCAATCGAGCCAACCCCGGCAGCTTCAAGCGCACGGCGTATGACAGCCAGATTGTTGATGGATCGGACCCGGCGACCCTTTTCGAAATCGCGGATGGTGCTCTCGCTCAGGTTTTGACCGAGCAGCTAATTGGGCTTCAGTATCGCGCCGCGCGCCGACGAACCTAAACGTTGCGTTGGCCAATTCAATCTCGGGCGCAAAATTCCTCGTTCTTTTTTCCGAAATTATGCTTATCTCTTCGTTCTGCTTCGGAGCTTTTTGCAGCTTTCCCACAGGGGGAAGGGACGTAGACCGCCGCTACTCCTCGCCTACAACAACGTGATAGCGGGGCATTGCCATGGATCCGAAAAGATGGACAGTAACGAAATACAGCTTTCGACCTTTGAATTCCGCATGCCTAAACCGAAGCTGATGGAAGTACGGCTCCGGCATCTGAGGATCGAGATCACCTCCGATATAGTAGGGGTAGATATCCGATTTACCGAGTATGATCTCTGGGAGAAAAAATCTTAGACTTAAGCCAATAACCTCACTTTCAGCCACTGCGTGGGCGTGCGCGATTTTGGCTAACATTCTTGCAAATTCTGCTTGATTGATTGTTCCTAGTTTGACTTTCCGATTTTCGGCTCTGTTGAGCAATTCCTTCAGAGCACCGTCTTCTTTAACTACGAGATCGCCTTCGAACTGGCTGGTTGGCGCCTCTCCAAGCATCAGACCAGCAGATTTCCACTTGAAGCCTAAGCCTATCAAGGGATATTTTTCGGGCGCTGTTTCGATGATTTCCTGAGCGCCGTCCGGCCCAACCAGCACGGTACTGATCATTTTCGGGCGCTCTTTCTTGCGTCTAGTTTGCAGTTGAAGACGGATTCGCAACGGCCCCATCATGGGTCGCATGCAGAAACCCTCAAATCTTTTTGTGATATCGGAACAAGCATCACAGCTCGATTTAGGCAGGACAATAGTGCCGCCCAGCGCGAATGGAATTACGTGTTCATCAGTCAACCGGCCTTGGGTAGTGCTGCAGTATAAACACCTGCCCAGAGGCTGATATTTCTTGGAGGGATGAGTCTTAGCGAATGATCGTTCTGACATGCGCGTCTCGAATCTCCCTCTTGAGCAGGAGGCGGATTGGCGTGGGGAGGAGGACCTGGACGGCACGATTTTGGTGTCAGGATTGACGGGTCGACCTTCCTCGAACGATCCACAAAACGTCGGGCGCCAGCTGCATACTTCAAAATCAGGCTGAACATCTATAGCAAGGTCTTCCAGGTAAGTGTCCGACAAACACTACGGACCTGCCTCAGAAATTTCATCCAGCAGCATTTCGAGTCCGGCTGGGTTGTACGCTGATTGGCGGGTGGGCAGTTCGAGTGAGGACTAAGCAGACTGGCCGGAATTTGTCGGCCTTCCAAAATTCTTCTTTCATTTTTTCCGAAATCATGTATATCTCTCCCGTCCTGCTTCCGCCGGAGGGGCGTGTCGCGACCGTCACGAGACGTGGGAGGTGGGATGCGATGGGCGCAGGGAATCGCAGCGTGGCTTCGTGCCGCGCGGACGAACGGTTCGTTGCGCACGGCGAAGTCGTGCGGTCCTGACACCCCGATGCTGGTGTCAAGTTGGCGGCGGTGCTCGCGCATCACGCCGACGATGGTGGCCAGCAAGCCCGGCGCACCAGGGAGACCACGTATAAGCCGTTCCAACCGTCGCGCAGGGAAGGCCGGGTGTTTCGGCCAGACCTGTGGTGACTGCCGCCTGCTTTTTTTCTGCAGGCGGGCCACGGGCGCGGCCAGCGCCCGGCCTTCCCTGCGCCCTCCATCCGATCGAGGGCGGACCTGACGCACGACTCGGGCGCGATCCGCCGCGGGAGACGATGCCGCATGTCTGCGAGAGGAA
The DNA here is from genome assembly GCF_032381235.1 of Bradyrhizobium sp. SZCCHNR1053. NCBI lineage: Bacteria > Pseudomonadati > Pseudomonadota > Alphaproteobacteria > Hyphomicrobiales > Nitrobacteraceae > Bradyrhizobium > Bradyrhizobium sp. SZCCHNR1053. The sequence goes on from NZ_JAUHJM010000002.1 coordinate 26,110, forward strand.
ATTCATTCGTGCTTGTTCGCAGTCAGGCCCGGCAGGGGCCTCATGGTTCGAGACGGCGCTGCGCGCCTCCTCACCATGAGGGTTTGGCGCCGAAACCGGAGCTGCATTTGGCCGTGAGCGGTGTGCTCATCGGGAGGAGCGCGATGGCCGGCACAATTCATCGTCCGGGTACGACCCTCGCTCCTCACCCTGAGGAGCCCGCCGTAGGCGGGCGTCTCGAAGGGCGAGGCCCGGATCGTGGCGGCGTAACGAAGATGCGGCAGGAGAGCGCATCCCCTCTCCCCCGCAACCCTTTGTTAACCGGCATTAACCGAACGCTAACCAACCACCGGGCAAAAATTGCCGGGTGGAATGTGCGTGTCGTGGTTGGGTGCAGTTGACGGAGGAGACCTTCCGTGGACGCCGGCGCGGTACCTCAGTTTCGGAACGGCGGCCCTGCGGCCGTCGCGCAGTCGTTTGGGGCCGGCACACGCGGCCGGCGGGAAGGGGCGAAAGCCATGGTCGACGTCACGGCGGGTCAGGGGGTCGGATCTCCGGCCGGCGGGTTCTCATTCGCTGACCTCAAGACAGCAGTCCTGCGCGGCGACATCGCGCTGGCGCTCGGCATCCTTACCATCCTGGTGGTGCTGATCCTGCCGCTGCCCTCGCTGGTGCTCGACCTGTTCCTGGCGATCTCGATCACCCTGTCGATCCTGATCCTGATGACCGCTTTGTTCATCCAGGCGCCGCTGGAATTCTCGTCCTTCCCGACCATCCTCCTGATCTCGACGATGCTGCGGCTGTCGCTCAACCTGGCCTCGACCCGGCTGATCCTGTCGCGCGGCCACGAGGGCACGGATGCCGCCGGCCACGTCATCGAGGCATTCGGCAACTTCGTGATGAGCGGCAATTTCGTCATCGGCATCATCGTGTTCGCGATCCTGGTGACGGTGAACTTCGTCGTCATCACCAAGGGTTCGGGCCGCATCGCCGAGGTCGCGGCGCGCTTCCATCTGGACTCCATGCCCGGCAAGCAGATGGCGATCGACGCCGACCTCTCCGCCGGCCTGATCGACGAGAAGGTCGCCAAGATCAGGCGCAAGGAGCTGGAGGACGAAAGCGGCTTCTTCGGCGCCATGGACGGTGCCTCGAAATTCGTCCGCGGCGACGCGGTCGCCGGCCTGCTCGTCGTCTTCATCAACATCATCGGCGGCATCATCATCGGCGTCGCCCAGCAGGGTCTCGGCTTTGCCGAGGCCGCCCGCACCTACACCACGCTGACCGTCGGCGACGGCCTCGTCACCCAGGTGCCGGCGCTGATCGTCTCGACCGCCGCGGGCCTGCTGGTCTCCAAGGCCGGCGTCAGCGGCGCCGCCGACAAGGCGCTGATCAAGCAGTTCTCGGGCTATCCGCAGGCGCTCGGCATGTCGGCCGCCGTGATGCTGGTGCTGGCGCTGCTGCCGGGCATCCCGACCCTTCCGTTCCTGGCGCTCGGCGGCGGCGCCGCCGCGCTCGCCCTCAAGGCGCGCAAGCAGAAGGAGGTCGCGAAGGCCGAGGAAGTCGCTGCGGCTGCAGCACCGGCGGCGGCTGCCACCGCCGCGGCCGCCGAGGAGCCGATCTCGGCCGCGCTCAAGATCGACGACCTCAAGATCGAGCTCGGCTATGCGCTGCTGCCGCTCGTGAATGCACCCGACGGCACCGACCGCCTGACCGACCAGATCAAGGCGCTGCGCCGGTCGCTGGCGATCGAGATGGGTTTCGTGATGCCGTCGGTGCGCATCCTCGACAACGTTCAGCTCGAGGCCAACACCTACATCATCAAGATCAAGGAGGTCGACGCCGGCTCCGGCAAGATCTGGCCGAGCCAGTTCATGGTCATGGACCCCGGCGGCAACCAGGTCGCGGTGCCCGGCATCCACACGACGGAGCCGACCTTCGGCCTGCCCGCCACATGGGTCGACGCCGGCCTGAAGGAAGAGGCGACGCTCAAGGGCTACACGGTCGTCGACGCGGCGACCGTGCTGTCGACGCACCTGACCGAGCTGCTCAAGGCCAATATGAGCGACCTGCTCTCCTACGGCGAGGTGCAGAAGCTCCTGAAGGAGCTGCCGAAGGAGCAGAGCGAGCTGGTCAAGGACATCGTGCCGACGCAGATCACGATTTCCGGCATCCAGCGCGTGCTGCAGCTGCTGTTGTCGGAGCGCATCTCGATCCGCGACCTCTCGACCATCCTCGAAGGCATCGCCGACGCGCTCGCGTTCTCGCGCAACCCGGCCACGATCGTCGAGCACGTGCGCGCCCGCCTCGCCCGCCAGATCTGCGCCCAGAACACCTCGCCGATGGGCTACCTGCCGCTGATCGCGCTGTCGGCGAGGTGGGAGCAGGCGTTTGCGGAATCGCTGATCGGCCAGGGCGAGGAGCGCAGCCTGGCGATGCAGCCGTCGAAGCTGTCGGAGTTCATGACCGCGACGCGCGATGCCTTCGAGCGCGCCGCACGCGAGGGCGAGTCGCCGGTGCTGGTGACGTCGGCGGCGATCCGGCCCTTCGTGCGCTCGCTGGTCGAGCGCTTTCGCGCCCAGACCACGGTGCTGTCGCAGGCCGAAATCCATCCGCGGGCGCGGCTGAAGACGGTGGGGAGCGTGTGACGGCTGGCGTTGCGGAACCGCGGAATCCCGAGCGCGTTTGATCAGCGGGGCCGGCGCGAGGCGCCGGCTTTTGCCGTTTTTACCGGCAGACCACCCCTTGCTTTACCGCCACAGGCAAACGAATTCTTAAATTTGCGTTAGGTGGCTGAAATTTCATCCGCACACCGAACAACAAGTCAAGTTATTGATATAGCTATGTAAATGTATATTTCACCGACTTTCGATCGCGAAGCATCACGCCTTATCACACACTTGTGATGTGGTCTACGAAACAGAATTGAGGTTTCCTACGTTAGTTCACGCGAGACGATGAACCGGAAAGCCCCCGGCTCACACGAATCAGCGAAGGACGGAAGACGGCAGGAGGCTTCCATGAACCACTCGATTTACAGCGCGGATCGGACCACCCACCTCAAGATCGTGGTGGTGGCGCTCGTGGCTGGCATCGCAGTGGCCGGCTTCGGCATCTCCGCCCGTCTCAACGCGGAGCCGAACTACGCGCAGACAGCAAAGGTCCTCAAGGCCGGCAAGCCGGTCGTGGTGACGAGTTCGGAGACGTCGCTGGTTCGCTGACAGGAATTTCCCGAATTCACGCGGTTCTCACAGCCCCCCAACTGGCCGCGTGGATATGTAGTAGACCCAACCCCAAGTCGACTACTGAAAACGCCCGCTCCCCACGGGCGTTTTCTTTTTTGGGGCTTGAATCACCGCGACGGCGGCACGGTCTCGATCAGCTTGCCGGTAAACACGATCGGCCCGGTCGCCTGCCCGGTCGGCGACCCGCCCTCGGGCTCGACCGTGACGGCGTAGGTCGCGCGACTCACGGTGTCGGCGTCGTAGGACGAGAGGACGGGACGGCTGGTGAAGTCGCTGCCGCCGATCACGCCGAGCGAGCGCGGCTTCTGCAGCTTGTCGGATACGAGCCACAGCTCGAAGCTCTTGCCCGGCTCCGGCGCAGCGCCGACCCGGCGCACGGTGTAGCTTTTGCTGGCAGCATCGACGGTCAAGATGAACGCCGGCGACGCCGCGTCCTTCTGCAGGAGAGCAACGAACTGGGCGGAGGGTTGCGCGACCGGCACCTTGACCTCCACAGTCTGGATCCGCGGCTTCGGCCGCAATGGCTGCGGCAAGAGATCGGGGCGGTAAACCTGGACACCGACCAGCGCGAGCAGCACGGCCGCGAGCGCGGTCATGCTGTTGGCGACCGCGCGCAACTGCCGGACCTTGGACGAGAGCCGCACCACATTCGCATCATCGTTCGCGATCTCATGCGCTGCAGACGCGCTGCGTGTCGCGGCGACGGTCGCGACCTCAGGCTCGGGCGCCTCGACCGCGGCCGCTTCGATCGGCAGGGCTTCCGCCGCGACAGGCGACCCCTCGGGAGGCGCAGGGGCAGGATGAACAGCAAAGACTGGAGCCTCGGCCACCGCCACTGGTTCAGCCGGCGCGCTCTCGGCGAACGCGCGCAACCGAGCGATCTCGGCCTTGATGCGGTCCCACAGCTCGGGGCGCGGCTCGACCAGCCCGACCATCTGGTTGAGCGGACCGAGACGAAATTCCCACGCCTGGACCAGCGCGACAAAATCCTTGTCGACCGCCATCATGGTCTCGACCTGCGCCCGTTCGGCGGCGTCGAGCGTCCCGAGCGCATATTCCGCCGCCAGCGCGATATGGTCTTCGCTATACGCCATCACAGGTCCAGGTCACGTCCTACAAGGTCTCTCGCCGGATCGAACGGCACCTCATCCGAGACCGAGGCATTGGCGGATGTCCATCATGCTCCGACGCAACCAGGTCTTCACCGTGTTCACCGGCGCCTCGAACTTGGTCGCCAATTGCTCGCGGCTCCAGCCGTTATAGTAGGCAAGCAGCACGAGCTTCTGGCGGTCGGGCTCGAGCTGGCCGACACATTCCAAAAGACGCTTGAGCTCCTCCGACATCTCGCGCCGCGCCAGCGGATCCGGCGTCTCGGCCGCAACCTCGAGCGCGGAGGGCTCATCCTCCAAAGACAACTCACCGCGCTTGCGCACCAGGTCGATGGCGCGGTTGCGGGCGATGGCGGCCATCCAGGTGATCGGGGAAGAAACGGCCGGGTTGAACTGCGCGGCGTTGTTCCAGACCTTCACATAGGTCTCCTGGACGACCTCCTCGGCGAGGTCCTGTCGGTGCAAGATACGGAGCACGACGCCATAGAGTTTCGCGCGCGTCGCCGCGTAGAGGCGCTCGAAGGCGGCCTCGTCCCCCTTGGCAACAGCGGCAAGCAACCAGACCAGCTCTGCCGGCGTCAGCATTTGGCGTCCCCGAAAATCGCCCCACTCCCTCGTTCGAGCCTACGTCCTCCCGTAGCACAAGTCCTGGGCAACTCTCCACCGGGGCGGGCGCGACGAAAAACCCGGACCTCGCGGCCCGGGTTTTCGAAAGCGACAGCCGTGTCGGCGACAGGCTCAGGCGATGACGCCGAGCCGGGCGCGCATCAGACCGATGCTGTCCATGTCGGCCTGCTCGCGGGCGCTCTCCTCGGCCTTTTCTCGGGCCTGGTCACGCTCGTCGAGCAGCTCGACCTTCTTCATCTCCTCGAACGCCTCGGACAACGCGGCCTTGGCGTCCTCGAGCTGGGTGCGCAGCTCGTCGGCCGAGCGCGTCAGGTTTTCCCGGCGCTGGATCGCGGCCTTGGCGTAGGTCGGATAGGCAAAATGGGTCGGGTCGTTGATGCCGGCCCGCTCCTGCTCGGTCTGGATCTCCCGCTCGAGCTCGGCCGACATGCGCTGGAAGTCAGCGATCATGCCCTCGATCTGCGTCACCCGGCGGCGTTTCTCATCCACCTGAAACTTCTTCAGACGGATCAGCGTTTCGCGCGACTTCATCGACTCATACTCCCCAGAAGTCCCGTGTACGGCGCGGGACAGGGCCGGCCGCCCTCCCTGGGCTCGCCGACTAGGCTCGTTACATGGAGGGGATGATTACCCGACAAAGTTAGCTTTCCGTTTCCAAGCGCCCCAGGATCTGTTCCAGCTCCCGATACCCGCTCTGCAATGTCGAGACCTCGTCCTTGCGCTGGCGCAGGAACGCCTCCAACGGCTCGTGCAGCCGGATCGCCTCGTCGACCTCCGGACTGGAACCGGCGCGGTAGGCGCCGAGCCGGATCAGCTCCTCCATGTCGGCGTAGGTCGCCATCACTTGGCGCGCCCGCATGATGGTCGGCAAGAATACGGGGTCGGCCGATTTCGGCATCGTCCGCGACACGGATTTGAGGACGTTGATCGCCGGATAGCGGCCGCGTTCGGCGATCGAACGTTGCATCACGACGTGGCCGTCGAGAATGCCGCGCACCGCATCCGCCACCGGCTCGTTGTGATCGTCGCCATCGACCAGCACCGTGAAGATCCCGGTGATGGTGCCGTCGCCGCTGCCCGGCCCCGCCCTCTCCAGCAGTTTCGGCAGCTCGGTGAACACGGTGGGCGTGTAGCCCTTGGCGGTCGGCGGCTCGCCAGCCGACAGCCCGATCTCGCGCTGCGCCATCGCAAAGCGCGTCACAGAGTCCATTAGACAAAGGACATCCTTGCCCTCGTCGCGGAAATATTCGGAGATCGCGAGCGTCAGATACGCCGCCTGCCTTCGCATCAGCGCCGGCTCGTCGGAGGTCGCGACCACGACGACCGAGCGCGCGAGACCCTCATCGCCGAGATCGTCCTGCAGGAACTCCTGCACCTCGCGGCCGCGCTCGCCGATCAGTCCGATCACCGACACCGCCGCATCGACGTTGCGCGCCAGCATCGACAGCAGCACGGATTTGCCGACGCCCGAGCCGGCGAAGATGCCGAGCCGCTGGCCGCGGCAACAGGTGAGAAAGGTGTTCAATGCGCGGACGCCGAGATCGAGCGGCGAGCCGACGCGCCTGCGCGAATGCGCCGGCGGCGGATTGTTCCGATAAGGAACCGGCGAGGCGCCCTGCGGCAGCGGCCCCTTGCCGTCGATCGGCTCGCCCATCGCATTGATGACGCGGCCGAGCCAGGCCGGCGACGGCCGCACCTGGTTGGCCGCATTGGCGATCACGGCGCGGCAGCCGCGGCGCACGCCCTCCAGCCCGGCGAACGGCATCACCACGGCATTCTTGCCGGAGAAACCGATCACTTCGGCAGGGATGTAATTGTTGCCGGTCTCGATCACGATGCGCGCGCCGACCGACATCGCATGAATCGGCCCGGCGATCTCCACCATGAGTCCCTTCACGCCGACGACACGCCCATAGGTGTTCACGGCGTCGATGTCGCTGATCTGCTCGGCCAGGGCCTTCATTGCCAAAGCACCTTCATCGCGAGAGAAAGTTCATTGCGCCAGAGCCTTCATTGCGAAAACCTTAAGTAGGGGCAGATTCGCGTCGTCGGCTTAACTCTGTGTTTACTCGCATCATTAATCATTACGTCATGGTCTGGAGTGACTGACGTGCTTCGCTTTGCCGCCTTCAAAAAGCGGTGAGATCCGAGAGTCGGTTAGGTCCATCTCTTAACATGGAGCTTGAACGAGGACGGCTAAGAAAAACTGCCTTATCGCAACACCTTACGGCGATTCGATAAAAATTGCACGGATAGAGCTTGCGGAGGGGAATCAGGATTTGTTAACCATCTCTCGTCAGGATCCGAATCAGTTGTTCAAAGGCGTTTTGAGTGCCGCGATGGCGGCCGACCTGACGCCCGGAGCGGCGACTATGGGGAACTGGCATGCGCGTTTTGCTGATTGAGGATGACAGCGCCGTCGCGCAGTCGATCGAGCTGATGTTGAAGTCTGAGAGCTTCAACGTCTACACGACTGACCTTGGCGAAGAAGGCGTCGACCTCGGCAAGTTGTACGATTACGACATCATCCTTCTCGACCTCAATCTGCCCGACATGTCCGGTTACGACGTGCTCAAGCAGCTGCGCGTCTCGAAGATCAAGACGCCGATCCTGATCCTCTCCGGCCTTGCCGGGATCGAGGACAAGGTCAAGGGTCTCGGCTTCGGCGCCGACGACTACATGACCAAGCCGTTCCACAAGGACGAGCTGATCGCCCGCATCCACGCGATCGTCCGCCGTTCCAAGGGCCACGCCCAGTCGGTCATTCAGACCGGCGACCTCGTCGTCAACCTGGACACCAAGACGGTGGAGGTCGGCGGCCAGCGCGTGCACCTGACCGGCAAGGAATACCAGATGCTGGAGCTGCTCTCGCTCCGCAAGGGCACCACGCTCACCAAGGAGATGTTCCTCAACCATCTCTACGGCGGCATGGACGAGCCCGAGCTGAAGATCATCGACGTCTTCATCTGCAAGCTGCGCAAGAAGCTCGCCAACGCCTCCGAAGGCCGCAACTTCATCGAGACTGTCTGGGGCCGCGGCTACGTGCTGCGCGAGCCGCATGACATGGACGAGCGCATCCCCGCCTGATCTTTCACTGGGTACTCCGGCAGGCCTCACCGGCTTGCTCCTCCCAGACTGGGCCCCGCCGCAAATGGCGGGGTTTTTGTTTGTGGGGGGTGTGATTGCTGTGGGGCCGGTGCTTGTTTGCTCGGAGCCTTGGGGGCGCTCGACCCAAACTCTCGCGACCCGATCGGTGCGCTCCCCTCCCCCTTGCGGGGAGGGGTCGGGGGTGGGGGTCCACGGAAATGGACTTCATGGAAGCCACCCCACCGACAGCTGATTAGTCATCCCTACAGCGCACACGCCGCTCGTGCCTGCATGCGCCACAAACTTCGTTCGGAGCAAGAAACCCCCACCCCCAACCCCTCCCCGCAAGGGGAAGGGGAGCCCACCGCTTCTGCCGCGCCTACGCGCCTTAAACCCCGAACTCCCAAACACGACCACCCTCGCCTTCCAGCAATGCGAGCACGAAGCTCGATAGAGCCTCGACCGCGATCCACGCCCCGCGCTTCAAACCTTCCGTCATCCCAAGCTTTCGCGATCTCGCGGCGCCCAGCGCCCGAGCTATGCATCCATCTCACCGCCCTCCTCTCACTGAGGGCGCAGGGAAGGCCGGGCGCTGGCCGCGCCCGTGGCCCGCCTGCAGAAAAGAAAGCAGGCGGCAGTCGCCACAGGTCTGGCCGAAACACCCGGCCCTCCCTGCGCGATGGTTTTACGATTTATACGCGATCTCCCTGGGGACCGGCTGTCTTGCCCCCATCACCCGCAGGCAGCTCATCAGCAACGCCACAAGCTTGACCTCAGCACCGGGAGGCCAGGACCACGCGACTTCACCGTGCGCCGGGGATCGTTCGTCGGCACGGCCAAGCCATGCTGCGACCCCACAGCGCCCATCGCCTCCCACACCCGACGTCCGTGACGACCGCGAAGCGTCCCCTCGTTGGGGCGGGACGGCGCGCAGTAAAGCACATTTTTCGGAAAAACAAAATAGAATTTCGATAAACAGAAAGCATAATTCTTCCAGGCGTTCGAACGGCCACCGTCAAGGCTTGCGTTCCCGATCGAGACCCTGTCGAACGCTCCTGTTTCGGATCGGCGATCTGCCATGAGCGGCTTCGCCGCAAGTCACCTGCGATGCCCATGCGGCGCAGAGCTCGGTCCCAATTCCCCGATCACCACGCTCGGCGGGGTGGTGTCGACCAGTTGCCAGAACGTGCTGAGCGGCGATCGGCTTCTGGTCGACATGACGACCGGCGTTTCGCAAGTCGAAGTCGATAGCGGTACGGTGAAGGCATCGGTCAAACCCGTCGTCAGAGGCATGTTGCGGAGCGACATCGGCTCCGCCGGGCACCGCGCCAAAGCCGAAGAAATGATGCCAAAAGTCGTGCGGACCGTGACGTCGCACCCGCTTTTAGTACCTTGAGTTGCATCAAAGACGGTCAGCAAGTTCCGTGGCAGGCTAACATTGACGGCGTATCCGTCATCAATGGTCCTTCAACGTGAGGAGTTCACTATGGCTAGAAGCATTGCTGTTGGTCTTGTTATTCTCGCCGTCTCTACATCTGCGGCCTTGGCCGGACATCGTACTCATCATGCAAGAGGTACTCATGCAAAAGCCAGTGCGGCTCAGCAGGTCGGGGCGGGCAAAAGTGATCGCGACCAATATGGAAATATGCAGGTCAATCCCGGAACTCCGGGCCTGAGCGGCAGCAACGCTGACCTACATGCAAAAACGCATCGCGATTCCGGCTACAGGCCGAAGAGTGACTACAATGCAGACGGGACCATGCGGGTTGATAGCGGAACTCCGGGCGCAAGCGGCAGCAACGCTGCCCTACATCGTAGAACGCACCGCGATTCCGGTTACAATCCCAAGAGTGATTACAACGCGGACGGGACCCTGCGGGTGCATCATTAGTCGTTTCTTGCGACCACGTGATGAGCCCGGAGCGTTCCGCGCACCGGGCTTTCACGTCCACGAAAACTAGCTGTCCTTGCATTGACCGACAGCGATTTCATGTCGGCTGTTCTGTAACGGCGGGCCCATGAGTCTGGCCGGTCGCGCTGGCGGCACCGTACGCGCGGACGCCATGTAGGAGCTAGTCGCGGAGATACTGTTCCTGCTGTCGCCCGAGGCGTCGAACCTGACCGGCGCATTCTACGCGACGGACGGCGGATGGACGGCCTATTGAACCCGCTTCCAGTCCGCTGAGGACTGGAACGATCGTTCACCCACGATCAGCTTCGAGCAAAGAGACGAGATCATGATGCGATCCCGCGGACCCACATCATGATCAGGGTCTCGGAAGAGCCGCGGACCTAGCGGCACTCCTTGTCTGACGGTTGTTCACAGGAGCGATATCGCAATTGGCCTTCATTGCGAAGGGCGAAGCGACGACGCAATCCAGAGTCGCGAGCTCGACTCTGGATTGCTTCGCTGCGCTCGCAATAACGGATGGGAAGAGCGTGCTTAGGCCACTCAGGCCACTGCACCCGGCTTGCCGCGCGTAACGTAGCGGCCGTCGCCCTTGGCGCCGACCAGCTGGCCGTCGCGCACGACGAATTTTCCGCGCAGCATCGTCGCGACCGGCCAGCCGGTGATCTCGATGCCTTCATAGGGCGTGTAGTCGGAGCCGTGGTGCAGGCCGGACTGGCTGATCTTGGCCGTCTTGGTCGGGTCCCACAGCGCGATGTCGGCATCGTAGCCGATCGCGATGGAGCCCTTAGCCCTCAGCCCATACGTCCTGGCGTGGTTGGTGGCGGTGAAGGCGACGAACTGGTTCAGGGTGATGCGGCCCTTGTTGACGCCTTCGGAGAACAGGATCGGCAGCCGCGTCTCGACGCCGGGGATGCCGTTCGGCACCCAGCGAAAGCTGGTGCGGCCCTTCGGCGTCAGCTTGCCGGCCTCGTCGTCATAGCGGAACGGGCAGTGATCCGACGAGAACAGCGAGAACACGCCCTGCTGCAGGCCCTCCCAGCACGCCTCCTGGCTGGCCTTGTCACGCGGCGGCGGCGAGCAGACATATTTGGCGCCTTCCATGTTGAGGCCCTGCATGTCCTCTTCGGTCAGCACCAGATATTGCGGGCAGGTCTCGCCGTGGATCTTCAGGCCGCGCGCCTGCGCGCGGCGGATCTCCTCCATCGCCTCGCGGTTGGAGACGTGGACGATGACGATCGGCACGTCGATCAGCTCGGCCAGCGAGATCGCGCGATGGGTCGCCTCGCGCTCGACCGGAATCGGCCGCGACTTGCCGTGATAATACGGCGCGATGTGGCCGGCGCGCTCCAGGCGGTCGGTGAGGAAGCGGATGGCGTCGTAGTTTTCGGCGTGAATCTGCACCAAGGCCCCGCGTTCGCGCGCGACCTGCAGCACGCCCAAAATCTCGTAGTCGCTGAGCGCGAGGCCCTCATAGGTCATGAAGATCTTCAGCGACGAATAACCGTCGGCGACCAGCGCCGGCAGCTCCTGGCCGAGCACCGCGTCGGTGGGATCGGCGATGATGAGGTGGAAGGAGTGGTCGACGTAGCAGGTGTTGTCGGCGAGGGCGTGATAGTCCTTCAGCGCCGCGCGCAGCGGCTGGCCCTTCTCCTGCAGGCAATACGGCATCACGAAGGTGTTGCCGCCGAACGCCGCGGCGCGCGTCGCACTCTCGAAATCGTCGGCCATGACGATGCCGGGGCCGGAGGGCTGGCTGATATGGACATGGCTGTCGATGCCGCCCGGCAGCACCAGCAGGCCCGTGGCATCGACGATCTCGTCGGCATCGGTGATGGCCTCGCCGATCGCGACGATGCGGCCGCTCTTGATGGCGACATCGGCCTTGAACATATCGCACGCGGTGGCGACGGTGCCGTTGCGGATGGCGGTGTCGAATGCAGCCATGTGACGTCCTTCTCAGGCGAAGTTCTTGAACAGCGAGCCCCAGCCGGTCACGGCGGCCGGATCGACGCCGGCGACCTTCAGGCTCTTCCATACCACGGTGGCGATGGTGTCGAGAATTGGAATGCCCGTCTCCTGCTCCATCCTGTCGACCAGCGGCGCGGCGCGCAGGTTGGTGCAGACGACGGCGATCGCATCGGGTTTCTCGGCCGCGACCTCGCGGATCATGCGCTCGAGCTGCGCCTCGGTGACCTCGGCGAAGGAGAAATTGTCCTGCAGGCCGAGATGGCGGTCGCCGCCGCAACCGATGCTGAGCGTCTCGTAGTTGGCGATGATCCGCGCCTGCACGTCGTCGCGATAGGGTGTGACATAGCCGAGCCGCTTCACGCCGGATCTCGTCAGAATCTCGTTCAGCGCCAGCATCGAGGTGGTCGCGGGAATGCCGGTCGCCGCGGTGATCTGCTCGCACAGCTTGACGTCGGCCTCGAAGCCGAGCCAGCCCGAGGAGGTGCCGTTCCAGCCGATCACGTCGACCCTGGCATGCGCGAGCAATTCTGCCGCGCGCAGGATGTTCGATGTGTCGAACTGCGCCAGCGCGTCGGTCGACAACGCGATCTCAGTGACCTTGAAGCGCGAGAAATGCGCTGACACGTTCGGCAGCCCGGCGACCATGGCCGAGGTGATCGGCTCCAGCGCGGTGTTCGACGACGGCGTCAGCATGCCGAGGAGAGTGCGTTTGGTCATTGGTGGTTTGCCTCTCTCGGCGCGGGCAGTTGGAGGTGGTCGGCGGGAAGACCTCTCCCGCTTGCGGGGGAGGTCGGATCGCATCGCAGATGCGATCCGGGTGGGGGAACTCTCTCCTCACGGGCAGCGTGCCGTGGAGCGCCCCCACCCCAGCCCTCCCCCGCAAGCGGGAGAGGGGGCGCACTGCGCATATCGAGCTGTCTCGGCTTCAACATGCATCGTTTGTGCGGGAGCAATCGGGCCATCCTCACACCCGCTCCCCCTGCTCCGCCCGCTCGCCGCGCAGCAGCGCCAGGATGTGGCGCTTCAGCGCGTTGAACTGCGGCGAGGTAATATCCCGTGGACGCGGCAGGTCGATCGGGATGATCTCGACGAGGCGGCCGGGACGTGCGCTCATCACCGCGACATGGGTGCCGAGCGTCAGCGCCTCGTCGATGCCGTGGGTGACGAACACGATCGTGCCCTGGTGCTGCTGCCAGATCCTGACAAGCTCGGTCTGCATGTCCATGCGGGTCTGCTCGTCGAGCGCGCCGAACGGCTCGTCCATCAGAATCACTTGAGGATTCATCAGCAGCGCCCGCGCGATGCCGACGCGCTGGTTCATGCCGCCCGACAGCTCCGACGGATAGTGGTTCTCGAAGCCGGTCAGCCCGACCATGTCGATATAGACCTGCGCCCGCGCGCGGCGCTCGGCCTTCTGGCCGCCGCCTAGCAGCAGATGAAAGGCGACGTTCTCCCACACCGGCAGCCACGGCATCAGATTGGCGTGCTGGAAGACGACGCCGCGATCGGCGCCGGGCGCCGTCACCGTCTCGCCGTCGACGGCGATGCGGCCCGCGCTCGGCTGCTCGAATCCGGCGATCATGTTGAGAAGGGTCGACTTACCGCAGCCGGACGGGCCGAGCAGGCAGACGAACTCGTTGCGCGCGATGCTGAGGCTGATGTCGGCGAGCGCCGTCACCTCGGCGTTGCGCTTCCTGTCGGTGAAGATCTTGGAGACGCTGGCGATCTCGATCGCGACCATGCTCATTCCCCGCCGCCCAAGGTGGTGTTGCGCTGCCAGTGCAGCACGCGCGCCATCACGAAGCGAATGGCGAGATCGCTGCAGAAGCCGAGCAGGCCGATGCTCGCCATCGCCGCCAGCACCAGATCGTAACGCAGGAAGTAGTAGGAATCCCACAGCACGTAGCCGAGCCCGCTCTTCACCGCGACCATCTCGGCCGTCACGGTGAGCATCCAGGCCGAGCCGATGCCGATGCGAAGCCCGGCAAAGATGCTCGGCATCGCCGCGGGCACGACGATGTAGCGCAACAGCTTGCGCTCGCTGCCGCCGACCATGGCGCCGGCGCGAATGAGATTGCGGTCGCAGGTCTTCACGCCGTGGATGGTGTTGAGCAGGATCGGGAAGAAGGCGCCGAGAAACACCAGGAAGATCGCCGGCTTGTTGGCGATGCCGAACCAGATGATGGCGAGCGGGATCCACGACACCGGCGGGATCGGCCTGAGCATCTGCAAGGTCGGCTCGATCACGATCTCGGTCTTGCGCGACCAGCCGATCGCGACCCCGAGGCCGACGCCGAGCAAAGTGGCGATGGCAAAGCCCGCCGCGACGCGCGACAGGCTCGCCAGCATGTCGGCGAGCCAATGCGCGCTGTAGGTCTGGGTGTTGCCGTCGGTGCCGACCAGCCAGTCCGCCCACGCCCACAGCACCGTCGACGGCGCCGGCAGCAGCGCCGCCGGCAGCGCGCCGGAGCGCGAGAACGCCTCCCAGCCCGCGAGCACCAGCACGGGCACGATGGTGCGGTCGAGCTTCCTGAGCTGGGCGAGCGCGGCCATCTCAGTAGCCGAGCTCGCTCTTCGGCTTGCCGGTCGCCGCTTCCAGGAAGCGGTAGTCGAGGTTCTTCTCGACCGCCGCCGAGACGTCCGAGTTGATGTATTTGAGGTCGCGCATCATCGTGGCGATGGCGAGCGCGGAAGCGCGGTACATCTTCGGATCGGGATCGAGATTCTCGACCGCGCCGGTGGCGATCGCCTTGTCCAGGCCGGTGATCTTGGAGATCACCTCGATCAGCGCCGGCTTGTCGGCCGCGATGTGCGCGTCGACCTTCACGACCGCGCGCACCACGCCCTCCAGCGCCTTCGGGTTGGATGCGATGACGTCGGAGCGGGTCAGGATCAGATTGGTCAGCTTGCCGGCGGCCTGGTCATAGGGGAAGCCGAAGAACTTCGCCGCCTTGGCCTGCATGATCTGGGTCGCGAACGGCTCGACGGTGCAGATCAGCTCGACCTCGCCACGGCGCAGCGCCTGCAGATGATCCGACGGGTTCGGGATGTTGATGAACTGCACGTCCTTATTGATGTCGATGCCCTGCTTGGCGAAGGCACCGCGCATGTGAATGTCCTGCGCATTACCGCGCGAGGCGGCGACGCGGAACGGCTTGCCGTCGGCCTTGAACTTGGCGATGACAGCCTTCAGCGCGGTCCAGTCGCCCGGCGCGATCTCAAGATCATTGCCGAGCAGGATCGCCGAGCCGCCATTGACCTGGCCGGAGATGGCGACGACATCGAAGCCTTTGTCGAGCGCGATGGCGTAGTGCAGATAAGTGACTTGCGCGACGTCGATGTTCTTCGACACCAGCGCGGTCAGCGCATCAGTGCCGGTGTTGAAGCTGACGGCGTCGATCGCGACGCCCTCCGCGAATTGCGGCGTCAGCGACATCGGCGTGCAATGCGCGCATTTGGCGTAGCCGAGTTTGATCTTGGCGGCGTCGTCGGCGAAGCTGAGCGAGGGCAGCGCGAGCGCGAGCAGGGCGAGAATGGGCAGCACGAAACGTTTCACATCCATCTCCAGGGCAGGTCGATCCACGGGATTGTCACGGCTTGTCCTCTCATTAGCAAACGACATGCCAACTGGATGCGATATGCAATATTGATTTTATATAATAAAATCAGTATGAAACAGCATATCAAACTTGGAGAACCTGCCTGATCCGCGGGCGCATCGCCCGAATTTCAGGCATCTCGCAGCGGAGCAGCCGCGCCCACATGACCCCACCAGCACCCCGGCCCAGACTGAAGACGCGCTTCAAGCCGGCGCGGCTGAAGCTGTCGTCCGACCACTCCCAGCGGCCGCTCGATCGGCTGTCGCTGCACGATCAGCTCGTCGCCAGGGTGCGCGAGATGATCGTGGACGGCGAGCTCGCCGCCGGCGCTGCCTTGCCCGAGCGCATGCTGTGCGAGACCTTCGGCGTCTCGCGCACGCCGCTGCGCGAGGCCTTCAAGATCCTCGCCGCCGAGGGCCTGATCGAGCTGCGGCCGCATCGCACGCCCGTGGTGACGCCGATCGACGCCCGCGAGATCGCCGAGATCTTCGACGTGATGGTGTCGCTCGATGCCACCGCGGGCCGCGCCGCGGCCGCGCGTGCGACGGCGGACGACCTCGCCAGGCTCGACGCCATGCATGCCGAGCTGGTGGCGCTGCATCGCGTCGCCGAGCGCGCCGCCTATTTCCGGCTCAACCAGCAGATCCATGCCGAGATCACCAAGCTCGCCGGCAACGCCGTGCTGCTCAACATGTGGAGCACCCTGCATGCGAGCGTGTTCCGCGCGCGGGCGGTCGCCAATTACGACGCGCGGCGCTGGGACGAGTCGATCGGCGAGCACGAGGCCTTCATGGCGTTGCTGCGGGCCCGAGACGGCGACGGCTTCGCCGAGGCGCTCTCCGAGCACACCCGCAAGACGGGCGATTCCGTGCTGCAGATGCTGGACCAGGCCAGGCTGGATCCGGCGAAAGACGGATAGACTTTGTTCACGTCGAACCGGGCATGCTGGCATCGCGACAGATGAGAGCTTCCACGCGTCGGGCCTGATCCATGATCCTGCAATCGCTCGCCGGCCTGCCGGCCTTTCTGGTGTACTTCTGTACCGCGCTGGTCGCGGTGACGGCCTACCTGTTCATCTACACCCGCGTCACGCCCTACAATGAATTCCAGCTGATCCGGGACAACCATCCGTCGGCTGCGATCGCGCTCGGCCTCAGCCTGCTCGGCTTCACCCTGCCGCTGGTCAGCGCCATCGCCCATTCCGCCAACGTGCTTGACTGCCTGATCTGGGCGCTGGTCGCGCTGATCGTCCAGGTGATCGTCTATTACCTCGTGCGCATCCCGGTGCCGGATCTCGCCCAGCGCATCGTCGCCGGCGAGCTGGCCTCCGCAATCTGGCTCGGTCTCGCGTCGCTCTCCGCCGGCGCACTCAACGCCGCCTCGATGATCATCTGACCATGTCCAAGCAACGCCGCGAATTCGGCAAGCGCCGGCCGATGCCGCCCCCGCCCGCGACGCCGCCGGTGAAGCGCTCCGGCCACGTCGCGCTGCTGCTGATGGGCACGCTCGCCGTCGGCAGCACCGCCTATGCGCTGATGCCGCGGCAGCAGAGCTGCCCGCAGCAGGGCACCGAGACGCCGACGATGGCCGGCCAGCCGCAGACGAGCGAATGCACGACGCGCCGCTCGAGCGGCGGTGGCGGCGGCAGCGGCTCCGGTCGCTGGGGATTTTCCAGCGGCGACAGCGATTCCAGAAGCAGCGGCTCGAGCCATGTCGCCGAGGCGTCCTCCGCGCATGTCTCGCGCGGCGGCTTCGGCTCGTTCGGACACGGCTTCGGAGGCGGCGGCTGATTTTCGTCGCGCCGGCGCCGTGAAAACACCGCGTTTGTGATGTTTCCTTGGATTCGGATCTTTGACACAGACTCAAAATCATAAAAAACTGGCCTACCGACTCATCGGAAGCGATCCGATGCAACGTCCGCACCTGGTGGTGCCGGCGACGATCAAGGCTGCGGTGTCCGCCGCCGCCTCGCAACATTTTGCGAACAAGCGATCGCGTGGTCGCCGACGCGGGACGGCGCCGGGACCGCGCGGACGCGGTCATGGCCGCATCATCGATGGCGGCTTCGGCGATGCTGCGCCCGGTTGCCACGGGCACGGCATGGTTGGTGTTACCTGGGGCTGACACCGATGCAGCGCATCCCCTGCCCCGAACGTGACGACTGGCGCGAGACGGCGGCACGATGCGGATTCGCCTTCTACGAACTCGACGGCGAGCGCTATTGGGACGAGCGCGCCTACTACGCGTTCACGATCGCCGAGATCGAGCTCGGCATCGAGGAGCCGACGGCCGAGATCGAGCAGATGTGCCTCGCGCTGGTCGCACGCGTCATCGGCGACGAGGCGCTGCTCCGCCGCCTGAAGATCCCGCAGGCGATCTGGCCGCTGCTGGCGGAGAGCTGGAAGCGAAGGGACGGCAGCCTCTACGGACGGTTCGACCTCAGCTATCACGGCGGCCGCGCGCCGGCGAAGCTGCTCGAATACAATGCCGATACGCCGACATCGATCTTCGAGGCTGCGGTGTTCCAATGGACCTGGCTCGAGCAGGCGATCGAACGTCGCATCCTGCCGGGGCGTGCGGACCAGTACAACTCGATCCATGAGCGCCTGATCGAGCGCTGGCGCGCCCTCGGCAGGCAGCGCCGCGTGCATCTGGCCGGGCTCACCGGCAACGCCGAGGACGCCGCGACCCTGGCCTATCTGGCCGACACGGCAGCCCAAGCGGGCCTGTCGACAACCATCCTTGATGTCGCCGACATCGGCTGGCGCGAGATCGGCGGCGGCTTCGTCGATCTCGACGACGGCGACATCGCGCTCGCCTTCAAGCTCTATCCCTGGGAATGGATGTTCCGCGATGAGTTCGGCGCCAAGCTCGCGCAAGCGCCGACGCAATGGATCGAGCCGCCGTGGAAGGCCATCCTGTCCAACAAGGGCATCCTGCCGCTGCTCTGGCAGATGCACGAAGGCCATCCGAACCTGCTGCCGGCCTATTTCGAGGACGATCCGAAAGCCGCCAGCCTCGGCTCGAGCTTCGTGCGCAAGCCGATCTACTCGCGCGAGGGCGCCAATGTCAGCCTGGTGTCCGACGGCGTCGCCGTCTCCGCGCAGGACGGGCCCTACGGCGCCGAGGGCTACATCCGCCAGGCGGTGGCGCCGCTGCCGGATTTCGGCGGCGTGTTCCCGGTGATCGGCAGCTGGCTCGTCGACCACGAGCCATGCGGCCTGTCGATCCGCGAGGACACGAGCCCGATCACCGGCAACCGCTCGCGCTTTTTGCCGCATGCAATCCTGTAGGATCTTGACGACAGCCAGCGAAAGCGCCTCGACACGCGGTTCCGGAGCACTAGATAGGACCGAGGGGAATTCCCTGCCGGATCGGCGCGCATAGTCGGGATGAGGCATGGCGACGGACAATACCGAACTCGAAGGCCTGCGGATCCTGGTCGCCGAGGACGAGGGCCTGATCGCGCTCGATCTGAAGATCGTCATTACCTCGGGCCATGACGATGCGACGCTGTTTCCGCCGGATATCCGCGGCCTGCCCCGGCTCGCCAAGCCGTTCGACAAGCCGTTCGACAAGCCGTTCGACAAGCGCGCGCTGCGCGCGATGGGCGAGACCACGTTCGTTCGGCATCAACGCAACTCATAAGGCTTCGCTCGGGCCCGGCGCATCGGGAGGCATCGCGTGTCCATCATCGAAGATACCGCGGCCTACGAGGCCTGGCTTCGCAGCCAATGCGCAGTGGTCGAGGACGACCTCCTCACCAAGCACGAGCGGATGCGAAAGAGCCCCTTCATCTTCCTGCGGGCGACGTACTACCGCTGGGCGCGGCGCATCGAGGAGATCTACCCGGAGCTGGCCGAGGCACCGGTCGCGCTGTGCGTCGGCGACATCCACCTAGAGAATTTCGGGACATGGCGCGACGCCGACGGGCGCTGGGTGTGGGGCGTCAATGATTTCGACGAGGCCGCGGTGATGCCCTACGTCCTCGATCTGGTCCGACTCACGACCAGCGTCGAGCTCGCGCCGAAAATGGAGATCGGCAACCGCGATGCGGCAGACGCGATCCTGGAAGGCTATCGCCACGGACTTCAAAGGCCAGGGCCGGCGCTGCTCGACGACCATGAGATGTGGATCCGCTCCTACGTCAAATGCTCGGATCAGTGCCGGCGAAAATTCTGGGACGAGATCGACGGATTGACGCCGGCGGATGCAATTCCTTCCGCCGTCCATAAGTTGCTCCTCGGCAGCCTTCCCGGGACGGGCGAGACGCCGAGATTCTTCCGCCGCGCCGCCGGCGGCGGCAGCCTGGGACGTCCACGCTTCGTCGTCGTCGCAACATGGCGCGGCGGCCGCGTCGTGCGCGAAGCGAAGGCGTTGGTCCCTTCGGCCTGGACCTGGGCGAAGGACAAGCCGCAACGGAAGCCGGCGCCTCAGCACAGGTTCATTGAACTCTCGAATGGAGCCCATCGCGCGCCCGATCCATTCCTCCGCGTTTACCGGACCGACGAGGGGGACTACGTCGTTCGGCGATTGTCGGCCGATGCGCGCAAGATCGACCTCGGCAAGGAGGCCGGCGCCGACCTCAAGCTCGTCCTTCTACGCGGCATGGGCGCGGAGCTCGCCTCCGTCCATGCGGCTGACGGTCGCGTCAGCAGCACCATCGCGGCGGATCTCAGGAAACGCGGTTCGGGCTGGCTGCGCAGAGCTTCCCGCGCCGCACGCGAGGCGACGGAGAGGGACTACGACGTGTGGTGCCGACGGGCCTGAGTTCAGCGCTCGACGTGAGGACCGATACGGCGAGGACGAGGAAGCACCGACCGGAGCCCGACCTTCATCACACACCGGTCAGTCCGGCCGCACGGCCGACGCCGGCCGATGTTCCGACGATGTCTCCGCGCTCAGCGCAAACGTCAGCGAGCCGCGACCACCTTGAGGCCGGGCAGCAGCGCAGCGCCACCGCGCGGACTGCGCACCGGATTGATCTGGTACAGACCCCGCCGCTCCTGGTTGGGCCTGAACGCGTCGGTGATGCCGACGACCGATTCGGCGGCTCCCAGCAACAGCGTGCCGTCCGGCTCCATCACCTTGGCCATCCGCTCGAAGATCGAGGCCTTGGTCTCCTGGTCGAAATAGATCAGCACGTTGCGGCAGAAGATGATGTCGAACTTGCCGAGATGCGAGAAGTCCTGCAGCAGATTGAGCTGGCGATGCTGGACCATGCCGCGGATGTCGGCGCTGAGCTGCCAGAGCTCGCCGAGCTGCGTGAAATATTTCACCAGCAGCTGGATCGGCAATCCGCGCTGCACCTCGAACTGGCTGTAGAGGCCGGCCTTCGATTTCTCCAGCACCTCCTGCGACAGGTCGGTGGCAATGATCTCGATGCGCCAGCCCGCCAGAGCGGGACCGAATTCGCGCAGGCACATCGCGATCGAATACGGCTCCTGTCCGGTCGAGCAGGCGGCCGACCAGATGCGCAGGGAACGACGATTGGCACGCGACTGGATCAGCGCCGGCAGGATGCCCTCACGGAGATGATCGAACGGAATCTTGTCGCGGAAGAAGAACGTCTCGTTGGTGGTCATCGCCTCGACCACCTGCGTCGTGAGCTGCTCCGCGCCGCTCCTGATCTTCTGCACCAGCTCCGGGATGCCCGGCAGGTTGGCGCGGCGGGCCAGCGGCAGCAACCGGCTTTCGACCAGGTACTGCTTGTCGGCCGACAGATCGAGGCCGGAGCGATCCTTCAGGACCTTACGCAAGAACTCATAGTCCAGGGGTGTCACGAACGGTCTCCAGCAAACAGACGGACCAGCTTCGGTCCGATCTGGTTCAAGGGAAGGACGGCCGCGCAGATGCCGGCATTGGCGGCTGCGCCCGGCATGCCCCAGACCACACTGGTCGCCTCGTCCTGCGCGATCACGCTGCCACCGGCGGCGACGATGTCCTTGCCGCCGCGCATGCCGTCGGAACCCATGCCCGTCAGGATCACGGCCAGGGTCGAGCCCTGCCAGACCTCGATCGCCGACATGAACAAGGGATCGACGGCGGGCTTGCAGAAATTGATCGGAGGACCGTTGTCGAGCGCGATCACCACATCGGCGCCATGGCGCACCACACGCATGTGGCGGCCGCCGGGGGCAAGGTAGATCTGACCCGGCTTCACCACCTCACCGTCGACGGCCTCGTGGGCCGGTCGGCGGCTCGAGCGCGCCAGATGCTCGGCGAGGATGGTGGTGAAGGTCGGCGGCATATGCTGGGTGATCAGCACCGGAAAGCGGTCGATCACGGGACCGAGCTCGGTCACCAGCGACATCAGCGCCTGCGGGCCGCCGGTCGACGATCCGATGAGCAGCACCTTCGGCATCTGCGTGCTGAAGGAGCGGCGCGCCAGCTGGGTCGGCACGGCGGGCGCCACGGGGGCGACCATCGGCCGCGATGCAAGCACAGGCCGGAGCCCCTGGACTTGCGGAACGATCGGCGATGCGGCCGGCGCATGCGGAGCAGGAGCGGCGCGGCGCGCCTTGGCGCCAAGATTGCGGATCTTCTGAATCAAATCGTAGTGGAAATTGTCGGCCGCCGAGGCCTCGCGCGTGCTCTCGGGCTTCGGGATGTAGTCGGCCGCGCCGAGCGACAGCGCCTTGAAGCTGATCTCCGCGTTGCGGCGGGTCAGCGTCGACGCCATGATGACGGCGAGGTTCTTCTTCTTGGCAAGCAGCTTCGGCAGGGCGGCAATGCCGTCGAGCTCGGGCATCTCGATGTCGAGCACGGCGACGTCGGGATTGACGCGATCGATCTGGTTCACGGCTTCCAGGCCGGTGCGCAGCGACGCCGCCACGACCATGTCGGGCTCAGACGCGATCCAACGCGAGATCATGCCGCGGATGACGACGGAGTCGTCCACGACCATCACCCGGAGAGGTTCCTGCCTGATCGAACTCGGGATCGAAGAACTGGCCAACGCGACGCTCATAGTTCACCAACAGGACAGAGGCACGGGGTGACGGCAAGCCCGGACGACCACGGGACCGCCGCACGCAACGGAGATCAGATCAGCCCGACTTCCTGAAACTTCGCGGTCACGATGTCCTTGTCGAAGGGCTTCATGATGTACTCGTTGGCGCCGGCGTGCAGCGCGCGCGCGATGTGCGCGACATCGTTCTCGGTCGTGCAGAACACCACCTTCGGCGCGTCGCCACCGGGCATGCGCCGGAGATTGCCGAGAAACTCATAGCCGTCCATGACGGGCATGTTCCAGTCGAGCAACACCGCATCGGGAAGGCCCCGCTTGCAGATCTCCAGAGCCTGCTCGCCGTCCTCCGCTTCCACGATCTGGAAATCCAGACCTTCCAGAATGCGTCGCGCCACCTTTCGAATGACGCTGGAATCGTCAACTACCAGACACGTTCTCATATCAGCCTCACGAGATCAGGATCCCAATGCAACGACGCCTGATGCGCCGCCGCCCTCAAATTGCAGTGTTCAGGCCGCCATCTTGTCTGCTGCGAGCTCGAGCACGCGATCGACATCGAGGATGACCATCAGCTGACCGTCGAGGCGGTGCACGCCGCCGGCGAGCTTCGCCATGCGCGGGTCGAGATTGACCGGGTTCTCCTCCCGGCTCTCCTCGGGCAGCCGCAGCACCTCGCCGATCTGATCGATCAGGAGACCATAGGACTCGCCACGCAGATCGACGCCGACCGCCATCGGCGGCTTGCCGTCCTCGGCGCGGGCGAGGCCGAGCCGCGCCCGCATGTCGACGACGGTCACGATGCGGCCGCGCAGATTGAGGACGCCGGCGATCTCCGCCGACGACAGCGGCACCCGCGTCACCCGCTCCGGCATGAACACGTCCTGCACCCGCGAGATGGGCAGGCCGAACAGCTGGCCGCCGATCATCGCAGTGACGTATTCGACGGCGGCGCCTTCGGTGGTTTCGATCTTGCTGCTCATCGCACGCTGCTCCTGTCCGCTTGCTGTCACGCGGCCCGCCGGTTGGCTTCGGCGCGCGCCCGTTCCTCGATCTGTTCCTTCAGCGCCGCGATCAGGCCGGGCCGGTCGAACTTGGCGATGTAGTCGTAGAGCCCGGCCTGGCGGCCGCGCTCGATCGCCGCCGGCGACACCAGCGACGACACCGCGATGACCGGCATCTGGTTCAGGTTCTGGTCGGCGCGGATCGCCTCGGTGAACTCGAAGCCGTTCATCTCCGGCATCTCGATGTCGGTGACGACGATGTCGAAGCTGTGCCCGGAACGCAGCGTGGCGAGGCCCTCGATCGCCGACGCCGCCGTGCGCACCTTGTAGCCGGCCGACTTCAACACCGGCGCCAGCATGTTGCGGAAGAACGGCGAGTCGTCGACCAAGAGCACCGACTGCGTCTGCGACTCGGTCGCCATCTCCTTGCGGATGAACCAGTCGGCGAACGCCATCGGCAGGAAGTGGCCGACGTCGATCACTTCCGTCGCCTGGCCCTTGATCACCGCCGAGCCGAGGATGCCGTCCTTGGCGCCGGAGACCTGGATGTTGAGCCGCTCCTCGACGATGTCGATGATCTCGTCGACCACGAGGCCCATCGCCCGGGTCTCGTCGGCGAACACCAGGATCGGCTGCGAGCCCGACGTCTGCACCGACACGCCTTCCATCTGCACCAAGGGCATCAGCTGGTCGCGGTACTGCACCATGTAGCGGCCGTTGGAGATCTCGATCTTGTCGGCCGCGATCTCCTCCAGGCGCGTGACCAGCGCCAGCGGCACCGCCTTGGGCTGCGCCGTGCCGGCGCGGAACACCAGGAGCGAGGTGAGCTGCTCGCCACCGATCGCGTGATGCGCGGCGTGTTCGTCGGACACCGCCTGCGAGGCCGAGCCGGCGGCGCCGAGCGCTTTCGCAATGCCGTTCGGATCGATGATCATGATCACGGCGCCGTCGCCCAGGATGGTGTTGCCCGAGAACATGTCGATGTGACGCAGCTTGGTCGACATCGGCTTGACCACGATTTCCTCGGTGTGGAACACGCAGTCGACCACGATGCCGAAGGTCTGGTTGCCGACCTGCGTCACCACGATGAAGCCGTTCTCCGGATCGGTCGACGAGCCGTCGTCGATCTTCAAGAGCTTCTTCAGATGCATCAGCGGCAGCAGCTTGTTGCGCAAGCGCAGCACCGCGGTGTCCTTGATGCGCTCGATGCGGTGCTCGGAGTTGGCGCGCGCGCGCACCAGCTCGACGACCGACAATTGCGGGATCGCGAAGCGGTCGCCACCGGCTTCGACGATCAGCGCCGAGACGATCGCGAGCGTCAGCGGGATCTTGATGGTGACCGAGGTGCCCTCGCCGAGCACCGACTTGATGTCGATGGTGCCGCCGATCTGGTCGATGTTGGTGCGCACCACGTCCATGCCGACGCCGCGGCCCGAGACCGAGGTGACGGCGGCCGCGGTCGAGAAGCCCGGCTCGAAGATGAACTTGTGGATCTGCGCTTCCGTCATCTTCTCGAGCTCGGCCTCGGTGACGAGGCCGTTCGCCAAGGCCTTGGCCTTGATGCGCTCGGTGTTGAGGCCGCGGCCGTTGTCGGCGATGCAGATGATGATATGGCCGCCTTCATGATAGGCGGACAGCCGGATCGTGCCCTGCTCGGCCTTGCCGGCCGCGGCGCGCTCGGCCATCGTCTCCAGGCCGTGATCGGCGGAGTTGCGCACCATGTGGGTGAGCGGGTCCTTGATCAGGTCGAGCACCTGGCGGTCGAGCTCGGTGTCGGCGCCGTGCATCTCGAGCTCGATCTGCTTGCCGAGCTCGGTGGCGAGGTCGCGGACGATGCGCGGCAGCTTCTGCCAGGCATTGCCGATCGGCTGCATGCGCGTCTTCATGACGCCCTCCTGCAGCTCGGCGGTGACGTTGGACAGCCGCTGCAGCGGCACCTTGAACTCGGTGTCCTCGTTGCGGCGGGCGATCTCGAGCAGCTGGTTGCGCGTCAGCACCAGCTCCGAGACCATCGTCATCAGATGTTCGAGCGTGTCGACGTTGACGCGGATCGACTGGTTGGCGACCTTGTCGTTCTCGTGCACCTCGCCATCGGCATTGGCCTTGGCGCGCGCCGCCTTCTTCGGCGCCTCGGCCTTGGCCTCTGCTTCCGCCTTGGCAGGCCCGGCCTTGGCGACCGGCGCCGGGGCAGCGGCTTTGGGCTCAGGCGCCTTCTCATGCGCGGGCGGCAACTCGATCGCGGTCTCGCGGAAGGCGCGCTCGAGCTCGTCGAGCGACACTTCGCCCGGACGCAGCGGACGCTCCAGCGTCTGGTCGATCAGCGAGCCGTGCGTGACCGCGGGCGCGGCCGGCGCTGCAGGCGCAAGCGGTGGCGCGGTCTCGCCGGCTATCGCGATCGGCTCCGCCGACGCGGCCATTGCCGCCATGCCGCGCTCGACCATGGCTTCGAGCTCGCTGATGAGATCGCGGTCCTCGCCCTCGGGCTCGGCCTCGTTGGCCTCGAGCTGTCCGAGGATGTCCTTGATGCGGTCGATGGTGGTGAGGATCAGCGTCACGGCCTCGCCGGTGACCGGCATGCCGTCGCGGAACTTGCCCATCAGGGTCTCGGCGGCATGCGCCAGCGCTTCGAGCCGCGGCAGGCCGAGGAAGCCGCAGGTCCCCTTGATCGTGTGCACCAGCCGGAAGATGTTATCGAGGATCTTGGCGTTGTTCGGCTCCTGCTCGAACCGCACCAATTGATTATCGACGGTGTCCAGGCTCTCGCTGGTCTCCGTCAGAAACTCACGCAACAGGTCATCCATGAAACTGGCCTTCGCACGCAACGGAACGCGACATGACGCGCCCTTCAAACCGCGGCCAGTTTCGGTGCAAAGCGTTTAATATTAGTTGAGTAAGCGCAAATGAACGGACTCAACAAAGAGATAAGATGCATCCGGACAAATTCGGACCCATCGGCAAGGCTTGATTAACCATGGTGAACGGATTGTTGCGCCTGTCCCACGACACGAGGTCGCAGGACTGACGCGGCAGGACGTCTGCCAGATCAGGCCGCCTGCACGACCATCGCGTTGCCGTCGGCGGTGAGCGTCACCTTGAGGCCGCAGGCATCGGCGAGCAGACGGGTGTAGTAGGGCTGCACCGCGTGGGCATCGATGGTCGACTGCAATTCGCCGCCAAGCAGATTGACGATGTTCTGCGGCAGGCGGGCATTGAGCCCGGTGGCAGCGACGCGGAAGCTCATGGACTCGCCGTCGCCGATCGGGTCGACGGTCAGCATGCCGCCGCGCGGGATCGTCTGCTGCGCCACCACCATCATGTTGAGCAGCAGCTTGACCCGGTTCTTGGGCAACAGCAGCCGCGGCAGATTCCAGGTGATCGAGGTCTTGGCGTCCTCGATGTGGCCGCGCGCCATGGTCTGGGCGTCGCCGAGATCGATCTGCGCGCCCGCAGAGCCGGCCGCACCAAAGGCGAGGCGGCAGAACTGCAGCCGCGCAGACGCCGTCTTGGCGCTCTTGCGGATCAGCTCCAGCGCGAAGTCGCGATCCTCCGGCTTCGGATTGTCGTCGAGCACCTCGAGCCCATTGACGATCGCGCCGACCGGACTAATCAGGTCGTGGCAGACCTTCGAGCAGAGCAGAGCGGCAAGTTCGAGCGTATCGGGAGCGGGAATCGGATTGGCGATCTCGGGAGAGGACGTGCCGGACATTCGATGTTCCTGAAATCCGCGAACCTGGGCGAATCATGCTTGCGTTAACGCTTGATACACTGCGAAAGCATGGACCGCCACCGGACTGAGGGCGGGACACGGGAAAGTACGTAGCGGTTTTCCCGGCAGCCGCAGCTCAATGAACGTGCGAACGGCCGTACCCGGATGCGCCGGCGCCAGAACAAGGATACGATGATGCAAGCTGCGTACGGAACGGCCGGAAGGAGCACCGCGCAATGACGACGGCACCGACTGCAGGAACCGTCGAGGTCGAGGCCGCCGCCGCGCTGATGACGCCCCTGACGGAGCTCGTCGTCGAGGCGGCCTACGCGATCCTCGCCGTCAACCGCCGCGCCATGGCTGTCACCGACAAATCCGACGGCTCGCCGGTCACCGAGGCCGATCTTGCCGCCGACAGGGTCATTGCCGAAGGGCTGGCACGGCTGGCGCCCGCGATTCCCGCGCTGTCGGAGGAGCGGGTCGGGGCGAGCGCAGGACCGTTCAATGGCAGCTTCTTCCTGATCGATCCGCTCGACGGCACCAAGGAGTTCGTCGCCGGGCGCGGCGAGTTCACGGTCAATCTGGCGCTGGTCACCGGCGGCAGCCCGCTGCTCGGCATCGTCTGCGCGCCGGCCATCGGCCAGATCTGGCGCGGCCTGGTCGGCCGTGGCGCCGAGCGGCTGTCGTTCACCGAGGCGGGTTTGGCGGCCGCCGAGCCGATCCGCACCCGGCCGATGCCGCCGCAGGGCGCGGCATGGGTCGCCGCAGTCAGCCGGTCGCATGGCGATGCCCGCACCGAAGCCTTCATTGCGGCCCGTCCAGGCGCGGTGCGCCTGCCGCTCGGCTCGGCCGTGAAGTTCGGCCGGCTCGCCGAAGGTCTGGCCGACATCTATCCGCGGCTCGGCCCGACCTCGGAATGGGACGTGGCGGCAGGCCATGCCGTGGTCGCAGCCGCCGGCGGCACCGTCACCAGCGAGACCGGCGCGCCGTTGCGCTATGGCGAGCGCCCCGACGGCTTCATCGTGCCGTCCTTCATCGCCTGGGGCGACCCGGCTGCGGTGAGGATTTGAGACAGCCCTGCCGCCTACTGCGGCAGATCCTCCTCGAGCGCCGGCCAACGAGCTTCCGCCCGCGGCAGATAGCGGCTCGGGTCGGCCGCGAAGGCGTCGCGGCTTTCCTCGCGGTTGAACAGGAACAGCCGTTCCTCGACCACGACGAAGAAGCGCGGGTTGCCGGCCACCGTCACGCCGCGAGCCACATCGGTCGGGTCGTAGCCGCCGAATTGCGGGCCGTAGACCTTCGGATGGGCCAGGAAGGAGGCGCGATTGCCCTCGTTGCGAAACCGCCAGACCACCCCACCCTGGGACGCCTCGAAATCCGGCAGTCCCAGCAGGGCCTTGCCATCCACGAAATAGGAAACAGGGTCGAAGCCGTCGATCGCCAGCCCGCTGAAGCGGTCGGAGATGATGCGCTGCGTCGTGGCCGCCGGCGCGCCGACCGGCAGCAGCAGCGCAGCGAGCGCGATAGCGGCAATTACAGGGCGAAACAGCGACTTTGATCCGGTCTGGTTCGGTTGTTGCCGTTGTGCGGTCATAGTTGGTGCCGATAACATGGGAGTCGCAGGGGCATCGCCCCTCGCTCGACAATCGCCCGATGGGGTTGGCGTCAGGTTAAGGCGAGGCTCGGGCAGCCGATAGCAGGGGATTTCCATCGATGAGTTTCGCATCACGCCTTGCCGCCGCCACGCTAGCGGCCGTGCTGGCCATGACCGCGTCGGTCGCCGCGCAGCAGGCGCCCCCGCCTGCTGCGCCGCCCTACCAGGCTGCGCAGCCGTATCAGCAGCCCGCACCGCCGCCGCGCCCTGCGCCGAGCCCGGACAGCTTCAATCCGGACGAGCTCGTCAATGCCGGCCACCGCTTCTTCGGCAACGTCTCGCGCGGCCTCGCCTCGGTCATCGAGCGCGCCGTCAGCCAATGGGGCCTGCCGAACGGCTATATCCTGGGCGAGGAAGGCGCCGGTGCTTTCGTCGCCGGTCTCCGTTACGGCGAGGGCACGCTCTACACCAAGAACGCCGGCGACCTCCGCGTCTACTGGCAGGGCCCCTCGCTCGGCTTCGACTGGGGCGGCGACGGCGCCCGCACCATGACGCTGGTCTACAACCTGCCGGCCACCAGCGCGATCTATCAGCGCTTCGTCGGCATCGACGGCTCGGCCTATATCGTCGGCGGCTTCGGCATGACGGCGCTGACCGCCAACAACATCGTGCTGGTGCCGATCCGATCCGGGATCGGCCTGCGGCTCGGCGCCAATGTCGGCTACCTCAAGTTCACCCCAAGTGCGACCTGGAACCCTTTCTGAGGTCGCCGGCTGGTACCGCTAGGACACGTTCTCCCGCGACGGATCAAGGTTAACACGGCATTGGGCTGGCGTTGAATCAGCCCGCCGTGCATTGTGATTCCGTTAATCATTTTGGACCGGGAGTTGTGCGTCATGGTCGAGCCGATCATGTATTTTGCGATCGGTTTTCTGATCGCCATGCTCTGTGCGCTGATGATCGTGCCGCTGGTGCACAATCGTGCGGTGCGGCTGACGACGCGCCGGCTCGAGGCGGCGACGCCGCTGTCGATGGCCGAGATCCAGGCCGACAAGGACCAGCTGCGCGCGGAGTTCGCGATGTCGGCGCGGCGGCTGGAGATGAGCGTCGACGCGCTCAAGAACAAGGCCACCGGCCAGCTCGCCGACCTCGGCAAGAAGACCGACGCCATCAACCGCATGAAGATCGAGCTCGGCGAGAAGAACGCTGCGATCTTCGCGCTGGAGGCGCGCGAGAAGGCGCTCAAGGACCAGCTCCGCGCCACGGAAGAGGAGTTCGCCGCCAAGACCGAGGCGCTGCGCGCCGCCGAGCAGGCGCTGAAGGAGAAGCAGGCCGAGCTGGTCCGGCTGAGCACCGAGCTGAACGACAAGGCGCTGCTGGCGGACAGCCGCCAGGTCGAGTTGGTGTCGGTCAGGACCCAGGTCGAGGAGCTGCGCAGCCGCGTGGCCGACGCCGAGAAGGAATTCTCCGCGACCCAGACGCGGCTGGCGCTGGAGCGCGACGAATCCGACACCGCGACCAAGGCGCTCAACGACGCCCGCGCGCGGGTCGAGAATCTCAGCCAGCGCGTCACCGAGCTCGACCGCCAGCTGATCGTCCAGGTCAAGGAAGCCGAGATGCTGGCGACCCGCGTCGCCGACCTCGAGAGCCGGCTGTCGACCCAGGGCAAGCTGCTTGCCGAACGTGATTTCGAGAACAACCAGTTGCGCGAGGCCAACGTGGCCGCCGACCGCGCCTTGAAGGAGCTGCGCGAGGAGCTGGCCGGCTTCGGCAGCGGCAAGTCGGCCGCATTCGAGCGGCTCAAATCCGAGAAGGCCGCCCTCGAAGAGCAATTGCAGGCCGCCCGCGACGAGCGCACCAAGCTGCAGCGCGAGATGAACGCGATCCAGCAGCAGGCCGAGAGCACCTGGGCCCAGGAGCGGATGGAGAACGCGCTCTTGCGTGAGCGCATCAACGACATCGCCGCCGAAGTGGCCAAGCTCGCAATGCAGATCGAGGGCCCGAACTCGACCATCGAAGCCATGCTGGCCGCCGAGCCGACCCCCGCCAAGCCGGCCAACGCCAATGGCGTCGCCGCGGCTCCGGCCGCTGCAGCCGGCGCAGGCGGTCCGCAAGGCGGCACCCTGGCCGACCGCATCCGCGCGCTGCAGTCTCATGCCTCGCGAGCACGGCAGCTCGGGGCCTGAGGCCGCCGGATCGGCGCCGAGTGCGGCGGATATCTGCCCCTCGCTTCAGCATGGAGGCCGGCCCGCGAGAGGGCCGGTTTCGGCCCCTATCGAGGACGGGCCACCGCACCCCGGCAGTTTTCCTCGCCAGCGGCGCCGCAAATCCTTGACACCCCCTGCCCGCGCTTCGTAAATCGCGGGCTCCGACGGACTGCTTCGGCAGCTGCCTCTTACGGCCCCACGGCCGGCAGCCACCAGGATCCGGGCGCATAGCTCAGCGGGAGAGCGTTCCCTTCACACGGGAGAGGTCCAAGGTTCGATCCCTTGTGCGCCCACCATTGACCTCTGAATTTGCGCGTCAGTTCCGTGTTTACTACCGTCCATCTGGGGCCCATACCGCCATCGCATGATGACGATCGGGGCACCGCCAGCGGACGCTCGGCGAGCTTGACCTTGCATTGGCCGAGTTCACATTCCGGCAGGCTGAAGCGGCCGATGTCGACCGGTAGTCCGAGCTGCTTCCCTGGCGAGAATGTCGGCGTCCTCGTCGTGAGATCGCGCGATCTCCATGAGAATCCCGGCCGCGACGTCCCGCGGCAGGCAGATATGATCGACCACCCACAGCAGCACCATGGCCGCTTCGCGCTGACAGGTCTGCGCCTTCCGCAACGGCGCGAGCTTCTGCAACGCCTGCTCGCGACGCTCCGCCCGAGCGTCGGCGACTGCATCGCGCGCGAGCGTCTCGATCTCCTCGGAAGAGCGGACCGCGCTCAGGTTGTTCGACATTCCGTTCTCCCCCCATGAAGCCCGAAGCTATTCCATTTGGACCAGAGGCCGACGTCGCAGCAACGGCCGCGGCTACGCATCGAATGTGCATCGAGGCAATTGGATCGCCGCACCCGGCCATTTTGACCTCGTTCGTCCGCGCATGGGCGCCCTGCATCCAGCACATCAGTCACAGAATGCACCTGCTACCTCCGCGGGGACGGCGCAAGGCGGCTTTTGCGGGGCGGAGCTCTCACGTTTTCCTGATTCCTGCGTCAGAACGCCGCGCTCGAATTCGCCTATGGTCCGGCGCGTTTCCAACCCTCGGAGGTTTTCCGCATGCGTAAACTGATCATCGCCACCGCCGCCCTCGCGTTCGTCTCGACGGCCGCTCTTGCCCAGTCCACGGAGAAGCCGATGACGACCACCGGCCAGTCGGCGAAGAGCGGCGACGCCATGGGCGGGGGCGACGACATGAAGATGAGCAAGACGAAGAAGAAGTCGGCGAAGAAGTCGTCCGGCGACGCCATGTCGAAGTAGGGCGTGGGCGCGCCTGTCCGCAGGCTCCACATGCGCGACGAGATCGGGCCGCTCCTCTCCGGGGCGGCCCTTGTTCATTCGCGTCGACCGCGATCGCGCACCTCTTCTGCGAGATGTCTCAGCCGGCGGCGAGTCCCATCTGCTGCAATCGCCCCGCGAACCAGGCCGACAGTCCCGGATCGATCCGGGCGCCGACATAGACCTCCGGCGTGATCACGCTGCGGCGGTCGAGAATCACCAGCACGCCGATCCAATAGGCGAACCACAGATGCGGATCGGTCAGCGCCATCAGCTTGTGGCGGTCATGCGCCAGCGGCTGGTGGTTGCCGGCCTTGCGGACCTCGATCGCCAGCAGATTGTCGGGCACGGCACGCTTGTGCACGACGATGTCCGGGTAGACCGATTTTCCCAGCTCATCGTCGGTCGAGACGATGGTGCCACGCGGCAGCAGCATGGCGCGGTCGCCGAGCCGATTGTAATCGCAATCGACGTCCCACCCCAGGAAGTTGCGTTCGAGATGCACCGCCAGCCGATGCGTCAAGGCGCGCTCGCCGAGATCACGGTCGAGGATGAAGCGCTCGCGCGCATAGAACTCCTGCAGCGCAGAGATCAGCCGGTTCAATTCACTGTGCATGCCGTTCAGATACAGGAGAGAAGGACACCTCACCATCAACACGCGATCGGCGTGAGTCGCCAACCCCATAAATGAGGCGATGCGCCTTCCCTCGGCCCGCGGCCGTTTTGCGGCCGCCAGCGTTGCGGATTTACATCTGCACTTCGATCAGGCGCGGGCCATATTCGGCATTGGCCTCGGCCAGCGCGGCATTGAACTCGTCAGCCGAGGTGACGGCGCGGCCGGGGACGCCCATGCCCTTCGCCATGGCGACGAAGTCGAGCGTCGGACGGTCGATCTTGAGCATGTCCTGGGCGCGCTGGCCCGGCTCGCCGGCGCCGACGCCGTCGAACTCGCCGCGCAGGATCTGATAGATCCTGTTGGCGAACACCACCGTGACGACGTTGAGGTTCTCGCGCGCCTGGGTCCACAGCGACTGGATCGTGTACATCGCGCTGCCGTCGCCCACGAGGCACATGACCTTGCGGTCCGGGCAGGCCACCGCGGCGCCGGTCGCGACCGGGGTCGAGAAGCCGATCGAGCCGCCCATGTTCTGCAGCCAGTCATGCGGCTTGGCGGCCGCCGTCGGCGGGAAAAAGCCGCGGCCCGTGGTGATGGATTCGTCGACGACGATCGCGTTCTCCGGGATCGCATAGGCGATCGCCTGGGCGATGGTGGTGTGGTTCAACGCGCCGGTGGGCTTGATCAGCTCGGCGAGCGGCTGCGGCTTGACGTCGGCCGGCTTGGCGCCGAGATGGCCGGCGAGCGCCTCGAGCGCCGCGGCCGAGTTCTCGCCCCAGGCGGTCATGCGGTGCACCTCGGTGCCCTCGGCCTTGAGCATGCTCGGCTTGTTCGGATAGGCGAAGAAGGCGACGGGGTCGTTGGCCTCGACCAGCACGATATGCTTGTAGTTCTTCAGGATCGGCAGCGCCTGCTCGATCACGTAAGGGATGCGGTCGATCGAGAACCGTCCGGCGCCGCGCGCCATGCGCGGGTGATAGGTCTGGCCCATCACGCGGCAGCCGGTCTTGCCGGCGATCTGCTGGGCGAAGGTCAGAGCCTGCTCGGTCAATGCGCCCGCTGTCATCAGCACCAGCGTCTCGGGGCCGTGGGCGTGCAGGATCTTCGCGGCCTTCTCGACCGCGTCAGCCGAATAGCTCGGGCGCTGCGCCTCTCCCGGAACCTGGGCAATGCCGTCGACCTCGTTCCAGGCGGTGTCAGCGGGCAGGATCAGGGTGGCGATCTGCGGCGGCGCGCTCTTGGCGGCGGCGATCGCGGCGGCGCCGTCGGCAGCCACGGCCTTGGCGCTCGGCGAGGTCCGCACCCAATCGGACATCGGCCGCGCCAGGCCCTCGATGTCCGAGGTCAGCGGCGCATTGAAGCCGATGTGGTAGGTCGCGTGCTGGCCGACGATGTTGACGATGCCCGAGCGCGCCTTCTTGGCGTTGTGCAAATTGGCGAGGCCGTTGGCGAGGCCGGGGCCGAGATGGAGAAGCGTCGAGGCCGGCGTGCCCTTCATGCGGAAATAGCCGTCGGCGGCGCCGGTCACCACGCCCTCGAACAGGCCGAGCACGCAGCGCATGCCCTCGACCCGATCGAGCGCGGCGACGAAGTGCATTTCGGAGGTGCCCGGATTGGTAAAGCAGACGTCAACGCCCCCTGCGACCAGGGTCCGTACCAGGCTTTCCGCACCGTTCATCATCTTCTCCTGCTGATTCCGCGCGCTATTTGCAATGTTGGGCAGATCAATCATTGTTCGCCCGCGGCGTCAAAGGGGCTGGCCGCATTGCTGCCATCGCCACGGTGCTCATGCGCGGGCTTGGCTAACAGGATGTTGGTCCAGGACGCGCGCGATTGTCCGTGGGATTTGGGTCACGGACCGTCGCCACATACCGGCCTCACGCCGCCGTGGGTTGCGTAGTGCAACCGTTTATGGCCTGTCTGCGAACGGAATTTGATGTTTGCCAGGGGACGGAAATGAAGCGCTGTTTGGCTTTGGGAATTGCTGCGGTCGCGTCGGTGGCAAGCGCCGGGATGGCGCGGGCGGAAATGTTCGACACCAGGGACCTCTTCGGCGGCGGGCCGAACTTCTATCAGAGCGGTGTCAGCCCGATTCCGCGCCAGACCGTGATGTTCCAGAGCCAGTATGCGCCAGGCACCATCGTCGTGAGCACCAGTGAGCGCCGGCTCTATCTGGTCCTGCCGGGCGGCCAGGCGCTGCGCTACGGCATCGGCGTCGGCCGTGACGGGTTCCGCTGGAGCGGCGTGCACCGCATCACCGCCAAGAAGGAATGGCCGGCCTGGACCCCGCCGTCGCAGATGCTGCGGCGCCGGCCCGACCTGCCGCGCCACATGGCCGGCGGCATCGAGAACCCGCTCGGCGCGCGCGCAATGTATCTCGGTTCAACGCTGTACCGAATCCACGGCTCGAACGAGCCCGAGACGATCGGCCAGGCGGTATCGTCGGGCTGCTTCCGCATGACCAATGACGACGTCGCCGACCTCTACGACCGCGTCTCAGTCGGCACGACCGTGATCGTCAAGAACTGAGAGCCGCACTCGACCACGACGATGAGGCAATGTCACAGCGCGCATCCTCGCCACGAGCATCCGTGCTCCTGGCGCTCCCTGCGGAGCGCGGCGGCGGCCGCGCTGGCTGCGCTTGTGACCGTGATGGTCCCGCTGCCGGCGTCGACCACCGAAATTCCGGCGATCGCCGCCCGCCAGCGCATCGAGAAGAAGAGCTTCACCGACGCCGAGATCACCGACGGCTTCTTCAAGACCGCGTTCGGCGCCGAGTATCACCTGGCGGGCCGGGTCGACCGCATCCGGAAGTACAGCGCACCGGTGCGGGTGTTCGCCGATGGCCGCCGCGCCGATCGCAAGGCGCAGCTCGCCAAGGTCGTCAGCGACATCGCCGCGCGCATCCGCAACCTCGACATTGCGATGACCGACGCCGACGGCGAAGCCAATGTCCGCGTCAAGCTGGTGCGCGACCGCGATCTCTACCACACCATCAGCCAGTCCTATGGCAGCGAGCGCGCGCGCGAGATCAAGACCTCGCTGGATCCGCAATGCCTGTCCGGCTTCCGCAAGAACGAGGCGTTCGAGATCGAGCATTCCGACGTCATCCTCACCGTCGACAACGGCGATTTCGTCTTTCTCGACTGCGCCTATGAGGAGCTCCTGCAGTCGCTCGGGCCGATCAACGACACTTCGAGCGTGCCCTGGACCATGTTCAACGACAACGTCTCGATGGGCTATTTCGACGTCTACGACCAGTACATCCTCAATCTGCTGTACGATCCGCGCGTCAAGGCCGGCATGACGCTCGCCGAGGTCAAGGCCGTGCTGCCGGACGTGCTGACGGATGTCCGCGCCTGGGTGAGGAAGACGAACAATCTGGCGGAATAGGTGTCGGCGCTGCCATCTCACCAGCAGTACCGTCGCTCACCCCGCATCGAAGCTGACGCGCACCATTCTCACCCCGTCATTGCGAGCGCAGCGAAGCAATCCAGAATCTTGCCGCCGCGGACCTCTGGATTGCTTCGCTGCGCTCGCAATGACGGATGAGAGAGGGTCGATCGTCCCGACCAGCCGTGCGTGAGGCGCCGGATCGCCGGCGGCTACTTGCAAATCCCCTTCAGCGCCCGCCACTCCTCCGGGCTCAGCAGCGGCGGGCCGCTCGGCGGCCGGTCCTCGGCGCGCATGCGGGCGAGACGGTCCTCGCTGAGCGGATGGCTGGCCCACAGCGACGGGCGCTTGCCGTCCTCCTTGCCGGTGATGCGAAACAGCAATTCGCCCATCGGGCGCGTCGGCCGTCCGAGCTTGTGCATCACGTCGATCGCGAAACCGTCCGCCGCCGCCTCCGCCTCGCGCGAATAGGACGCATTGATCATGGCCCGCGAGGCGAAGATCGCCGCGCCCGCGCCGGTGACGTCGCCGAACAGCAGGCCGATCAGGAATGAGCTGCCGCCATTGTGGATCAGCTGCCGCAGGTTGTCGCGGTGCTTGAGGTGGCCGAGCTCATGCGCCAGCACGCCGGCGACCTCGTCGGGGTCATTGGCCTTGTCGAGCAGCCCCCTGAACAGGAAGAATTGCCCGCCCGGCAACGCGAAGGCGTTGGGGATCGGCGTGTCCAGCACCTGCGACGCGATGCTGTCGTCGAGGCCGGCGGGGCGGCTCAGCGCCGTGACCAGCTTGGCGAACGCGGCCTGCCCGGCCGCCTCGCTGCAAAGCTTGTCGCCGAACACGGTCTGGATCTGCACCACGGCGGCCTCGCCGAGATGCCGCTCCATGGTCGGTGGCACCAGAGGCGTCAGCCGATCGGATGCGAACGGAATCACCACCAGCACGACGGCGACGATCGAGGCGACAGCGGCCAGCGACCAGCCGACGATGCGCGCGATGGCGCCGCGGGTCATCCTGTTCTGGTCGATGTGGCTGCAGCGCGCGATCAGCTCGGCCGACAACGCCGCGTCGCGGATCTCCAGCCGTGCCAGCGGCGACGCCGACAGGCAGCTCACGCGCAGCGTGCCGCTCGGCCCATCGACGCGGCGGATGTCGGCATAGGGCCAGGAGACGAAATTGTCGGCGCTGCGCATCACGAGCTGATTGGCGAAGCCGATCGTGACCGTCTGCCGCCGGTTGGACAGGCCGTCGAAATAGACCCCAGGGCCGCCGAGCGGAGCGGCCGGCTCGACCGGCGTGGCGGCGGCCGGCGCAGCAGCGGCCACCTGCCCGGGATCAGAATCCGGCGACGTCGAGTCCATCGGCAAATCCTTCGCCGAGCGCGCTGGCCAGATCGCCCCTGGCGGCGACATTGGCCATGGCCTCGATGCCATGCACTTGAACCGACTGCAGCACGGTCGCCCACATGTCGCGCACCAGATAGAGCCGCATCACGACGTTGAGCGCCAGGATCCAGGCGATGTAGCCCAATCCGACCAGCACCAGCATCGGCACGTTGTCGGACAGCGCCTGCGCCTGAGGCCGGCCGTCACTCCCCGGCCCCAGCAATCTGAGCATCAGCGCGGCGACACCGCCGAAATAGGCGCTGGAGGCGATCGACAGCAGAAACCACCAGCCGATCACCTTCCAATAGAGACCATAGAACGCATTGCCGGGCAGGTCCGATTCCAGACGCACGCCGCCGAAGCGAATGCCCGACAGCCACCAGCGCCACTCGATCGCTTTGAACTGCGCATAGACGAACGGAAACAACGGAAACAGCAGCAGCGCAAACGGCGCGATGACCCACAGATACCAGGCGCGCTTGAAGAACTCCCAGCCGCGTCCCTCGAAGTCGCCGCTGAGATCGCCATAGTGCGAATGTCGCATCTTGTAGCGCTCGAGCGCGGCGGCGCGCCACGGCCAGGCCAGCCCCAGCGTGACCACCGTCAACAAGGTCCACAACATGGCGCGCCCGGCATAGGCCCAGCCCGAACCCGTCATCCAGAACCGGATGCCGCGCCAGACCGTGCGCGTCAGCCGGTAGCGGCGCGCGCGGAAGATGGCGAACTGGCCGAAGGCGTAGAAGGCGATCACCAGCGGCACGCTGGCGAAGCCCTGGTAGCGCTCGGCCTCGACGCCGATGAGGAAATAGGCGAGATAGATCGGGACCAGGATCGCCATCGCGAACAGGAAGCCGATCAGGAGCTCCTTGCCGCGCCCGGTATATTCTGCGGCATCACCGTCGACAGCCGTGTTGACCCAGAGATGCCGGCGGATGTCGGTCGCGAGCCAGAACCGGTAGAAGCCCAGTGTGATCAGTTCGATGGCCGCCCCGCGGCTGACCAGCCGGAAGAACTCGCCACGCGCACCTGAGAAGGTGGCGGTGAGAGGCGGAAGCGGCGGCAGCTGCTCCGGAACGTAACTCATCTGGTTCACGGCTCAGGGCCTCCGACACACGCAAAAGATCTACAATATACCTCGATTGTTCGTCGCCGGGACGACTCCGAGGTTCGACGTATTTTCTACGCAAGTCGGCCGGAAAAAAACACCGGCCTCGACGAGGATGACTAAAATATCTGCATCCGGCCGGTTGGCGAACGCATGTCCCGCATGCGCCAACCGCTTGGTCGGCACCTCAAGACGTCTTGTCGAACAATTCCCGCCCGATCAGCATGCGCCGGATCTCGCTGGTGCCGGCGCCGATCTCGTAGAGCTTGGCGTCGCGCAGCAGCCGCCCGGTCGCATAGTCGTTGATGTAGCCGTTGCCGCCGAGCAGCTGGATCGCATCGAGCGCACATTGCGTCGCCTTTTCGGCGGCGAACAGAATCGCGCCCGCCGCGTCCTCGCGCGTGGTCTCGCCGCGATCGCAGGCCTTGGCCACCGCATAGACATAGGCGCGCGCGGCGTTCATCGTCGTGTACATGTCGGCGACCTTGCCCTGCACGAGCTGGAAGGTGCCGATCGGCTGGCCGAACTGCTTGCGCTCATGCACGTAAGGCAGCACAGCGTCCATGCAGGCCTGCATGATGCCGAGCGGACCTGCGGCGAGCACCGCGCGCTCGTAGTCGAGGCCACTCATCAGCACGTTGACGCCGCGGCCGACCTGCCCCAACACGTTCTCCTCCGGCACCTCGCAATCCTCGAACACCAGCTCGCAGGTGTCCGAGCCGCGCATGCCGAGCTTGTCGAGCTTCTGCGCGGTCGAGAAGCCCTTCATCCCCTTCTCGATGATGAAGGCAGTGATGCCGCGCGGGCCGCCCTGCGGATCGGTCTTGGCGTAGACCACCAGCGTTTCCGCGATCGGACCGTTGGTGATCCACATCTTGTTGCCGTTGAGGACGAAGCGATCACCCTTTTTGTCGGCGCGCGTCTTCATCGACACCACGTCGGAGCCGGCCTGCGGCTCGGACATCGCCAGCGACCCGACATGCTCGCCCGAGATCAGCTTCGGCAGATATTTGCGCTTCTGCGCCTCGTTGCCGTTGCGGCGGATCTGATTGACGCAGAGATTGGAGTGGGCGCCGTAGGACAGGCCGACCGAGGCCGAGGCGCGCGAAATCTCCTCCATGGCGATGCAGTGCTCGAGATAGCCGAGGCCGGCGCCGCCATACTCCTCCTCGACGGTGATGCCGTGCAGGCCGAGCTCGCCGATCCGGGGCCAGAGATCGCGCGGAAACTGGTTGGAGCGGTCGATCTCGGCGGCGCGCGGCGCGATCTGCTCCTGCGAAAAGCTCGCCACCGTCTCGCGGATCGCGTCCGCGGTCTCGCCGAGATCGAAATTGAACATGCGCTGCGCGTTGGCGATCATGGGGGCGCCCTCCTGCTAGTCTTCTGCTTTGCAACAATCGCTCAAAGCCATATTCCGTGACGTGACGCTTGTCACGCCCGACGTCCGGACAAATACCAGCGTTGCGACGCAAGACCGGCCCGGCGGCCGCACTCCGCACTTGCCCCGCGCTCCCGGGCAGGATGTAATCGCGCCCGACATCGCCGGACAGCTAGAATCCGGCCATCAGGGAGACGTCCATGCACGGGACCACCACGACGGCCGAGGCACAGCGACACGCCGCAGCAGGCGACCGCGTCAACGACGCGGCCGCCAGTCGCGCCGCATCGTTGCCGCTCGCCGAATTCGACCCCGGTCATCCGGAGTTGTTCCGTACCGACACGCACTGGCCCTATTTCGACCGGCTGCGTCGCGAGGATCCGGTGCACTACTGCAAGGAGTCGATGTTCGGCCCCTACTGGTCGATCACCCGCTACGACGACATCATGGAGATCGAGACCAACCACGCGGTGTTCTCCTCGGCGTCCGCGCTCGGCGGCATCACCATTCGCGACGTCGACCCCGACCTGCGCCGCGAGAGCTTCATCGCGATGGATCCGCCGCGCCATGCCGCGCAGCGCAAGACCGTGGCGCCGATGTTCACGCCGACACATCTCGACGAGCTCGCGATCAACATCCGCAAGCGCTCCGCCGAATGCCTGGACAATCTGCCTGTTGGCGAGGTGTTCGACTGGGTCGATCGTGTCTCGATCGAGCTGACCACGCAGATGCTGGCGGTGCTGTTCGACTTCCCCTGGGAGGACCGCCGCAAGCTGACGCGCTGGTCGGATATCGCGACCACCATCCCGGGTCCGGACGGGCTGGTCGCGACCGAGGATGAAAGGCAGGCCGAGCTGATGGACTGCGCGCGCTATTTCGCGCGGCTCTGGCAGGAGCGCGTCAACCAGCCGCCGAAGAGCGACCTGCTGTCGATGATGGCCCACAGCGAGGCGACGCGGAACATGGATCCGAAGAACTTCCTCGGCAATCTCGTGCTCCTGATTGTCGGCGGCAACGACACCACGCGCAACACCATGTCCGGCAGCATCTATGCGCTCAGCCGGAACCCGGATCAGTACCGCAAGCTCAAGGATAACCCCGCGCTGATCGACAGCTTCGTCCCCGAGGTCATCCGCTGGCAGACCCCGCTCGCCCACATGCGCCGCACCGCGCTTTTCGACATCGAGTTCCGTGGCAAGCAGATCAAGAAAGGCGACAAGGTCGTGATGTGGTATGTCTCGGGCAACCGCGACGAGGCCGCCATCGAACGCCCCTACGACTTCATCATCGACCGTATCAGACCGCGTCAGCATCTGTCGTTCGGCTTCGGCATCCACCGCTGCGTCGGCTTGCGATTGGCCGAACTGCAACTCAAGATCATCTGGGAGGAAATCCTGAAGCGATTCGATCATATCGACGTGATGGACGAGCCAAAGCGGGTCTATTCGAGCTTCGTGAAGGGATATGAGACATTGCCGGTGCGGATTGCGGCTAAGTTGTATTGAAGACGAATCGGGTCCGACACGAACGGTCCCGTAGGGTAGGCAAAGGCGGTCGCGCATCGCGCGAACGCTGGGCCCACCATCTTTCGATTGGCGCGAAACGCGGTGGGCACGCTTCGCTTTGCCTACCCTACGCGTCCTGTTCGCGACGACAGGCGAGCAGACTTATGACTTGTCTCGATTGTCGAGCGACTGTTTAGCAAAGGACGACCCCCATGACCGCCCAGGCCGCGCTTCGCTCCGATAAGGCCGATCTGCTGCGCGACGCGCGCCTCGAGGCCTATTCCACCCCGATCGAGGACTTCCATCCTGGCGCACCACGGCTGTTCCAGAACGACACGATCTGGCCGTGGTTCGAGCGGCTGCGCAAGGAGGCGCCGGTGCACTACTGCACCAAGGCGCCAATCGAGCCCTATTGGTCGGTGACGCGCTATCACGACATCATGCATGTCGACACCAACCACGCGATCTTCTCCTCGGACGTCAGCAATGGCGGGATCATGATCCGCGACGTGCCGCCGGGCTATGAGTGGCCCAGCTTCATCGCGATGGACGAGCCTGTTCATGGCGAGCAGCGCAAGACGGTGTCGCCGATGTTCACGCCCGACCATCTCGACCAGATGGCGGTGCTGATCCGCGAGCGCTCGGCCAAGGTGTTGGATTCGCTGCCGCGCAACGAGACCTTCAACTGGGTCGAGAAGGTCTCGATCGAGCTGACCACGCAGATGCTGGCGACCCTGTTCGATTTCCCGTTCGAGGAACGCCGCAAGCTGACGCGCTGGTCCGACGTCTCGACCGCGCTGCCCAAAAGCGGCATCGTCTCGTCGGAGGAGGAGCGCCGCCGCGAGCTCGGCGAATGCGCCGAGACCTTCGGCCGGATGTGGAAGGCGCGCCAGGCCGAGCCTGGCCGCGACCTAATCTCGATGATGGCGCACAGCGAGGCGACGCGGCACATGACGCCGGACAATCTGATGGGCAACCT
Source organism: Bradyrhizobium sp. SZCCHNR1053 (assembly GCF_032381235.1). Taxonomy (NCBI): domain Bacteria; kingdom Pseudomonadati; phylum Pseudomonadota; class Alphaproteobacteria; order Hyphomicrobiales; family Nitrobacteraceae; genus Bradyrhizobium; species Bradyrhizobium sp. SZCCHNR1053. The sequence goes on from NZ_JAUHJM010000002.1 coordinate 68,750, forward strand.
GATCCTGCTCATCGTCGGCGGCAACGACACCACGCGCAACACCATGACGGCCTCGGTGCTGGCGCTGAACGAGAACCCGGCCGAGTATCAGAAGCTGCGCGACAATCCGGCGCTGATCGAGACCATGGTGCCTGAGGTGATCCGCTGGCAGACGCCGCTCGCCCACATGCGCCGCACCGCGCTGGTCGATACCGAGCTCGGCGGGAAGACGATCAAGAAGGGCGACCGCGTCGTGATGTGGTACGTCTCGGGCAACCGCGACGGGGAGGTGATCGAGAATCCGGACGCCTTCATCATCGACCGCAAGCGGCCGCGCATCCATTTATCATTCGGCTTCGGCATCCATCGCTGCGTCGGCATGCGGCTCGCCGAGCTGCAGCTGCGCATCGTCTGGCAGGAGATCCTCAAGCGCTTCGACCGCATCGAGGTCGTGGGCGAGCCGAAGCGGGTCTATTCCAGCTTCGTCCGCGGCTATGAATCGCTGCCGGTGCGGATCCCGGGGTGAGTTCCTGTTACTCCCGCCACTCCACATGACGATCGCGTGGTCGGCCACATGGGGCCTCATGGTTCGAGACGCGCCGCGAGCGGCGCTCCTCACCATGAGGGTGGGGAGCCGCGCAGCGGCGTCTCGAACCATGAGGCCTCCCCAGCCGAACCACGAGGCCCTAGGCTGCCTATGAGAATCCGGCATGGCGGGTTGAACGAGATTCAATGGGCTTCGACGGTCGTTTCTGGCTAAATCATCCGCTGCACCATCGGTGCTCATGAACCTCAGGACGCCATAATTTCAGGACGCCATGGCCGCTTCCGACACGCCCACCACCGACTGGCCGCTCGCCATCTACGAGGCGCTGAAGGCGGCTGACGTCCGGCAGCTCTGCTACGTCCCCGATGCCGGCCATTCCCGCCTGATCGGCCTCGCCCATGACGATCCCGCGGTCGCCACCACGGTCCTGACCACCGAGGAGGAAGGTGTCGCGCTCTCCGCCGGCGCCTGGCTCGGCGGGCAGCGCGCAGTGCTGCTGATGCAGTCGAGCGGCGTCGGCAATTGCGTCAACATGCTGTCGCTGCTTCAGAGCTGCCGCTTCCCGTTCCTCTCCTTCGTGACGATGCGCGGCGAGTGGGCCGAGTTCAATCCGTGGCAGGTGCCGATGGGCAAGGCGACGCAGGCGGCCTTCGAGATCATGGGAGTCACGGTGTTCCGGCTGGAACGTCCCGAAGACGCCGGCGAGATGGCGGCCGCTGCAGCGAGGCTCGCGTTCGACAGCGACCAGCCGATCGCGGTGCTGATCTCCCAGCGCATGATCGGCGCCAAGAAATGGACGGAGAGCAAGTGATGAGCGCACCGCTCGATCGTCGCGCCGCGGTGACGGCCCTGCTCGCTGACCGCGGCGACCTGCTGGTCGTCGGCGGTCTCGGCTCGTCTTCCTACGACGTGTTCGCCGCCGGCGATCATCCGGCGAACTTCTATCTCTGGGGCGCAATGGGCGGCGCCGTCATGATCGGCCTTGGCCTTGCGCTGGCGCAGCCGTCGCGGCCGGTCGTCGTGATCACCGGCGATGGCGAGCAACTGATGGGGCTCGGCAGCCTCGCGACCTCGGCGGCGAAGCAGCCGAAGAACCTCTCGATCGTCGTGCTCGACAACGCCCATTTCGGCGAGACCGGGATGCAGATGAGTCATTCCGGGCTCGGCGCGAAGCTGGAGCTGATTGCCGCGGGCGCCGGCTTTCCCTCGGTGAGCACGATCGAAACGCGTGCCGCACTCGACGCCTTCCGGCCGAAGCTGCGCGATCGGCAGGGTCCGCATTTCGCCCGCGTGACGATCTCGACCGATCATGTCGACCGCGTGTTGCCGCCGCGCGACGGCGTTTTCCTGAAGAACCGCTTTCGCGGCCATCTCGGATTTCCCGTCAGCTAGAACGCGATCGCGGCGCGGGCGCGCCATGCCGCTGTGGCGGGGCCGGACGCGGGCGGCGTGGTCATTCCCTGCTTGCCAAGGCTGGCATGCTTCGTCATAGGCTATGACGAACAAGCATAGGGAGACCGCGGGGCCGCGCGACAGCGGTCCGCGGAGCAGCGCATGACCGAACACCATCCGCACGACGACTATGCCGACATCCGCGACGCGGTGGCAAAGCTCTGCGCCCAGTTCCCCGGTGAATATTGGCGCAAGCTCGATCGCGAGATGGCCTATCCGTCTGCCTTCGTGGATGCGCTGACGCAGGCCGGCTATCTCTCCGTGCTGATCCCCGAGGAATATGGCGGCGCCGGCCTGAAGCTGTCGGCTGCGGCAGCGATCCTCGAAGAGATCCAGCGCGCCGGCTGCAATGGCGGCGGCTGTCATGCCCAGATGTACACGATGGGCACGGTGCTGCGTCATGGCAATGCCGAGCAGAAGGCCAAGTGGCTGCCAAAAGTCGCAAGCGGCGAATTGCGGCTGCAGGCGTTCGGCGTGACCGAGCCGACCTCGGGCACCGACACCTCGTCGCTGAAGACCTTCGCCAGGCGCGACGGCGACAGCTACGTCGTCAACGGCCAGAAGATCTGGACCAGCCGCGCCGAATATTCCGACCTGATGATCCTCTTGGCGCGCACCACGCCGAAGGACCAGGCGCAGAAGCGCACCGACGGTCTCTCCGTCTTCATCGTCGACATGCGCGAGGCGAAGAAGGCCGGGCTTAGCATCCGCCCCATCCGGACGATGATGAACCACGCCACGACGGAAGTCTTCTTCACCGACATGCGCGTGCCGGCGGAGAACCTGATCGGCGAGGAAGGCAAGGGCTTCCGCTACATCCTCTCCGGCATGAATGCCGAGCGCATTCTGATCGCGGCCGAATGCGTCGGCGATGCCAAATGGTTCATTGCCAAGGCGACGACCTATGCCAAGGAGCGCGTCGTGTTCGGCCGGCCGATCGGCCAGAATCAAGGCATCCAGTTCCCGATCGCCAAGGCCTATGCGTCGATGCGGGCCGCCGAGCTGATGGTCAAGGAAGCGACCCGCAAATACGAGGCCGGGCTCGACTGCGGCGCCGAGGCCAACATGGCCAAGATGCTCGCCGCCGACGCGTCGTTCGAGGCGGCCAATGCCTGCATCCAGACCCATGGCGGCTTCGGCTTCGCCGAGGAATACGACGTGGAGCGCAAATTCCGCGAGACGCGGCTGTATCAGGTGGCGCCGATCTCGACCAACCTCATCCTGTCCTACGTCGCCGAGCACGTGCTCGGCATGCCCAGGTCGTATTGAGGTCCTGCCATGCTGCCGCTTGAAGGGATCATTGTCGTCGCCGTCGAGCAGGCGGTGGCCGCGCCGTTCTGCTCGTCGCGCCTCGCCGATGCCGGCGCCCATGTCATCAAGATCGAACGGCCCGAGGGCGATTTCGCCCGAGGCTATGACGCGGCCGCCAAGGGCCAGAGCAGCTACTTCGTCTGGCTCAACCGCGGCAAGGACTCCGTCGTCGTCGACCTTTCAAAACCGGAAGGTCGCGCCGAGCTGGAGAAGCTGATCGCCGGCGCCGACGTTCTCTTGCAGAACCTCAAGCCCGGCTCGATGGACAGAATGGGCTTTGCGCGCGAGCGGCTGCGCCAGGACTATCCGAAGCTGATCTGCTGCACCATCACCGGCTACGGCGACTCCGGTCCCTATGCCGACCGCAAGGCCTATGACCTGCTGATCCAGGCGGAGAGCGGACTGGCCTCGATCACCGGCGGCCCCGACGGTCCGTCGCGCGTCGGCATGTCGATCGTCGATGTCGCCACCGGCGCGACGGCACATGCCGCGATCCTCGAGGCGCTGATCAGGCGCGGCCGCACCAATGAGGGCGCCGATATCAGGATCTCGATGTTCGACGTGATGGCCGACTGGCTCACCGTGCCGCTGCTCAACGCGGAAGCCGGCAACGCGCCGAAGCGCATCGGCCTCGCCCATCCCTCGATCGCGCCCTATGGCGTGTTCACCTCGAAAGACGGCAAGGACATCCTGATCTCGATCCAGAGCGAGCGCGAGTGGAAGACGCTGTGCGCCAAGGTGCTGGACCAGCCGGCCCTGCCCGACGACCCGCGCTTCGCCAACATGGTCGAACGCGTGCGCAATCGTGCGCTGACCGACGGCATCGTCGCCGAGCGCTTCGCGGCATTGTCGCGCGACGCGCTGCTGGCCAAGCTCGCCGCGGCCGACATCGCCTTCGCCGAGGTCAATAGCATGGCGGATCTCTCGGTCCATCCGCATCTGCGGCGCATCGAGGTGGACACGCCGAACGGCGTCGTCAGCTATCCCGCGCCGGCGGCGATCGTGGTCGGCGAGGACAGGCATTACGGCGCCGTGCCCGCGATCGGCGAGGCCGCTTCGCCCCATCAGCGCAAGGGATGATCATGACGGACACGCTCGATCTCGACCATCTCCGGCAATGGGTCGGCCGCAGCGCCGAGGCGACCGACATCGTCACCGCGCAGCTCACCAAGGGCCTGCGCGCGACGCTGTTCCAGGACATCGGCGAGCCGACAACCGGCGACATCGCGCCCTACACGGTGCATTGGTGCCTGGGCCAGCCGGTGTTTCCGCACGATCAGCTCGGCCCCGACGGCCATCCCACCCGCGGCGGCTTCCTGCCGCCGGTACCCTTGCCGCGCCGCATGTGGGCGGGCGGCGAGGTGCAGTTCATCGATCCCTTGCGCGTCGGCGATGTCGCCACCCGCGTCTCGACGATCTCAGACGTCACCCTGAAGAGCGGTTCGACCGGCCAGCTCTGCTTCGTCGCCGTCGAGCACGTCGTGACCACGCCGCGCGGCGTCGCGATCCGCGAGCGCCAGGACATCGTCTATCGCGACATGGGCGGGGCGCAGGCTGCGCCGGCAAAAGCGCCGCCGCCTCCACCGGTCGCGCAGCACAGCGAGACGCGTGTCTCCGATGCCGTGCTGCTGTTTCGCTATTCCGCCCTGACCTTCAACGGCCATCGCATCCATTACGACCGCGACTACGTCACCAGGGTCGAGGGCTATCCCGGACTGATCTTCCACGGCCCGCTGCAGGCCGCGCTGCTGGTCGAGTTCGCCGCTAGGCTCAAGGGCAAGCCGCCGGCCAAGTTCGCCTATCGCGGCGTGCAGCCTTTGTTCGAGGGCAGCGCGTTCTCGGTGAATGCGAATGACAAGGATGGCGGCCTGGAGCTGTGGACCGCCAACGCCGAGCGCCAGCCGACGATGAAGGGCACCGCGAATTGGTGAAGTCGGTCTCGTCAATGCGAGCGAAGCGACGCAATCCAGAGTTCCACCCGCGACTCTGGGTTGCTTCGTCGCTTCGCTCCTCGCAATGACGGTCATTCGAGGAAACGCCGTGCCAAAAACCACAAGAACAACAACCAAACCGGTCACCGTCAAGCAGGCCACGTTCGAACTGCTGCGCGCGTTCGGCATCAAAAAAGTCTTCGGCAATCCCGGCTCGACCGAGCTGCCGTTCCTGAGCGACTGGCCCGACGACATCGACTACGTGCTCGGCCTGCAGGAGGCCAGCGTGGTCGGCATGGCCGACGGCTATGCCCAGGCGACGCGCAATGCCGGCTTCGTCAATCTGCATTCGGCGGCCGGCGTCGGCAACGCGCTCGGCAACATCTACACCGCGCATCGCAACCAGACGCCGCTGGTGATCACCGCCGGCCAGCAGGCGCGCGCGATCCTGCCGCTGCAGGCCTTTCTCTATGCCGAACGCCCGTCCGAATTCCCGCGCCCTTACGTCAAATACAGCGTCGAGCCGGCGCGGCCCGAGGACGTGCCGGGCGCGATCGCCCGCGCCTACTACACCGCGATGCAGCCGCCGTGCGGGCCGACCTTCGTCTCGATCCCGATCGACGACTGGATGCATCCGGCGCAGCCGATCACCGCCCGCAAGGTGAGCCGCGAGCTCGGCCCCGATCGCGCCGCCATGGACGAACTGGTGAGCGCACTTGCCGCCGCGAAGAATCCCGCGCTCGTGGTCGGCCCCGGCATCGACCGCGCCGGCTGCGTCGAACTGATGGTCGAGGTCGCCGAGAAGGCCAAGGCCGCGGTCTGGGTCAGCCCGTTCTCGGCGCGCTGCGCGTTCCCAGAGCGCCATCCGCAATTCCAGGGCTTTCTGCACGCCTCACCCGGACAATTGTCCGACGCCCTGAAGCCGCACGACCTCGTCGTCGTGTTCGGCGCCCCGGTGTTCACCTTCCATGTCGAGGGCCATGCCGCGATCTTCGACGGCGTCACCACGCTCTATCAGATCACCGACGATGCCGAAGGCGCCGCCGTGCCGCCGATCGGCACCAGCATCATTGCCACCATGCGGCCGGCGCTGGAGGTGTTGCTGGAGTTGCTGCCGGAGACCAGGCGCGCGGCGCCGAAGGGCCGCGTGCTGCCGGCCGCGCCGAAGCCGGCCGATCCGATCCCGGTCGACTATCTCCTGCATGCGCTGGCGCAGGCGCTTCCGGCGGGCAGCGCCGTGGTCGAGGAGATCCCCTCGCATCGGCCGGTGATGCACAAGTACATGCCGATGCCCGGCGCGGATTCGTTCTACACGATGGCGAGCGGCGGGCTCGGCTACAGCCTGCCGGCGGCGGTCGGCTTGGCGCTGGGGCGCACCGCGGGCCGCACGGTGTGCCTGATCGGCGACGGCTCGGCGATGTATTCGCTGCAGGCGCTGTGGACCGCCACGCAGCGCAGGCTGCCGCTGACGGTCGTCGTCATCAACAATTCCGGCTATGGCGCGATGCGCTCGTTCAGCCAGGTCATGCAGGTGCGCAACGTGCCCGGGCTCGAGCTGCCCGGCCTCGATTTCGTCAAGCTCGCGGAAGGCATGGGCTGCGATGCAGTGCGCGTGAGCAATGCCGCCGAGCTCGCCAGTGCGCTGACGCGAGCCCTCGCACATGCCGGCACGAGCCTCGTCGAGGTGATGGTCGACGCCGCGGTCCCGCTGCTCTACGCCCGGAAGGGCTGATCCGACGTTCGCACAGCGGACGACTTGTCAATCATGACATATGCGACAATGCGTCGCATCTTCAATGGCGGCAGCATGGCTCGCCGCGAAATGCTCATCGGCCCGCCGCAACCGTGCAACCGGCGTACCGACGGCAACCGCTTGTTTCAAAAGCTTTCTGTTCCCCTGCGCCATCTCGTCGCGGCCGGCTCGCCGCAAACATCGCGAAATCCTGCCGTCAGCTTGCAGGCGGACGCCTTGCTGCTTGCAAGGTCCGACCATGCTGCAAGCCAAAATCATTTTCAAAAGGTTCCATCATCCAATCCAGCGTACCAAGGGAGTTGAGCTGATGGCGGACAAGAAGAACCTTCAAACCGCAGCGTCGAGGACCGATCTCTATCGCCATGTCAGCGTGCTGGCCCTGATGACCGCCCTGACGATGATGGCGCTGCCGCATCAGGCCAATGCGCAGGCCATGACCACCGCCCTTGCCACTTCGGCCACCACGAACGCCGCCGCGAAGGCGGCGCAGGATGCGGCGGCGAAGGCCGCAGCCGCTGCCGCCGCCAAGGCGGCGCAGGACGCCGCTGCCAAGGCTGCGGCGAAGGCGGCGAGCGATGCCGCTGCAAAGGCGGCAGCTAACGCCGCTGCAAAGGCTGCAACCAACGCCGCCGCCAAGGCCGCAGCCGACGCCGCTTCAAAGGCCGCCGCCAACGCCGCCGCAAAGGCCGCGACCAGCGCCGCCGCCAAGGCGGCCACCACGGCCGCAGCAACGGCAGCCGCCACCGCAGCGAGCACGGCAGCCAAGACCGCCGCCGCAACCCCGACGGCCACGGTTGCAACGGCCAGCACCGCGGCCAAGCCCGTCGCGGCCACCACTACGGCGGCCAGCACAGCCAAGCCCGCCGCGGCCGCCACCGCGGCAACGACGACGACCGGCACGGCCAAGACTGCAACCGCGACCACCACGGGCACGAGCACGAGCGCTGCCAAGCCGGCCGCGGCCGCCGCAGCGGCGGCAACCACCACTGTCGCCCTCGCAAAGGCCACCGCCACGCCTGCCGCCGCAGCAACCCCGGCCAAGGCGGCTGCCGCGGCGTCGAGCAGCACCGATGCCGTCGCCAAGGCCAACGCGGCGGCCGCGGCCGCCGCGCAGACCGCCGCCGCCGCCGAGGCGCAGGTCGCCGCCGACCGCAAGGCGATCGATGTCGCGCGTCAGGCCGAGCAGAACGCACGAGGCGCCGCGATCGAGGCCCAGGAGCAGGCCGAGAAGAACCCAACCGCGGCCAACCAGGCGGCGGCGACGGCGAATGCCGCGAAGCTGACGGCCGCCTCGGCCGCGCTGCAGAGCGCCTTCCAGAAGCTCGACAAGGACATCGACGTCTCCAACGAGGCCAAGGAAGCCGCGAACGCCGCCAAGGACACGGCGCGCGAGACCGCCGAGGCCGCCGCGAAGGCGGCCCAGCAGGCCGGCCAAGCCGCCGGCAACGCCAACAATGGTGGCAACGCCAACAATGGCGGCAATGCCAACAATGGCGGAGCGGCGGCCGGCAACGGCGGCAACAACAACAATAACAGCAACCAGCAGAACCAGGCGGCCCAGGAAGCCGCCGAGCAGGCCGCGCTGCAGGCGGCGTTGAAGACCGGCGAGCAGGCCCGCGCGGTCGCCCAGCAGAAGACCCAGGCCGCGCAGGCGGCTGCGACCCAGAACCAGAAGACGGTCGAGGCCGCGCTGAACCAGAAGATCGGCACGATCGATGCGACGGTGGAAGCGGCCGAGCAGAAGGTGAATGCCGACCGGCAGGCCCTGGAGCAGGCGCGTCAGGCGGCACAGCAGGCCAAGCAGGATGCGCAGGAGGCCGCCGAGGTCCTCGAGCGTGCCAACAATGCGGCCAACCAGGCCGCGCTGGCGGCGGCCCAGGCCAAGGCGCAGACCACCGCCAACGCCTTCAACCAGGCCAATGCGACGCTGAACGCCGACAACCAGGCCCTGACCCAGGCGCGCGAAACCGGCGAGCAGCAGGAGGGGGCGCTGCGCGCGGCGGCTCAACAGCAGATCCAGGCCGGCTACACCGCCGCTCAGCAGGCGACCCAGGCCGCCTGGGCCGAGGCGCAGCAGATCGGCAACGCTGCGCTGGCCGCGCTCGAGCAGTAACGCGATTGCGGTCCGCGTCGCCGACCGGCAGCGCGGACCCGCTCATAACAACAAGACCATCACCAGCCACATGCCGAACCGATCGGGGACGGCGCACGCGTCGGCGACCTGACCTCACCCCGCCGCGTGAGACGCGCCCCGGTCCCCCCCCCCCACCGCCCGGCATGCCATGCCTTGAGCCCCGCCCCCCTGCGGGGCTTTTTTTGTGCGCGACCGAGCGATCATGTCGCGGCCATCCTTCGAGCGCCGGTATCGGAGCCAGACCTCATGAGGAGCGCCGCTCTTCGGCGCGTTCAGGCGATGCTCTGCATCGCCCTGAGAACCATGAGGCCCGGAGGACGCCGCCATGGGAAGGCCATCTGCAATAGCCCTGCGGGTCGGCGGTGATGTTGGCGACGACGGTCAGCCAAACGGCCCCCATCACACGCTCAGTACTGGACACGCACGCCGACGACGCCGACCACCGCCATGAAATTGTTGAGCGCGATGTTGGAGCGGGTCCATTCGGTGCGGACCTCGCTCTTCAGCTGAACGTTGCGGTTCATCTTGTAGGTGCCGCCGGCGGCGACGAACATGCGCTGGTCGACGCGGCCGATGCCGACGAACTGATCCTGGCCGTAGCCGCCGCGCAGCGTTCCGATCAGCCACGGCTCGAACTGATGATCCATCTGCAGGATCACGTCGCGGGACAGGATGCCCGAGACGTTCATCGCCGGCGTCTCCGAGGCCTGCGAGCGCGCCACCAGCACGAAGGTCGTGGTGTCGGTCGCGGCCCATGCGAGCGTCGCATCCGCGATCACGCCGCTGACGTTCGGCATCAGCGGCGAGTCCATGCGGCGCGTGAGATAGCCGACCGAGGCTTCGCCGGTCAGCGATCCCATGTTGACGACGGCGCCGCCACGCGCGGTGATGCCGCTGGAATCGCGGCGCTGGCCGTTGAAGTCGACCTGCAGATCGTGGTTGCGCCGATCGAAGCTCATATCGACGAACGGCGAGATGTTCGGCGTCAGCACATAGGTGACGCGGACCTGCGCGCCCGGCTGGGTGTAGTTGCGATCCTGCGTCCGCAGCGGCACGTTGGCCGTGATGACAGCATCGTTGAAGACGACCCGGTCGGCCGATCCCTTGAACGCGATCTCGGCGGGACCGATCTTCTGCAGCACGCCGGCGCTGCCGCCGAAGCTGGTGGCCCGCGGCAGCTTGAGCGCGCCCGGAAGCGTCAAGGCGTCGTTGACGAAACGCGCCTCGCCGGTGACGGCCGTGCCCTCGGTGACGTCGTAGCGCCCTTGCGCGCGCGCCTCGAAGGTCGGATGGCTGATGGAGCGGACGTTGGTGTCCTCGGTATAGGCGCCGCGGAAATCGGCGTTGAGCTGATGCCGCTCCCATTGCGAGCGGACCGCGACCTCCGTCGCCACGATCGCGACCGGTGAGCCCTGCCCGCCGTTGCGCCGGGTGGGATTGGTGTCATAGCCGGCCAGGATCTCGACGGCCGGCTTCACCAGGAACGACCCGACCGTCATCCCCGTCGGATCGTAGGGCTTCGCATCGGCGGTCACCGGCTGCGGCTTCACCGTGTTCAGATTGCGATCCGGAAGAACGTCGCGGTTGCGCAGCACGGCCGCGGGCTGGGCGGCTGCCACGGTCTCGTCCGGCTTGGCCGGCGGCGCCCCGGCGGCTGCCGCGGGCTTTGCCGCGATCTGCCGTGCGGCCGGTTGCGGCGCGGCGCGTTGAGCGTCTCGCGCCGGCTCGGCCGTGGCCACGCGCGCACCACGGGCGGGCTGAAACGCGGAGAATCCGAAGCTGCCGACCGACGCGCCGGGCCTGCCTGGCGCGGCCAGCGACGGCGCGCCGGCCTCCCGCACCGGACGCAACAATGCGCTCACGCCACGCGGGTCCTGGCGCATCATCAGCGTCCGGCTGTCGTTGGTGATCCGCGGAACGTTGTAGTAGATGCTGCGCGCCGTCACGTGACGGAAGAACAGCCGATCGGCGCGTCCCGGGACGACGTCCGTCGGCTTGGCCTTGATGGTCTGCTGTCCGGACGCGGCATCCACCACCATCACGGTCAAGAGCAGCACCTCGACGAGCGCGAGCGTGACCCCGCGGTGGGATCGCGTCACCATGAGCCGCTTGGTCCGCACCGCGAACGCGCCGGTCTTTTGTCGTGAATGAGCCTGCAAAGCAATGCCGGAGAGTATGCCAATATCACGCGACGACGTCAGGTCGGGGCGCCGCCGCAACGACTACGCAGCGCATGCTCGCGACGAGCTCCCCTTGCCTTGCAGATAGCCGGCAAACGTCGGCGGAAGTTTTGCCGAGCTGGGACGATTTCAGGCGAGATTGAGAGGTGTTCGCAATGAACCGCCGCGAAGCGGCGCCGCGGCATCTCCGCGTTCGCAGACAGCACTAATTAGTTGAAATGAGGACAATCGTTGCGCGGGCTTCGCCAAAGTCGGCGAAATTCGGACTTCGGCATGATGTCGTTTCGACGATCATTCGCCCGAGACCGGCTTCGGCGATCGCGGGTCTTGCGCCGTTGCCGCCGTTCAGGAAGCCAAGAAGCCGCCATCGGCCGCCAGAACGTGGCCGACGACGTAGGACGACGCGTCCGACAACAACCACAGCACGGCCTCGGCGATGTCCTCAGGCTGCCCCATCCGGCGCAGCGGCAGGCCGGCGGCGACGGTCGCGACGTCGCCGACACCGGCGCGCAGCATCATGTCGGTGACGACACGTCCGGGCGCAATCGCGTTGATCCGGACGCCGCGCGGTGCCGCCTCCATCGCGGCCGATCGCGTCAGCGAAATGACGGCCGCTTTCGAGGCCGAATAGAGCGCAAGCCCCGCATTCGGATTGCGCACGCCGCTGACGGAGGCGTTGATCACGATGCGTCCCCGGCCGCGCGCATACATGATCGGCAACTGCGCGCGCAGGCACAGAAAAACCGAGCGCACATTGGCGTCGAACACGTCCGCATAGACGCCGTTGCCCTGCTGCTCGATCGGCGCTCGGCGCTCCTGGACACCGGCATTGTTGAAGGCCGCATCCAACCGGCCGTAGCGCTCCAGCACTGCCTGTACCAGGCTCGCCACATCGTCCTCGCGCGTGACGTCGGCTTTCACCGCGAGGGCCTCGGCCCCGAGCGCCCGGCATCGTGCCGCCGTATCGGCCAGCTCGGCCTCGCGCCGCCCGGCGACGACGACCGCCTCCGCGCCGTCGGCGGCGAGCTTCAAGGCGGCGGCGCGGCCGATGCCGGAGCCGCCCCCGGTGACGAGGCAGACCTGCCCCTGCATGCGCGACGCCGCGGTCAAGCGTGCCTCGGCCGTGAGCTGCGTATCACCCATCTCCGACCCTCCGGCGATATGGCGTCGTCGATGCCACGTTGCATCGGCTATTTGTTGTATGATACAACTATATGGCAGGAGTCAAGATGCCGGATCCCGATCTCACGCTCGTCGACGACATCCGCGCCGCCTCGCGCCTGATGGTGCGCGAGCTCGGCTTCATGGAATCGACGCTGGCCGCCACCGACCTTCCGCCGTCGGCGGTCCACACCATCCTGGAGATCGGCCTGCGCGGCCCGCTGACCGCGATGCAGCTCGGCACGATCCTGCATCTCGAGAAATCCAGCATCAGCCGCATGGTCCGCAAGCTGATCGACAGCGGCGAGTTGCAGGAGACAATCGATTCCGGCGACGCCCGCATCAAGCCGCTCTGCCTCACCGCGAAGGGACGGAAGACGCTCGGCACGTTGCACGCCTTCGGCCGCCAACAGGTTCGCGGCGCCCTGTCGTCGCTGTCGAAAGCCGAGCAGCGCACGGTGTGCGAGGGCCTGTTGCTGTACGCCCGCGCGCTCGAAGCCTGGCGCGCGGCAGAGCAGGACATGCAGCCGTCGGAGCCATGAGCGCGCCCGACGGGCAGATTGCGCATACGCACCATGACGAAACTGCCCGTCGTGTTGAAATGCCGCAGCATGCGGCCTTGCGTCGTCGGGCAAATCAGGACGATCTTTCCGCGCATCCCGCCTCACCACGGAGGGGCGTTGCGCGCGATCGTCACGACACGCGAGGCGGGATGCGATGGCCGTGGCCATGCCGCAGCGTAGCTTGCTACGCGGACGAACGGCGTGGCCGCGGACGTGAAGTCGCAGCGTCCTGACACCCCGATGCTGGTGTTACGTTCGCGATGGCGCTGATGCGCCGCGCGGACAATGGTGGCCAACAGCCCGGCGCACCAGGGAGACTGCGTATAAGCGTGAAGACCATCGCGCAGGGAATGCCGGTGATCGGCTGCACCTGTGGTACCTGCCGCCTGCATTTTTTGCTGCAGGCGGGCCATGGGTGAGGCCTTCACCCGGCATTCCCTGCGCCCTCCCATGTGTTGGAGGGTCGTGTCGACCGAACCACTCGGGCGTGATCCGCCGCGAGGGCGTAAGGTCGTGTCAGAAGCTGTTTGAGATGTGAATCGGGCGAGCCTGAGCGACACTGCCGTAGGGTGGGCAAAGCAGCCGCCCGCAGGGCGGTCGCGTGCCCACCGTCGATCTCCGCACGCGGAGCAAATGGTGGGCACGGCGCGCGAGGGAGCGCGGCATGATGCACACAGTATCGCCCGCGCGCCTTTGCCCACCCTACACGCTTAAAATTCGCAAACTTATACGCGGTGCAAGTGAATGCGCCCTCTCCCCTTGGACCTACTTAAATTCCTCGCGCACCTTCGCCTGGATCTTGGCCATGCCGCCGAGCCAGCGGTCGTAGTTCTCGGTCTTCTTGCGCATGTAGCCGAGCACCTGCGGATGCGGCAGGATCAGGAAGCTCTCCTCGGCAAGGCCCTTCAGCACGTCCTGCGCGACCTGCTCCGGCGTCAGATCGCCGTCGCCGGATTGCGGGCCCTTCGGGATCGCGCGCAGCATGTCGGTGTCGACGCCCTGCGGACACAGGATCGAGACCTTGATGTTGTCAGCCTTGTGCGAGATCGCGAGGTTCTCGGCAAATCCCACCGCGGCATGCTTGGTGGTGGAGTAAGGCGCGCTGCCGACCTGCGACAACAGGCCGGCCGCCGAGATCGTGTTGAGGAAATAGCCGCCGCCGCGCGCCTTGTAGCGCGGGATCAGATGCCGCGCCGCATAGACATGAGCCATCACGTGGATGGCCCAACTGCGCGCCCACGGCTCGTCGGAGGTGCCGCCGGCATTCACCGACAACGGGTCGAAGCCGCCGCCGATGCCGGCATTGGAGCAGAACAGCGCAATGGGTCCGAACTGCCGCTCGGTCTCCTCGATCACGTGCCGGATGTCGGCTTCCTGGGAGACGTCGCATCTGAAGGCTGCGCCGCCGATACCATCAGCGACGGCCTTGGCTCCGGCTTCGTCGAGATCGGCCACGATCACCTTGGCGGCACCGGCCTTCGCAAAGGCCTCGCACAGCGCCTTGCCGATGCCGCGGGCTCCGCCGGTGACCACAACAATCTTGCCGGTCACCTGCATGCAAAGCCCTCCTCGTGGAATTTTCTAGGTCAAGACCAGATCGAGCACCGCGGTATAGTGAAAGCCGGCGCCCAGCAACACGAAACCATGCCAGATCGCGTTCTGGAAGCGCAAGCGCCGCCACGAGTGGAAGATGACGCCGAGGCTGTAGAGGATGCCGCCGGTGAGCACGCAGGCCAGGACCGAGGCCGGCATCACCGAGATCACCCGGTCGTACATCATCACGCCGCTCCAGCCGAGCGCGAGATACAGGCCGATCGAGAGCGCATCGAAGCGCCCGGGCCAACGCAGCTTCAGCACGATGCCGAAGATGGCGACGCCCCAGACACCGAGCAGCAGCGCGGCCGAGAATACCGTATCCTTCAGGGCGGCGATGAACGGCGTATAGGTGGCTGCGATCAGCACGTAGATGGCGGAGTGGTCGAAGCGGCGCAGCACCCATTTGGTCGGCGACACCGGCCACAGATTATACGTTGCCGACAGCGTCAGCATCGAGAGCAGTCCGGCGACATAGATCGACACCACCACGATGTCGACGGCGCTGGCATAGATCGAGGTCAGCACGACGAGCACGGTTGCGGCGACCAGCCCGGCGGCGATGCCGACGACGTGGACGACGCCGTCCGCGATCATCTCGACCTTGTCGTAGTTCCAACGCATCGCGCCGGTGGCGGCATGGACGGAGGTCGAGGCGAACTGCTTCAGTTGAAATACGGTCATGTCAGAACCTGGTGCCGGTTTTCCGGGACAATTGTGCCGGAAGGATTATGGTTTCCAGTGGTCAACGTTCCGTTCAAAGTCTGGTTCTATCCGGAAACGGGCCGGAATTGTGAGCTTGAATCCGGCATTTTGCATCGCCACCTGTCAAAAATCGCTCACGTCCTTTTCAACTGGCGAATTCCCCCTCCTCCCATGGTGACCTTTTCCGAACTCGTCGAGGAAGCGCGGCTCTCGGCCCGTGCCCTGCTCGATTATGGCGAGAGCTTCCTCAACCCGACCATCCGCCTCGGCGTCACCGGGCTGTCACGGGCCGGCAAGACCGTGTTCATCACGGCGCTGATCCATGACCTCGTTCGCGGCGGGCGCATGCCGGTGTTCGAGGCCTTGGCATCGGGCCGCATCGCCCGCGCCCATCTGACGCCGCAACCCGACGACGGCGTGCCGCGCTTTGCCTATGAGAGTCATTTGCGGGCGCTGGTCGCCGAGCGGCGCTGGCCGAGTTCGACCGTCGACATCAGCGAGCTCAGGCTGGTGATCGAATTCCAGCGCGCCAACGGCGCCGAGCGGACGCTCACGCTCGACATCGTCGACTATCCCGGCGAATGGCTGCTCGACCTGCCGCTGCTGAACAAGAGCTATGAGCAGTGGGCGCAAGAAAGCCTCGCGCTGTCGCGCAGCGAGCCGCGCGCCCATGTCGCCAAGGACTGGCACGCGCATCTGGCGACGCTCGTCCCCGAGGGCCAGGAGGACGAGCCGGCGACCCTGGAGGCGGCGCGGCTGTTCACCGAATATCTGCGCGCCTGCCGCGACGAGCGCTTCGCCATGAGCCTGCTGCCGCCCGGCCGCTTCCTGATGCCGGGCAATCTCGCGGGCTCGCCGGCGCTCACCTTCGCGCCCCTCGACGTGCCGGCCGAGGGCCAGCCGCCGAGCGGATCGCTGTGGGCGATGATGGCGCGGCGCTACGAGTCCTACAAGGACATCGTGGTGCGGCCGTTCTTCCGCGACCACTTCGCCCGACTCGACCGCCAGATCGTGCTGGTCGACGCGCTGGCGGCGTTCAATGCCGGCCCCGAGGCGCTGCATGATCTCGAGGCCGCGCTGACCGGCATTCTCGATTGCTTCCGCGTCGGGCGCGGAAACATGCTGACGGCGCTGTTCCGGCCGCGCATCGACCGCATCCTGTTCGCGGCGACCAAGGCCGACCATCTGCATCACACCAGCCACGACCGGCTCGAAGCGGTGCTGCGGCGTGCCGTCAACCATGCCGTCGCGCGCGCCGAAAGCACGGGCGCTGCGATCGACGTCGTGGCGCTGGCCGCGGTCAGGGCGACGCGCGAGGCGCTGGTCGCCCGCGGCCGCGACAAGCTCCCCTCGCTGCTCGGCACGCCGGCGGCCGGCGAAAGCGCCAATGGCGAGATCTTCGACGGCAACACCGAGGTCGCCACTTTTCCGGGCGAGCTGCCGGCCGACGCCGAGGAGCTGTTCAAGGGCGGCGCCTATCGCGGCCTGTCGAGCGCCGCCGCCGACGGGACCGATTTCCGCTTCCTTCGGTTCCGCCCGCCTTTGCTGACCCCAGATGCTGGCGCCGAGCCCGCTTTGCCCCATATCCGCATGGACCGCGCCCTTCAGTTCCTGATCGGAGACCGGCTGCAATGAGCGAACGCGCCAAGCCACGTCGTCCCCAGACCTTCCGGCTCGACGATCCCGACGTCGTCGTGGTCGATGCCGAGGAGGCCACCCGGCCGGGCCGCGGCACCATCCAGATCACGCCGGAGGCCGATCCGGTGCAACTGCCGGTGCAGGTCGAGACCATACTGCCGGCGCGGCGCGGCTTTGGCTGGGGCGCGCTTTTTTGGGGCTCGGTCGCCGGCCTCGTCCTGCTCGGCCTCGGCCTCGGCGTCGTCAGACTGATCGAGGATCTGTTCGCCCGCAGCGAAGCCCTCGGCTATGTCGGCGCGGGGTTCGCGGCCGCGGCCGCGATTGCATTGGCGGCCGTCACTGCCCGCGAAACCTACGGGCTGGTGCGGCTCGCCACCATCGAGAAGCTGCATCAGCGCGCGGCTGCGGTGCTGCTGTCCGACGATCGCGCCGAGAGCCGCGAGGTGGTCGCCGAGCTGCTGCGGATCGCACATGCCAATCCCCGGCTGGCGCGTCCGCGTGCCGCGCTTGCCGGCCACGCCGACGACATCATCGACGGCGGTGACATGATCAAGCTCGCCGAGCGCGAGCTGATGGCGCCGCTCGACATCGAGGCACGGCGGCTGGTGTCGGTCGCGGCGCAACGGGTTTCCGTGGTCACGGCCGTGAGCCCGCGCGCGCTGATCGACGTGCTGTTCGTCTTCGTGGCAAGCTTGCGGATGATCCGCCAGCTCGCGCGGCTCTATGGCGGCCGTCCCGGCGCGCTCGGCATGATCAGCCTGTTGCGCCACGTCGTCGCGCATCTCGCCATCACCGGCGGCATGGCCGCGAGCGACAGCCTGATCCAGCAGGTGCTGGGGCATGGCATCGCGGCAAAACTGTCGCAGCGGCTCGGCGAAGGCGTGCTCAACGGACTGCTCACGGCGCGGCTCGGCCTCGCGGCCATCGACGTGACGCGGCCGATGCCGTTCGCCGCGCTGCCGCGGCCGGCGCTGGCGGATCTCGCCAAGGATCTCCTGCGCAAGCAGGAGGACCAGGAATGAAGCTCAGGCCCGCGGCGTGTGATCGGGGTCACCGGCGAGCCAGCGCCATGGGTACAATGGCGAATCCGGTGGCGGCGCCAGCTCCGGCGTCCAGCCCGTCAGCTTGCCGAACGCGTAAGTGTCCATGACACGGCCGCGCCAGCTCCGCTCGACATGTCCGAGCGGCTCGCGGTGCGCGGTCGTGTCCGCCAGCAGCGGGCCGGCATTGTCCGGCTCGCGCACGACATAGAGGCCGGCATGTCCTGCGATCAGGTCCATGCCGGGATCACGGAAGCCGATGAAGCGGGCACGCTCGTTGATCTGGACCACCGGCACGTGCCCTCTGAAGAACCACCGCATCATTGCGTAGGTGCGGTAGTCGGAGGTTGCGATCCAGGTGGCGCCAGTGTTTGCCAGTTCCTGCTCAACGCGCGCCGCCACCTGCTGATAGCCCGCCTCGGCGCCGATCGGATCGGCTCGTCCGAGGACATTCCAGGGCGCTGCGACGTAGTAGAGGAAGATCAGGACCACCATGGCGATGCCGCTGACGACGGCGATCCGCGCCCAGCGCACGGTCGATCGGACGAACCAGGCGGGCGCGCCGTCCTGCGGCAGCTTGACGATGTTGATCGCGACCGCCGCAAACCCGATCGGCCACATGAACATCGGCCAGGTGTCGCCGATCCGCAAGGTAAACGATTTCCAGAGGAAGTAGAGAAACGGCACCAGCACCGCCGTCGACAGCAGGATCGCGACCGGCTCACGCGTGCGATAGCCGCGCCAGGCCGTGAAACTCAGCGCCGACAATGTGACCGGCAGCAGGACGAAGCCGACCTGTCCGAACTGCAATCCGATGTAATCGCCCAGTGTCCGCAACGAAAAACCATGCGGCGCCGTGGCGCGAACGAACTGGAAGCGGAACGAGGCCCAGTCGTGCTGAACGTTCCAGATCAGCACCGGCGAGAACACGGCGAGCGCGATCAGCGCCCCACACCATGGATAGGGACTGAGAAGCCAGCGGCTGCGCCAGGCCGGAACGAGCAGGAACGCCGCCACGCCCGGCAGCAGCATGACCACCGTGAATTTGGACAACAGCGCCAGTCCACCGAACAGTCCGGCGGCGAGCCACCAGCGGCCATCGCCGCTCTCGGCGAGGCGCACCAGCGCCCAGATCATCGCGAGTGCAAACGGGATCGCCGCGACGTCCGGCGCCACCTTGGCCATCAGCAGGCCATAGTAGAGCGCCGCCTCGGGCAGCAGCACCGCGAGGATCACGGCCCGCATATCGTGAGTGGTACGGCGAACGATGTCGGCGAGCAGGAGCTGCGTCACCCCCATCGCGAGGATGCCGGCAAAGCGAACGCCGAGATTGGTGTCGCCGAACAGGGCAGTGCCCAGCCGGATGAACCAGGCGATCATGGGCGGATGATCGAGGAAGCAGAGCTGCAGCTCCTTCGACCAGGTCCAGTAATAGGCCTCGTCGGTGCGCAGATCGAGCGTCCCGGCATAGACGACGCGGAAGATCGTCATGCTTGCGATCACGGTCGCAGCCATCAGCCACGCAGCGCGCGTGGACCGAGACTTTGGGCTGTCGATGCCTGGGGAAATGGCCGTCACGCGGTGCTTTTCCCCGACTCCGCCGGGCGAGTCAACGTTCGCGCGCAGCTCGCGCCGCCGGATGACCGCCGCCACCAGCCCTCTAGGGCAACAGGGAATAAATCTCTAGCATTGCGGCTCCAGATCATACGGACCACATGACCATTTCGATTTACCATCGTTTGCAGTCCGCCTGTCGCGGCATCGGTGTGCGGCAGGTGCGGCTGATCTGCGGCTTCATACTCTTCAGCTACCTGCTCAGTCATTTTCTCAACCATGCGCTCGGCAACATCTCGCTGCAGGCGCTCGCCGAGGGCGTGTCCTATCATGTGGCGTTCTGGCAGTTTCTTCCGATCGCCGTGCTGTTCTATGCGGCCGTTCTTACCCATGGCGGGCTCGGCGTGTGGGCGCTTTATCAGCGCCGGCAATTCAGCCGCAGCACGATGGAACCGCTGCAACTGCTGCTCGGCCTCAGCATCCCCGCGTTGATCTTCAGCCACATCGCCGGCGTCCGCATCGGACAGACCCTGTACGGACAGGAGAAGCTGTACCCGCAGGTTCTGTACTCGTATTGGACCGGCCCGTCCTGGCGGATCTGGTTGATGTCGGCAGCCCTGCTGACGTCATGGGCGCATGGCTGCATCGGGCTGCATTTCTGGCTACGGCTCAAGCCGTTCTACAGGCGCGCGGCGCCGTGGCTGCTCGCCTGCGCCGTGCTGCTCCCGGCGCTGGCGCTGCTCGGCTTCTACCGTGGAGGCCGAGACGTCATCGCCGCCAACGCAACACCGCAGTGGCGTGCCGAAAATCTTTCATTGAAGCAGACCGGCACGCCATCTGAACAGGCGGTGCTGGAGACCATCATGAACGGCTTTCTGGTCGGCTATGGCGGCCTGATCGGCTTGGCGCTCGCCGCGCGCGGCGTGCGAGCGGTCCATGAGCGACGTGGCGGCATGGTCACGCTGTCCTACAACAATGGCCGCTCCATCCGGGTGCCAAAGGGTTTGTCCGTGCTCGAGGCCAGTCTGCGCAACAACGTACCGCATGCCAGCATGTGTGGCGGCCGCGCGCGCTGCTCGACCTGCCGCATCAGGGTGATCGGAGATCCCGGCGCGCTGCCGCCACCCTCGCCTCGCGAGGCCTTCGTCCTCGCGCAGATCGGCGCGGCGGACCCGTCGGTCAGGCTGGCCTGTCAGTTGCGCCCCACTGACGATCTCTCATTCTTTCAACTGTTCATGCCGAACCCGACACCCGGCGAGCGCGGCAGCTCGCGTGCCGGAATCGGGCAGGAGCGCTACCTCGTCAGCCTGTTCGTCGACATGC
Organism: Bradyrhizobium sp. SZCCHNR1053; assembly: GCF_032381235.1. Lineage (NCBI taxonomy): Bacteria > Pseudomonadati > Pseudomonadota > Alphaproteobacteria > Hyphomicrobiales > Nitrobacteraceae > Bradyrhizobium > Bradyrhizobium sp. SZCCHNR1053. The sequence goes on from NZ_JAUHJM010000002.1 coordinate 89,614, forward strand.
GCGGATCGACCGGCCTCGCTGAGAAACGGCTGCCGTTCGACGTGGTGTTCATCGTCAACCGCTTCCTCAGCGCCGTCTCCCAGGCCGTGCTGGCGAATGGCGGGCAGCCCAATCAGTTCGTCGGCGACGGTATGCTCGCGCTGTTCGGACTAGCCGCCGATTCACATGTCGCCTGCGGCCAGGCGATCCAGGCGGCGCGTGACATCGCGGCCAACATCGCCGAGCTGAACGCGTTCCTCAGCCATGATCTGCATGAGCCGATCCGCTTCGGCATCGGCATTCACGGCGGCGAGGTGATCGTCGGCGAGATCGGCTATCGCGACCACATGGTGTTCACCGCGCTGGGCGACGCCGTCAACGTCGCATCACGACTGCAGGACATGACGAAGACCCTCGGCTGCCAGGTGATCATCTCGGACGAGGTCTACGCGCGGGCGCGACTCGCCTCCGACGTGCTGCCGCAGCGCGAGGTCGAGATTCGCGGCCGCGCCGAGCCGATGCGCGTCAGGACGGCCATGGATGCCGGCGAACTCGCGATGCTCTCGGACGAGGGGGCCGCTGCATGACGCGTTGCGTTGAACCTGTTTGCAGCCTGCGCTGTCATACCGAGAACGGTTGCAGCGGGTCCGCGGTGACTGGCGGAACGGTGGCGCTGCGGTCAAAAGCCGCAAAGCCGCCACGATATCGATCATTTCGGGCCAAAACCGCCCGCTGTTTGCGCTATCACGCCTGTCGCAACCGCAGTAGTCTTGAATTTCGGGCCTGACGGTTTGCGGGGACCGCCGGCTCGTACTCGGATTGGTCCCGCGGAGGCGACGTATGGCTAAAGGTACGGTCAAGTGGTTCAACCCGACCAAGGGCTATGGCTTCATCCAGCCCGCGGCCGGGGGCAAGGACATTTTCGTTCACATCTCCGCAGTGCAGAAGGCCGGGCTGACGACCCTCAACGAGGGCCAGACGATCGAGTACGACGAGATCGCCAACCGCGGCAGGAGTTCGGCCGAGAACCTGAAAGTGTAGTGGACCAATTGGCGCGCCATTCCGCCTCGCGGCTTTTCGGCGCGATCGTTTCCCTCACCAAGCCAGCATGATTGTCGACACGTCGAAATAGACAGGAGCGGTGCCCGCTCCTGATCACATCTTTACGTTTGTTTGTAGTTTCGGCTCCCTCCCCGCCATTGCCTCGCTCGCCCGACCTGGGTCAAATGCGCCTCGAACCGCGCCGTCAGCAGAATTCCAGCGCGCGGAAACAAGCGACGGGAGCGACGCATCATGGACGACAAGGGCATTTTCCATGGCCTGAAGGTGCTGGACTGCGCGAGCTTCATCGCAGCCCCTGCAGCCGCCACCGTTCTTTCCGATTTCGGCGCTGACGTCATCAAAATCGAGCCGCCCGGCGCCGGCGATCCCTACCGCAACCTGCCGAACCTGCCGGGCTATCCGCGCAGCGAGCATAACTACGCGTGGTATCTCGAAGCCCGCAACAAGCGGAGCCTCGCGCTCGATCTTTCGAAATCCGAAGCTCAAGCCGTGCTGCAGCGGCTGGTGAGTGAAGCCGATGTCTTCATCACCAACTTCCCGCCGTCGGTCCGCGCCAAGCTCGGCCTCACCCACGAAAAGCTGGCGCCGCTCAATCCGCGGCTGATCTATGCGTCGTTCACCGGGTATGGCGAGAAGGGCGAGGAAGCCGACAAACCCGGCTTCGACAGCAATGCCTATTGGGCGCGCTCCGGACTGATGGACCTGGTCCGCGCCGACGAGAGCACGACACCCGCCCGCTCCGTCGCCGGGATGGGCGACCACCCCTGCGCGATGGCGTTCTATGGCGCGATCGTCACGGCGCTGTACCAGCGCGAGAAGACCGGCAAGGGCTGCCATGTCGCCTCCAACCTGATGGCGAACGGGGTCTGGGCGGCCTCCGTGCTTGCTCAGGCCAAGCTTTGCGGCGCGACCTTCGTCGAGCGGCGGCCACGCGAACGCGCGCTGAACGCGGTCGCCAATCATTACAAGTGCCAGGACGGCCGCTGGATCATGCTGTCGCTCCTCAATGAGGAGAAGCAGTGGCCGATCCTCGCCCGCTGCCTCGGCCGGGAGGAGCTGATCGATGATCCGCGCTTCGTCACCAAGGCCGATCGCCACGCCCGCTCGGTCGAGCTGATCCACGAGTTCGACGCGGTGTTCGCGACCAGGCCGCTGGCCGAATGGCGCCGGATCCTCGACGGCAGCGGGCTCGTGTTCGGGGTGGTCGGCATTCTCGACGACATTCCAAACGACAGGCAGATGATCGAGAACGAGGTGCTGGTGCCGTTCGAGAACGACACCATGCTGACGGTCAACAGCCCGATCTTCATCGACGGCCAGCGCAAGGTCACCCCGCGCAAGCCGCCCGGCATAGGCCAACACAGTGACGAGATCCTGCGCAGCGCCGGCTTCGACGACGAGACCATCCGCGACCTGCGCGCGCGCGGCGCGGTGGCCTGAGCTAGCGGGTCGCGACGAAGCACATGCCGAACCGCGTCGCCGGGCCGGTCTGACAGGACAGGTTCGCGGCGCAGGTCCAGGTCGAGAAGCTCCTGTCATTGTCCGCGGCCGCGGCGTGGCTCGCGTAGCAATGCCCGCCCCAGCCGTCGTTGTAGACCGTGCCGGCGAGCTCATCGCTGCCGCGCAATTGCGGGCGGCTGGCGAAGCCGCGCGAGAAATCCGGAGTCCGCCCCTCGGCAAAGGCGGTGAGGATGTCGCGCCGGCGGACCTGGTCGCCGAAGAAGTGCGGCGAGCCCGGCACCACGACGGTGTTGGACGGCTTCTCCGCCATCCAGTCGACGCCGGGAAAGTGAAAGCCGCCGATGCCGCGGGTCTGATGGCAGCCGCCGCAGCTCGAATCGTTGAGGCGGCGCTCGAAGCCCGCGACCGACCGGATGTTCTCCAGCACGATGCCCTGCGCGGCCGCCTTCTCCAGCGCACCGACCACGTCGGCCTCGGTGAACACCGCGCCCTGCCCGGCCGCGCTCCCCTGCACCAGCCCGTAGGCCGGCAGCAGATCGGAATTGACGAATCCGACCGGGGTCGGCGCCACCGCAACCTTGGCCAGGAACTGCTCGGGGATCACCGCGGTGCCGCGGTCGAGCTCGCCGAGATGGACCGGGTCGAGCAGCCAGGCCTTGAACTCGCGCGCCAGAGCGGCATCCGCCAGCAGCCGGTCGCGATCGACCTGATCCTCCAGCACCGCCTCCTCGAACGTCCCGCTCGCGGCCTGATAGTCGAACACCTTCATCATGTAGTCGGTGCGGAAATCGCGGATCGCCGATTTCGGCGCATGCGCGATCTGCAGGTTGGTCTCGATGCGGTGGATGTTCTCGGGCCTGATCAGCGCCAGCGGGCCGTCCGGCGCCGTCAGCTTCGCGGCAAGCTCCGGGCCGGTCAGTTGCAGATCGGACATCGCCAGCCAGCGCTTGGCGATCTCGGCACAGCTCGGCGAATTGCTCTTGGCCTCCGCATCGCTGCGCGCCTTGAGCACGATGTTGAGCGTCATCGGCAGCCGCGGCGAGGCGACCTCGCCATCTTTGGCCTCGGGCGGCGTGGTCCGCGTCAGGCGGTACAGCAGCCGCACCTCGCCGCAATGGTCGGGATCGACGAAGGCGCGATCCATGCGATTGACGACGCCGGCCAGCACGAAGCGGGCATCGGACGAATCGAGCATGGTGCGGTCGAACAGCTGGAACGCGTAGGACGTGCCGACGCCAATGCTCTCGTTCGGCAGCGTGGTCTTGTGCTTGTCGACATAGCGGTCGAACTCCGCGTCGAGCGCCTTGCGCACGGGAATCATCGACGGCAGCGCAAACAATGCCGCGTCGGTCAGCGGCGCATCGCTCGCGCGCGCAAGCATCTTCCCAAGGCCGAACGCGCCGTTGTCGAGCTCACGCAGCGCGAACGGCTCGAGGATGGCGGCGCCGCGCTCGATCGGCGCGCTCTCGTCCGCATGAGCGAGCTGGCCGCAGCACAGCATGACAAGGCCGAATACCGACAGTCGCAAGACGCGCCTCCTCGCTTCCACGAACATGCAATTGAGGGCCTGCTAGTCCTCGAAGATAGCCGAAAGGCGGGCGGCTTCGGACAATTGTGCGACGAGGCGCCTCACGTCGCGGTGAGGCGCTTCGTCCAGATTCGTCTCCAAAAACAGATGGTCCGTCAGCGTGCGACGACAAGCCCCTTGGTGGTGACGACCACCCAGCGGCCGTCCTGCTTGCGGATCGCGTCGACCTTGCCGAGGCCCGGCACGGGATCGCCGGCATAGACCTCGTAGAGGCCACCGCGGCCCTCGATCAGCGCGCCACCACGACCGACGTCGCGCAGCACCCAGCCCTCGACGACCTTGGGCTTGGTGGCCTCCGCGCGGCTCGGCTCGGGGCGAGCGGTCTCCGCCCTCGCCGGCTCGGCCCGGCTCGCCTCTGCCCTTGCTGCTTCGGTCCTGGCTGCCTCGGTGGTCCTGGCCGCGTCGGCCCGGCTCGCCACGCCCGCGGGCGGCGCCGCCGCATTGATCGCGCCCACCGCCTGCGGCACGGACGCGGCGCTGTCTCGCGCGGGGGCCTGCGCGGTCGCGGACGCCTGCGCGGCGCGCAGCCGGTCCACGGCCTCGCTCAGACGCTGCAGCTCGCTCGGCTTGGCCGACGATTTCGTCGACAGGTCACCCAGGATCTTCTCGAGCCGGTCGAGACGCTCGGCGGACTTGTTGAGCTCGACGAGGCTGGTCTGATTGGTCTGGTCGAGGCTCGCCTTCAGCGCGGCGACATCATTGTCGATCCGCGCCACGGTCGCGCCAAGCGTGGAGTCTGTAGCCTCGCCTGCCGCCGCATCGGCCACGTCACCGCCGCCGGAGCGCGTGACGAACTTGGCCGTGACCAGACCACCGGCAACGCCGCCGACAATCATCGACAGCAGCAGGATCGCAGCCATGGCCGGCAGGCCGAGCCTGCCGTTTACGGCATGCGGCGGCGGGGCCTGGCCCGGCTGCGGAGGCGGCAGCGCCGCTCCGGCAGCGGTCGCGCTGGCCGCCGTTGCGGCAGCGGCCGCCGGCTTGGACGCCGCATTGAACTTGAAAGGCTCGGTCTTGAACTTCGCTTTGGCCCAGGCCGCGGCCTTGTCGACCGCGGCAAAAGCACCCGCCCTGGTCGCCGGTCCGGCATCCGCCTGGACTGGCGTGACCGGGCGCGTCGCGGACACCTCGGGTTTGGCCGCGGATGCCTGCTTGGCAACGGGCTCCGACTTGGCCTCCGACTTGGCGACAGTCTCTGGCCTGGCAACAGTCTCCGGCTTGGCAGCCGGCTCTGGCCGGACGACGGCTTCTGTCTTGGTGGCAGCCACGGACTTGATCGGCGCGTCCGGCTTGATGGCCGTCTCCGGCTTCGGCGCAGCCGCCGCCATCGGGCCGACTTTCGGCGCATTGGCCGCGAGCATCGACAGCTTCGGTGTCTCGACCTTGAGGAGCTCACCGGCCGCAGCCGTCTTGATCGGCTCCGACTTGACCGGCTCCGTCCTGATCAGATCCAGGATCGTCGAGGGAGATCTCGCAGCACTCGAGCTCGCTGCGGCTTCGACTTTGCCCGTCGCCGCAAGGTTGCCCCCCGCCGCCTGGGCCTTGGTCAGCTCGGGCTTGACCTTGTCGGATTTGCCCTTGTCGGACTTGACCAGGTCGAGCCGCGCGGGCTCTGGTTTGGCTCGCTCCGGCTTCGCCGCTTGGATCTTGGCGGGCTCGATCTTTTCCGGCTCGGCCGTAAGGGCTTCGACCTTGACCTGCTCGGGCTTGACCGGCTTGACGCTGATCGTCCCGATCTCGGTGTCGGCCGTCATCTCGGTCTTGATCTCAGACTTGTTGGCCTCGGCCTGCGGCTCGGGCGCGGTCACCGCTTCCACGATCGCCGCCTTGGGGTCGATGCCCGGACGGTCAGCCGCAGGCGCTTCGTGATCCGGCGCGATCATGGGCGGGGCGACGGTCGCGATCGCAGGCACGGCCAAGTCGACTGCATCGGGGAACGCGGATGTCTTCGGCATCAGGTCGACACTCGCACTGGCCATGCCAGTCGTATCGGCCACGCCAAGGCTGGCCCGTTCGGGCTTTTGGTCGCTCACGTTCAGAGTCTCCGCATGACGTTGAGCACTTGGTAACCTTAGTTAGCGTTCGATTGATTGCCAAAATCTTACTTTTGGAAGGCTTACCTGAGTTTTAGGGATTCATACCGGGCGGATTTGCGCCGACAAAGTGGAGCAGATGTGGCGGGCGGTGCCCGAATATTCAGCTCTGGGCGGCCTCGCCCGGTGGCAGCAGGCTCGCTCGGCACACGGCGTAGCGCGGTCGACGCGGAGACGAACGGAGCCGCTCTCGCGGCGCGATGGCGCCCGAGCTTTGACGATCATTCCCTCCTCATTAGTCGGAGGGCGCAGGGAAGGCCGGGTGCCGACTGGCTGACCTTGCCCCCAAGTTTTATCCAGGTCTGAGTTCGTTCGGGCGGTTGGATGTGCCCATCCGGGCGGTGGTAGCGGCGGGAGCTGGCGCGGAGCTCTCGACATAGCGCAGCGCCAGATCCCGACGCGGATTGCAGGTGGCGGCGAACGCGGATGGCGTCTTCCATCCGAGCTGGGAGTGCGGCCTAGAGTCGTTATAGTCGGTCTGCCAGCATCGGAGCGCAACGCGGGCCTGGGCGAGCGAGGTGAACAGCGTCTCGTTCAGCAGTTCATCCCGCAGGCGGCCGTTGAAGCTCTCGATGAAGGCGTTCTGCATGGGTTTCCCCGGTGCGATGTAGTGCCAGGCGACACGGCTCTGATCGGTCCATGTCAGAATGGCATTGCTCGTGAACTCGCTGCCGTTGTCGCTCACCACCATCTTGGGCTTGCCGCGCTCGGCCACCAGCCGGTCCAGCTCCCGAGCGACCCGGGCGCCCGAGAGTGAGGTGTCGGCCACCAGCGCCAGGCATTCGCGGGTGCAGTCGTCGACCACGGTCAGGACGCGGAAGCGCCGGCCGTCGGTCATCTGATCCGACACGAAGTCGAGCGACCAGCGATCATTCGAGAGCAGCGGCACCGTCATCGGTGCTCGCGTCCCGATAGCGCGCTTGCGGCCACCTCTGCGGCGCACCGTGAGCCGTTCCTCCCGGTACAGCCGGAACAGCTTCTTGTGATTGACCAGATAGCCCTCCCGCTTGAGCAGGACGTGCAGGCGACGATAGCCGAAGCGGCGACGCTCATGGGCGATCGCCCTCATGCGCTGCCGCAGCCCGGCATCATCGGCCCGGCTCGTCCGATATCTGACTGTCATGCGGCAACAGCCGATGGCTTTACACGCCCGCCGTTCGCTCATCCCGTGAACGCCCACGAGATGTGCGACAGCTTTCCGCTTCGCCGCGGGCGTCACCACTTCTTTCCCAGGAGATCCTTCAGGGCGGCATTGTCCAGCATGGCGTCCGCCAGCAGCCGCTTGAGCCGCGTGTTCTCGTCCTCCAGCGTCTTCAGCCGCTTGGCCTCCGAGACGTCCATTCCGCCGAACTTGGCCTTCCACTTGTAGATGCTGGCGTCGCTCACACCATGCTTGCGGCACAGATCGGCGACCGGAACGCCAGCCTCGTGCTCCTTCAAAATCCCAATGATCTGCTCTTCCGTAAAGCGGCTGCGCTTCATGCTCTGGTCCTCGTTGGGCCAGAACGAACTTCAAACTGGATTAAGCCCCAGGGGCAAGGTCAAGCTGACGCTATCGGACCCGATTTCTGCCGACACTCGACAGCTGGATATTCAGATATGGCGGACACCTGTTGCCGAGCGACGGCGAAGTCATTTCAGCCATTCATGACTACGAGCCGGCGTGGACCGGTCCATATCACGGCATCAGCATCGTCCACGACATCTCGATCTTCGCTGGCGATCTTGTGGTGTCGAAGAACGCCGACATCAGATGGAATGCCTCACACGGCGACGGCACCAGGCGTGATCATGAAGAAATGGGGTTCGGTCAACCGTGTCTCGTGGGGATCCCTCATTTTGGATATGAGAGCCACTGCCCGATATTCTACGAGGTTTTTCGCTGGTTCGCCGCCGCGCGCCACAGGTTGGCGGGGCGTATCGGCCTGAAGATGGACGTCGATCGGAGAGGCAGCTTTGCGGAGCACCTCAACTTCCTGGCCGCCCCCGAGCCTCCACCGGTCGTTCCGCTGTCCCAGCGCGTGATCGATGATTAACAAGCCTCTCCATCCACGAACTAAGTTTGCGGTCCAGGACTGTCACCTCAACTCCCTTGCGAGAGATGCCGAGGTCTCTGGCTTCAGCCCATTGCGCCCCTCAATCTTCATTGACGATCATGCACCGTGCTCGCCGCACGTTACGGGTCAGCTTCGCGGCCTTCAGCGCAGCCTCGAGCCGCCCGCTCAGAAACAGCGCACCCGCAAGGCTCGGGTCGGTCCAGAGGTCACAACCTTCCAGAGCTGCCGCCCCGACCGCAATTTGGTTGTCTTTGGGCAAGCTAACCATCAGTTTGCCCTTGGGCCACAAGTCCGGCTGAACGAAACCGCCGGTTGATCGCCCGGAACGAAAGGTCTGCTTCTGACATCCGAGATTTAGGAAATACCAGGCCCCCGGCACCAGTTCGACGCGATTGCCCTGATAGAGCTCTATGTTGGACAGGCCGCCCTTTCCAAGGTCGAATCTCCCAAGCACTTCGGCAAAATCGGAAGAGACAACGATGAAGGCATTGACCCGAAAGAAATCGGACAACTTTCCAATACGCCGATCCTTGTACCTCGGGTAGGCCCGCTTCGGACGCTCATCTTCCGTCAACGTTTCACCGTCCTCGTGCTTGCGCATGAGCTTGTCCAGACGGTCCAGTTCTTCCCGATATTCGGTATCTTGCCAGTAATCCTTGCCCTGGTCATCCGGGTTCAGATTGAATTTCGAAATATTGGAAGAGTCCATGAAGCAGTCACTCACCCAGACCCTTTCAATCACGCGACTTCTCCCGAAAAAGACTTATCTCGCAGAACGAGTTTCGACCCACTCCGCCAGAGGGGCGGCGCCGAATACTTCAAACATTTTTACTTACGTCGCTCTTAAAAAAAACGTTGATCCTGCGCAGAGCGATCTTCCAAGGCGCCTGCGCCAAATCACAGGACAATGTGCACTCAATTGGCAGGAGGGGCGAAGGCGAGCAAACTATGAGCTGTCTTGCCGGCGTCGTCATGAATTCTCACCGCGTTTCGGCTGGGCGCCGGTTCTCGATCGCAAATGTGCCGTCTCGCCTCGTCCTTTTCGATGAACGCTCTGGTTGCTTTCGTAGACTAATACTCTGCGTTCGGGTTATTTTTTCATCTCCAGCATTTCAAGGGGAGCGCTCATGCGAAAGCTCATTTCTTCGATCGGATTTTTGTGCGCCGCACTTTTGATCCTTGCCTCGCCAGGGGCTCACGCGCAGGCGACGCGGACCTGGGTGTCCGGCGTCGGCGACGACGTCAACCCGTGCAGCCGCACGGCGCCCTGCAAGACCTTCGCCGGTGCGATCTCGAAGACCGCCGCCGGCGGTGAGATCGACGTGCTCGATCCCGGCGGCTACGGCGCCGTCACGATCACCAAATCGATCACGATCGACGGCGGGGGGACCATGGCCTCGATCCTGGCGTCGGCGACCAACGGCATCAACGTGAATGCCGGCGCCAACGACGTCATCATCCTGCGCAATCTGAGCATCAACGGCGCCGGCACAACCCTCGGCCTCAACGGCGTCAATTTCCTGGCCGGCCGAAAGCTCGTCGTCGAGAACTGTACCTTCGAGAACTTCTCGCAAAGCGCAATCTCGGTCGCGCCGACCGGTGCGGCACAGGTGGTGATCGCGGACTCCTCGCTCAAGGCGTCCGCGTTCGGCGTCACGGTCTCGACCGCGAATTCGAGCAGCGCGATCAGCGTGCTCGTCTCGAACACGAAGGCCATCGAAAATGCCAATGCCGGGATATCCGCCACGGTCCCGGCCGGAAAGCCGGGGATGGGCGTGTTTCTCGACCGGCTGACCTCCGAGTTCAACAACACCGGCGTTCTGGCGAGCGGCAGCGGCGCCATCGTGACGTTGGGAAATTCCGTCATCCAGGGCAACGCCAACGGCGTCGTCCAGACCGGCGGCGGCTCCGTCTCGTCCTTCAAGAACAACGCGATCAGCAACAACGGCGTCGACGGCACGCCGCTCACGGGGATCAGCCTGAATTAGCGACGGCGACGCGGGAGGTCGGACGTTCGGCGACCCGCGCCTGGCGGACAACGTGCAATCGCACGAGCGAGGTCCCGTTGCCGGCGGGACCTCGCTCGATTGCGTCGATGCTGGCGCTCAGACGCCGGCGGCGGCCGCGTGCTGGGCCGCCATCTCGGCATCCGCGGCGGTGACGCGCTGGAACGCCGGACGCTGGGTGACGCGCTCGGCATAGCGCACGAACACGTCCTTGCGCGGCACGACGCCGAACATCATGGTCCAGTTGAAGGCGACGCCCCACAGAATGTCGGCAGCGGTCATGCGCTCGCCCAGCAGATACGGCCCCTTGGCGAGCTGCTGCTCAAGCGCACCCAGCATCGTGTCGTAGTCGGCGTAGGGCGACTGCGTGATCGGGGCCGGTTCGCGCTTCATGAAATGGTCGATCACGGCGGGCTCGAACGACGCACCGTAATAGGCGATCCAGCGCAGATAGGGCCCGCGCATGGCATCGTCGAGCGCCGGCGTCAGCCCCGCTTGCGGAAACAGATCAGCGAGATAGATGAAGATCGCGACCTGCTCGGTCACGATCTGGCCGCGATGTCCGATCGTCGGCACCTTGCCGAGCGGATTGACGGCCAGGAACTCCGGCTTGCGCTGCTCGCCCGCCTTCATGTTGAGGACATGCAGATCGTAGGGCGCGCCCAGCTCCTCGAGCAGGACGCGGGTGCCGGCGGCGCGGGTCTGCGGCGAGTAATACAGCGTGATCTTGTCGTCGGCGGTCATGATGGTGTCCTCCCATTGCCGGCTGCGGTGCGGGCTTGTCGCACACCATACCTGACAAGGTGTGTCAGGTATGTTTAAAGAAGGGCATGCGCGCGAGCCGGCTGCTCTCGATCCTCACCACCCTGCAGGCCAGGGGACAGGTTACCGCGCCCGAGCTCGCAGACGCCTGCGAGGTCTCGGTGCGCACGATCTATCGCGACATCGACGCGCTCGCCGCGGCGGGGATCCCGGTCTATGCCGAGCGCGGCGCCGAAGGCGGATTCCGCCTGCTCGACGGCTATCGCGTGCGGCTGAACGGGCTGTCGCCGACGGAAACCGACGCACTGTTCATGGCGGGCCTGCCGGGCCCCGCCGCCGCGCTCGGGCTCGATGGCGCGATGAGCGCGGCGCAGACCAAGCTGGTGGCGGCCCTGCCGGAGAGCCTGCGCGCCAATGCCGGCCGCATGCAGGCGCGCTTCCATCTCGACGCGCCTGGCTGGTTCGGCGAGTCCGAGGAGCCGACGCATCTGCGAACCATTGCGGACGCGCTGCTCGCCGACCGCCTGATCGACATCCGCTATCAGAGCTGGCGCGCCGAGAAGCGCCGCCGGGTGGCGCCGCTCGGCCTCGTGCTCAAGGGCGGCGGCTGGTATCTCGCAGGGCAGGTCGAGCGCAGCGTGCGCACCTATCGCGTGGCGCGCGTGCTCGATTGCACCGTCACAGTGGAGACCTTCGCGCGGCCCGCCGACTTCGATCTCGCCGCCTATTGGCGGGCTGCGACCGAGCGGCTGGAAGCGGAGCTGCATCCGAAGCTCGCAACGGTGCGGCTGTCACCGCTCGGCGTGCGGCTGCTAGAGGCGCTGAGTCAGCCCTATGTGCGCGCCCGCACGCGCCTGGCCGACGAAGCCGATGCCGATGGCTGGCGCATCGCGACGATCCCGACCGGAACAACACTATGGCATGCGGTTGGCGAGCTGCTACGCTTCGGGCCGGAGGTCGAAGTGCTCGATCCGCCCGAGTTGCGGGCGAAGATGACGGAGATGGCGGGGGCGATGGCGAAGCGGTACGGCGCTTCTGCGACGACGACGTGAATGGCAAACACGGCTCCGTCCGCGCCATTGCGAGCGCAGCGGCGCCGCGAAGCAATCCAGAATCCCTCCGCAGAGACGGTCTGGATTGCTTCGCTGCGCTCGCAATGACGGGGTTGGAATCGTGCCCGCCAATTTCAAGTCGGGTTGAGCGAGACGTGTGCCGCGGAATGGATCGCTACAGCACCACTGGCGCGTCGGGCAGCTCGTTGGGATCGCCGGTGTGCGGCGGGTAGTGCCTGGCGAGCTCGCGTGACACCGCGGCAATGCCATCGACCACGCCCTGCTCAAAGCGGCCGGCGCGAAACTCAGCCTCCATCGCCCGGCAGATCGCCTCCCAACCCGCCGCGCCGACACGGTCGTGGATGCCGCGGTCGGCGATGATCTCGACGTCGCGATCGGCCAAGAGCAGATAGATCAGGACGCCATTGTTGTGCGCGGTGTCCCAGATCCGCAGGTGCGAGAACAGGTCCAACGCGCGCTCGCGCGGCGGCTGGTCGCGCCATAGCGGCCGGCCGTCGAGCGCGCCCTCGACGACGAAGCGAAGCTGGCCGGCATGGGTGCGCTCGCCATCCTTGATCGCCTGCTCGATGCGCGCGAGCACGTCCGGCGTGAAGATACGCTTCATCTGCCAGGGATGATGCAGGAGATGCCGCCCGATCCGCTTGATGCCCATGGTCGCGCATCCCGTCCTTACCAGCTGCCCGAGGCGCCGCCGCCGCCGAAGCTGCCGCCACCGCCGGAAAAGCTTCCGCTGTCGCTCGAGCTGCCGCTGCTCCAACCGCCTGAGGACGATCCGCTCGACCAGCCGCCGCGGCGGCCGCTGCCCGGCGTATTCATCCCGGCGAAACTGTCGGCAATGAAAGCGATGACGAAGCCGGCAATGGCCGACAGCGCCGTGAGACCCGCCGATCCCACCAGCAGCCAGGCGATCACGCCCATAGCGCCGCCGGTCGCGAGCGATCCGATCAGTCGTCCGAGCAGGGTCCGCAGGATGCCGCCGATCACCAGCGCACCAAACAGCGCCACCGGCGCGAAGGAGGAGATCGAGTCGATGTCGAGATCCGTGCCGTGCGAGGCCTGGGGCTGCGGCACCGGCAGGGTCTCCCCATTGATCACGCCGATGATGCGATCGACGCCGGCGTCGATGCCGCCGGCGAAATCACCGCTGCGAAATTTCGGCGTGATGACCTCGTCGATGATGCGCCGCGCGGTGACGTCGGTGAGGCTGCCTTCGAGGCCGTAGCCGACCTCGATGCGCAGCTTGCGGTCGTTCTTGGCGATCACCAGCAGCGCGCCGTCGTCGACCTTCTTGCGCCCGATCTTCCAGGTCTCGGCGACGCGGAGCGAAAACTGCTCGATGGTCTCGGGCTGCGTCGTCGGCACGATCAGCACCGCGACCTGGCTGCCCTTGCGGGTTTCCAGGTCCTTCAGCTTCTGCGTGAGGCCTGCGATGTCCGAGGAGGACAGCGTGCCGGTCTGGTCGACGACGCGGCCGGTGAGCTGCGGCACCGCGACGTCGGCCAGCACCATCGTTGCGAAGCAGACGAGCAGCGTCGCAAGCAGCGCCTTGAGGACCGGCAGCGCGCGCACGATTCCCTGCTCCGGCTATTTCGACGGCGCAGGCGACGGCGCGTTGAAATCGACCTTCGGCGCCACCGAGATCTCGCGTTCGTTCTCGACCGTGAAGTTGGCCTTCTCCTTGTAGCCGAACATCATTGCGGTCAGGTTATTCGGGAAGGTGCGGATGCCGACGTTGTATTCCTGGACCGCCTTGATGAAGCGGTTGCGCGCCACCGTGATGCGGTTCTCGGTGCCTTCGAGCTGTGACATCAGGTCGCGGAACAGCGCGTCCGATTTCAGCTGCGGATAATTCTCAGTGACGACCAGCAGCCGCGACAGCGCGCCGGTCAGTTCGCTCTGCGCGGCCTGGAACTTCTGCAGCGCAGCGGGATCGTTGACGACGTCGGGCGTGGCCTGGACGCTGCCGACCTTGGCGCGGGCGTTGGTGACGCCGAGCAGCACGTCCTTCTCCTGCTGGGCAAAGCCCTTCACGCTGTTGACCAGGTTGGGCACGAGGTCGGCGCGGCGTTGATACTGGTTGACGACCTCGGACCAAGCCGCCTTGACCTGCTCGTCATTGGTCTGGATGGCATTGTAGCCGCAATTGGTCAGGCTCAGCGTCATCAGCGCCGCCAGCACGGTCAGCAATTTCCGCATCGCGCGTCCCCCTTCTCCCGGTTGTGCCGCCTCGTCAGAGCACAGCTTGGGCAGCGGCGCAATGACGGCCGGCGGCCGCCGGACATAAGTCTCGGCGGCCGGAGCGTGGGTTCGGGAGAGTTCCCGGGCGACCTCGCGGATGCCAGTCATTGGCCGCGCAGGCCGTGACGGGTCTCGCTCAACTGCCCTTGCGGTCGCGTAGCTGGGTCACGAACATGTCCTGCCAGCTCGCCGGCTTGACCTTGATCGAGCCGACGCCGTGCATGAACTCGGCGATCTTCAGCACGCCCTCTGGCGTCGACGAGAACCAGGTGTCCTTGTCCTGCAGCATCTCCAGCACGTCCTCCTTGGTGGTCTTCACCTTGGCGGTGCGGGCATAGATCTCGGCCGCGGCAGCCTTGTCGTTGGCGATCAGCGTGCAGGCCTCGTCGAGCGCGTCGAGGAACGCCTGCACGACCTTGGGATTGGCGTCGACGAAGCGCTTGGGCGCGAACACCACGTCCATCGTCATCCGTCCGAGCACGTCGGCGGAATTGGCGACGCGGCGAATCTTCGAATCCTTCAGCTCGATGTAGGAAAACGGCGGCGAGGTGAAATGCGCCGTGATCTCGGTCTTGCCCGAGGTGAGCGCCGCCAGCGCCTCCGGATGCGGCAGGCCGACAGTCATCGGATCGAGCTTGGCGTAGTTCTCCTTGCCGAACTCCTGCGCCGCCATCATCTGCAGCATGACCGCCGACAGCGAGGTCTTGATGCCCGGCAGGGCGATCTTGTCGCTCGGCTTGAAATCCTTCAGCGACTTGATCTCAGGATTGTTGGTGTTCATCCACAGCGAGGTCGAAGAGAGGCCGCTGACGCCGACCACCTCCACCGCCGGAATGCCCTTCGCCTTGGCCCACAGCGTGATGAAGCCGGGCGCGCCGGTGCCGGCGATGTCGAGCGAGCCGGCCATCATCGCGTCGTTGATGATGTTGCCGCCGTCGAGCATCTGCCAGTTCACCTTGAACGGACCGAGCCCGGCCTTCTCCGCCTGCTTCTCCATCAGCTTCTGATCCTCCATCACGATCAGCGGCAGATAGAGGATGCCGTAGCCCTTGGAGAGCCTGATCTCCTTGACCTCGGCCTGCGAGGCGCCGGTGGCGCCGAGCAGCGCGGTGAGGCCGAGCGCGGCGGCCGTGAGTGATTTGCTCCAGGACATGGTCGTCTCCCTTCCTTGTTGTTGTGCTTATAACTCGAAAATCAGTGCTGCATGCCCCAGCGCCGCACCGTCTTGCGCTCGATGGTGGCGAACACGACGTTCTCGACGACGAGGCCGATGAAGATCACGGTGAACAGGCCGGCGAACACGTTGGCCGTCTCCAACTGGTTGCGGTTCTCGAAGATGAACCAGCCGAGGCCGCCGGAACCCGAGGACACGCCGAACACCAGCTCGGCCGCGATCAGGGTGCGCCAGGCGAAGGCCCAGCCCACCTTCAGGCCGGTGAGGATGGCCGGAAATGCAGCCGGGATCAGGATGAAGCGCACCAGCTTCAACCCGCGCAGGCCGTAGTTCAGGCCGACCATGCGCAAGGTGTTCGACACCGAGCGGAAGCCGGAATGGGTGTTGAGCGCGATCGCCCACAACACCGAATGCACCAGCACGAAGATGATGCTGCCCTTGCCGAGGCCGAACCAGATCAGCGCCAGCGGCAGCAATGCGATCGCCGGCAGCGGATTGAACATCGAGGTCAGCGCCTCCAGCATGTCGGCGCCGATCCGCGATCCGATCGCGATCGTGGTCAGCACGGCCGCCAGCGCGATGCCGATGCCGTAGCCGATCAGCAGCGTCTCCAGCGACACCAGGGTGCGCGCAGGGATGATGCCGTTGCCGATGTTCTCGAAGAAGGCCGAGAGCGTGTCGGTGAAGGTCGGAAACAACAGGGGATTGCCGAGCCACAATCCATAGGCCTGCCACAGCCCGGCCAGCGCCACCAGGATGATGGCCTTGCGGACCGCACCGACGTGGTAGATGCGTTCCAGCCAGGACAGGCTGGCCTCGACCTTGACGTCGCCGAGGGGCGTGTCTGCATTGACGATTTCGGGGCGCAGCGCCATCGTCTCGCTCATGATGCTCTCCTCGTGTCTCAGTGATGGCCGAACAGCATGTCGTTGATGCGCCCTTCGAGCGCGACCTGTTCGGGCGAGCCCATCGTGCCCGGCGGCACGCTGTTGAGCTCGGCGCGGACACGGCCGGGATGCGGCGACAGCAGCAGAATGCGCGAGCCGATCTTGATCGCCTCCTCGATCGAATGCGTCACGAACAGCACGGTGAAGCGGGTGTCCTGCCACAATTGCAGGAGCTCATCCTGCATCTTGCGCCGGGTCAGCGCGTCCAGCGCGGCGAACGGCTCGTCCATCAGCAGCACGTCCGGCTCCATCGCCATGCCCCTGGCGATCGCGACGCGCTGCTTCATGCCGCCGGAGAGCATGTGCGGATAGGAGTCGATGAACTTGGTGAGGCCGACCTTGTCGATATAGGACCTGGCGCGCTCGTTGGCCTCGGCCGCGCCGAGCCGGCCGCTGGCCGTCAGCGCGAACACGACGTTCTCGCGCACGGTCTTCCACGGCAGGAGCTGGTCGAATTCCTGAAATACCATCATGCGGTCCGGGCCGGGCTCGCTGACGTCGTGTCCCTTGAGGCGGATGCGGCCCTCGGTTGGCTTCAGATAGCCGCCGATCGCCTTCAGAAGGGTGGATTTGCCGCAGCCGGAGGGCCCCAGCAGCACGAAGCGGTCGGAATCGAAGACCTTGAAATCGACGCGGTAGGTCGCCGTGACCAAGGTGTCCGGCGTCTTGTACTGGAGCGTCACGCCCTCGACGGAGAGCAGCGGCTCGAACTGAGATGGCGATTGATGGACGGTCATGCGTCCTCCCCTCCGTTATATTGCAGTGCGAAATTTCGCTTGGTGCACTTCGGCGCCCTTATCCGAGGTGATAGAGGAGGAGACTGACGCGAACCTGACTCCGAGGCGGACAACGAGACCGTGCGCATCCTGCTGGTGGAAGACACGCCCGAGATCGGCGCCGCCGTGACCAGCCGGTTCGAGCGGATCGGCTACGCCGTCGACTGGGAAAAGGACGGCCGCACCGCGAGCGAGCTGATCGAGGTGCAGACCTATGACCTGATCGTGCTCGACGTGATGCTGCCGAACATGGACGGCTTTGCCGTGCTCAAGCACCTGCGCAAGCGCGGCCTGCGCACGCCGGTGCTGGTGCTGACCGCGCGCTCGGCGGTGGACGACCGCATCGGCGCGCTCGACCTCGGCGCCGACGACTACCTGATCAAGCCGTTCGACTATCGCGAGCTGGAGGCGCGAGCGCGGGCGCTGCTGCGCCGGGCCGCCGGCCAGTCCGACAATCTGCTGACCCTCGGGCCGCTGGTGATCGACCGCGCCGGGCGCACCGCCAGCGTCGCCGGCCAGCCGCTGGACCTGACGCGGCGCGAGCTGACCGTGCTGGAGATTCTCGCGGCGCGTCCCGGCCGCTACGTCGCCAAGGAGGAATTGGTCGAGCAGTTGTTCAGCTTCGACCAGGACCCGAGCCCGAACGCGATCGAGCAGTTCGTCGCCCGGCTGCGGCGCAAGCTGGCGGCGACAACAGTCGAAATCAAGACCGAGCGCGGCCTTGGCTATCAGCTCCACGCTTCGTGACCTCAGGACCTCGCTGCGCGCGCGGCTGCTGATCGCGATCGGCGCGATCCTGGCCGTCGGCGCCGTCGTGCTGAGCCTCGCCGCCTGGCAATATGCCGCCACCGCCGCGCGCGACGCCTACGACAAGCTGCTCGCCGGCGGCGCCGTGCAGATCGCCGAGAACATCTACATGCAGGGTGGCGTCGTGACGCTGGATCCGCCGGCGGCAGCGTTCGCGACGCTCTCCGCCTATGATCTCGTATTCTATCGCGTCACCGATCCGCGCGGCGTCGTCGTCGCCGGCTATGACGATCTCGCCGTCACCGCACCCGCCAGGGCGCTGCGCGAGGGCGTGGTGTTGCGCGACGGCATCTATCGCGACCAGGCCGTGCGCATCGCCGCGGTGGCGCGCAAGCTCGACGGTGCGCCCGGCGACGGCTGGAGCCAGATCGTGCTGGCGCAGACCCTGCGCGCCCGCGACGCACTGACCTGGGATCTCGCCTCCAAGGCGATCGGCCTGATCGCTGCGATGAGCGTGCTGGCGCTGGTGGCGACTGCGTTATGCCTGCGGCTGGTGTTCGCACCGCTGACGCGGATCGAGGCCGAGATCATCAAGCGCCGGCCGGACGATCTGAGCCCGATCGCGATGACGCCGCCGCGCGAGGTGCGCGCGCTGGTCGGCGCGATCGACGGCTTCATGCAACGCCTTGCCGAGCGCATCACGCTGATGCAGCGCTTCATCGCCGACGCCACCCACCAGCTGCGCACGCCGCTCGCTGCGATCGATGCCGAGGTCGAGCTGCTGAGCGATCAGACCAAGGACCCGAAGGCGCTCGACAGGCTGCGCGGTCGCATCGCGGATCTCGCCCGCCTCACCAGCCAACTGCTCGATCACGCCATGATCCAGCACCGCGCCCAGGCGCCGCGCTTCGCCGCGACCGACATCAACGCGCTGGCCAAGTCGGTGCTATCGCAGAGCGTGCCGCTGTCGCTCGACCGCGAGGTCTCCGTCAGCTTCGTGCCAGCAGAAGACGATGCCGTCATCGCCGTCGATGCCATCAGCCTGCGCGAGGCACTCGCCAATCTCATTCACAACGCGCTGGCGCATGGTGCAAAGATGCGGCTGATGGTGACGGTGGAAAGCAAGGCGAGCCATGTCGCGATCATCGTCTGGGATGACGGCCCCGGCATCGCCGCCGAGGCGCAGCAGCGATTGCTATCTCCCTTCCAGAAGGGCGACGGCTCCCACGGCTCAGGCCTCGGCCTCGCCATTGCGAGCGAGGTCGCGCAGGCCCATGGCGGCCGTCTGCGGTTCAGCGGAGTGGCAGGCGACTTCAGTGTGCGACTGGAGCTGCCGGTGGATCGGTCGACAGCAGTCGATCCACGTCCAGATTCACATCTCAAACAGCAGCAGACATGACGTCGTCGTCCCGCGGCGGATCACGCCCGGGTCTTGCGATCGACATGCCCTTTCGAAGATCGAGAGGGCGCAGGGAAGGCCGGGAGCTCGCCGCCCCCATGGCCCCCGTGCGAACAAAATGCACGGGGCAGGAACCACAGGTTCGGCCGAGACGTCCCGGCCTTCCCTGCGCGACGGTTTTAACGCTTATATCGTGCTCTTCTCGGTGCACCGGGCTTTTTGGCCACCGTCGTCGCTCGGATCATCACCCAAGCAACTTAGCATCAGCGTCGGGATGCCAGAACCACACGACTTCACGTCCGCCCTCGCCGCGTTCGTCTCACGCCGCAAAAACGTCCATCGCATCCCCGCCTCGCGTGTCGTGACGATCGCGCGCAACGCCCCTCTCGTCGAGGCGGGATGCGTGCATCATCCATGATTTCTGATAAAAAGAAAGAGGAAAATTTCGGGACTACGGCCTCACCAGCCCTTGCGCGTTGAAACGGCTGGCGAAATGAGTTTTTGCGCGCCCATGATTTTTCGTCCCCTACGGCACTCCCGTACGATCGGACCGGCACAAATCTTCGCGCGTTTTGCCCGACTCAGCCGCCCCCGGTCGCGACCGTTGGGGCGGACATCCTGGCTTGCCAGCATTCCCGGCAGCTTTAGCTTGGGTGTTTTCGTCGTAGACGGACCGACCGACTTTGATCGAAATCAACACGTAGTATTCTGAGATAATTTCTACTTCTAGGTGTAAGCATGACTGAATTCAAGTTCGCGCCAAGCTAACGGGTGCTGGTCGGTTTTATATTGAGTTGACCGCTTGACATCGAACCGGGACGCAAGTGGCAGCGCGCAATTTAGGAGAAAGAACCATGACCGATGAAGATCTGTTTCTCAGTAAAGACAAAACAACAGTAACGGACAAAAAAGGCAAAACCATTTTGGTGCGAACCGAGATCGATGGAAAGACAATATATGTCGAGCCATCCTTGGCAAAGGCATCGGGAAAATACTGTGTAAGTTTTGGAAAAAAGAAGATCTGTGTCAATTGGGATGAACATAAGGCGTGTATCGGATGGGACGACATTGAGTTTTGTTTGAAATGGGAAACTAAACCCTAGTTCTCTTCTCAACTCATTGCTTTCCAGTGATGATGCCCAAACGATACGGCCTCTCGCGCTGACTGGACGCCCGGGGCGTGACATTACGTCGTCTGCTCATCGCTGAATCGCCCGACTCCCCACCCTTGTCCACCGTCAGGCCACCACCGCAAGAGGGATCGAGCCGCACTTCTGCGCGGTCCTGCGAAGGCTCACCATCCCGATTGGCCGACCGCGAGCAACCAGTCTTTTTCGAGGCTGGGGGATTTGCGGCGGGGTCGTAAGAGCGAAGTAGATTCTACCGGAGCCTACTATTTTGGATGTCAACTTCGGACCAAGGGCGGCTGTGGCCGGCAGGCGGGTGGCACAGCCGATCTGACCCCAGCTCCGGAAATGTCGGGCGCGCTCCAGCACTTTCGCTTCGGGCCATGAGCCGACATGCCGTGCTGTTCGATCACCACGGCGGCCGTAGACGAAATCTCCATCAGGTGCCCAGGCAGCTCTCAATTGATGATCGACTCATATTTGTTGGCTCTTGAACCGCTTACCCAGGGTGATCCGACAAGCCGGCTTTTCCGTAGCCTTCCAGCGTGCACTTGCAAAGTGTAAGGGCTTGGCGGAACGAGTTGGCAGAATAGCGAGACCGTGGAATTCTGACACGAACTCCGTCGAGGATCGTTAAGCCCATCTTTTGGGAGAACCTCTCATGGCCTGGGTGATCTTATTCATTGGCAGCCTTTGCGAGGTGGGTTGGCTGATCGCTCTCAAATATTCCGAAGGTCTCTCGCGCCTGCCGTCGATCCTGGTCACCGTGGGTTTTATGGGCGCCAGCGTCGGTTGTCTTGGCCTCGCCGTGAAGACGATCCCGATGGGCACGGCCTACGCCGCGTGGACCGGCGCGAGCATCGCCGTCGCCACTCTCTTCGGAATCTATCTGTTCGACGAGCCGACGACCGCGACCCGGCTCGCCTCGATTGGTCTCATTGTACTTGGCATCGTCGGACTGCGCCTCGAGTCCGGATAGGCGTGCCAATCCTCAAAAATAGCTCTCGAGCGCCCCGCGCCGCCTGATGTCGAGCGTCGCGCAATGGAATGCGCCGCCAAATGCGGCGTAATGCAGGAATTCGCAGGGGATCGGCTCGAAACCCCATTGCTCGATCGCACGCATCGTTCGCACATGATGCGGATCAACGATGATGCGCTTTTCGTCCACCATCAGTACATTCATGTTGAGCCATTTTCCGCATAGCGACGTGATATTGAGCAAGCGATCGGTGATCGGATCAGGCTCGGGAGCGACGAGAATGTCCCATTTCTTCAGTATGTCCGGGAGGCGGCTGACGTCGATGTATTCGGGATTGATCAGAAGCCTGCCCGGCCCCAGCGGCAAAATGGTCGTGTCGATGTGCATCGGGCTACGACAGCGGCTCTCGATCTCGTGGATGCGATAGCCGTCGCCGAGATGGCGGCGCAGCCATTCGATGCCGGATGCATTGGTGACATTGCTGAGGGTTACAAACAGATCGCGCCCGCAGCGAACGAAATCGGCAGCGTCGAACACCGGTTCGAATTCAGTCAGAATATATGACATCGGCTCACCTTCTTCGGGCCGTCTGAAATCGGCGTTATACAGTTCGTCCGTGAGTTGCGGCCGTGGCGCGGCAGTCCAGCGGGCGCCGCGACGGAAATAGTCCTTCAGGACCGGACGAAAGGAATGGGTCTCGAAATAGCGGCTGGGCCACGCCATGGGCGTTTCAATAATTTCGTCTCCGATCACCAGCATGCTATCGCGCGGGCAGGAGTTGCAGAAGCCGCGCGAAGACCATTCGGGCGTGCTGAAGCGCTTCTTGAAATCAACCGGTTCCGGCCGGGTGACCACCACGCCAAGCGACTGCAACAGCGCAACAAAGCCATTGAGCTCGCGCTGAGCCGGTTCAATCAACATCCTTGGATAGCGGAAGCCCCCGAGCAGCGCTTGCGCCCGTGCCGCCATTCCCGGAATGTTACAGGCGACGACCGGATGGGCGGATGGGATCGTCGCGCCTTCGAGCCTTCCGACAATCACTTCCTCGAGTGGATCCCACTCATTGTGCGAGTTGACCGGAGAGATCCTTACCTTGCGGTCGGCATCCGGGCCGATTTCGTGCGTGATCATGGCATGACCAAAGCAGGAGGTTGCTGATGTGGCAGGAATACTCTGGTGCGACAGCATCGCCGGCGCATAGCCTCAGTGCTGCAATGCACCACAATCCGTCCTTAACAAACGGCGCGGCGCTTCCGGCCCGGTGCGGTGGCAGGGCTGCACGGCGAGCGCCCGCAATCATGTCGCGCGGCGTGCGAGCGCCACAACGCAGATATAAAGATGACGTTGTATCTGTCCTCAGGGTTCCGCCCCGTCAGGAGCCGCCTTTCTTGAATTCCAGCGGCGCGGCCGGCTTGAACTGGCTGCTCACCTCGCCGACCAGATCGCTGTCCGCCCCGGACAGGTCGAGCTTGCGGATCGGAGCGCCGACGGAAAGGTCGATGAGCGGCAAGTTGACCCAGACGATGTTCGGGCTGAGCGTCGATTCGAAGAAATAGAGCCGGTCGGTCGAGTCGGCGACGGCCCGCCAGATCGTATGCGACGCCTCCGGCCGCTTCGGGTCTGGCCGCACGAAAGGCTGCGCCACGTTGCGCATGACCGACAACATGCGGGCCACGGTCTGGCGGGTGTCCGACGGCTTGGTCTGGTTCTGGATGTAATAGGCGGCGCGGACGAAGCGGTCGGCCGCTTCGCTCGTCCCCGGCAGCGCTTCGGTGCCGCCAAAGACGTGGTATTTCTTCAGATTGGCGAGCTGCTCGGGGAAGGGCGGCGAGTTCGTCATGACCAGATAGCGGCGGTCGTGATGAACGCGCACCTTGCCGCTATCGACGATTTCGATGATCGCCGAATCGCCCGTCGCGTCCGAGAGCGACAGATGCACGGTCGCCGTCGCGTATCCGGGCATGCCGGCGGTGATGAGTTGATAGCGACCGGTTTCGATGTCGGCCACGGCCTCGGCAACGGTGGCAAAGTTGTCGAGGTTGTATTGCGCCCATAGCGACAGCGCGAGGCCGGGGCGCTTGAGATCGCGCTTTCCGTAATCGCTCTCGGAGAGCCACAGCAGGTTGGCGACAAGACCTTTTTCATTCATGCCGTCGGCGATCGCCAGATTATAAACCGCCCCGCCGACGCTGCCGTATTTCGACGTCCAGCTCAGTTCGTTGTCGTCGCCGCTCTCGCCTTTGCGCGCAAGGCCGCGCGGGAAGGCCCAGAGATCGGTGCGCATGTCTTCGGGCCAATCCATGTTGCGCCCGGTGACAACGGCCTGACCATTATCGGCCCAGAGGACGCGCGAACACGCGTCCGCCAGAGATGATCCAGACGCGACCATTGCCAAAGCCATCGCCCCGCGCATCACGCCCGCACACCGCCGCATGGTCGCGCTCCTCGTTGTGTTGGATACAATCTAGAGGCGAGTGCGAGTCGGCGACCTTGATCTGGGTCAATCATCGTCGCTCTCGGTCGCGGCGCCGCGACGATTCGCATGAGATCGTTATCTTGCCGGGCTCGGCGGGGCGATCCGACAGCATCGTCCCCTCAGGTGCGCAATTGCACCGAAAATCTCGAGATTCCGGATTCAGCCCTGACGGGCTGCCCCGGAATGGCGGGCTATGACGCAGCAAGATCAGTCGCCGCTGCGCATGCAGGGGCGCGACCAGATGCGGGCGTAACCCTCGCCGCCCTCGTCACCGAACAGCTCGGCGCAGATCGGCGCGTTGAGCGACGCAACAGGAGCACGTCCGACGCGGGAGCGTCCCGCGCGCTCGCTCAGGCCGACGCTTTGGCCTTTGCCGCCTTCGCCTCGGAGATCGCCTGCCACACCTTCTCCGGCGTCAGCGGCGTCTGCAGGTTGGTGATGCCCAACTCGAACAGCGCGTCCATCACGCCGTTGGTGACGCAGGGCGGACCGCCGATGGCACCGGACTCGCCGCAGCCCTTGGCGCCCAGCGGGTTGGTCTTGCACGGCGCAGAATCGTCGAGGGTGACCACGATCGGCGGCACGTCGTCGGCGCGCGGGATGCAGTAGTCCTGATAGGTCGCGGTCAGGAGCTGGCCGTCGGCATCATAGGCGACGTTCTCGTACAGCGCCTGGCCGATGCCTTGGGCGACGCCGCCATGGATCTGGCCCGCCACCAGCATCGGATTGACGGCGACGCCGACGTCGTCGACCGTGGTGTAGCGCACCACGCGGCTGATGCCGGTCTCCGGATCAATCTCGACCTCGCAGACATGCGTGCCGTTCGGCCAGCTCGGACCGTCGACCTCGCCCTCGCTGTCGACCGAGAGCTTGGCCTGCTTCTCCTTGCCGGCGATCTCGAACAGGCTGATGCGGCGGTCGGTGCCAACGACCGTCAGGACGCCATCGCGATATTCGATGTCCTCGACCGCGGTCTCCAAGAGGTTCGATGCCTTCTCGCGCGCCTTGGTAATGAGATCGTTCGACGACACCGCCACCGCGGTGCCGCCGACGAACAGCGAGCGCGAGCCGACGCTGCCGAAGCCAGTGGCGAGATCCGTGTCGCCCTGCACGACGTCGATCTTGTCGAGCGGGATACCCAGCGTGTCGGAGATCATCTGCGTGTAGGTGGTCTGCAGCCCCTGCCCCATCGCCATGGTGCCGGAATGCAGGATCACGCGGCCTTCGGCCGTCGCATGCAGCGACACCTTCTCGGTGTGGGCGCGGCCGCCGGTCCATTCGATATAGCTGGTCAGGCCGCGGCCGTAGAGCATGCCACGCTTCTTCGCCTCGCGCTTGCGCGCGTTGAAGCCGTCCCAATCGGCAAGCTTGGACGCGCGCTCCAGCATGTGGGCGAAGGCGCCGGAATCATAGACCTGTCCGACCGCGTTGGTGTAGGGCAGCTGCGCCGGCTTGATATAGTTCGCCTTGCGGATCGCACGCGGATCGATCCCGATCTGGCGCGCGGCCGTGTCGAACAGGCGCTCGACGATGAACACCGCCTCGGGGCGTCCGGCACCGCGATAGGCGCCGACCGGCGCCGTATGCGTCATCACGGTCTTGACCTCGAAATGCACCAGCGGCAGGTCATAGACTCCGGTCTGCACGAACGGCCCGAGCACCAGCGGGATGATGTTGGCTGCGCCCGACGAATAGGCGCCGGTGGCGCCGATCGAACGCACGCGATAGGCCAGCACCCTGCCCTTGGCATCGAGCGCGAACTCGGCCGTCGAGGTGAGATCGCGGCCATGCGTGCCACCGACGAACTCGTCGGTCCGCTCGGCGCGCCAGCGGATTTTCTTGGCCAGCTTGGTCGCGGCATAGGCGACGATGCCGTCCTCCGGATAGAGGTTGGTCTTCTGGCCGAAGCCGCCGCCGATGTCGCCGACCAGCACGCGCACACTTTCCTTCGGCCGCTTCAGCACGGCTTCCGCAAGGACGTCACGGGTCGAGGCCGGCGTCTGCGACTGCACATGGAGCAACAGCCGGCCGGTCTTCTTCTCGATCTCGGCAATGGTCGAGCGCGGCTCCATCGCCGAGGGCACCAGGCGCTGGCTCGTGATGTCGAGCGACACTTTGTGCGCAGCGCTGGAGAAGGCCTCCTCCACCTTGGCGGCATCGCCATAGCTCATCGCGGCAACGATATTGTCCGGCGCCTCGGCCCAGACGACGGGCGCACCCGGCTCGAGCGCCTTCAGCGGATCGGTCACCGCCGGCAGCACCTCGTAGTCCACGACGATCGCTTCCGCCGCTTCCTGCGCGATCGTGCGCGAGGTCGCGACCACGGCGGCGACCGCTTCGCCGGTGAAGCGGACGATCTCGTGCGCCAGCAGGCGGCGCGGCGGCACCGTCATCGGCTTGCCGTCGGGACGCTTGAAGATCGCCAATGTCGGAATGGTGCCGACATCGTCGGCGACGAGGTCCGCGCCGGTATAGATCGCCTGCACGCCGGCGATCTCGCGGGCGGCGGCGGTGTCGATCGACACGATCTTCGCATGGGCATGCGGCGAGCGCAGCACGTAGAGCCAGAGCGCGCCGTCCTCCGCCTTGTCGTCGATGAACTGTCCCTTCCCGGTCAGCAGTCGCTGATCCTCCAGACGCTTGACGGGCTGCCCCGCACCAAACCGCATATTGTTTGGAAGAATGTTCATTCGTCAGTCCTTGGTCAGTTCAAATGCAATTGCATGCGTTTTAGCGGATCGCAGTTCCGCTGGCCAAGCCGTGATTGTGCTGGTGCGGCATACCACACTGTCATGCCCGGGCTGGACCCGGGCATCCACGACTTCGTTTCCGCTTGGCATGGATGGCCGGGTCGGCACGGCCATGACGGCAGTAAGGATCCTGGCATTACCCCAGGCTGCTGAGGACCTCTTCGACGACCTTGCGCTGCTCGAGCGTGAGCGGGGCCTGGGGCGGCACGGGATCGCCGACGTCGTAACCCTGGATCGACAGGCCGGCCTTGATGCAGGCCGCGAGGTTGAAGCGGGCGAAGGCCTCATTGACGCGCCACAGCTTCTTCTGCAGCAGCATCGCATCGTCCCAGCGGGACGCCTTGCAGAGATTGTAGAGTTCGACGCTCTGGCGCGGGATGATGCAGGCCGGCCCGGCCATCCAGCCCTTGCCGCCGATCAGCATCACCGCCGCCGGAATGTGCGAGGACGCAGCGAACACCTTGATGGCGTCGCCGCAGCGAGTGATGATCGACAACAGCCGGCCGGTGTTGGTGGACGCGTCCTTGATGTAGTTGATGCGCGGATGCTCGGCGAGGCGCGCAATGACATCGAGCGACAGGTCCGAGCGCTGGAACTGGGGATTGGTGTAAATGACGATGGGAACGTCGACCGCATCGGCAATCGCCCGGAAATACGCCTCGATGCCGGCGTCGTTGACCGGGAAGTAGGCTTCGAGCACCGCCAGGATGCCGGTTGCGCCGCGCTTCTGGTAAGCCTTGGCCTGCGCCACCGCGTCAGCGATCGCGGTCGAGGCCACGCCTGCGATCACGGGAACGCGGCCCTGGGCCGCATCGATGGTCGTCTCCACGACGGCCATGCGCTGGGCGCGATCGAGATAGGCGAACTCACCGGTGGAGCCGAGCGGCGTCAGGCCGTGCACACCGGCATGGATCAGGTCGTCGCACAGACGCCCCAGCACCTCCGTACGGATCGTGCCATCCGCGCCGATCGGCGAGGCCAGGTAGGGAAAGACACCGTGAAATTCAGCCATGCGGCCGGTATAGCGGCCGGGCCGCTGGTTCCGCAAGCAGGCGCCTGATCGCGGGCGGCTTCCGCTGCACGGAGCGTTTCCAAAAACGGCGTCCGCCCTGGCGGAACCTGGCTCGCGCGGGCGGGTGAGCGACGGTGCCACACTGCTGCGGCAATCGCATGTTGTCGCAAATAACTGACCTGCCAATCAGCTCCCGTTAAATCCGGCTTCAAACTTTCTCTTCACCATAGAGGAAGATCCGGCGGCGGAGGCGGCTAGAGAGCAGCGACTCAATCTGAGATTGCGCGCTCCATGACGAGGAAAGACGAGCGCGATGGCTCAAACACGGCAAAAATGGCTACGAACTTCGCCATTTTCAGTCATTTTTCCGCCGGATTGACCAACCATCATGCCAAGCGGAAACAGTTAGTACGAGTGCTCCAGCGTAAATTCGCCGTAGGAATTTCGATCGGAGACGAGGGAAGCCTGCAGCGAGAACGACGATGAAGACGCTTTACGATTTACTCGGAGCTCTTCCGGACGATGACGCTGACGATATCCGGGTGGCCTTCCGCAAAGCGGTCAAAGAGAGCCACCCCGACGTCAATCCCGGCGATCCGGACGCCGCGCTGCGGTTTCGACAGATCATCCGCGCCAACGACATTCTTGGCGACAAGGAGCAGCGCACGGCCTATGACCGGCTGCTCGGCGCCGCGCAGGACGAGCATCGGCAGGATTCCAAGCTCGCCGTCGTTGCCAAGGTGCACAAGGTCGCGTCCGGCGTGATGGCGCTGGCCGGCGCGTCCGCCTTGGCGCTGACGGGCTACCTCCTATTCACCCACATGTCCTCGGCATCCGTCGCGCCGCTCGAGCCGATCGTGGTTGCGACCAACAAGGTAAAGCCGAACCAGGTTCCCGCCAGGCCGATCGATAGCCTCACTGACGCGGCGACGGCCAGCGACGCGGCCGCGAATCCCGGTAGCGACCCGGCTGCCGGCACGACGGTCGGCAACGGCAATGCGTCGAGCAACAATGCCTCCGCTCCCGCCGAGCCGCTGCCGTTGCGGGTCAGCAAGGTGGACGTGGTCTATTCGGCCGAGCAGGAGCGTACGCCCTGCGCGGCGGGCGCGACCGCGCCATGCACGGCAGATGCAATGCTCGCCGGCGGCACGGCGTCGAGCGAGGCCCAGGCCCGTCACGATCGCGGCATGGCCGCGTTCCAGAAGGGCGATTTCGCGGCGGCGCTGGCCGATCTCGACGCCGCGATCCAGCTCGATCCCCGTTACCACGAGGCCTATATCGACCGCGGCATCGTGTTCTATCGCATGCGCAAGTTCGACCGCGCCTTTGCCGACGTCGCGGCCGCAAAGCGCATCGAGAAGACCAACCGCGCCGTGCTCGACGCGATGGCGAAGCGTCAGCCGCTGCGGCCGCTGAAGCTCGAGCCGCCCAAATCCGACATCAAGGCGGAAACGCCGAAGGCCGAGGCGCCGAAAGTGGCGGCGGCGGCGCCGATGCCCTCGCGAATGTCGACGGCGACGCCGATCTATCCGACCACCGATCCCAGCCGCGCGCCTTGAGCGATTGACGGATTGACGGATTGACGAAGATTTAAGGTAACTTCGAACCTTCGTCGCGCGAATCGTTCAAGCCCATCAACTGTTAGGAAAGGTGTCGCATGGTGTCCCCATGGGACACGGGCTGCTTTCCAGATTCATCCATCCGAACCCGGCGATCCGGCGCGAGCTCGTCGATCTCCTGTACACCTCTCTGCCGCAGGTCATGTCGATCAATGCGGCCGCCATCACCGGCTCGGTCACGCTTGCGGTCCTGCACGACGATCCCGGCTACATCGCGATCTCGTTCGCGATCATCGTCAACGCCATCGGTCGCGTCGTCAGCCTGCTGCGCTACAAGCAATATGCGGGGCGCCTGTCCGATCGCGACGTGATCCTCTGGGAGAAGGTCTACGCCGCGGGCGCCGCCGCCTTCGGCCTTGCACTTGGCGCTCTCACCTTCCGCGCGTTCCAGCTCAACGATGCTCCGGGCGCATGGATCGCCTTCGGCCTGTCGATGTCTTATTGCGTCGGCATGGTGTCCCGCGCGGCGATCCGCCCGTGGGTCGTGCTGACGACCACCGCCGTGCTGCTCGCCCCGACGCTGATCGCCGGATTGATGCGCCCCGAGCTGCCCTATCAGCTCGGCGCCGTTCTGCTGGTGCTGTTCTGGTTTTCGATCCGCGAGGCATCGCGTCATCTCAGCACCGCTTTCATCGAACGGCTCGAGGCCAAGCACGCACTGGCCCGCCAGGCCAACCATGATTTCCTGACCGGCCTGCCGAACCGCGCCGCCTTCCTGGCCGCGCTTGAACGCGCGGTCGGGACCATCGCGATCATTGCCATCGACCTCGACGGTTTCAAACCTGTCAACGACCGCCACGGGCACCACGCGGGCGACGAGCTGTTGCGGCAAGTCGCGACCCGGCTGTCGAGCTGTGTCGGCCCGGGCGGCCTCGCCGCGCGCTTCGGCGGTGACGAGTTCATGCTGCTGAGGCCGGTCGCGCGCGGCGCGAACGGACGCGACGAGGCGCTGGGGCTCGCGCGCGAGGCGGTCCGCTCGCTATCGATGCCGTTCCTGCTGTCCGACATACCCGTGGTGATCGGCGCCAGCGCCGGCCTGCTGGTGAACGACCGGCCGCTCACGGACGAGGCCATGGACGAGGTGCTGCGCGAAGTCGACAGCGCGCTCTACACCGCCAAGCGCGCCGGGGGCGGCTGCTGCACCTGGGCCGAAGCCGCCGACGGCGCATTGCGGCAGGCGAGCTGACGCGCGCCCTTCGATCTCAAACGACGACCATCTCGCGCAGCAGTGCGTCGATCTCGGCGGCGTCGAGCTCACCTTCGCGTCCGATCAGCACGAGCTGGGCCGTGAGGCCGTCCGCGGGCGGCACTGGCGATGGCGCCAACGTGCCGCGCGTCGCCACCGACTGAAACAGGATCGGCTGTCCCGGATGGTCGGTGAACAGCAGGATGCCCTTGATGCGCAGCGTGCGCGGCGCGAGCTTGCCGATCACCTGCTGAAAGCGGGCCAGCGACAGCGGGGCCTGGGAGGTCCAGGTCAGGGTTGCGAAAGGTTGCGACATCGTCGGCACCTGGTTGGGCAGCTCTCGCGGCGCGCGAATGTCGCGGCTGAACAGCAGGTCCGGCGCGACGATGCCATGGGCGATCTCGAAGATCGCCGATTGCGGCTTGGTGCGGCCCACGACGGCGCGGACCTCGTCGAGGGCGGCGCGGTCGAGCAGGTCGGCCTTGCTCAGCAGCACGAAATCGGCGGCGCGCAGCTGCGAGCGCCACAGCGCGTCGTGCTCGATCTCAGGATCGTCGCGCAGCCGCTGCGGATCGACCAGCGTGACCACGGTCTCGAGCGGCGCGACCTTGAAGATCACGGGATCCATCAGGTTGCGAATGATCTCGGCCGGATCGGAAATGCCCGAGGTCTCGATCGCAATCGCATCCGGGGCCGGATCGCGCTTGATGACCGACGACAGCGTGCGCAGCAGGTCGCCCTGCAGCGAGCAGCAGATGCAGCCGTTCTTCAGGCTGATCACCTCCTCCGTCACCGTGCCGAGCAGTTGGGCGTCGATGTCGACCGTGCCGAAGTCGTTGACGATGGCGGCGATGCGCCGCCCGTCCGGATTGGCGAGCAGATGATTGAGCAGGGTCGTCTTGCCGGCGCCGAGCGATCCGGCAACCAGCAGGACCGGGACGATCATGACAGGATCGGACGGCGCACCGCCTGTCCCGGCCTGACATCGCGAACAAGATCACCATTTGCGATGACGGCGCGGCCATGGACGAGCAGATGCCGCACGCCCTCGGACGGCCGGTTCATGTTGAGGAAGTCGGCGCGGTCGCGCAGGCTGGCGAGATCGAGCACCGCGATGTCGGCGTCGCAGCCGGCCTGCAGCCGTCCCTTCTTTCGCATCGCGGGCGTCGATGGTTCCAGAATCCGGGCCGGGATCAGCGTGCACTTGGCGAGGCCCTCCATCAGCGGCACCGCCTTGCGGTCCAGCACCCATTCGCGCAGGAATTTTGTAAACGTCGCCGACGAGCGCGGATGCGACACTGCGTCGTCCGGCAACGGCCAGGCGTCGCCGGTGTAGTCCGTGCCGTTGGACAGGATCCACGGCATCGCGTCCGACGCGATGGCGCCCCCTGGAAACAGCACAGAGACGTCGAGCAGGTCGCGGTGGCGCTGGTTGACGGCGACATCGAGGAAATGGATCAGCACCAATGCGCCGGGATCTTCCTGCTGCCGCGCGAGCAATTCGTCGCGGCTGCCGAGACGATGACGCTCGGCGACCATCTCGATCGCGTCATAGCCGGTGCCCATGCGCTGGCAGAACGCCGGATCGGCGAAGAAGCCGGCGCCGACCACCGTCGAGCCGGTCCCGTAGGGATAGGCTTCAGTCGTGACTTTGAGGCCCTGCGCCTGCGCGGTCTGCACCAGCTCGGCGCAGCGCTCGACATCCTGCAGGCTGGTGCTGTTGAAATGGCAGATGTGCATGTGGGCACCGGTCGAGCCGGCAAGCCCGATCAGCCGCGTATAGGCGTCGACCGAGCTGCGCGGATCGACATTCGACATGTAGGCAATGTGCGTATAGGTCGGCACGTTCTGCTTGGCAGCCAGGCTGCACAGCTCCGACAGCTCCTTCATGCCGGTGCCGGGCGCATACGCATTCGGGAAGGCGATGCCAAGGCCGCCCTGCTCCAGCCCCTGCCGGGTGCGCTCGACGATCTCCGCGGTCTCGGCCGCAGTCGCGACCTCCTCGACCCAGCGCTTGTCGCGCATCGCCTCGCCCATGCCGGCGATGCTGGATGCGGTCTGCTGCGTCGTCATCGTCGCGATGCGCGCGAACACCCAGCCAGAAGCGGCGCCATAGTTGAGAAGGCGGCCGATCGCCGCCTGCTCGTCATACCATCGTGCCACCGGCATGACGCCGATCTCGAGCTCGAGCGTCGTGGTGACGCCGTCGAACGCCTGCATGCGGTCCGCCGGGAGCGACTGGCCGTGCGCGTGCAGATCGATGAAGCCGGGCACGACGGCAAGGCCGGCCGCATCGATGACCTGATCCGCCGCTCCGGTGACGTCGCCGACGGCGGCAATCGCGCCATCCTTGATCGCGACGTCGGCGGTGACGTCGAGTTGCGTTTCGGGGTCGAGCACGCGGCCGCCGCGAATGATCAGATCGTAGTGAGGCATGAATCAGCTGGGCTCGCAAAGTGGAACTGCGCGCAGGCCTAACACAGATGCGCGGCGATGAGAACGCGGCGGGAGAGATCGATGCTCTCCGAGCCATGCGTGACGCACTTATCAGTTCGTCGAACTGGGGCGCCGCTCTTCCCCTTGCGCAAGGGATCGGTCAGGATTGCGAAAACGACCTCTCGGCATCCGCCGTTCGACAGAGGAGACCCGAATGGCTTCGCCCACACGGCGCATCGCCGACTTCACCTGCGAGAAGCAGCCGGCGACGGGCTCGCGCGGGATGGTCGTCACCAACCATCCGCTCGCCTCCAGCGCCGGCGCCGAGATGCTGATGCGCGACGGCAATGCGATCGATGCCGCGGTCGCTTCCCTGTTTGCGCTCACCGTGGTCGAGCCGATGATGGTCGGCATTCTCGGTGGCGGCCTGTCGCACATCCGCCTCGCCGACGGCCGCCACGTCGTGCTCGACGGCCTGAGCACCGCGCCGTCGCGCGCTGACCCCGGCATGTATGATCCGGTCTCCGACGAGATCGCGCTGGCGCGCGAGACCCGCGGCCGCCGCAACGTCGCAGGCGCGCTGGCGGTCGCCGTGCCCGGCGCGCTGAAGGGATGGTGCGAGGCGCTGTCGCGCTTCGGCCGGCTGCCGCTGGCCGAGGTGATGGCTCCGGCGATCCGGCTCGCCGAGCATGGTTTCATCGCCAGCCCCTATCTCAACGACTGCGTGCGGCTGGTCGCGGACGACCTCGCGGGCGATCCGCATCTCGCCGCGCTGTTCCTGCCCGGCGGCGCGCCGGTCAGGCCCGGCACGCGCGTGATCCAGAGCGACTACGCCGCCTCGCTGCGGCTGATCGCCAAGGAAGGACCTGCAGCACTCTACGGCGGAGCGCTCGGCGCCGCGCTGGCCAGCTACATGGCGGAGAACGGCGGCCTTATCGACGCCGCGGATCTCACCGCCTACCGCGTGACCGAGCGCGCGCCGATCCGCGGCCTCTATCGCGGCCATGAGATCATCGGCCCGCCGCCGCCCTCCTCCAGCGGCGTGCACATCGTGCAGATGCTGAACATCCTCGAAGGCTTCGATGTCGGCGGGCTCGGCTTCGGTTCGGCCGATGGCGTGCATCTGCTCGCCGAAGCGCTGAAGATCGCCTTCGCCGACCGCGCGGTCGCCACTGCCGATCCCGCTTTCGTCGACGTGCCGGTCGAGCGGCTGACGTCGAAGGCCTATGCCGCGGAGCGGCGGGCGCAGATCGACATGAGCCGGGCTCGGAGTTTCGCCCCGGGCCTTGCGCCAACGGAGTCCGCCAACACCACCCATGTCACGGTCGCCGATGCCGAGGGCAACGTCGTCGCGGCGACCCAGACCATCAACGGCCTGTTCGGCGCCTGCGTGCAGATCCCGGGCACCGGCATGACCGCCAACAACTACATGTACAATTTCGATCCGCATCCGGGCCGTGCGCTGTCGATCCAGCCGGGCAAGCGCGTCTTCACCTCGATGGCGCCGATGATGGCGCTGCGCGACGGCCGCTTGCGCTATGCGCTCGGCCTGCCCGGCGGCTTGCGCATCTTTCCCTCGGCCTTCCAGGCGCTGGTCAACCTGATCGACCATGGCATGTCGCTGCAGGAGGCGGTGGAGGCGCCGCGGCTGTGGACCCAGGGCGGCGTGCTCGAGCTCGAGCCGGCGTTTCCCGAAGCCGTCGCGGCGGAGCTTGCCGCACGCGGCCACGAGATCAAGCGCGAGCCGGTCGTGGCCGGCGGCATGAATGCGATTGCGTTCGGCGACGACGGCACGCTGACGGGAGCCGCGTGCTGGCGCGCCGACGGCACGCCGATCGCGATCTCCGGCGGGCGCGCCCGCGCCGGGCTTCGCTTCGCCATCGCGTGAGCTCTACAGGCGCTCTCGCATCATCCGCGCGATCGCCTCGCCGATCACGACGGTGGTGAAATGCGTGTTGGCGCGGCAATCGGACGGCATGATCGAGGCGTCGGCGACCCGCAGCCCGGCGATGCCCTTCACGGTACCATCCGGATTGACCACGCCATCGTCATCGTTGACGCCGCTCATGCGGCAGCTCCCCGCCGCATGCTGGATGTCGCCGGTGACCTGCCGCAGCAGCGCATCGAGCTCGACATCAGGCAGCGCAGCCGCCTGCGGCAGCGTGAGCTCCGTATCGCCGAGGCGAATCCAGTCGGCGATGTCGCGCAGCGCCGGCTGCACCGTGATCAGCGCCAGCCGCTTCACCGCGTCGCGCATCCGCGCGATGTCGCGCGGATCAGCCAGCATGTTCTCCTCGACGATCGGATCGTCGCTCGGATCGGCCGAGGCGAGCTTGAGCGTGCCGCGCGAGAAGGCGTTGAACAGTCCGGCGCCGATCGCGCCGGGCACGCCGATGCCGCGATGGTTGAACGCGATCAGGATCATGTCGCGCTTGCCGCCGCCGGCAAGGCCCGATGAGTAAGTGACGCAGCAATTGGTATGGCGCGTATCGCGATCGGTCGGACGCAGCGCCTCACGCAACTGAATGGTGGTGCGGAACAGCGGGTGATCGAAGAAGTACCGGCCGACGGGAAGATCGCGCACGACTGCAAGCCCCATGGCCTGCAGATCCGCCGCGGGGCCGATCCCGGAGCGCAGCAGGATCGCGGGGCTATGGATGGCGCCGGCGCACAGCACGACCTCGCGCGCCGCGATCTCCTTGACGCCTTCGCCCTCGACATGGACGCGCACGCCGGTGACCCTGTCGTCGCTGATCAGCAGCCGCTCGACCAGGGCCCGGCCGCGGATCTCCAGGTTCGAACGGCCGCGCGCCGGCTCCAGATAGGCCTCGTTGGTGGAGATACGACGGCCGTTGCGGCTGTTGATCGGATAGCAGGCGACGCCTTCGCCGTCGGGCCCGTTGAGATCGTCGCACCAGGGATAGCCGCTCGCCAGCGCAGCATCGCGCAAGCCGCGGTCGATCGGGCCCCACTTGTCAGGCGGTGCGCGGTAGACCGGAAGCGGGCCGCCGCGACCGTGCCCCTCGCGATCGCCAAGCGCGAGATCGTCCTCGATCACCGAGAACAGCGGCATGACCTCCTTGGCTGACCATCCCGTACAGCCATTGGCCGCCCATTCGTCGAACGCATCGGCCACACCGCGGATCGCGATCTGGCC
Organism: Bradyrhizobium sp. SZCCHNR1053; assembly: GCF_032381235.1. Taxonomy (NCBI): domain Bacteria; kingdom Pseudomonadati; phylum Pseudomonadota; class Alphaproteobacteria; order Hyphomicrobiales; family Nitrobacteraceae; genus Bradyrhizobium; species Bradyrhizobium sp. SZCCHNR1053. Next base: position 125,718 of record NZ_JAUHJM010000002.1, read on the forward strand.
GTTCATCATCGAGCTGCCGCCCAGCCCTTTGCCACGCCAGTAGAAGCGCATGTCCTGCCCGGCGACGCGGCGGGACATCAGCTGCGGCCACTGCCATTTCTCCTGGAAGGCGCGATCATGGATGATCGGAATCGGATTGGGCGTCACGATCTCCCACGGCGCGTCGTCCGCGCGCCAGTCGGCGCCGGCTTCCAGCAGCAGGACCCGCGTCTGGGAGTCTTCCGACAGGCGCGCAGCGACGGCCGCTCCCGCCGAGCCGCCGCCGACGACAATGACGTCATACATGGACTGAATTCTCGCTGTTCTCAGGCATCGCAACCATGACCACCAGCTTGCGCTGCCGGGAGCGATCCGTGAAGCCCTCGAAAGCTCAAGCCACCAGCATGCCGACGCAGAGCTGCGGCACGTCCTCGGGAACGAGACAGGAAGCGACGGCGATCACCTCGCGCGCCGATTTCCAGGCGCCGCCGCCGCCGGCCGGGCCATTGGTGTAGAGCGTCTCGACCTCGTTGCCGATGCGGACCGCCTCCGCCATCGTCTCGGTCCGCCCGGCGACGCGAACGCGCACCTCGTAGGGCTCGGCGACTTGTCCGCGATCGTCGCCATGCAGCGCATTCATCCCGATCAGGTCGCAGCGCAGCTCGCTCGTCGCCACGCCGATGAGTGCGAGGCGCTCACGGACGATATCGAGCGCGAGGCGGCCACGCGCGACTGCGCCAGGGCCGGCATAGGAGATCTGCCCCTCGCCGACATAGCTATCGAGATAGCCCACCGAGGTCTTCAACAGTCCCGTCTTCGGCCGGCCGCGGCCGCCGACCACCCTGACCCGGTCCGGACCAAGCTCCTCGACGGTCACCTGCGAGAAATCCGCCACGACGTCGGGTTGGAAATATTGCTCGGGATCGTGGATCTCGTACAGCAGTTGCTCCTTCACGGTCGCCGGCGTGACGCAGCCGCCGGAGCCCGCGACCTTGGTCACGATCAGTTCGCCATCCTCGCGCACCTCGCCGATCGGAAAGCCGAGCCGGGCGAGATCGGGAACATCCTTCACTCCGGGGTCCGCGAAATAACCGCCGGTGATCTGCCCGGCGCATTCGAGCAGATGACCGACGACGGTGCCCTGCCCGAGCCGGTCCCAATCATCCAGGGCCCAGCCGAACTCGTGGATCAGAGGTCCGAGAAACAGCGCCGGGTCGGCGGCGCGCCCGGTGATCACGACATCCGCGCCGGCCGCGAGCGCCTCCGCGATCGCGCCCGCCCCGACATAGGCGTTGGCCGAGACGACCCGATTGCCGAGGGCCCGGATCGTGTCGCCGGTGTCGAGCACGACATCCGCTGTCTTCAACGGCTCAAGAACATCGTCGCCGGTCACGGCCGCGATCTTCAGCCCCGCCAGTCCAAGCCGGCGCGCCATGGTGCGGGTGGCTTCGGCCGCGGCGACCGGATTGGCCGCACCCATGTTGGTGACGATACGGACGTTGTTGGCGCGGCAGATCGGCAGCACGGCCTGCATGCGCGCCGCCAGCAGCGGATCATAGCCGGCGGCCGGATCCTTCATGCGCGCCTGCTGCGCCAGCGCGATCGTGCGCTCCGCCAGGCACTCGAACACGAGATAGTCGAGGCCGCCCTTCGCCGCGAGCTCCACCGCAGGCTCGATCCGGTCGCCGGAATAGCCCGCTCCGGCGCCGATCCTGATGCTCCGCATCGGCCGCTCCTCCTGACATCATGCCGTTCGTCGGCTTCTGCCGATCACACTAGCGGCCGCGGTCCGACCTTGCCAGCGTCCGCATGGAACGGTCAGGCATGCTGCTAGTCCGCGAGCGCCAGCGTCGGCGCCTCGCTGCTTGCCGTGCATGTGACGGCAACGGCGATGTGCTCGTCAGCCCAGCACCATCGCTGGCCGCCGGCGCGCTTGGCCGCATAGAGCGCGCGATCGGCCTGGTCGAGCAGAGACTCCGTGTCGGCCTGCCGATCATCGGTAACCAGAATGCCGGCGCTGGCACTGATCTGAACGCGCATTCCGGTCAAGACAAACGGTTGCGACAGTGCCGTCACCGCGGCTTGCGCCAGCACGAGCGCGGCGTCGCGTCCCACCGCAGGCAGCAGCAGCATGAATTCGTCACCGCCGAACCGCGCCGCAAGGCCGGCGTCCCCGAGACAGTCCTGCAGGCGTGCGCCGACCTGACGCAGCAGCTCGTCACCGGCCTGATGGCCGAACTGGTCGTTGACGAGCTTGAAACCGTCGAGATCGACCGCGATGATGGCGACGGGGCGATCGCAACGGCCGAGTGCGGCGATGAACGCGGCGCGGTTCGGCAGGCCGGTGAGGAAATCGCACAGCGCCTGCCGCGCCAAGGCCTGCTGCGCCGTGATCCGCTCGGTGAAGGCAGCCGTGAGTCGATAGGACGTTCCGCGCAGTGTGATCCAGAACAGCACCACCATGCCGGCGCCCATCCGGTACACTGGCTCGGGCTGCATCAGGCAGGCCACCACGGTCGGAATCAGCAGCACCGCCGAGGAGGTCATGACGATCCATGGGCTGACACGCGACACGATGCCGACGCAGAAGGCCATCGACAGGCCGAAGCACATCCAAATGCCGGGCCCGTCGCCGATCTGAAACGCGCGTGCCGACAACGCACCGACGGCCAGACCGAAGGCGGCAGCGCCGAGGCCGTAGAGGCGTTCCCAGCGAATGATGCCATCGTGATCGAGCCGATCGAAGCGCGCCGCGAACATCCGCAGCTTGATCACACGAAGGGCACCGATCACCAGCAGCACCACCGTGATCGCGGCGTAGCCCGGATCGCGCGCAACCCAGGCCATCACGCTGCCGATCACGACGGCGGCGGCCGAGATCGTCCCGACCAACGGCATCGAGCTGTACAGCAGATGCGCGAGATCGCGACGAATGTCCGGGTCCAATCGATGCATCGCAATTCCAGTTCGCCAGGCGCGCGCACTCTCGTACCCACGCCTTAACGAAATCTCGCTGCACCCGCGAAGGGCTGCCATGCGCGGCGGATGCTTAAGAGAACCTCACCACGACGACGACAATGCGAATGATGGCAGGCGCACGGCGCGCAAGACCGATGCTGGCGCCGGATCAGCTCGCCCAATTGTCTCGGAATTCGCCGAACAGCGTAATGCCGCCGCACGCATAGATCGTCTGCCCGGTGATGTAGCTCGCCTCGGCCGAGGCGAGAAAGGCGAACACGCCGGCGATCTCTTCCGGGCTCGCCACCCGCCCCATCGGAATATGAGACTCGACCGCGGCGCGCTTCACCGGGTCCCCGGTCCAGGCCGCGTTGATCGGCGTGTCGACCGCACCGGGCCCGACCGAATTGACGCGGATGCCGCGCCCGGCGAATTCGAGCGCCAAGGTCCGCGTGAGGCCCGCCATCGCGCTCTTGCTGATCGAATAAGCGAGATAGCCCGGCTTCGGAATGATCTGGTGCACGCTCGAGGTGTTGATGATGTTGCCGCCGCCGCGCGCGACGAAATGCGCCAGCGCGTGACGCGCGCAGAGCACGGCGCCGTTGAGATTGACCTCGAGAATCTTGCGATACGTGTCGACGTCGAGCGCCTCGCTGGGCGATTCCCGCTGGAAGCCGGCATTGTTGACCAGGCAGTCGAGCCTGGGCCAGCGCTTGAGCACCGTCTCGAACATCTCGGCGATCTCGGCCTCGACGCCGATGTCGGCCTTCACGGCGAAATGATCACGTGCGCCGTGACCGTGCGCGGCGGAGACCGCCTGCACCAGCGCCAGGGTTTCGTCGCCGGACGGCGACGGACCGCCGAAATTGATCGCAACATGCGCGCCCTCCTCGGCGAACCGCACCGCGATCGCGCGGCCGATGCCTTGCGTTGCGCCCGTCACCAGCGCGTAGTGTCCGACGAGACGCGACGCCCGTTCGGCTGGTTGATCAGATGGCTCCATGTCTCGACTCCTTGAAAATGATCTCGCCTCGGCACGCTGCGATGACTCGCGTTCGGATGACAAGGCTATCAGGAGTCTGGTATCGCTCCACTCCGTATCCGTCATTGCGCACGCAGGCGTGAGGCGTCATGTATCTCGGCATCGATCTTGGAACATCCGCGGTCAAGACGATCATCGTCGATGACGCGCAGCGCGTCGTTGCGAGTCGCAGCCACGCCCTGGCGATGGACGTGCCGCGACCGGGCTGGGCCGAGCAGGACCCCGCCGCGTGGATCGCCGCGGTGTTCATCACGCTCGATGCGCTCAAGGTCGATCATCCCGGCGCGGTGGCGGCGGTGGAAGCCATCGGCCTGTCGGGCCAGATGCATGGCCCGGTACTGCTCGATACCGCCATGAATCCGTTGCGGCCGTGCATTCTCTGGAACGATGGCCGGTCGGAGCGCGAATGTGTCGCGCTGGAGCAGCGCTGGCCCGCTTTGCGCAAGATCACCGGCAACAAGGCGATGCCCGGCTTCGCCGCGCCGAAGCTCATGTGGATCGAGGCGCACGAGCCGGAGATTTTCGCGGCCACGCGGCTGGTTCTGCAGCCGAAGGCCTATGTCCGGCTGGTGCTGTCGGGCGAGGCGATCGAGGACATGTCCGATGCGTCCGGCTCGCTCTGGCTCGATGTCACCAGGCGCGACTGGTCGGACGAGGGCCTTGCCGCCACGCGCCTCACGCGTGCGCAGATGCCGCGCCTCGTCGAAGGCTGCGCACCGGCAGGTCGGTTGCGCAGCGACCTCGCGGAACGCTGGGGCATGACGAAGCGCCCAACCATCGCGGGCGGCGCCGGCGACAACCCGGCCGGCGCCGTCGGCATCGGTGCTGTCAGGCCGGGCGCCACGTTCATCACGCTCGGCACGTCCGGCGCCGTGATCACGCCGGTCGACACCGTCACGGCCAATCCCGAGCGGGTCGTTCACACCTTCTGTCATGCGATCCCAGCGATGTGGCTGCAGGCCGGCGCGATGCTGTCGGCGGCCTCATGCCTCGCCTGGGTCGCGCGGCTGCTCGGCGCGAGCGAGACCGAGCTGCTTGCGCCGCTGGGCACCCGGCCCGCCATGCCATCGCCGGTCAGCTTCCTGCCCTATCTTGCGGGCGAGCGGACGCCGCATGACGATCCCCATGTCCGCGGCCTGCTCGACGGCCTGAGCCATGCCACCGACCGCAACGCCATCGTTCAGGCGGTGCTCGAGGGCGTTGCCTTCGCCCTGGCCGACTGCCGCGACGCGTTGACGGAAACCGGCCTTGTGATTGCCGAGGCGGATGCGATCGGCGGCGGATCGCGCTCCGACCTTTGGCTCGCGATCCTGGCGAATGTCCTCGACATTCCCGTTCATCGGCTGGCCGAGGGCGAGACCGGCGCCGCCTTCGGCGCGGCGCGGCTGGCACGTCTTGCCGTCACCGGCGAGGACATCGGCGCGGTCTGCACGCCGCCGGCGCGCGTGCGGACCTTCGCTCCGGACGTCGCGCTGTCGGCAGCCTATGCCGAGCGGCGGCCGCGCTGGCGACAGCTCTATCGTCGGCCGAGCTGAACGCATCTCCGAGCTGCCGTCGCCGCGACGTGTTGCAGCGGCGTCTCTTTCATATTGTATTCGGCAACAGCCTCTAGTTTAATGGCTTCCCGCGCCAGCGATCAACGAGCCGCGGACGACAAGACGACGTGCATTGGGAGGCACGATGAGCGGTCCGATCCTCGAGATGCGCGGGGTGTCGAAGTCATTCTTCACCATCAAGGCCCTGCACAAGGTCGACCTCACCGTCTACGCTGGCGAAGTCCATGCGCTGATGGGCGAAAACGGTGCCGGCAAATCCACGCTGATGAAGATTCTCTCCGGCGCCTATCGCCCGGATCCCGGCGGTGAGATCCGCATTGAGGGCCGGCCGGTGCACATCGAAGGGCCGATGGGCGGCCGCAACGCCGGCATTTCGATCATCTACCAAGAGTTGTCGCTGGCGCCGAACCTGACGGTCGCCGAAAACATCTATCTCGGACGCGAGCTGTCGCAGAGCGGCCTGCTCGCGCGCAGCACCATGCGCGAGGGCGCTGGACCGATCCTGGACCGGCTCGGCGCCGATTTCACAGCCTCCACCTTGGTGGCCGAGTTGTCGATGGGCCAGCGCCAGCTGGTCGAGATCGCCCGCGCGCTGCATGCACGATCCAAGATCCTGATCATGGACGAGCCGACCACCTCGCTGTCGGCCGGCGAAAGCGAGAAGCTGTTCGCGCTGATCCGCCAGCTCCGCGCCGAAGGGCTCGCCATCATCTACATCTCGCATCGCATGGACGAGGTCTATGCGCTCGGCGACCGCGTCACCGTGCTGCGCGATGGCCGGCTGGTCGGGTCGCTGGACAAGCCGGAGATCCGCGCCGACAGCATCGTCCGCATGATGGTCGGCCGCGACGTGTCATCATTCTACAAGAAAGACCACGACCCGCACGCCAAGCGTGATCGCGCGGTGCTCAGCGCCGTCGATCTCGGCGACGGCCGTCGCGTCAAGAACTGCTCGCTGACCGTTCACGCCGGCGAGGTCGTCGGCCTCGCCGGGCTGATCGGCGCCGGGCGCACCGAGCTCGCGCATCTCATCATCGGGTCTGCGCCGAAGACGACGGGACACATCGAGCTCGACGGAGAGAAAGTCAGCATCGCCACGCCGCGCGATGCGCTCGATACCGGCATCGCCTATCTGACCGAAGACAGGAAGGCGCTCGGGCTGTTCCTCGACATGTCCTGCGCCGACAACATCAACCTTGCCGTGATCGGGCGTGACGCGAAGCTCGGCGGCCTTCTCGACCGCGACAAGGCGCGCGCACGCGCCGACGAGGCGTTCAGCGCGCTGGGCATTCGCGCCCCCAATCCGGGCGTCACCGTCGGCGGCCTGTCGGGCGGCAATCAGCAGAAGGTGCTGCTGTCACGCCTGCTCGCGACCGCGCCGAAGGTCCTGATCCTCGACGAGCCGACCCGCGGCGTCGATGTCGGCGCCAAGTCCGAGATCTACTCGATCATCGACAATCTCGCCAAGTCCGGCACCGCAATCCTGGTGATCTCGTCCGACCTGCCCGAGATTCTCGGCATCTGCGACCGCGTGCTGGTGATGCGCGAGGGACATCTGGTCGGCGACCTGCAGCAGAGCACGACATCACCCATCACCCAGGAAGACATCATGGCGCTGGCCACCGGGACGGAGCACGTCGATGCCTGACAACAGCCAAGCTCAAGCCAAGCCCGCGCCAGCGCAGATCAAGGCCGCGCCGGCACCGAGCCTCGCGGCATCGGACAACAAGCAGCAGCGGCTGCGGCTGATGATCCGCGCCGCCGGCATGCTGCCGGTGCTGCTCATCCTCTGCGTCGGCTTCCATATGCTGTCCGAAGGACGATTCTTCACCGGACAGAATCTCGGAATCGTGCTGCAGCAGGCCGCGGTGAATACCGTGCTCGCCGCCGGCATGACCTTCGTCATCCTGACCGGCGGCATCGATTTGTCGGTCGGCTCGATCCTCGCCGCGGCTGCAATGGCCGGCCTGACACTGTCGAAGATGCCCGATCTCGGCGCACTGTGGCTGCCGGCCGCGGTGCTGACGGGCCTCGCCTTCGGCGTCATCAATGGCGCGCTGATCGCGCTGTTGCGGCTGCCGCCCTTCATCGTGACACTCGGCTCGCTCACGGCGGTGCGCGGTCTCGCCCGCCTGATGGGTGGCGACACCACCGTGTTCAACCCATCGATTCCCTACGCCTTCATCGGAAACGCCTCGCTGACGATCATCCCCGGCGTCGTATCGATCCCCTGGCTGTCGGTGATCGCGCTGCTGGTGATCCTGGGCTCCTGGCTGATCCTGCGCCGGACCGTGCTCGGCGTGCACATCTATGCCGTCGGCGGCAATGAAAGCGCGGCGCGGCTCGCCGGCATCAAGGTCTGGGCCGTGCTGATCTTCGTCTACGGCATGTCCGGCCTGCTCGCCGGCCTCGGCGGCGGCATGCAGGCGGCGCGGCTCTATGCGGCGAACGGCCTGCAACTCGGCCAGTCCTATGAGCTCGACGCCATCACCGCGGTCATCCTCGGCGGCACGTCCTTCGTCGGCGGCATCGGTTCGATCTGGGGCACCTTGGTCGGCGCCCTCATCATCGCCGTGTTGTCGAACGGGCTCATCCTGGTCGGCGTGTCCGACATCTGGCAATACGTCATCAAGGGCCTTGTGATCATCGGCGCCGTCGCGCTCGACCGCTACCGGCTGCAGGGCTCGGCCCGCACCTGAGACAACATGGCAGGCATCACCAGAGCCCGCCGCAACGGATTCTTCCACGGCCACTGGTCCGCCGTGCGTAGACGAACAGGAAGGACCAGGGAGGAAACACATGGTCAAGTCGATGTTATCAGCCGGTGCCGCGCTGGCGCTCGTGATGAGCTCCGCGCCGTCATCGGCCAAGGAGCTGAAATCGGTCGGCGTGTCGCTGGGCTCGCTCGGCAACCCGTTCTTCGTCGCGTTGTCGAAGGGCGCCGAGTTCGAGGCCAAGAAGACCAATCCCAACGTCAAGATCACCGCGGTCGGCTTCGAATATGATCTCGGCAAGCAGGTCACCCAGATCGACAATTTCATCGCCGCCGGCGTCGACATGATCCTGCTCAACCCGGGAGATCCCAAGGCGATCGGCCCCGCCATCAAGAAGGCGCAGGCGGCCGGCATCCTCGTCGTCGCGGTCGACACGGCGGCCGAGGGCGCCGACGCCACCGTAACGACCAACAACGTGCAGGCCGGCGAGATCTCGTGCCAGTACATCGTCGACAAGCTCGGCGGCAAAGGCGACGTCATCATCGAGAACGGGCCGCAGGTGTCGGCGGTGATCGACCGCGTCAACGGCTGCAAGAGCGTGTTCGCCAAGGCTCCCGGCATCAAGGTTCTCTCCAGCGACCAGGACGGCAAGGGCTCGCGCGAGGGCGGCCTCACGGTGACGCAGGGCTATCTCACCCGCTTCCCGAAGATCGACGCCATCTTCGCCATCAACGATCCCCAGGCGATCGGCACTGATCTCGCCGCGCGTCAGCAGCAGCGCACCGGCATCATCATCACCGCGGTCGACGGCGCCCCGGACATCGAAGCCGCGCTGAAGGATCCGGCCTCGCAGCAGATCCAGGCCTCGGCCTCGCAGGACCCGTTCTTCATGGCGCGCCGGGCCGTGCAGATCGGCGTCAACATCCTCAACGGCCAGAAGCCGGCCTCGACCGTCGAACTGCTGCCGTCCAAGCTGATCACGCGCGACAATGTCGGCGAGTACAAGGGCTGGACCTCCGAGCGCAAGGAGTAGAATTCGGCCGCTTCGCTTCTACCAAGCCCCCCGGCAACGCCGCCCTCACGGGCGGCGTTCTTCTTGGAACGAACCGCTGGACGCGCTCTATCAGGTTCTGAACGGCGCAGGCCGTCGTCAAACTCGGCGACGACATCAAGGCCGGAACGACGAACCTGCCCTTGAAAGTCCGCTCAAGGTCGCCAATGCGGTGAATGCTCGACGAGCCCGGCGCGGAGCGCCTGTTCGGCAAGGGCGACCTGCTGTGCGACCTCGGCCGCGGCCTGGTCCGCGCGCCCAGGGCCTGTTTATTCCCCAAGCGGAATTCCTCGCCGCGCTCGGCCGCAAATAGGTCCGCGCCATCCACCGGTGTGTCGCGTTTGCGACAACGCCCCGCTGTTTGTTGCTGCTTTTCGCTGGTCCGGAATTTGCGTGAGCCTGCCTGACGGCACCAATCAGCAGGCGATCCGATGGCTTTCACCGCAGTCTGTCCGACAAGCGCCATGACCGAAGGCGGCATGGGCCTGTACCAGGTCGGCAAGAAGAGCGTGCTGCTGCTCTGGCCTCACGGCGGCGAGCTGAAGGCCTATCGCGGCCGCTGCCCGCATGCCGACGTGCCGCTGACCGAGGCGACGTTCGACGGCAAGACCATCACCTGCCCGCACCATCAATGGGGCTTCGACGGCGTGAACGGCAAGTGCGTCACGCATCTCGTCCGCAACGCGCTGCACGGCTATCCGCTGCAGGTCGAAGGCGGCGAGATTCAGGTCGACGTCGGTCCGGTCAAGCAGGCCCGGTCGCCGGCTTGATCGGCCCATCGAAGATGGGAACAAACGCCGGGCACTCCCCTGTCCGCGTTGCGGAGGGAGGCCGTATCGACGAGTTCAGCAGCATGACGGGCGCCGCCGAATGGGTGATCTGGAATGGGTCGATAGGGATCGTCGACACGGTCCGGCTCGGCTCCATCACCGACGGCGCAACGGGACGGCTCGCACGGCTCGCGCCACCCTACGACGTCGTCGGGCCGTTCAGCCTCGACGAATTGGAGACCCACGGCCGCATCGTCTTCGGCTCCTGCCTCGTCATGTCGCAACGACGCTGGCGCGAGGATCAGGATGCGTTGCGGATCGAGGCGCGGGCCGCGCGTCGCGCCCTGTGGGATCGGCTCGCGCGCGACCAGAACGACGACGCCTTTCGCGCAATCCTCGAACTACCCCTGCAGGGTATGCTGACGGCTACACACATCAAAGCTGCGTTCCGCCGGCTGGCCAAGTCCGCGCATCCCGACGCCGGCGGCAGCAATGAACTTTATCGACGCATTTCCGAGGCACGCGATGCGCTGCTGGCGCGGTTGGAGTGACGATCGCGAGCGATGACGTGACCGACAGCCACGAAATGACCAAGCGGAGCGAACCAGGAGCGGGATCCGAGCCGGCGCCCGAGCCAGCCGGACGCTCTCGTGCGACCGGCTGACATGCAGTCAAAAAGAGCAAGCCGGTCGGGGCGCTCATGCCCGACCGGCCCGGCTCCCAGCCTTTAGAAGAAGCCGAGCTTCTTCGGGCTGTAGCTGACCAGCATGTTCTTGGTCTGCTGGTAGTGGTCGAGCATCACCTTGTGGGTCTCGCGACCGACGCCGGACTGCTTGTAGCCGCCGAACGCCGCATGCGCCGGATAGGCGTGATAGCAATTGGTCCAGACACGCCCCGCCTGGATATTGCGGCCGAAGCGGTAGCAGGTGTTGGCGTCGCGGCTCCACACGCCGGCGCCAAGGCCGTAGAGCGTGTCGTTGGCGATCGCCAGCGCCTCGTCCTCGGTCTTGAAGGTCGTGACCGAGACGACGGGTCCGAAGATCTCCTCCTGGAACACGCGCATCTTGTTGTGCCCCTTGAACACCGTCGGCTTGACGTAGTAGCCGCCGGCGAGATCGCCGCCGAGCACGTTGCGCTCGCCACCGATCAGGAGCTGCGCGCCCTCGTTCTTGCCGATGTCGATGTAGGACAGGATCTTGGACATCTGCTCGGCGGAGGCCTGCGCGCCGATCATGGTCGCCGGATCGAGCGGGCTGCCCTGCACGATCGCGCCGACACGCTGCAGCGCGCGCTCCATGAAGCGCTCATAGATCGATTCGTGGATCAGCGCGCGGCTCGGGCAGGTGCAGACCTCGCCCTGGTTGAGCGCGAACATCACGAAGCCCTCGATCGCCTTGTCGAGGAAGTCGTCGTCCTCGGCGCAGACGTCCTTGAAGAAGATGTTGGGCGACTTGCCGCCGAGCTCGAGCGTGACCGGGATCAGGTTCTGCGAGGCGTATTGCATGATCAGCCGCCCCGTCGAGGTCTCACCGGTGAAGGCGATCTTGGCGATGCGGTTGGAGGAGGCCAGCGGCTTGCCCGCCTCTAAGCCGAACCCGTTGACGACGTTGAGCACGCCCGGCGGCAGCAGGTCGCCGACGATCTCCATCAGCACGAGGATCGAGGCCGGGGTCTGCTCGGCCGGCTTGAGCACGACGCAGTTGCCCGCGGCGAGCGCGGGCGCGAGCTTCCACGCCGCCATCAGGATCGGGAAATTCCACGGAATGATCTGACCGACGACGCCGAGCGGCTCGTGGAAGTGATAAGCGATGGTGTCGTGGTCGATCTCGGCGATCGAGCCTTCCTGCGCGCGGATCACGCCGGCGAAATAGCGGAAGTGGTCGATGGCGAGCGGGATGTCGGCCGCGGTGGTCTCGCGGATCGGCTTGCCGTTGTCCCAGGTCTCGGCGAGCGCCAGCCTGTCGAGATTGGCCTCCATGCGGTCGGCGATCCTGTTGAGGACCATCGCGCGCTCGGTGACGCTAGTGCGCGCCCAGCCGTCCTTGGCGGCATGCGCGGCGTCGAGCGCTGCCTCGATGTCGGAGGCATCGGAGCGCGCGATCTCGCACACCGGCTGGCCGGTGATCGGCGAGATGTTGTCGAAATATTTGCCGGCGTTGGGGGCCTTCCAGGCACCGCCGATGAAGTTGTCGTAACGCGCAGCGAAAGGCGGCTTGAACGCCGCATTGACGTCAACCTTGGTCATCTCTCTCTCCCATTCACGCCGATGCACACGGCGTTGGAGAGAGGCTCGATCAAACAGGCGCGACAGACCAGAGGCCGCAACGAGCGCGTCCGAGGAAGTGTCGCAGTTCTGCGACATGTTGGCTGCGATTCGACAGCCGCGGCGCGTTCACCGCTCGAGCCCGAGCCGCTTCATCTTCCGGTGCAGGGTGGCGCGCGACATGTCGAGCTCCTTCGCCGCCTTCGAGACGTTGCCGCCGGCGCGCGCCAGCGCGCGCTTCAGAACGGCACGCTCGGCGGCGTCAATGTCGTCGCCCCCGGTGGTTGCATCCTTGATCAGGTCGCCGGCCGGCACCGGACGCGCCAGCGCGGACGGAGAGAGGTTGAGCGCACGGCGCGCCGCCCGTGTGGCACCGACGACGAGGTCGTTGCGATCGACCGCCAGCAATGAGTTGATCTCGCGCTCGCTGTCCGGCGTGAGCACGATGCGGGCATGCGGAAAGGCCTGGCGGAAATTCTCCGCCTCGATCAGGCGCGCGGCATCCGCGACGGTGGTCGCGATCAGCCGACTGAAGCCTTCGGTCAGATCGGCGCGACAGGAGGAGACGTCGAGCGCGGCCTTGAGCTGGCCGTGCTCGTCGAAGATCGGCGCCGTGGTGCAGAACAGCCGCGCGTTGCGTGACAGGTAGTGCTGATCGCGGTCGATGGTCAGCGGCCGCTTCTCGACCAGGCAGGTGCCGATAGCATTGGTGCCCTCGTGCCGCTCGCTCCACACCGCGCCGGTCCACAGGCCCCAGGATTCGAAGGTGGCGTCGTCCCCGCGGGCGCCGCGGCGCTCGAGCACCGTGCCCTCGGCATCGGCGAGCAGCACCGAGCAGCCGACGCCCCCAACCGCCAGGAACAGCCGGTCGAGGCTCGCCTGTGCGATCGCGAGCAGCCGCCCGAGCCGGGCGCGCGCGTCCGCGATCTCGGCCGCCGTCAGGCGGGCCGGCAGCTTCGGCGTGGCGGGATCGAGCGCATGGAGATGGCCGGAGCGCCGCCATGATGCCGCGAGCGCCGAGACCGCCGGTGCGCCTCGGTCGGCTCGGCTATCGGCTCTACCGTCAGCGTCAGCCTTGGCATCCCCCTTGGCCAAGGCCTCCAGGACGCGATCCGAATGGGCATTCCCGGGCGAACGCCCCATGTCCCTCCTCCCGGCATTGCCCGCGTTGGCGCGGCTTGTTACTAGACTAGCGCAACTACAGCACCGCGGTTTGACCGGCGTCAAGGAATGCGGACCAATCGGTCACCCACCTGTCGCGTGACCGTAGCCGCCTGAGGGAGGACGTCGGCAAGTTCCTCAGCTCGGTGCGCGCGAGCTGAGCACCAGCCCACAAAACCGAAAAGGCCGCCTGGACGAACCAGGCGGCCTTGCCGTGTTGCGTGACCGGCGGCGTGGCGTCCGCCGCGGGCCTCAGCGGGCGCCGCGCGACAGCATCTCGAAGCGGTAGTTGACACCGATCATCGCCGTGTGGAGCTGGGTCTTCTGGCTGACGACGTTTGGTCCTCCTGTGATCGCGGCGGCGCCCGGCAGCGTGCCGGTCGCGGTGCCGAAATCGGCGTAGTCATATTCGGCGAAGGCCGACCAGTTGCGGGCGAACATCCACTCGACGCCGGCGCCGACCGTCCAGCCGCTGCGGTTGAACGCCACGCTGGCGGACTGTCCGGTGGCGGTGTTGACGACCGAAACGTTGGTCCGCGTCCACGCCGCGCCACCGCGCACATAGGCCAGGATCTCAGGCGTCACCAGATAGCCTGCGCGCACCGTGGCGGTGTAGAGGTTGCTGGTCCGCGTGTTCATCGTCAGCGCCGGCCCCAGCGGGCTCGACGCGTTGATGATGCCGAGATCGGCCATCGCCTGGATGCCGACGACGAAGCGGTCCATCTGGTAATCGCAACCGAGCTGCAGGCCGCCGACGACGTCGCTGCCATTGCTGGAGACGGCGGTCGGAATCTGCACGGCCGCGACGGGCAGCGGCGCCACGTTGCCGCCGCCGGTCACCGGCGGGTTCTGCGCCGGCGGATTGCCATTGTTGCCCTGCGGCGGCGGGTTCGGCTGGCCGCCGCCATTGTTCGGGGGTGGATTTTTCGGCGGCCAGCCGGGCTTGTCCGGATGATGCGGCCATCCGCCATGATTGTAGTTGCCGCCGTGCTGCTGCTGCCAGTGGTCCTTGTCGGGCTGCTTGTCGCCATAGCCGCCCTTGCCGTCATCATTGTCGTGCGGCTTGCCGCCCCAGCCGTAGCCGCCATGCTTGTCGTCGTTCCGGTCATCCGGCTTCAGCCAGGCGTAGCTGTCACGTTCGCTCTTCAGCGGCTGCTTCGACCACCCGAAGCCAAGCGGCTTGTCGTAGCCGTCGTCCTTCTTCGCGCCCCAGCCGGTGGCCGGCTTGTCATGATCGTTCTGCTGGTCATGTCGCAGCCAAGTATATTTGTCGGAGTAACCGTTCGAATGGAGCTGCGACCAGCCGCTCGACTTGCCATGGTCATCGTCGTGAGGCTTGTCGAACCAGCCGCTGCCATATTTGACGTCGTTGTAGTTGTCGTCCTTGGTCTTGGATGGCGCCGACGGCCAGGAAGACTTGTTGTCGCCGCCTTTCGATCCAACCTGTGGCCAATGATGACCGCCGTCGTGATCGGGCTTGTAGGACGGCTTGTCGTGCGGCCAGCCGTGATCCTTGTCGCCATGATACTGCTTGCCGGGCTGCCACCAGCCCTTGTCGTTGCGCTCACAGATCGGGGGCTTGCCCGGCGGCTTATGCGGCGGCGGCTTCCATCCGCCGTTGTTCCCGCCGGGGTTGTTCGGCGGCGGCGGGTTTGGCGCTGGATTTGCGACCACAGGCGGCTTGACCACAGGCGGGTTGTTTGCATTGCCGACCGGCTGCTGCACAGGCTGAACGGGCGCGGCGGCGGCATTGGCGACCTGGGTCCACGTCTGCTGCTGGCGTGACCAGGCCATCCCGGCGTTCGCGCCGGCATGGCAGCCACTCCACCTGTAGGCGAAGACGTCAGGCGGCGGGAGCGGGGGAGGCAGGGCGAGATCAGTCGCCCAGACCGATGTCGTACTTCCTGCGAAAGTAGATAGGCAAAGGCATACGCCAAATACGCGACGCATCGAACTCACAACTCCTGAACACGTGCCGCAACAAACGGCGGCCGCATCAGGAGGGTGAGATTGTGTCGCGAACTGAATTGAAAAATGTCATTCGGAAGGAATGCAGATCGCGACGCCGACGCGATCGAAGTTCAGCTTTGACTGTTGCACGCAAGATGCAGGATTCCGGCGAAAAGAAGCAGCGCGACACGATTGCGACAAACAGCGCAATGCGCGATGCCGCCGCGGCTCATGAGTTCATTAGTAGACGAATGTGCGCACCGAACTCACTGGATGCGCAGCGCGTCGGCGCCGCGCTCGACGGCATGCGTCCTGATCGCGCGCACCTCGCGATCGTCGGCCTTCGCGTCGACAACACGCCCTGATTGCATCACGTCGAACATGGCGGCACATCGGCTGCACGGCCGCCACCGCCTTCGACGCGCCGACGCTCGGCTGTCCACGCGTGTCGACAACCCCTGCTCTTGGTTTCGCCGTTATCGCGCGGCTTGTGCGACGTCATCGATCGGGAGAGAAAGCGGCGAATGCCGTCGCAATCGCGCTGAATGAGGCAGGGCTTCGTCAACGTTGCGGCAACTCATCGGGATCGCGCGCCGCGAAGCATCCATAATTGCGGCCGGTTGTGTCGTGCTCGCTCGCCGGGCTCGAAGGCCCGACCGTATCCATCGATCCGATCCTGCACTCCGCACAGATGCACCCCATTCCCGTTCGTTCTGGATTGCGATCAGGATGGAACGAAGCTAGGTCACGGCCGATCGCGACCGGAAATACGGATTTGAGCTCGCCGCCAAATCGTCCGGTCATCGGCACAAGCGCCGCCCGCAGCGCGCAGCATCATGGCTGGGCTCGCCTCAGCCACGATGACAGACTGAGGCCCGTCGGGCGGATCAGCGCAGCCTGATCCGCCGCACCGCGCGTCGCGCGTCACGTCATCATCACGGATTGCGCCGGGAGAACGAGATGGCGTAGGCGCCGTTGCGGATGTCGATCATCGGATCATCCGACGCCTCGACGCCGTCGGTGAGCTGGCCGGGCAGGAACAGCAGCTTCTTCTGCGCCCCGTCGCTGTCTTCGACCGCCTTGTCGATCGTCAGCACGCCGAGCTCGACCAGCTTGCGATCGCCAGGCCACGGCTTGGCCGGATCCTTGGTGTCGTCGCCGGCCGCAGCGAGCTGCGCCTTGAAGCGGAACGTCACCGGCCCCTGCTTCAGCCGCGCCGGCAGCTCGGACATCAGGAAGTCCGGCGCGCGTTTCGCCGCGTCCTCCTTGTCGATATGCACGACCTTCTCCGGCAGCATCTGCCAGCGCACCGCCTGCTTTTCGCCGGCCTTGTTGACGAGCACGAAGGCGTTGACGCCGAAATAGGCCTCGTCGGCAAGACTGTCCGGCGTCGCGATGGTACCGAGCGCCGCCGGCACCGAGGGATGGCTGGCGATGAACTGCTCGAGCCTGGTCGGCTTGGCCGCGTTCGGTCCAGAGTCCGCGATCGCCAGGAACAAATCGCGCAGCTCCGCGCCGGTCGAGACGGGGAAGAATTTCAGCGAGTTGATCACGAGGTCCATGTCGCTGCCGTCGGCGAGATGAAACTTCACCGCCATGCCATGCGGATTGGCGTCGCCGGAGCCGTCCGGCAGGTTCGGCACGCCGGTGGAGTCCGAGAACCGCACCGTCACGGGAATTTCGCCGCCGCTGAACAGCGAAGCCTTGCTCAAGGTCGCCGCCTCGGTCGACGGCTTGAACTTGCCCTCGACCACGACGCCCTTGGCGTGATTGGCGCGAAAGCCGGCGTGCACGCCGAACACCTTGTTCATTGCATTGACGAGCTGCTCCTCGACCGGCGGTTCCTGCGCGAGGGCAGCGGCGGGCAACGCGAGGGCAATCCCGGCCAGCGCGGCAACGAGCGTGCGTGTCGTCATGAGCGGCGTCCTCCTGTATGAGCGGTGCAGCATAGCAGCATGAATTGACGCGCAAGCGACTTTCGTGCGCGACCGATGGGGCGCCCATCACAGTCGCATGATTCACCTTGCCGTCTGACAGGAGACATTCCGCCCCGTCACCCGCTCCTTGCGGCGAGATGGCGAATGTCTCTATTGTAGCCGCGCGTGCCCGGTCTGCCTCCGCTCCGCGCTGCCGTGCGGATCGGGGGATCGTGCCCCCTCCGACCCTGGCGCTGGACGGCGCGCGCCCACGACGGAGTTTCGACTGTGTCCGCACCGGAAAGCTTCCCCATCGACAAGATCCACGTCCCCGACAGGAAGCGCAAGGCGCTGAAGCAGGACGCGGTCGACGCGCTGGCCGAAAGCATTTTGGAGGTCGGCCAGCGCGAGCCGATCCTCGTCCGCCGCGACAAGGACCATTTTGTCCTGATCGAAGGTCTGCACCGCCTCGAAGCCTGCAAGGCCCTCGGCGAAAGCGCCATCATGGGTCTGCTGATCTCCGCCGAGGAAGCCCGCCAGCGCGAGCTGCCACCGCCGCCCGTCGATCCGGAGCGCGAGAAGATGGAGCGGCTGCGCAAGCTGCGGCTGGAGAAGGAGGAAGCGGAGAAGCTCGCCACGGCGCCGAGAGGCGTCCCGGGCGCCCATGCCGCGACGCATCCGCGCGGGCCGACGGAGACGACGAACCGGAGCAACAGGACTGCCACCGCGAAACCATCGCGCCCCGGACAGGGATCGACGCCCCGAACCCTGTCGGATTGGATCAAGCAACAAGAGCGCAGCGGCGGGCGATACTGACGGTTTCGACGCGCGATTGCCCCCGGCCAAGGTTTGATTGAGCGGCAGTCCGTAGGGCGGATCAGCGCAGCGTGATCCGCCGCCACGCGCCGCATCCGCTGCGCAAATGGCGTGACCGACTGGACGGCGGCGAGGTCGCGATCGCTGGCGGGCACATCTTCATCCCTCCACTCGTCCGGCCGTCAGCACCAGTTTATGCGAGGTCCGCCTTCATCAGGTCGCGCAGCGCTCTCGGTATCGGCTGCGCCCTGCCGCCGCTGATGAACGCGACTCTCACGTCGGCCTTGACGAGCACCTCCTCGCCGCGCCTGACCTCCTGCGCCAGCGTGATCGACGCGCCCTTCACCGCCACGGGCCAGGTGACGACGTCGAGCACGTCGTCCATGCGCGCCGGCCGCAGGAAGTCGAGCGTCATCGAACGCACGACGAAAGCGAAGCCCGGCATCTCGCTTTCTGCCTCTGCGAACAGCGCGTGCTGCTCGGCGCCCATCAGCCGCAGATGATTGGTGCGGCCACGCTCCATGAAGCGGAGGTAGTTGGCGTGATAGACGATTCCGGAGAAATCCGTGTCCTCGTAGTAGACCCGCACCTGCATGTGGTGGCGGCCGTCGCGGATCTCGCCGTCGAGATGTTGGTGGGTCAAGGGAAGCCCTCGATCGTCGGAAATGGCGATCGTTTCGCCCAGTTCAACGGCCAGCGCAAGAGCAGGCTAGCAAGAGCAGGCTACGACGTCACCTCCACAGGTTCCCTGCCGACGGTGACCAGCACGATCTCCGGCGGCATGCCGATCCGGACTGGCATGATGCTGCAGCCGAGGCCGCCGGAAACGATCACGTCGCATTGGGTGCGGATGTGGCCGTAGGCCAGATTGACGCCATTGCGCGCGGGAACGGCCGGCGACCAGCCGAGCACACGAACCTGCCCGCCATGCGTATGCCCGGAGAGCTGCAGCGCCACCCGCGACGGCACCCGGAGCGCAACGTCGGGCTCATGCGCCAGCAGGATCACCGGCGCGCTGTCCGTCACCTTGCGCAGTGTGCTCGCGAGATCATCGATGCCGATCCGCGGCACGGACCGGAAGCGCCTGGCCGGCATGTAGGCCAGCTGATCGCCGAGGCCGGCGAGCCAGAAGGCATGACCATTCTTGCTGAGCCGCACCACATCGTTCTCATAGACGGGAATGCCGGCGGCCTCGAGCGCCTTCTGGGCATACGGCGCGCCGCGGCCATCGCGCTGCACGGTTCGATCATCCCAGTAATCATGATTGCCCAGGATGGCGTGCACGCCCAGCGGCGCCTTGAGGCCGCCGAGCACCGGCGCCCACTCCGAAGCGTCGATGCGTCCGATGTGATGCCGATGACCAGCGACATAGTCGCCGAGCAGAACGATCAGATCCGGCTGCAGCGCGTTGGTCCGCTGGACGATCCCGTCGATATGCGCCAGCGACATCCAGGGATCGCAAGCGTGGATGTCGGCGATCGCCGCGATCTTCAGCTTCAGGCCGGCCGGCCAGTCGTGCGGATGGATGTGATAGTCGGTGACGCCGAGGCGCAGCGGCTCGACGCCGACGCCGTAGGTCGCGGTCGAAAAACCGGTCGCGGCAAGACCGCCTGAGAATGACAGAAAGCGACGGCGTGACAGCATGGACGAACTCCTCGCACGCAATCCTTTTCTTCGATCATTGCAACCGATTTCGGGTGCGTCCGTGCAGATTGTCAGCAGATTCGTTAAGCATCGTCCTCACTGCCGAACAGGCCGAACTGGCTGGGATCGCGGTTCGGCTCGGCCATGCCGAGATGCCGGAACGCATGCGAGGTCAACAGCCGGCCGCGCGGCGTGCGCTGCAGATAGCCGCACTGGATCAGATAGGGCTCGATGATGTCCTCGATCGCGTCGCGCGGCTCCGACAGCGCCGCCGCCATGGTCTCGACGCCGACCGGCCCACCGCCGTAGTTCAGGGCGATGGTCGAGAGATAGCGCCGGTCCATTGCATCGAGCCCGGCGGCATCGACCTCCAGCGCGCTCAAGGCATGATCAGCGATGGCGCGATCGATCGCGCTGGCGTTCGCCGCCGAGGCGAAGTCACGCACCCGGCGCAAGAGCCGGCCGGCGATGCGCGGAGTGCCGCGGGCGCGGCGCGCGATCTCGTTGGCGCCGTCGGCGGTCATGCCAACGCCGAGCACGCGGGCACCGCGCGTCACGATGCCCTCCAGCTCCTCGACCGTGTAGAAGTTCAACCGAATCGGGATGCCGAAACGATCACGCAGCGGATTGGTCAGCAGGCCTGCGCGCGTCGTCGCGCCGACCAGCGTGAACTTCGACAAGTCGATCTTGACCGAGCGCGCCGCCGGCCCCTCGCCGATGATGAGGTCGAGCTGAAAATCCTCCATCGCGGGATAGAGCACCTCCTCGACCGCCGGGCTGAGACGGTGGATCTCGTCGATGAACAGCACGTCGCGCTCTTCGAGGTTGGTCAGCAGCGCCGCGAGGTCACCAGCCTTGGCAATCACAGGTCCCGACGTGGCGCGGAAGCCGACGCCGAGCTCGCGCGCGACGATCTGGGCCAAGGTGGTTTTGCCAAGACCAGGAGGACCGACGAACAGCACATGGTCGAGCGCCTCGCCGCGCTTGCGCGCCGCCTCGATGAAGATCGACAGATTGGCGCGCGCCTGCTGCTGGCCGACGAACTCGGAGAGCTGCTGCGGACGCAGCGCGGTGTCACCGACATCGTCGGAGCGCCGCTCCGGACTGACCATGCGCGCAGGCGGCTTCATTCGTTGCCGCGCCTGTATTTGTTCGGCAGCAGCTCGCCGATCGTCACCGCCGCAGGCCCCTTACCGTTCGACGGCACGATGACACGCGCCTTCGCATCGTAGTCATGGATCAGCTCGCGGCAGGTGCCGCAGGGCGAGACCACGGCGACCTCGCCGGGCTCACCCGGCTTGGGATGACGCACCGCGACGATGGTCTCGATGCCGTGATCGCCGTGCTCGGTGATGGCGCGGCCGATCGCGATCGCCTCGGCGCAGACGGCGTTGCGGCCGAGATAGGCGTCGATGTTGACGCCGGTGATGATGCGGCCGTCGCGGGTGCGCACGGCCGCGCCGACCTCCTGCCAGTCGTTGCGGTAGCGGCTCTTGACCGCTGATGCGGCCGCCTCGATCAGCTCCTTGTCCTTCTTGCTCACCATGGGGGAAATGATTGTCCTTCTGCTCGCCCGGCCGAGCGACGATAGCCTATTTCGCCAGCTCCTTGAGGCCGAGGCGGATGAGTTGCGCGGTCTCGGCCTTGTCGCCGGCCGCGCGAGATGCTGCCGCGATCGCGGCGGCCGCCTGCGGCTGGCCATAGCCGAGATTGATGAGCGCGGAGATGGCATCCGCGATGGGCTGCGGCGCGCGCTGCTCCTCGATCGCACCAGACAGCCTGACCACGCCGGGATCGACATCGGCGAAGGCCGGCGCCTTGTCCTTCAGCTCGGTCACGATGCGCTCGGCGACCTTGGGGCCGACGCCCGGCGTGCGCGCCACCGCCGCCTTGTCGCGCAGCGCGATGGCGTTGGCGAGATCGGCCGGCGGCAACGTGCCGAGCACGGCGAGGGCGACCTTGGCGCCGACGCCCTGCACCGTCTGCAAAAGGCGAAACCATTCCCGTTCGACATCCGAGCGAAAACCGAACAGCTTGATCTGGTCCTCGCGCACATAGGTCTCGATCGACAATGTGGCGGCTTCACCCGGCGACGGCAAGGCCTGCAGCGTCCGCGCCGAGCAGTGCACCTGATAGCCGACGCCGCCGACGTCGAGGATGACGAAATCCTCGGTGGTGGAATCGATCAGCCCCTTGAGCTTGCCGATCATAGCCCCGCCACCTTCATGCGCAGCGCCTGGCCCTGGCGGTGATGGGCGTGGGTGATGGCGATGGCGAGCGCGTCCGCCGCGTCGGCCGACGGCGGCTCGGCCTTGGGCAGCAGGATCTTCAGCATCACCGCGATCTGGCCCTTGTCGGCGTGGCCGGCGCCGACCACGGTCTTCTTGACCTGGTTGGGGGCGTATTCGGCCACCGAAATCCCGAACATGGCCGGCGCCAGCATGGCGATGCCGCGGGCCTGGCCGAGCTTTAAGGTGGCAACACCATCCTTGTTGACGAAGGTCTGCTCGACCGCGGCTTCCATCGGGGCAAAGCGGCCGAGCACGGCCGAAAGCCCCTCATGGATCGCCAGCAGCCGGCTCGCCAGCGGCAGGTCGTCGGGCGGCTCCACCGAGCCGCAACCGACATAGATCAGCCGGTTGCCTTCGCTCTCGATCACCCCCCAGCCGGTGCGGCGGAGGCCGGGATCGATCCCAATGATACGGACGGCTGCGCGAATCGGCTGGGCTTTCATGGGATAGAGATAGCCTTGCGCCACACCGATGGAAACATAAACGGAACGGACGAACGACGTGGTTAAGCGTCCGTCAACCGCCCATCTTCGCCATCAGCGCGTCCGAGATCTCGAAATTGGCATAGACGTTCTGGACGTCGTCGTGCTCGTTCAGCAGATCCATCAGCTTCAGCAGCTTCTCGGCGGTCTCGTCGTCGACCGCCACGGTGTTCTGCGGCTTCCAGGTCAGCGCCGCCTTGCGCGGCTCGCCGAACTTGGCCTCGAGATTCTTGGCGACCTCGCGCAGGCTCTCCGGCGAGGCATAGATCTCGTGCCCCCCCTCGCCCGAGATCACGTCGTCGGCGCCAGCCTCGATGGCGGCGTCCAGCACCGCGTCATCCGAGGCGACGCTGCGGTCGTATTCGATGATGCCGACGCGGTCGAACATGAACGACACCGAGCCGGTCTCGCCGAGATTGCCGCCGGATTTGGTGAAGTAGGAGCGGATGTCGGAGGCGGCGCGGTTGCGGTTGTCGGTCAGCGCCTCGACGATGACGGCGACGCCGCCCGGGCCATAGCCCTCGTAGCGGATCTCGTCGTAATTGTCGCCCTCGCCGCCGAGCGCCTTCTTGATGGCGCGCTCGATGTTGTCCTTGGGCATGTTCTCGGCCCGGGCGGCGACCACGGCGGCCCGCAGCCGCGGGTTCATCGCCGGGTCCGGCGTGCCGAGCTTGGCGGCGACGGTGATTTCGCGCGCCAGCTTGCCGAACAGCTTGGACTTCATCGCATCCTGCCGGCCCTTGCGATGCATGATGTTCTTGAATTGGGAATGGCCGGCCATGCGAGGTCTCTTGAAATCGTAGGGGATCAGGTGGGGGAAGCGCGGCCTTATAGGCCGGGAATCGTCAAAATCAAAGATTTGAGGTGGATTCAGGGTGGCCGCCCCCTTCGAAGAGCCGGTTGGCTGCCCTGCACCATAAGCCAAATGTTAACCACGGCTTCACAGTCAAGTGCAACGATGCCGCCCCTCTGCACCTTTTCACCGCACCGGGGCCGCCCCATGGCGTTTGGTTTCCTTGCAAGACGACCCTCTGCGCCCGATCCGGTGGCTGAACCGAAACCGGTGGCCGCGCCGGAGCCGCCGGCGTCGTCGGATACCGATTCGGCCAAGGCCATCCTCGACCTGCTGGAGCTGGAACTCGGCGGCATGATTCGCCAGCTCGAGCGCGCCGCCGATGCGGTCGCCAGCGGCGCCGAGGCGACGGCGGGGACGCTGATGGACATTCGCCAGCGCGCCGATGCGCTGAACGGCCGCAGCAGCGCCGCGCAAGGAACGGCGGCGACGTTCGCCCACGCCGCAGAGAAGGTGACCCAGTCCGCCCACGGTATCCGTGCCCAGGTCCAGGACGGCGGCCAGCTCGCCGACCAGGCCAGCGCCGCCGCCACGGAAGCCCGGGCCAACGTCGACCGCCTGCGCGAATCCTCGGCGGCGATCGGCAACGTCGTCAACCTGATCTCCCAGATCGCGCGCCAGACCACCCTGCTCGCGCTCAACTCGACCATCGAGGCCGCCCGCGCCGGCGACGCCGGCCGCGGCTTCGCGGTGGTGGCGACCGAGGTCAAGGCGCTTGCCGTCCAGACCCAGAACGCGACCGAGGAGATCACCCGCAAGATCGAGGCACTGCAGAAGGACGCCGCCGGCTCGGCCGACGCCGTCCACCGTATCGCCCAGGCGATCGAGGCGATCCGCCCGGTCTTCACCAACGTCAACGGCGCCGTCGCCGAGCAGAACCAGACCACCGGCGCGATGTCGAACAATGCGGCGCAGGCCTCGCAGTTCATATCCTCGGTGGTCGACAGCGCTGCTGACATCAGCAGCGCCACCCAGCAGGCCGAGAGCTATGGCGAGCGCGTCACGAACGCCGGGCGCGCCGTAACCATGTACGCCCAGAAGCTGAAGGCGCGCTGTGCCGTGCTGCTGCGCCAGGGCGATCGGCCCGTGCGCAGCGGCAGCGAGCGCCTGCCTTGCCATCTCAAGCTCGAGATCAAATCCGGCGCCCGCACGATCACGGCCGCGGTCTACGAGATTGCCAACGACGGCGTGCTGATCACCGGCCCCGACGCGAGCCGTCTCGCCGTGAACGAGGGGTTCGACGCCGTGCTGGAGGACGTCGGCCCGTGCCGCCTGCGCGTCACCGAGCAGGTGAAGGCCGGCGCCCAGGCGCGGTTCGATGCGCCCAATGCCGAGCTGCGCGAGAAGATCGAGGACAAGCTCTGGGCGCTGCACGAGGAGAACAACGAGTTCGTCACCCGCGCCATGGAAGCGGGCACCGAGCTGAACCGGATGTTCGAAAGCGCTGTCGCGCGCGGCGAGATCACGCTCGAGGACATGTTCGATACCAACTATGTCGAGATCCCCGGCACCAATCCGCAGCAGCACCGCAGCCGGATTCTCGACTGGGCCGAGCGCGTGCTGCCTTCGTTCCAGGAGGCCTTCCTCGCCAAGGACCAGCGCATGGCGTTCTGCGTCGCGATCGATCGCAACGGCTATCTGCCGGTGCACAACCGGATCTATTCGCATCCGCAGCGGCCGGGCGACGCAGCCTTCAACACCGCCAACAGCCGCAACCGCCGCATCTTCAACGATCCGGCCGGGCTCGCCGCCGGCCGCAACCAGCGGCCCTATCTGATCCAGAGCTACGCGCGCGACATGGGCAACGGCAACACCGTCATGATGCGCGAAATCGACGTGCCGATCCGGGTCCGCGGCCGGCACTGGGGCGGCTTCCGCACCGCCTACAAATTGTGAGCCGAGCGGTGATTTTCTGATCCTTTCGAGCCCGGGAGCCTGGACATGTCGGTCGCGCAACGCGCCATTCTGGAAAGTCACGACGCGCGCACCGGCGCCGAGCGGCTGATCGACGAGATCGCCGACCGCATCGGCGGCCTCGGCGTCGAGCTTGCCGACGTCGCCGGCAACGTCCAAGAGGTCGCCGCCCGCGTCAGCTACCAGTCGCAGCGGTTCGGGCATCTGCAGGCCACCGCCAAGACCATGGTCGCGGCCAATCACGACATCGCCACCGCCTCGCAGGCGGTGCAATCGGCCACCACCGCCGCAGTGGGCGACATCGCGCAGTCGCGCAACGTGGTCGACGCCGCGGTGCGGCACATCGCCGAATTGGTCGACTCCGTGGAGCGGATCGAGCAGCGGCTCGGCTCGGTCGGCGATGCGCTGTCGCAGGTCGCCAAGGTCTCGGTCGCGATCGAGGCGATCGCCAAGCAGACCAACCTGCTGGCGCTGAACGCCACCATCGAGGCAGCCCGTGCCGGCAGCGCCGGCCGGGGCTTCGCTGTCGTCGCCAGCGAGGTGAAGTCGCTCGCCGAGGCGACTCGCCAGGCCACGCAGCAGATCGGCGACACCCTGCGCGGGCTCGACTCGCAGGTGAAGAGCCTGCTCGGCGAGAGCGGCCAGGCCTCGTCGCGCGCCAAGACGGCGGGTGAAGGCGCCCAGCAGATCGGCGGCATCATCGTCCGCGTCCAGGACGGCTTCACCAGCGTCGGCCAGGAGATCGACGGCGTGGCGAAGGCCGCGACCTCCAACCTCGCGCATTGCGACGCCGTGATCAGCGAGCTCAACGAGCTCGCCAAGGGCGTCGACCAGTCCTCGGTCGAGCTCAAACAAGCCGACAGCCGGATCGCCAAGCTGCTCGATCATTCCGAGGCGCTGATCGGGCTGATCGCCGAGAGCGGCGTACAGACCACGGACGCGCCGCTGATCAAGTCCGTCGTCGACACCGCCCGGCAGATCTCGGCGACCTTCGAGGCGGCGATCGACCGCGGCGAGATCACGCTCGCCGACCTGATGGACGAGAGCTATCGCGAGATCCCCGGCACCAATCCCAAGCAGTACATGACGCGCTACGTCGAGTTCACCGACCGCGTCCTGCCGGCGATCCAGGACCCGATCCAGGGCAGCGACCCGCGCATCGTGTTCTGCGTCGCCTGGGCGCGCGGCGGCTATCTGCCGACGCACAATCCGAACTACCGCAAGCCGCAGGGGCCCGATCCGGTCTGGAACAACGCCAACTGCCGCAACCGCCGGCTGTTCGAGGACCGTGCGGTGAAGAAGGTGGCCGCCGCCAGCAACAAGCCGTTTCTGCTCCAGACCTACCGCCGCGACATGGGCGGCGGACAGTTCGTGCTGATGAAGGACCTGTCCGCGCCGATTGTCATCAAGGGCCGTCATTGGGGCGCGTTCCGGATGGGTTTTCGCCTCAAGGCCTGACGCAGGCTCTCATTCTCCCCAGAACGCCGGCCTCGTCGGCGACAGCCGGCCGCCGATGCGCACCGGCGCGACCTTGATCGCAAGCCCGGTGCCGTTGTCGGTCTCGACCGCCACACCGCTCAACGTCGCCTCGCCGGAGGCCGGCTCGAAGCGCGCCGACGGGATGCCCGACTGGAAGCGGCGCAGCGGCTCGTCCTTCTGCATGCCGATAATGGAGTCGTAATCGCCGGTCATGCCGGCATCGGTCATGTAGGCGGTGCCACCGGGTAGGATCCGGTGATCGGCCGTCGGCACATGCGTATGGGTGCCGACGACAAGGCTGGCGCGGCCGTCGCAAAAATAGCCCAGGCCCTGCTTCTCGCTGGAGGCCTCGCAATGCACGTCGACCACGATTGCATCCGCCGCCTCGCGCAGCGGACAGGCACCGAGCTCGCGGCCGACCGCCGCGAATGGATCGTCGAACGGCGTCATGAACACGCGCCCGAGCACGTTGACCACCAGCGCGCGGGCGCCGTTCTTGGCGTCGATCAGCGCGGCGCCACGGCCGGGCGTGCCTGCCGGATAGTTCGCAGGGCGCACCAGGCGCGGCGCGCGCTCGATGAACACCAGTGCCTCGCGCTGATCCCAGGAGTGGTTGCCGAGCGTGACCGCGTCGGCGCCGGCATCGACGAGCTCCTGATAGATCGCCTCGGTGATGCCGAATCCGCCGGCCGCGTTCTCGCCATTGACGATGACGAGATCGAGCGCCCAATCGTGGATCAAGCCTGGAAGGTGGTCCGAGACGGCGCTGCGGCCGGCCCGGCCGACGACGTCGCCGACGAAGAGAATTCGCAACTCAATTGCTCCGGAAATCCAAGGTCTCGCGCTCGGTTAGCACATAATCCAGCGCCGCGTCGTGGGCCAAGGCCGGGATGGCCTCGGTTTCCTGAATGGCGAAGCCGAGGCCGACGCCGATGACGTGATGCATCTTCCGCAGGTGCGAAAAGGTGTAGTCGTAGTAGCCCCCGCCGTAACCGATGCGGTGGCCGGTGCGGTCGAAGGCGGCGAGCGGCACCAGCATCACATCGGGCACCAGCTCGGCGGCTGCCGGCGACGGCTCGGGGATGCCGAGCGACCCGAGCGTCAGCCGGTCGCCCGGCGCGAAGGCGCGGAACGAGAGCGAATGGCCGCGCGCCAGCACGACCGGCAGCGCCAGCCGCGCCCCCTGCCCCGCCAGCTCACGCAGCAACGGCATCGGATCGAGCTCGTTGCGGACCGGCGCATAGCCGGAGACGACCGTGCCGGGCTCGAATGCGAAGGGGAGCCCGCGCGCGGCGATCGCCCGCGCGGCCGCGCTCCGCGTCTCGTCGCTCAACGCGTCGCGCGCGACAAGGGCTGCGGCTCGGAGCTGCTGCTTGGTGTGCTGAGCGGCCTTCATCGGCATGCGACGTGACCTCCGTGACGGGCGGGCGGACGCGGGCACGCAAACGTTGCAGAAACGCAGCAGGTCGGCAACCGAAGGGGAGAGGAGAGACGGAAAACAAGCGCGAAGCCGCAATCGCCGTTGAAACGCTCGATCCCGGAGTTCCCTACGAAAGTAGGTGGGCACCATATGTCCAGGTCCACAGACCTGGCCAGGGACAGTTCCCTAAAGGATCGATAAGGCCCCGGGGATATGTTGGTTCCGGACGCGCGTCGCAGCCTCGCAGTTGCAATGTAACCATCACGGGATGATTTTGCCAGCGGTGGAAGCGGATCGAGGCGCGACACGGTTGCCAACATTCGGCGTCGTCGCCCGGCCCGACCGGGCGCGCAGTACGCCGTGACGGCGATGGCGAAATCGAGGGACCGCGGCGCACACTGCGCCGGCGATGACAGCGATGGGGCGGCGGCAACACAACAGAACATGGCATGGGCTCGCGTCCTCGCGACGCGTTGCGTCCGAGCTGTTGATCTCGATCGCCCCCCTCAAGACAGAGGGCACAGGGAAGGCCGGGCGTCGGCTGACGCCCGTGGCCCGCCTGCTCAAAAAAATGCAGGCGGCAGGTACCACAGGTGCAGCCGGAAACACCCGGCCTTCCCTGCGCGACGGTTTGAACGGCTGCTTCGCGATCTCCTTGGTGCGCCGGGCTTGTTGGCCACCATGCGCGACAACGCGCTTGCGCGCATTGCGCGGGACACCAGCATCGGGGTGTCAGGACCACGCGACTTGACCGTACGTGCATCGCCGTTCGTCCGCGCGAAGTGACTCACGCTGCGGCAATTCACGCCCATCGCATCCCACTGCCAACGGTCCGTGACGGTCGCGAAACGCCCCTCATGCGGCAGCAGGACGGGCGGAAAGATCGACCTGATTTGCCCGACGTGACAAGCCGCGCAGCCTGCGACATCGTAACGCGACGGGCAGTTTGCGCATGATGGATATGTGCGGATTGCCCGTCATGCAGTTTACGACGTGCATCTGCGCGCGTGCCGCCAGCCCAGCATTCCGCCGTCGTCCCGGCCTAGCGCGCCCTTGCGCCCAAGCAATCCAGGATCTCTCCGCAGATGCAGTCTTGATTGCTTCGCTGCGCTCGCAATGATGCCGCGGCGATGACGGCGCTCCCGCGGCAGCGCCGTGTCGGCAGCGCATAGTGTCGCCACGATTGGGGCTCATCGGTCGAAGCTGAGGTTGTGGCAGATCATGCCCACATCCCAATGCCGTGTATCGTACATTGGAGTCCAGGCATGCGCTTCGATCTCAAAACTGTCACGGCCGCCTGCGCGCTACTGATCGCGTCGGCTGCCGCGAGCCTCGCCGCCGACGTCAAGATCCATCGCGTCTCGATCCAGGTCGATCAGAACGATCCGGCGATCATGAATCTGGCGCTGAACAACGCCACCAACATCATGGAGACGTTCAAGGAGAAGGGCGAGGAGGTCGAGATCGAGCTCGTCACCTATGGACCCGGGCTGAACATGCTGCGCGAGGATACCTCGCCGGTGAAGGACCGGCTCAAGCAGATCGCAGAGCTCAGCTTTCCCGCCAAGATCAGGTTCTCCGCCTGCAACATCACCAAACGCGGCATGGAGAAACGCGAAGGACATCCGATTGCGATCGTCGCCGAAGCGAGCCTGGTGCCCTCGGGCGCAGTGAGGCTGATGGAATTGCAGGAGAGCGGCTGGAGCTACCTGAAACCTTAGGTAGTTTTTGCCCCAAAACTGCCAGGTTTAGGGCTCATTGAGATACGATCTTGGATTGATCTGTGTCATCAGTCTGCTCGGGGGAATGGCGAGCAGACGCGATCGGGGACTAGTCACATGCACAGAGTACTCGCCCGGCCAGCGCTGCTGGTGCTGGCAACGCTTTCGGCTGCCTTGCTCACCCCCGTCGGCGCGGTGCGGGCGCAAGAGCAGTCCGCCGCTCCGCTCTCGATCAAGCCTGCGCGCGCGTCCGAACGGCGGGCCGTCCAGCGTCGGGTCTCCGAGACCCGCGCGCCCGAGCCACGGAGCACCTCGGATGAAGCCGCCATCAAGACGCGTATGAACCAATGGACCGTCGGCCTGGCCGCGGGCCTGCCCGACGGCGGCTTCGTCCGCCTCGCCAGCGAGATGGCGCGGACGATGGACGATGGCGACAACATGCGCCTGATCCCGATGGTGACGCGCGGCACCACCTCGAACATCGCCGATCTCCTGTATCTGCGCGGCGTCGACGTCGCCGTCACCTACGCCGATGCGTTCGACTTCTACGCCAAGCAGGCCGGCCTTTCCAACATCAACGACCGCATCCGCTACGTGCTGCGCTTCTTCATCTCCGACGTGCACATCTATGCGCGCGAGGAGTTCAAGTCGCTGCAGGATCTGAAGGGCCAGAAGATCGCGGTTGGAACGGCCGGCGTTGCCGCCGCGCATACGGGGCAGCTGATCTTCCGGCGCCTCGGCATCGACATCGAGCCTGTCGCCATCGGTGGTCCTGTTGCGCTGGAGAAGCTGCACAAGGGCGAGATCGCCGCGATGGTCTATGTCGCCTCCAAGCCCGGCGAGCTGTTCAGCGGCAAGAAGGCGGATCCTGGATTCCACTTCGTGCCGGTGCCGTACACGCAGCAATTCTCGGATTTCTACTATCCGACCAGCATCAAGGCCGACACCTATCCGGGGCTGGTCGCACCTGACACCGCCGTGGAAACCATCGCCGTGCCGTCGGTGCTGGCCGTCTACAACTGGAAGCCGGGCAGCGACCGCGCCGACCGCGTCAATCGCTTCGTCGATGCGCTGTTCACCAACCTCGCGCGGCTGCAGCAGCCGCCGTTCCATCCGGGCTGGAAGGATCTCAATCTCGAGGCCCAGGTGCCGGGCTGGCAGCGCTATCCCTATGTCGACGCCGTGCTGGAGCGGATGAAGAACGAGGCCAATGTCGGCCTGCCGCCCGCCGCGACCGGCAGTCTGTCGCAGCAGGAGCGCTTCGAGGCCTTTCTCGAATCGCAGGCCAAGGCGCCGACGTCGAAGGCGGAGAAGGAGGAGCTGTATCGCTCGTTCTTGGACTGGAGCCGCAAGCGGCAGGGGAGGTGAGGCGATCGGGCTCACAGCGATCGCCTCTACGCCGGATGACGTCATTGCGTGGTGGCACGCAGGCTGAGCGGGATCAGCTCAACAACAAC
The DNA here is from genome assembly GCF_032381235.1 of Bradyrhizobium sp. SZCCHNR1053. Classification (NCBI taxonomy): domain Bacteria; kingdom Pseudomonadati; phylum Pseudomonadota; class Alphaproteobacteria; order Hyphomicrobiales; family Nitrobacteraceae; genus Bradyrhizobium; species Bradyrhizobium sp. SZCCHNR1053. The sequence goes on from NZ_JAUHJM010000002.1 coordinate 157,155, forward strand.
ACCATGCCCGGGTCCCCCTTGGCCATGGCGCGCTGATAGGCCGGGCGGGCGCCGATGCGCGCGAGGTAGGCGCGGATGTTCGGGAACGGCGCGAGGTCGTAGGGCAGGAAGTAGCGCATGGTGGTGAGTGAAAACACCGTCATGATGTCGGCGGCGGTAAGCGCGCCGCCTGCCAGATAGTCCGCCTCGCCGCAGCGCGTCTCGACGGCTGCAAAGGCGCGGTCGAGCCGCCCCCTGATAGCGCCGAGCACGGGATTGTCGTCCGGCAGATTGAGCCGGTTGAGGATCATGAGCCGGCCCATCGCGGCTTGCAGGGTGCCGTTGGCGAAATGAAGCCAGTAGAGGAACGGCGCGAAGCTCGGATCGTCCGGCCTGGGCCGCAACCGACCGTGGCCGTATTTGGCGATGATGTACTCGACGACCGCGCCGGACTCGGCGAGCACCAGCTCGCCGTCGGTGATCACGGGCGCCGCGCCGATCGGATGCAGCGCCTTGTACTCGGGCGGCGCCAGCATCGTCCGGGCGTCGCGCGTGTAGCATTTCAGTTCGTACGAAATTTCCAGCTCCTCGCAGAGCCAGACGATACGTTCGGACTGCGACTTGCCGAGGTGATGAACCGTGAGCATGCGCTATTTCACCATCGCGCCATAGACGATGTCCTGCACCTGCTCCCGATAATATTTGCGCAAGTCCCCAGGCGCCGCCGTGCCGACCACGACGACGAGACGCTCCCTGGGATCGCAGAAGAACTGCGTGCCATAGGCGCCGTTCCAGCTGAACTCGCCGGGATTGCCGGGCACCGCCGACAGGCCCTCGCTGACGCGCACGGCGACGCCGAGCCCGAAGCTGAATCCGGCGCGATGCGGCTCCACATTGGCGACGGTGTTCTTGATCTCGGGCCCGAGATGGTTGGAGGTCATGTGGTGCACCGTCTTCGGACTCAGGATCCGCGCGCCGTCGAGCTCGCCGCCATCGAGCAACATCTGGCCGAAGCGGACGTAGTCGCCGATGGTGGCGAACGAGCAGGCGCCGCCGCAGTCCGACCTGGTCGGCGTGTCCAGCAGCTTGATCGCCTGCGGCTTGCCGGTCAGCGGATTGTTCGGAAACGGATGCGCCAGCCGCGGGCGCTGTGCGTCGGTCGGCGCGAACGTCGCATCGGTCATGCCGAGCGGCTTCCAGAGATTGGCTGACAGATATTCCCCGAGCCGCTGCTCGCTGACCTTCTCGATCACGGCGCCGAGCACGTCGATGGAGAAGCCGTATTCGAACTGCGTGCCCGGCTGATGCGCCAGCGGCAGCTTGGTGATGCGCTCGATGAAGGCCTGGGTGTCGCCTTCGATCGCAGGCGCGGTGCCGTCGGGATAGAGCCGCGCCACCGCGCTCGAGCTGTCCGGCCGGCCGCCATACATCAGGCCCGAGGTGTGGCGGTAAAGATCGTGGATCAGGATGGGGCGGGCCTGCGGCACCAGCAGCAGCGCGCCGTTCTCCTGGGTGACGCCGACCTTCATGTCGGCGAAGGCCGGATAGTAGTCGGCGAGCCTGGCCTGCAGCGGCAGCCTCCCCTGCTCCATCAGCATCAGCCCGCCGACCGCAGTCATTGGCTTGGTCATCGAGGCCAGGGCGAATATCGCGTCGAGCGGCATCGGCGTGCCCTTGACCGGATCGAGCTGGCCGTAGGCCTTGTAATGCACGAGCTTGCCGTCACGCGCGATCGCCACGACCGCGCCGGGCACGCGCTTGGCGGCGATCTCGCGGGCGAAGAAATCGTCCATGCGTGCAAGACCCGCCGGCGAGAAGCCGACCTCGTCGGGCTTGGCCTCCGGCAAGGGCGCGGCGGCGAGCGGCGCAATGATCGTTGTGAGCGCGACGGCTGCCGCCGCGAGGATCAGCTTGTTCAAGTGCACCTCCCTGATGTGCGGACGATCCCGCTTATGGCTTGCGAGATTCGATAGCTCCGCGCGTCGAGGCTAGGTCAGCCAGCGGAGAACGACAAGCGCTCGCAAAGCGATCGCATCGCGATGAATTGATCGGCTTCGCTGCTGCACAATGGGCAGTGGTGAGACGTATGAAGAAGGGGACGGGCGAGATCGTGGAGGCTGCGAGGCCACTCATGCTGAGCAAGATCAAGCTCGTCATCCAGATCCTGTGGACCAGCAGCATGCTGATCCTGTGCACCGCAATCGGCGCCAGCTACGGCTTCAGCCAGCACGGCATCAGCGGCGCCATCGCGCTCGGCTTCGTCGGCCTGTGCATCGGCGCGCTGGCAGCGGCAGCGCCGGACGTCGCGCTGGAGATCTTGGTTTCGGGGATCTGGTAGTCCGGTCGTGGAGAGTGGGCAAAGGTGCGCTGGCACGCTGGCTCGGCTTGCACCATTGCTCGGCGCGCCGTGCCCACCATTGCCACCGCGCGTGATAGCGGTGGGCACAGCGCGCGGGAATCTGCGTATGACGCAGCAGCATTGCACGCGCGCCTTTGCCCACCCTACTACTACCGCACCTTATGAAGGAGAATGCGGTTTGATCAAGATCTCACGATCTGGCGCAAATCGATCGCCGGTGGTCATAGTTGGACCATGGGCCTTCAAGTTCGCGCGCAACAAATACGGGCGACGCTGCAATCAGTTCGAAGCGGACTTGTATGCGAGCTGCACCGAACAACAGCGAAGATCGCTGTGCACCGCAGTCTGGGTATCGTCAGGCGGGCTGCTGTTAGTCATGGCTGCAGCCAAACCACTAACTTCGCCACTGTCGCTCTCACAACTCAACGAGCTTTATCGCGATTGGGCTGAATGTCCGTTCGAACCAGGCGCACGGAATTGGGGCATCTACAAGGGTCGACACGTTGCTATCGACTATTCGGCAACCGTCCTCGAAGAGTGAATCAATAAATGCTAAAAAACTCCCACGGCGCTGGTTGAGCACCTCATGGAGTACGCCCTCACCCGATCGCCACGCCACCACCGATGGTGCGGTTCAGCACCTGCGTGGTGCGCTCGATGCGCTCGGCGGCAGCGTTCAGCGCTTTCGCCACCGCGACCTGAGTCGCACGAGCGCGGTCGGCGGACTGGTTGCGCACGTTGCGCAGGCCTTCGAGCTCCTGCTCCAGCACCTGCACGCGCTGATTGGCATCGATCAGCTCATCGCACACGGTGAGCGCGGCCATCACCGTGAGCCGGGCGTCGCCGATCTCGCCGAACTTGCCGCGCAGATTGGTGATGCGCTGCTCGAGACTCTCGGCGAGCTTGAGCAGCCTGAGCTCCTGGCCTTCCTCGCAGGCCATGCGATATTGGCGGCCGTTGATGGTGACGTTGATGTGGCTCATTCCTCGTCCTCATCGTCTTCAGCGGCGTTCTGCCCGTCGCCGCCAGCGAGCACGGTGCGGATGGTGCCGATCGCGGTGTCCAGACGTTCGGCGATCTCGCGATTGGTGCGCTCGAGCCGTCGCGTCTTCATCAACGAGCCGTCGAGCTCGTCGGCGAGGCGCGAGCGGTCGGCGCCGAGCGCCTGGATGCGCGTTGCGAGCTCGTCCTCGTCACGATCCGCCTCGCGCCGCCGCTCGACCGCGCTCTCCAGCGCGTCGAGGGCCGTCATCAGTCGCCGCGTCGCCGCCTCGAGATCGGCGGCGCCGGGTTCCACCTGGCCGGTAAGATTGGCAGGGTGATCGTTCATGGCACGGATGCGAGGCCCTCGGAGCCAGCGGGATGCGACAAAAGCGCTGTCCGGCAAGCGGTTACGGGCAAAATCTTACGTGCTGGGCGAGCCAAGCGCAACGCTCGGCCGAAACTATGCACTACTAAGCAACTTTTGGGAGGTTCCCGGCGTTGCAGAACCTTTGATTCCCGGAACCGAGGTGCTAATCAGCCCGCAAAATCCCGGCCCGCCAGCAATACCGGCGGCGCTCCTGTCATCAGCATTTCACGTTTGGACGGATTCCAGCATGACGCAGGTCGATCATTCCCGCATGGCCAACGCCATCCGCGGGCTCGCAATGGACGCCGTCGAGAAGGCCAAATCGGGCCATCCGGGCCTGCCGATGGGCGCGGCGGACGTCGCCACCGTGCTGTTCACCCGCGTGCTGAAATACGATGCCGCAGCGCCCGCTTGGCCGGACCGCGACCGCTTCGTGCTCTCCGCCGGCCACGGCTCGATGCTGCTCTATGCGCTGTTGTATCTCACCGGCAACGAGGAGATGACGCTCGACCAGATCAAGCGCTTCCGCCAGGTCGATTCGCTCACCCCCGGCCACCCGGAGAATTTCCGCACCAAGGGCATCGAGACCACCACCGGCCCGCTCGGCCAGGGCATCTCCACCGCGGTCGGCATGGCGCTGGCCGAGAAGATGCTGCAGGCCGAATACGGCAAGAAGATCGTCGATCATCACACCTATGTGCTGGCGTCCGACGGCGACCTGATGGAGGGCATCTCCCAGGAAGCGATCGCGATGGCCGGGCACTGGAAGCTCAACAAGCTGATCGTGCTGTGGGACGACAACGGCATCTCGATCGACGGCCCGCTGTCGATTGCCGACTCGGTCGACCAGGTGAAGCGCTTCAAGGCGTGTGGCTGGGCGGCCGAGCTGATCGACGGCCATGATCCCGAGGCGATTGCCGCCGCGATCGCACGGGCCCAGAAGTCGTCGAAGCCGTCGCTGATCGCCTGCAAGACCACGATCGGCTACGGCGCGCCGACCAAGGCCGGCACCTCCAAGGTGCATGGCGAGGCGCTCGGGGCAGAGGAACTGAAGGGCGCCAAGGAGAAGCTCGGCATTTCGCAGGAGCCGTTCTCGGTGCCCGACGACGTGCTCGCCGCCTGGCGCGAGGCCGGCCGCCGCGGCGCGGCTGCGCGCGGCGAATGGGAGACCCGGCTTGGCGAGATGGGCCCGCGCAAGCGCGCCGAGTTCGAGCGCCGGCTGCGCCACGAGCGGCCCGCCGCGCTGGCGAAGGCGCTGAAGGACCACAAGAAGGCGCTGCTGGAGACCCCGCTCAACGTCGCCACCCGCAAATCGTCGGAGGCCGCGATCGAGGTGATCGCAGCCGCAATGCCGTTCGAGTTCGTGGCCGGCTCGGCCGACCTCACCGGCTCCAACAACAACAAGGCGAAGTCGGCCGTCTCGTTCTCGGCCAAGACGCCGAAGGGGCGCTTCATCCATTACGGCATCCGTGAGCACGGCATGGCCGCCTGCATGAACGGCATCTTCCTGCATGGCGGCTTCGCGCCCAACGGCGCCACCTTCCTGGTGTTCTCGGACTATGCGCGCGGCGCTATCAGGCTGTCGGCGCTGATGGGCGCCGGCGTCGTCTACGTGCTGACGCATGATTCGATCGGCCTCGGCGAGGACGGCCCGACGCACCAGCCGGTCGAGCATCTGGCCGCGCTGCGCGCGATCCCCAACATGCGGGTGTTCCGGCCGTGCGATGCGGTCGAGACCGCCGAATGCTGGGAGCTGGCGCTGAACCGCACCAACGGTCCGACCGTGCTGGCGCTGACGCGGCAGAACCTGCCGCAGCTGCGCACTTCAGCGCCGTCGGATAATCCGTGCAGCCGGGGCGGCTACGAGCTCGTCGCCGCGCAAGGCGAGGCCAAGGTGTCGCTGTTCGCGACCGGCTCCGAGGTCGAGATCGCCGTGGCCGCGCAGAAGCAGCTCGCTGAGCGTGGCATCCCAGCCCGCGTCGTCTCGGTGCCGTCGCTGGAGCTGCTGCTGGAGCAGCCGGCCGAGACCAGGGCAAAGATCGTCGGCAACGCGCCGGTCAAGATCGCCGTCGAAGCCGCAGTGCGCTGGGGCTGGGACGCGGTCATCGGCCAGGACGGCATCTTCATCGGCATGCATTCGTTCGGCGAAAGCGGCCCGGCCAAGGAGCTCTACAAGCATTTCGGCATCACCGCCGAGGCGGCTGTCGCGGCGGCCGTACAGCGGCTGGCGTAAAGGCCCGCTCGAACCTGCGCGGCGGTTCACCAAATCAGGAGCGCCGCACGAACGTGCTTCGCGACGGTTGAGCGATCGCAAAAAAAGGACTACGAAAGGACCATATCGTCCGCTCCCGCCCGGCAGAACCGGGCGGCAACAGTTCCAAAACCCTCGTGGGGCCCGTGAGAAGGCTGCCGACGGGGATGAGAAACGTCATTGAAGGAGACGAAAATGGCAGTCCGGGTCGGGATCAACGGGTTTGGCCGCATCGGCCGCAACGTTCTGCGTGCCATCGCGGAATCGGGCCGCAAGGACATCGTGGTGGTCGGCATCAACGATCTCGGCCCGGTCGAGACCAATGCCCATTTGCTGCGCTTCGACAGCGTGCACGGCCGCTTCCCCCACACCGTGACCGTCGACGGTGACAGCATCGACATCGGCAACGGCAAGATCAAGGTGACGGCCGAGCGTGATCCGTCGAAGCTGCCCTGGAAGGATCTCGGCGTAGACATCGCGCTGGAATGCACCGGCATCTTCACCTCAAAGGACAAGGCCTCAGCGCACCTGACCGCCGGCGCCAAGCGCGTGCTGGTCTCCGCGCCGGCCGACGGCGCCGACGCCACCATCGTCTACGGCGTCAACCACACCGCGCTGACCAAGGAGCACCTCGTCGTCTCCAACGGCTCCTGCACCACCAACTGCCTGGCCCCGATCGCCAAGGTCTTGAACGACACGGTCGGCATCGAGACCGGCTTCATGACCACGATCCACGCCTACACCGGCGACCAGCCGACGCTGGACACCATGCACAAGGATCTCTATCGCGGCCGCGCGGCGGCGATGTCGATGATCCCGACCTCGACCGGTGCGGCCAAGGCGATCGGCCTGGTGCTGCCCGAGCTCAAGGGCAAGCTCGACGGCGTCGCGATCCGGGTGCCGACGCCGAACGTGTCGGTGGTGGATCTCAAGATCGTCGCCAAGCGTAACACCGATCCGAAGGAGATCAACGAGGCGATGAAGCGCGCCAGCGAGCAGGAGCTCAAGGGCATCCTCGGCTACACCACGGCGCCGAACGTCTCGATCGACTTCAACCACGATCCGCACTCCTCGACGTTCCACATGGACCAGACCAAGGTCATGAACGGCAACCTCGTGCGCGTGATGTCCTGGTACGACAACGAGTGGGGCTTCTCCAACCGCATGGCCGACACCGCCGTCGCGATGAGCAAGCTGCTGTAACTATCTCCACCGTCATTCCGGGATGGTCCGTAGGACCAAACCCGGAATCTCGAGATTCCGGGTTCGATGCTTCGCATCGCCCCGGAATGACGGGCTAAGGAAGCATCATGACCCTTCCGCACTGGCTCGGAATTCCGGGCGCGATCCTGCTGATCGGCTTGATCGTCTACGGTTTCCGTCAGGGCAGCAAGGTCACGTCCCAGCAAGAGGGCAACCCGCCGGAGAGTCTCCCCCCGGGCTCCTCATGATGTCGGCCAACAAGCGAGCATGACATGAAACAATTCCGCACCCTCGACGATCTTCCCGCCGATGTCGGCGGCAACGTTGCGCTGGTCCGCGTCGACTTCAACGTACCGATGGCTAACGGGCAGGTAAGCGATGATACACGCCTGCGCGCGGCTATTCCGACCGTGAAGGAATTGCAGGCCAAGAACGCAGCGGTTGTCCTACTGGCGCATTTCGGGCGTCCCAAAGGCAAGGTCGTCCCAGAGATGAGCCTTCGGCCGATTGTTGCGCCGCTTTCGACGCTGCTCGGCACTGAAGTTAAGTTCTGCGACGATCTTGATCAGCCGCATCTCACGACCGAGAATCTCGAACCCGGCGAAGTCCTGCTGCTGGAAAACCTGCGCTTCAAGGCCGGCGAGGAAGCGAACGACCCAAAGTTCGTCGATGTTCTCGCGCAGTGCGGCGACATCTGGGTCAACGACGCCTTCTCCGCCGCCCACCGCGCCCATGCGTCAACGGAAGGCCTCGGCCACAAGCTGCCCGCCTATGCCGGCCGCACCATGCAGGCCGAGCTCGACGCGCTCGACAAGGCGCTCGGAAAGCCGGCCAAGCCTGTCATCGCGATCGTCGGTGGCGCCAAGGTCTCGACCAAGATCGACCTGTTGGAAAACCTCGTCACCAAGGTCGATGCACTCGTCATCGGCGGCGGCATGGCCAACACCTTCCTGCATGCGCAGGGCGTGCAGATCGGCAAGTCCTTGGCTGAAAAGGATCTGGCTGCCACTGCTCTCAGGATCATGGACAAGGCGGAAGCCTCGAACTGCGCCATCATCCTGCCGGTGGATGCTACCGTCTCCTACCATTTCGCGGCCAACTCGCCGTCCTTCGCCTACGGGCTCGACGCGATCCCGCCTGACAGCATGATCCTCGACGTCGGCCCGCAATCGACCGCGCGCATCCACTCCGCGATCGACGACGCCGCGACGCTGGTGTGGAACGGCCCGGTCGGCGCGTTCGAGCTCGCTCCGTTCGACCGCGGCACGATGGTCGCGGCCAAGCACGCCGCCGAGCGCACCAAGGCCAAGAAGCTGATCTCGGTGGCCGGCGGCGGCGACACGGTCGCGGCGCTCAACCAGGCCGGCGTGGCCTCCGACTTCACCTATGTCTCGACCGCCGGCGGCGCCTTCCTAGAGTGGATGGAAGGCAAGCCGCTGCCGGGTGTCGAGGTGCTGAAGGCCTGATGTTTCGACGCTTGTCGGCCATGAATGTTTCTGTTATGTTCCACTTATGGCCGAGACACCGACAGACGCGGTCCACCATATCCTGATCAATATCCAGGAGAGCATCGCTGCGCTCCGGACCGAGGTCGGGCAGTTCAGGCAGGACAATCGCGCCGAACACGAGCGGATGGAAGCTTTGATCCGCAAGCAGCGTCGCGACTCCGCCGGCATGCTGGTCATGATGCGTGCGGCTGCCAGTGACTTCGACGAGCGCGTCAGCGACGTCGAGGAACGCATGGCGGCTCTTGAAGCCAGGAAGACCTGATCTCCCATCGTTGAGCTACCGGCAACGCGCCAGCCCTATGCGCTAACCCTAGACATATCCTGATCGCCGCCTCCTCCGGGCTGCGTCGCCGCCACCCTTGGAATCTCCCCACCACCGCGTTATGCACGGTGCAGCAGTTTCGGCGCGTGCGCATCCTGCCGCACGGTCCAATCCTTAATCTCAGGGAGTTCCAGCCATGGCTCGTATCACGTTGCGTCAATTGCTCGACCACGCGGCGGAAAATGACTACGGCGTCCCGGCCTTCAACATCAACAACATGGAGCAGGCGCTGGCGATCATGGAGGCGGCCAATGCGGTCGACGCGCCCGTCATCATCCAGGCCTCGCGCGGCGCCCGCTCCTATGCCAACGACGTCATGCTCAAGCACATGATGGACGCGGTCACCGAGATCTATCCGCACATTCCGGTGTGCGTGCATCTCGATCATGGCAACGGTCCCGACACCTGCATGACCGCGATCCAGTCCGGCTTCACCTCGGTGATGATGGACGGCTCGCTGAAGGCCGACGGCAAGACCCCGGCTGACTGGGACTACAATGTCGGCGTCACCAAGACGGTCGCCACCATGGCGCATCTCGGCGGCATCTCGGTCGAGGGCGAGCTCGGCGTCCTCGGCTCGCTCGAGACCGGAATGGGCGACAAGGAGGACGGCCACGGCGCCGAGGGCAAGCTGTCGCACGATCAGCTGCTGACCAATCCCGACGAGGCGGTGAAGTTCGTGCGTGAGACCAAGGTCGACGCGCTCGCGATCGCGATGGGCACCTCGCATGGCGCCTACAAGTTCACGCGCAAGCCGGACGGCGACATCCTCGCCATGAACGTGATCGAGGAGATCCACCGCAAGCTGCCGAACACGCATCTGGTGATGCACGGCTCATCGTCGGTGCCGCAGGACCTTCAGGAGATCATCAATTCCTTCGGCGGTAAGATGAAGCCGACCTGGGGCGTGCCGGTCAGCGAAATCCAGCGCGGCATCAAGAACGGTGTGCGCAAGATCAACATCGACACCGACAACCGCATGGCGATGACCGGCCAGATCCGCAAGGTGCTCTCGGAGCACCCGGAAGAGTTCGATCCGCGCAAGTACCTGAAGCCGGCGATGGAGGCGATGGCCAAGCTGTGCAAGCAGCGCCTGCAGGAGTTCAACACCGCCGGCCAGGCTTCCAAGATCAAGCGCGTGCTGACGACCGCCGAGATGGCCAAGCGCTACGCCAAGGGCGAGCTCGATCCGAAGGTGGCGTGAGCCGGCGTTTACAGCCCACTCAGCCCGCTGAGCTTGCTAGACCTCGGTGGTCACCGCGACGGCAGTGAGCTCCCCTCCCCCTTGCGGGGAGGGGTCGGGGGTGGGGGTCTCCGAGTGATCCTATCAGTGATGGGCTCGATAGCACGTGTCGGCGATCTTGCAGTTATGAGTTATGAGCGACACAGCGAAGGCCTGACCGCGCGCACCCCCATAGCGATTGACGAGGGACGATTGTAGACGCAACTCACTGAATTCAGCGCGCGTGGACCCCCACCCCCAACCCCTCCCCGCAAGGGGAGTCGGCTGCCTTTGACGCGACAGGTCGTCTGATCAGCAATCTCTCCTTCACCTCTGCGAGAGCCTGCCTTGGCTGTGGCCAATGTTTGCTCGGCATCCGCCCGAGAACCGTCTATTTTGATGGGCAGGGCAGGTGCGTCTGGAGCCAAGCATGAATCTCTCCGCACTGAACAGCACGGCCCTTGCCATGGTCACGCCGGGCAAGGGCATCCTCGCCGCCGATGAATCGACCGGGACGATCAAGAAGCGCTTCGATGCCATCAAGGTGGAATCGACCGAACAGAACCGCCGCGACTATCGCGAGATGCTGTTTCGCAGCGCAGGCATGTCGTTCATCTCCGGCGTCATCCTCTATGACGAAACCATCCGCCAGAACGCCGCCGACGGCACCCCGCTGGTGAAGCTGATCGAGGCGGCCGGCGGCATTCCGGGCATCAAGGTCGATGAGGGAACGCAGCCGCTACCCGGCTGCCCCGGCGAGCGGGTCACGGTCGGCCTCGACAGGCTTGCGGATCGGCTGGCGACGTACTACGCGCTGGGTGCGCGCTTCGCCAAATGGCGGGCCGTGATCGATATCGACAAGGACAATATCCCTTCGATGACAGCGATCCATGTCAACGCGCATGCGCTCGGCCGCTATGCCGCCCTGTGCCAGGCCGCGAACATCGTGCCGATCGTCGAACCGGAGGTGCTGATGGACGGCGATCATGACATCGGTCGCTGCTTCGACGTCACGCGCCGCGTCCTGAACGAGGTGTTTCGTGAATTGCGCATCCAGCGCGTCGCGTTGGAAGGCATGATCCTGAAGCCCAACATGGCGGTGCCCGGCAAGCAGTCGCCGGACCAGGCCGGGGTGCAGGAGGTCGCCGAAAGGACCGTCCAACTGCTGAAGGAATGCGTGCCCGCGGCGGTGCCCGGCATCGCCTTCCTGTCCGGCGGACAATCGGACGAGAGTGCCACCGCGCATCTCGACGCGATGAACCGGCTCGGGCCGCTGCCCTGGAGGCTGACCTTCTCCTATGGCCGCGCGCTGCAGGCGGCGCCGCAACAGGCATGGGCCGGCAAGGCGGCGAACGTCCCCGCCGGCCAGCGGGCCTTCACCCACCGCGCCCGCATGAACGCGCTTGCAAGCCGCGGCCAGTGGACCGCAGCGCTCGAGAAAGAGGCCGCATAGTGTCCGGCAAGACGACTTCCGCGCGGCCCGCACCGCGCCTCTATCTGGCAACGCCGGTCGTGACCGATGCGGCGGCGCTTGCCGCCGACCTGCCGGCGATCCTCGCCAACGCAGATGTCGCGGCGGTGCTGGTGCGGCTGAAGGACAGCGATCCGCGCAGCATGATCACGGCGGTCAAGACGCTGGCGCCGGCGATCCAGGGCGCCGGTGCGGCGCTGCTGATCGACGGCCATCCCGACATCGTGGCCCGCGCCGGCGCCGATGGCGCGCATCTGACCGGCGTCGCTGCGCTGGAGGAGGCGCTGCCGGGGCTGAAGCCGGACCGCATCGCCGGCGGCGGCGGCCTGTCGACACGCCATGATTCGATGCGTGCCGGCGAACTCGGCGCCGACTATGTGCTGTTCGGCGAGCGCGATGCGCAGGGACGGCGGCCGTCGCCGGATGCCGTCAACGAGCGCCTCGCCTGGTGGGCGGAGCTGTTCGAGCCGCCCTGCGTCGGCTATGCGATCTCGCTCAAGGAAGCCACCGACTTCGTCGCGGCCGGAGCCGATTTCGTGCTGGTCGACGACCTCGTCTGGAACGACGCCCGCGGTCCCGCCGCGGCGCTTGCAGAGGTCAGCACCGCGATCCGGAGCGCATATGCGGCCGCGCCGGCCGACGCGCCGGGACAGAGCTGAACGGGGCCGATGACGATCCTGCGCCTGACATGTGTTGTTGCTGCGCTCGCCATGGCGATGACGGGCGCGGCCGCGCAGATCTCGTTGACGCCGCCGGCTCTGCAGCCGCCGACGGAAAAGCCCAAGCCGATCGAACGGCCGGCGGAGAAGGCGACTGAGAAGCCCAGGCCGCCGGCACCGCCCGCGGCAAAGAAGCCGGCCCCTTCCCCCTCCGGCAAGCCGGCGGCTCCTGCACCGGCCACGACGCCGCAGCCCGCCGCCAATGATCCCAATGTCGACCTGGTCTACGGCGCCTATCAGCGCGGCCAGTACAAGACCGCCTTCGACCTGGCGTCGCCGCGCGCCCAGGCCGGCGATCCCAAGGCCATGGCGATGCTCGGCCAGCTCTACGAAAACGCCATGGGCATCCGCCGCGACTACGACAAGGCGGCGACCTGGTACAAGCGCGCCGCCGAGGCCGGCGACCGCGAGGCGATGTTCGCGCTGGCGATGATGCGGCTGGCCGGGCGCGGCGGCCCGATCGACAAGCCGGAGGCGGTGAAGCTGCTCGCTTCCGCCGCCAAGCTCGGCGAGCCCAAGGCTGCCTACAATCTCGCTTTGCTCTATCTCGACGGCCAGACCCTGCCGCAGGACCTCAAGCGCTCGGCCGAGCTGCTGCGCATGGCGGCCGACGCCGGCAGTCCCGAGGCGCAATATGCGCTGGCGACGTTCTACAAATCGGGCACCGGCGTCCCGCAGGACCCGGAGAAGGCCGCCCGCCTGCTGCAGGCCGCCGCGATTGCCGACAATGTCGACGCCGAGGTCGAATACGCCATCGCGCTGTTCAACGGCACCGGCGTGCCGAAGGACCAGCCCGCGGCCATCGCGCTGCTGCGCCGGGCCGCGCGGCAGAACAGCCCGGTCGCCCAGAACCGGCTGGCATGGGTGCTGCTGTATGGAATCGCCACCCAGATGGACAAGGTCGAGGCCTACAAATGGCACCTAGTGGCCAAGACGGCCGGCAAGGGCGATCCCAAGCTCGACGAGAAATTCGCCGACATGCCCCCCGAGGACCGCGCCAAGGGCGAGCAAGCCGCCAAGCGCTGGCTGGGCACCATCAAGTGATCGGCCGCTGATCCGGCCTTGACGCGGCGGCCCCGGCAGGGCACCCACAGCCAGCCATTTCACCCGCCTTCGTCCGCTTCCGGGGAAGGCGCGCACCGCAAGGTGCGGTCAGCCCAGCGCATCGAGCTCATGATCCATTCCGCCCTCATCAATGTCATGGTCAAGGCCGCGCGCCGGGCCGGCCGCAACCTCAAGCGCGACCTCGGCGAGATCGAGCATCTGCAGGTGTCGCTCAAGGGGCCTGCGAACTTCGTCTCGCGCGCCGACAAGAAGGCCGAGGAGATGCTGTACGAGGATCTCTCCAAGGCCCGCCCCGGCTACGGCTTCATCGGCGAGGAAGGCGGCAAGCGCGAAGGCAGCGACAAGTCGCACACCTGGATCGTCGATCCGCTCGACGGCACCACCAATTTCCTGCACGGCATCCCGCAATTCGCGATCTCGATCGCGCTCCAGCGCGACGACACCGTGATCGCCGGCGTGATCTACAATCCGGCCAATGACGAGCTCTACATCGCCGAGCGCGGCAAGGGCGCGTTCCTCAACGACCAGCGGCTGCGTGTCGCCGCGCGCCGCCAGCTCCACGAATGCGTCATCGCCTGCGGCCTGCCGCATATCGGCCGCGGCGACCACCAGCTGTTCCTGCGCGAGATGACCTCGCTGCAGGTCAAGGTCGCGGGCCTGCGCCGCTTCGGCGCCGCCTCGCTCGACCTCGCCTTCGTCGCGGCGGGGCGCTTCGACGCCTATTGGGAGCGCGACCTGCAACCCTGGGACATCGCCGCCGGCTTGATCATGGTGCGTGAGGCCGGTGGCACCGTGTCGGGCATCGACGGCAAGGAGGACGCGCTGGCCACCGGGCACGTCGTGTGCGGCAACGAGGTCATTCACCGCGAGCTGGTGAAGGTGCTGAAGGCGGCGGCGTAGTTCGAGCCTCCGATCGGGTCTTCAGTCTGCACTCTGCGGGCCTGGCGCGAGCTCTGGCCTCACACATGGTGTCCGTCCCGGCCTTGAGCCGGGACCCAGCCACCGGCTCTCGTGCCTGAGCAAGACTGGTCGACCAGTGTGCCTCAAACCTCTCCCTGGGGGTATGGGTCCCGGATCGGCGCGCGCGTGCCGCGCGCTTGTCCGGGACGACCCCGAGGGTGTCGTTTGGTTGCCGGGCTCTACCGCCGCCCGCTGGTGAACGCCTGGGGCGTAGCACCTGGCAGCGCCGGCGAGTTGATGTCGCTGTCGACGCGGTCGGACGACTGGCCGGCATAGCTGAAGCCGAGCGACAAACTGACGTTGCTCGTCGGCTTGAACTCGACACCGCCGTTGATCGCATAAGCGGGCGTCGAGGTGGAGCGCGAATCGAACGTCGCGAACGGGCCGCCGAGGCCGGGATTGTACTTCAGCGCCTCGAAGCCGCCATAGAAGCTGACGCCGCTCTTGAAGGTGTAGCCGTATTGCGCGCCTTCGGTCGTGTACGAGCCGAGCGAGCCGTAGCGATTGACGATGTTCGAGCTCAGGCCGACTCCCGAAAGCGCCGCCCAATTGTTCGTCACGCTGTAGCGCCGCGAGAAGAAGCCGCTGTCGCTGCCGTTCGTCGTGAAGCTCGGAAAGTTGCCGTAGGAGTCGAGGCTGCCGGAGTCGCTGAAGCCGACCGGCCAGCCCGGCAGCCAGTATTTCACGGGGCCAGACTGGGCGTGAGCCCCGGGAGCGCCGAGGCAGAGGCCAGCCAGCAGAAACGCGAAAGCCAATTTGCGTGGGAACATCGACATGCCGTTACCGCTTCACGTCGGCGGATCATACACGCGGAGA
Organism: Bradyrhizobium sp. SZCCHNR1053; assembly: GCF_032381235.1. NCBI lineage: Bacteria > Pseudomonadati > Pseudomonadota > Alphaproteobacteria > Hyphomicrobiales > Nitrobacteraceae > Bradyrhizobium > Bradyrhizobium sp. SZCCHNR1053. Next base: position 172,381 of record NZ_JAUHJM010000002.1, read on the forward strand.
GTGGCGAACTCCAGACAGAGAGGGGATTTCGAGCGCGGCCGCGAAGCCGGTGCGCTCCCCTCCCCCTTGCGGGGAGGGGTGGGGGTCCACGAGTCACGCTCGATGTGATGACCCACCGCCCAATTCATGTGTGCGCAGTCGGTCCGCTACAGATCGTGCGCTTCGCACCGATGTCCGCTGACTGACTCTTGAACGGAGCATGCCACGACGTTCGGCGTTCGGCGCCCCCAACCCCCAACCCCTCCCCGCGAGGGGGAGGGGAGCAGACCGGCCGCGCGGCAGGATGTCGGCACAATCCTCCGGACAGATTATTCATGATCGCCTACGACTTCGCCGGCGCCGGTGGCCCATAGGCCTCACGCTCCGCCACCGGCTCCGTCTTCTCCCGATCGCCTGCGAGCACGCGCTGCACCGAGACGAAGAACACCGGCACCATCAGCAGCGCCAGGATCACCACCGCGATCATGCCGCCCATCACGTTGGTGCCGAGCGCCTGCTGGCTGGCGCCGCCGGCGCCCGTCGCCATCGACATCGGCAGCACGCCGCAGACGAAGGCGAGGCCGGTCATGATGATCGGGCGGAAGCGCAAGGAGCAGGCCTCGATCGTCGCCGCGACCAGCGGCTTGCCGTGGGCGCGCAGGTCCTTGGCGAACTCGATGATCAGGATCGCGTCCTTGGCGGCGAGTCCGATGATGGTGATCAGCGCCACCGTGAAGTACACGTCGTTGGACAGGCCGCGCAGATTGGCGGCGACGACGGCGCCGAGGATGCCGAGCGGCACGGTCAAGAGCACCGCGAGCGGGATCGTCCAGCTTTCGTAGAGCGCGGCCAGGCACAGGAACACCACCAGTGCCGACAGGCCCAGCAGCAGCGGCGCCTGCGAGCCCGACAGCTTCTCCTGCAGCGACTGTCCGGTCCATTCATAGCCGAAGCCGCGCGGCAGCTTGCCGGCGAGCCGCTCCATCTCCTTGAGCGCATCGCCCGAGGTGTAGCCCGGCTTGGCCTCGCCGGAGATGCGGATCGCCGGATAGTAGTTGAAGCCGGCGATCTGGCTCGGCCCCCTGGCCCATTGGATGGTCGCGAAAGAGGAGAACGGCACCAGCTGCCCCTTGGCGTTCTTGACGCTGTAGTTGAGGATATCGTCCGCGTTCATGCGGCTGATGCGATCGGCCTGCACCACGACGCGCTGCATGCGGCCGCGGTTGGGGAAGTCGTTCACGTAAGTCGAGCCGAGATTGGTCGAGATCGTGTTGTTGATGTCCTCGAAGGTGACGCCGAAGGCGCCGGCCTTCTCGCGGTCGATCATCAGATTGACCTGGGGTCCCGGCGGCAGGCCTTCGACATAGACCTTCTGCAGCACGGGGCTGGCATTGGCCTCCGCGATCAGCTGATCTGCGGCCGCGGTCAGCGCGGCGTAGCCCTTCTGGCCGCGGTCCTGCAGGCGGAAGCTGAAGCCCGAGGAGTTGCCGAGATTGTCGATCGGCGGCGGCTGCAGCGCCGTGATCTTGGCGTCGCGCAAGCCGGCGAGATCGCGGTTGATGTCGGCGACCAGCGCCGCGGCGCCGTCACGCTTGCTGCGCTCCGACCAGTCCTTCAGCGAGATGAAGGCCTGGGCGGTGTTGACGCCCTGGCCGGCATAGCTGAAGCCGGTCAGGAAGGTGACGTTCTCGATCCCTTCGCGCTTGGCGAGATACTTCTCGACCGCCTCGACGGCCGCCTGCGTCCGCGCATAGGAGGAGTCCGCCGGTGTCTGCACGTCGGTGGTGATGAAGCCCTGGTCATCGACCGGCAGGAAGCCGCCCGGCAGCCGGATGAAGGCGAAGGTCAACCCGACCAGGAAGATCGCATAGATCAGCATCAACCGCCCGGTGCGCTTCAGCGCACCGCCGACCACGCCGGCGTAGCGGTTGCGGCTGTTGCCCATGAAGCGGTTGAACCAGCCGACCACGCCCTTCTTCGCATGGCCGTGGCCGGCCGCGACGGGCTTCAGCAGGGTCGCGCACAGCGCCGGAGTCAGCGACAGCGCCAGCAGCGCCGAGAAGCCGATCGCGGCGACCATGGTGACCGAGAACTGCCGGTAGATGATGCCGACCGAGCCGGGGAAGAATGCCATCGGCACGAACACCGCCATCAGCACCAGGGTGATGCCGATGATGGCGCCGGTGATCTGGCCCATCGCCTTGCGCGTCGCCTCCTTCGGCGACAGCCCCTCCTCGGTCATGATGCGCTCGACGTTCTCGACCACGACGATGGCGTCGTCGACGAGGATGCCGACCGCGAGCACCATGCCGAACATCGTCAGCATGTTGATGGAGTAGCCGACCAGCATCAGCGTCGCGCAGGTGCCGAGCAGCGCCACGGGGACGACGATGGTCGGGATGATGGTGTAGCGGATGTTCTGCAGGAACAGGAACATCACCACGAACACCAGCACGACGGCTTCGACCAGGGTCATCAGCACCCGCTTGATCGAGGCTTTGACGACCGGCGTGATGTCGTAGGGGATTTCATAGCTGATGTTGGACGGGAAGAAGCGCGACAGCTCCTTCATCTTGGCCTCGACCGCGCTCGCGGTCGCCAGCGCATTGCCGGTCGGCGACAGCAGCACCGAGAGACCCGCGGTCGGCTTGCCGTTGAGGCGGGTGTTGAACTGATAGCTCAAGCCCCCGATCTCGATGCGGGCGACGTCGCGCAGCCGGACCGTCGAGCCGTCGGCATTGGCGCGCAGGATGATCGATCCGAACTCGTCGGGCGAATCGAGCTGGCCCTTGACCAGCACCAGCGCCGAGGTGCGCTGCGAGGTCGTCGCGGGCTCGGCGCCGATGCTGCCCGAGGCGACCTGCGCGTTCTGCGCGCCGATCGCCTTGGTGACGTCGTCGGCGGTGAGGCCGTAGCCGACCAGCTTGGCCGGATCGAGCCAGACGCGCAGCGAGCGCTCGGTCGAATACAGCGTGGCGCGGCCGACGCCGGGAATGCGCCTGACTTCGCCGAGCACGTTGCGGATCATGAAGTCGCCGAGGCCGACCTCGTCGAGGCTGCCGTCGGTCGACTGCAGGGTGATGATCTGCAGCACCGCGGCGGAGGCTTCCTCGACCAGGATGCCCTGCTGGATGACGGCGCGCGGCAGCCGCGCCTCGACACGCTTGAGGCGGTTCTGTACCTCGACCGAGGCGTCATTGGTCGACGTGCCCGGCACGAAGTTCGCGGTGATCTCGACCTGGCCGAGCGAATCGCTGGTGGATTCGAAATTGAGAATGCCGGAAGCGCCGTTGAGCTCCTCCTCGATCAGCCGCGTCACGCTGTTGTAGAGGTTCTCCGGCGATGCGCCGGGATAGCTCGTCGAGATCGAGATCGAGGGCGGCGCGATGATCGGATATTGCGCCACCGCCAGCAGCGGAATCGCGATCGCGCCGATCAGGCAGATGAACAGCGCGACGACCCAGGCGAAGATAGGCCGGTCGATGAAGAAGCTCGGCATGCGACTTACCGCGTCGCCGACTTCGATTCGAGCTGCGTCGCGGCGCTGACCTCGGTCCAGACCTGCGGCGCGACCCTGTCGCCGGCGGCGAACTTCTGGAAGCCGTCGACGACGACCTTGTCGCCGGCGCGCAGACCGTCGGTGATCAGCACCAGGCCATCCTGGGTCGGGCCGGTGCGGACCGGCCTGGCGATCGCGCGGTTGTCGTCGCGGATGACGTAGACCTCGGACCCGCCGGCCGCGTTGCGCTGCACCGCCTGCTGCGGCACGCCGACGGAGTCGCTGTCGATGCCCTGCTCGATGCGGACGCGGACATACATGCCCGGCAGGAGCTCGCGCTTCGGATTGGCGAACTCGCCGCGCAGGGTGACCTGACCGGTGGCGGCATCGACCTTGGCGTCGGAGAACAAGAGCTTGCCCGGGATCGAATACGGCGTGCCGTCGTCGAGCACGAGACGGACCTTGATCGCGTCGGGCGAGATCTGGTCGAGGTCGCCGGACTCGAACGCCCGGCGCAGGCGGTTGAGCTCGCTCACCGACTGGGTGAAGTCGGCATAGATCGGATCGAGCTGCTGGATCGTGACCAGCGAGGTCTCGTTCTGGACCGCGATGGCGCCCTCACTGACCTGGGCCGCACCGACGATGCCGTCGATCGGCGCGCGCACGGTCGCATAGTCGAGATTGAGCTGGGCACGCGCGAGATCGGCCTTGCGGGCCTCGATGTCGGCCGCGGCTTCGCGCTCGCTCGCGACCGCCTTCTCCTGCTCGACCTCGGGCGCAGCGCGCTCCTTGAACAGCAGGGCGATGCGGCGCGCCTGCTGCACCGCGCGCTCATGCACCGCCTCGGCCTTGGCCAGCGCCGCCCGGCTCGACAGGATCTCCACTTCGAACGGCTTCGGATCGATGCGATAGAGCGGATCGCCCGCCTTGACCTCGCTGCCCTGGCGGAACAACCGCTCGACGATGATGCCCGAGACGCGCGGACGGACGTCGGAGACGCGGGTCGGCGCGATGCGGCCGGGCAGCTCGCGCACGATCGCTCGCGCCTTCTGCTCGACGGTCACGATGCCGACGTCGGGGATGACGATCTGCTCATTGGCGGAGGCCTGAGCCTGGATGGGGTCGTTACAGCCGGCCAGCAGCGGCGCGGCGGCCGCGAGCACCAATGCACTGCTGACCAGCGACGCGCGAAAACGAGACATGGGTGGAGGAGCCCCTCAATGATGATGAAAACCGGTCGACCGGATGGCCCAGTCATGGCGCCATTCTGGCGCTCGCCTTGCCTGCAACATAGAAAAGAGCTGCTGCGACGCAACGCGGAACCCGGGCGGCTTGATGTCACACGAACTACGTGACTGATAGATCAAGATTTTTTTGGACTCACCTAATTGTGAGTGCTTTGTGGCAGCAGGTTCCCCGCAGAATCCGCACAGTGAAACGCGAATCTCCTTCGGAGCTGCGGCATCCCGCCGCAGCGAACAAATTAGTTCGCCGGCCGCAGGCGGTAGTGACTGACGCCCCATTCACGGCCTTCGTCGTGCCCGAACAGACCCGCGGTGGCGAGGAAGAACCAGCGCCAGCGGCGCATCCACAGCGCCGTGTCGTCGCCATAGACCGGCTGCAGCACCTGCAGGACGCGGTTGTAGTCGGCATCGAAATTGGCGAGCCAGTCCCGTGCCGTGCGCTGATAATGCGTGCCGCTCCAGCACCATTCCTTCTCGACCGCGAACAGATCCACGTACTGCCGGATCAAGGTGTGGCTCGGCATGATGCCGCCGGTGAAGAAATGCTGCGCGATCCAGTCCTCGCGATCGTTGCGGTCGAACAGGTAGGATCCGGCGCGGTGGGTGAAGATGTGCATGAACAGGCGGCCGTCCGGCGCGAGCCATGATCTGACCCGCGACAGCAGCTCGCGCCAGTTCATCATGTGCTCGAACATCTCCACCGAGACGATGCGATCGAACTGCGCGTCGGGAGCGAACCCGTTCATGTCGGCGGTGATGACCCGCAAATTGAGCAGGCCGCGCGCGGCCGCCATCTCCTCGATCGCGCGGCGCTGCGAGTGCGAGTTGGACACCGCCGTGATCTTCGCATGCGGGAACTGCCGGGCCATGAACAGCGACAGCGAGCCCCAGCCGCAGCCGAGCTCGAGAACGCTCTGGCCGTCCTGCAGATCGGCATTGGCGACGGTCTGGCGCAGCGCCTCCTCCTCCGCCTCCTGCAGGGTCGAGACCGGCTCCTTGTAGAAGCAGCAGGAATATTTGCGGTTCGGCCCGAGCACGCGGGCGAAGAACGCCGCCGGCACCTCGTAGTGCTGGCTGTTCGCCGCGTCGGTATGCTCGGCGATCGGGCGCGTCGTCAGCACGCGGGCGAATTCTGCATCACCCATTGCATCGGCCCCGCCCAGCCGCGCCGCGGTGCGTGCGCACAATTCGGAGATCGCTGAGCGGATGACGGCGTCGGGCAGCGGCACACGCTCGGCGGCGCCGATGATGGTCGAGATGAAGCTCATGCAGTGGCTCCGTTACTTCGTAAAAGGATTTGGCGGCAGGGGAAAGAACGCGCTGGTGCGCGCCTGATAGGCCCGGTAGCGATCGCCGCGCGAGCGCAGCATCTGCTGTTCCAGCGGCGGGATGCCGGTGACGTGGACCAGGATCCAGTACATGAACAGCGGCGCGAGCAGGCTGGCGAAGCCCCACGGATGGTCGAATGACAGCGCTATGACCGGGTAGGACAGCCAGCACACCCATTCGAAGAAATAGTTGGGATGGCGCGACCAGCGCCACAGGCCGACGTCGCACACCTTGCCCTTGTTGGCGGGATCGGCGCGGAACGCCTTGAGCTGAGCGTCGGCGACGCCCTCGCCGGCGATGCCTGCGAACAGCACGAGGATGCCGAGATCGTCCTGCAGACGCAGCTCGGCGGCCGGCGCATGGGCCGCGACGAACATCGCGAACACCAGCGGGATCGAGCCCCAGGCCTGCTGCTGCAGGAACAGGAACATGCGCCGCGGTGCGGCCGCGCCCCATTGCCGGGCAAACTCCGCATAGCGCGGGTCGTCGGACATGCCGCGGCTGCGTGCCGCGACATGGCCGCCGAGCCGCAGCGACCAGACCGCCACCAGCACCGCGACCAGCCACTGCCGCGCGTTGGGGGCCGCGCTGCCGGCGGGCCAGATCGCGCCGGCGGCGCCGACCAGCCCGACGGAAATTGTCCAGATCGTGTCGACCCAGCCGGAGTTGCCGCTGCGCTGCTGCACGACCCAGGCGAGCCCCATCAGCACCGACATCGCCGCGGCCATCGCCAGGAGCGCTTGCAGATATTCAACGACGGTCATGACAAAGCCAGGGCGTTCCCGCTAGATATGAGCCACGGGACTAACTACGCCGCGGATGCCCGCCGGTTTCAGCCATAGTTCCGCGCAGGGGACGGGGATTGCGCCGATCGCGGCTTTTTTCCCGCTGCTGCTGTGCCATAGTGGATTTTAGGGACCGGTCCCCGCAACGGATGTCATCGACAATGCCTCAAGGCTCCCCTTCCCGCTCCGCGATGGACGTCGAAATGACCAAATTGTCCTCGCCCCGGATCTTCCTGGTGCGGATGCTGGTCTTCCTGGTGCTGTGCGCGCTGGTCGGCGTCGTGCTTTACAAGCAGATCATCATGGCGTTCTTCGCCAACCCCGGCCTCAACGCCCTGATCGGGGCGGTGCTGCTGATCGGCGTCATCCTGTCGTTCCGACAGGTGGTCCGGCTCTATCCGGAAGTGTCCTGGGTCAACAATTTCCGCATCGCCGATCCCGGCCTGGCGGTGCCTCGTCACCCGGTCCTGCTGGCGCCGATGGCCGCCATCCTCGGCCGCGAGCGCTCGGGGCGGATGTCGATCTCACAGCAGACCATGCGCCATCTGCTCGACTCGATCGCTACGCGCCTGGACGAGGCCCGCGACATCTCCCGCTACATGACCGGCCTGCTGGTGTTCCTCGGCCTGCTCGGCACGTTCTGGGGCCTGATCGAGACGGTCGGCTCGGTCGGCAAGGTGATCGAGGGCCTCAAGGTCGGCGGCGACGCCGGCGCGCTGTTCGATACGCTGAAGGGCGGCCTTGCCGCGCCGCTGGGCGGCATGGGCATCTCGTTCTCGTCCTCGCTGTTCGGCCTCGCCGGCTCGCTGATCCTCGGCTTCCTCGACCTGCAGTCGAGCCAGGCGCAGAACCGCTTCTATACCGACCTGGAAGACTGGCTCGCGGGCACCGTGCGCGAATATGGCGGGACGGGCGATACCGGGGCCGATCTCTCGGTCGCCATCGAGCGGCTGCGCACCGCCATGGAGGACGGCTCGAACCGCGGCGCCACCGCGGCGATGGCCAACCTCGCCGAGGCGATCCAGGGGCTGGTCGGGCACATGCGCACCGAGCAGCAGATGATCCGCGAATGGGCCGACGGCCAGGGCGAGCAGAACCGCGAGATCAAGCGGCTGCTGGAGCGGCTCGCGCGGCAGACCGAGAAGAGTTGAGCTGCTCCACCGGCCGGCCGAAGACGAACTAGGAGACGCTGAATGGCGCTTGCCCGTACCCGCCGTGGAGATTCCGGCCTCAACTACTGGCCGGGCTTCGTCGATGCGCTGTCGACGCTGGTGCTGTCGATCGTGTTCCTGCTGACCGTGTTCCTGGTGGTGCAGTTCTTCCTGTCGCAGGAGGTCACCGGCAAGGACAAGGCGCTGGAGCGGCTCAACGCCAAGATCGCACAGCTCAACGAGATGCTGTCCCTGGAGAAGCTCGGCAAGCTCTCGCTGGACGACCAGGTCGCGCAACTGCGCGCCGGGCTCGCAAGCGCCGAAGCAGAGCGCGACCGCGTCAAGGGCCTCTATGACGGGCTCGCCAATGCCGGCAGCAATGCCGCCGGCCGCGCCAACGAGCTCAACCGGGCGCTCGACTCCGAGAAGCAGGTCACGGCGCGGGCGCTGGCCCAGATCGAGGTGCTCAACCAGCAGATCAGCGCATTGCGCCGCCAGCTCGCCGCGCTCGAGGATGCGCTCGATGCCTCGGAGAAGCGCGACAAGGAATCGCAGAGCCGCATCGCCGATCTCGGCTCGCGCCTCAACGTCGCGCTGGCACAGCGGGTGCAGGAGCTGACCCGCTACCGCTCGGAGTTCTTCGGCCGGCTGCGCGCCATCCTCGGCAACCGTCCCGACATTCGCGTCGTCGGCGACCGCTTCGTGTTCCAGTCCGAGGTGTTCTTCGACACGGGGCAAGCCACCCTGCTGCCCGAGGGCCAGCAGGAGCTGAACTCGGTGGCGACGGCGCTGGTCGATCTCGACAAGCAGATCCCCGCCGAGATCTCCTGGGTGCTGCGGGTCGATGGCCACACCGACGTTCGTCCGATCAACAGCCCGGTGTTCAAGTCGAACTGGGAATTGTCCTCGGCGCGCGCCATCTCGGTGGTGCAGTATCTGATCTCGCTCGGCGTGCCTGCCCAGCGCCTGGTCGCGGCCGGCTTCGCCGAATTCCAGCCGCTCGACCCCGCGAATACCGAGGAGGCCTTCCGCCGCAACCGGCGCATCGAGCTGAAGCTGACGGAGCGGTGAGTTGAGACGACACGCCTCTCACCACGTCATGGCCAGGCTTGTCCCGGCCATCCAAGCCGTCGGAGGTCTCCAGGCTGGAAAGGCGTGGATGCCCGGCACGAGGCCGGGCATGACGACCTCATCTTGACCGTGCCCTTCACTCTTCGCCCCTATCGCGCCGCCGACGAGGACGCTGCGATCGCGCTGTGGCAGGAGACGTGGCAGCTCGCTTATCCCGCCATCGACTTTGCCGCGCGGGTGCCGTGGTGGCGCGAGCGCTGGCGCAGCGAGCTGGTACCGAAGGCTGAGGTGATCGTGGCCGAGACGGAGGGCACCCTCGCCGGCTTCGTCACCATCGATGCTACCGGCTATCTCGATCAGCTCGTGGTGTCGCCCCAGCATTGGGGCTCGCCGCTGGCGACGCAGCTCGTCGACGTGGCCAAGCAGCGTTCGCCCGGCGGCATCACGCTGTTGGTCAACAAGGACAACGCCCGCGCCATTCGCTTCTACAAGCGCTGCGGCTTCGCGGAGGCCGGCGAGGACGTCAACCCGACGTCGGGCCGTCCGGTGCTGCGAATGGCGTGGACGCCTTAGAAGCGATTGGATTGCACTGCGGCGACACACACCACTGTCGTCCCGGACGACCGAGCGCAGCGAGGGCAGATCCGGGACCCATACGCCGCGGCAGAGGTTTTGCGACGAGTGGGTGTCCCTGGCATTCGGGCGCCAAACATCGGTCTGTGGTTATGGGCCCCTGCGTTCGCAGGGGCGACACCGAGGGTGCAGCGATCCGCAACTACACGCCGCGAAACAGCACACCGATCGTCAACACCACGAACGCAATCGCCAGCGCATCGAAGGCGTGCGCGGCCGACAGCAGCGGCACCGAAGCGTGCATGTAGTGCGCGAGCATCGCGACGAGGGCGAGCACCAGCGCGATTGCGAAGATCACGAACGAGGGCGGCGTGAGGGCAAAACTGCCACGACGATAAGGCATGTCCGTTGCTCCTGTTAGGACCAGGCACGCCTGCTACGAGCGGCGCGCCATCTGTTCCGGCAGGGAACGTACAAGGCGGGAGAAAGGTTGCAGGGTCGGGAACGAGAATTCGAGGGTGTTGCCGGCCGTCCACGGTGTTGCAGGAACTACACGCCCTCGAACTGCAGCCGGGCCAGCCGCGCATAGAGACCGTTGGCCGCAACCAGCGACGTGTGGGTGCCCTGCTCGACGATGCGGCCGCGGTCCATGACCAGGATGCGGTCGCAGGACAGCACCGTGGCGAGTCGATGCGCGATCACCAGGGTGGTGCGGTCCTTCATCAGCCCCTCGAGCGCAGTCTGTACCAGCGTCTCGCTCTCGGCGTCGAGCGCCGAGGTCGCCTCGTCGAGCAGCAGCAGCGGCGCATCGCGCAGGATGGCGCGCGCGATGGCGATGCGCTGGCGCTGGCCGCCCGAGAGCGTGACGCCGCGCTCGCCGAGCGAGGTGTCGAAGCCGTTCGGCAAGCGGCGGATGAATTCGCTGGCATGAGCGAGATCGGCGGCGCGCTCGACCTCGGCGTCGGTCGCCTCGGGCCGGCCGAAGCGGATGTTCTCGCGCGCACTGGCGGCGAACACCACGGATTCCTGCGGCACCAGCGCGATGCGCTCGCGCATCTTGCGCGGGTCGGCCGCGCGCACCGGCACACCGTCGAACGAGATCGAGCCGGAGGCGGGATCGTAGAAGCGCAGAAGCAGATGGAACAGCGTGCTCTTGCCGGCGCCGGAGGGGCCGACGATTGCGACCTTCTCACCGGCGCGAATGGAGAACGACACGTCCTCGAGAACGCGGACGTCTGGGCGACCCGGATAGGCGAAGCTGACCCGCTCGAAGCCGAGGTCGCCACGCGCCGGCTCCGGCATCGGGCGCGGTTGCGCGGGCGCCGTGATTTCCGGCTGCACGTGCAACAGCTCGAACAGCCGCTCGGCCGCGCCGGACGCCGCCGACACTTCGCCCCAGACCTCCGAGAGCTGGCCGAGCCCGGCGGCCGCGAAGGCCGCGTAGAGCACGAACTGACCGAGCCGTCCGGCGCTGATCGCACCGGTCAGCACGTCGTGCGAGCCGACCCAGAGGATCGCGACGACGCTGGAGAACACGATGAAGATGATGATCGCGGTGAGCACGCCGCGCGCCTGGGTCGAGACCCGCGCCGCCTCATAGGCCTGCTCGACCTCTCCGCCGAAGCGCGCCGCCGCGAGCCTCTCGCTGGTATAGGCCTGCACCGTCCTGATCGAACCGATCAGCTCGGACGCATAGGCCGAGGCGTCGGCGAGCGTGTCCTGGGCGTTGCGCGACAGCCGCCGGACCCAGCGCCCGAACGCCACCAGCGGCAGCACGATCAGCGGGATCGCCAGCAGCACGAAGCCGGACAGCTTCGGGCTCGTGATCACCATCATTGCGGTGGCCCCGATGAACAGCAGCAGATTGCGCAGCGCGATGGACACGGAGGCGCCCGCCGCCGATTTGATCTGGGTGGTGTCGGCGGTGAGCCGCGACACCAGCTCGCCGGAGCGCGCGGAATCGAAGAACGACGGCGACAGCGACATCAGATGCGCGAACACGTCGCGCCGGAGATCGGCGACGATGCGCTCGCCGATCGTCATGACGAGGTAGTAGCGGGCCGCGCTTGCCAGCGCGAGCACCGCCACGACGGCGATCATGACGCTGAAATAGCTGTTGATCAGTTCGATGCCTTTCGGCGTGAAGCCGAAATCGATCATGCGGCGGACCGCGATCGGCACCAGCAGCGTGGTCAGCGCCGCGACCGTGAGCGCGATCAGCGCCAGGAGGGCACGGCCGCGATAGCGCAGGACATAGGGAGACAGCGCCAGCAGCGGGCGCAGCTTCGAGCGCCGCACAGGGCTTGCCGGCTCGGCCAATGCCTCGACGGCCGCAACGGCATCTCCGACCGGATCCTGCCCTGGGGCAGCGCCCTGCCGCTCGTCAAGCCGTTCCACTACGCTCATGGGCCACCTGAGAATTCTTCCAAATACCGATCTGCCGTCCTGATAGGCCTGCCGGGCCGGGCTTGGCAAATCCGGAAACGTACCAAGGTTGTTCATCCGCGACCTTGGCTTGTTTTGGGCAGAACCTTGGGCTATAGAGCCCGCCAATTGTCCCCCTTCAGTGACGACAGGATCAGGCGCGGCCGCGCCGCATCATGTCTTCGCATCGTGCCGTAGGATCAGCCATGAAAGCCGACATTCACCCGAATTATCATACGATTACGGTCGTGATGACCGATGGCACCGAGTACCAGACCCGCTCGACCTGGGGCAAAGAGGGCGACAAGCTCAACCTCGACATCGACCCCAAGTCGCACCCGGCCTGGACCGGCGGCACCCAGCAGCTGATGGATCGCGGCGGCCGCGTCTCCCGCTTCCAGAAGAAGTTCCAGGGCTTCCTCAAGAAGGATTGATGCCTTCTTGCCCCGGTACCGGCCTTCCTGGCCTGCGCCTGATGGACAGCTCACAGCAAAACGCCCCCGGAGACGGGGGCGTTTTTGTTTCTGGGCTGGTCGCAACGAGACCTTCGGCTGGGGGGAGCGGCCCGGCGGGGCCGCCCGATGCCGGGGCCTACTGCTCGAACGCGGCCTTCAGCCGGTTGAGATGCGGCACCAGCGGATTGCCGATCGCGCTCTGGTCCGGCGGCGGGGAATGAATGGTCGAGTCGAGCCGGCGGACCCGCACCTGCAGGCTCATCGAGCGCGAGATCAGGCTCTGCAGCTGCTGCGGCAGCTTCTCCAGCAGATCATCCGGCCCGGGGTCTGCAGCGGTCAGCTTGACCTTGGTCTTCTCGCGGTTGGCCTGGCTCAGGGTCATCTCGCCCTCCTTCACCGCGCGGTGCAGGAGCAGCCAGGACGCCAGTTGCATCAGGCGGGTGGTGAGACGCATGCTCTCGGTCGCGTAGGTCAGGCTGACGGCGCGGTCGAGCGCCTTGGCCTCGTTGCGGCCGTCGCCATCGAGATAGGCGGCGGTCTCCTCGACCAGATCCATGCCTTCCCGGAACAGCGCGCCGAATGCAGCAGAATTGGTGAGCCGCTCGTTGAACTGAACCAGAGCGCCATCGCCCAGCAAACGGTCCGACATGGTTAACGCCTCTTAAACGCGACTGTTTACGCAACCCGGCAACGACGCCGGTATGATGAACAAATCATTGCGCGGCCGGTTTCGAGAGTCCAGCAGCAACGCCTTTTATGGTTTCCACGGCGTGGGCCATGCCGTGCCCTCGTACCATTTGCGACTGCAACACGGCCGATCGCGGCCGAGTCGCACGATCAGCTCAACTAGCAACCATGATCACGGCAATAGTTTGCAGTCGTCGAACGAGGGTCGTCACGCCTGCCGCGGCGCACAGGATTTTCGCGCGCGACCTGCTGGCGACCGAAGACCGGCACGGGCGCAATGAGCAGGCACGACGTTCGTTCCACGATCGCCGCCTGCGCATGGGGGAGCGCGCCAAGGACGACCGCCCGGTTCGCCCGGCTCGGCGCGGGCGCAAAAAAAAGAGCCGCCGTTTCCGGCGGCTTTGAAGTTGATAACAGGGAGGCGTCAAACAGAGTGGACAGGAGCCACTCGGTGTCCAAACGAGGACGGTTTCGGTTGTAAACGCGAAAGCTTAATCAACCGTAAATGGCGAAAATTTTTCAATCTTCGTTAGCCATGTCGGCCACTGGCCGACCGTGTTTCTACGGCCGCGAGGTTCACGACTTGAAGATGCTGGCGGCGGCATCACGCGAGGCGCGCTTTTTCGCCACCGCCTGCTCGATGCGCTCGATCTCGGCACGGAGCAGCGCCACCCGGCTGGTCAGTTCCTCGACCGACAGCATCGACAGATCCTGCCCGATCTCGTGCGAAACGGCCTTGCGCGGCCGGTCGTCGTCCTCGTTTGCCATCTCACCCTCCTCCCGGTTGCCAGCCATGCCCCGGCTGGCTTAAGCACGCGGCAGCACCCGCTTTCAGCCCTCGCCGAAGGATTTCTCATGGAACAGCTGCCCGCGCAAATGACCGTGGTCGCCATCAGCCAGCCGGGCGGACCCGAGGTGCTCAAGCCGGAAACCCGGCCCGTGCCCAAGCCCGGCCCCGGCGAGATCCTGATCAAGGTGAAGGCCGCCGGCGTTAACCGTCCCGACGTCGCCCAGCGCTCCGGGAGCTATCCGCCGCCGCCCGGCGCCAGCGACCTGCCGGGGCTGGAAGTGGCCGGGGAGGTCGTGGCGCTCGGCGAGGGCGCCGTCCGGCACAAGCTCGGCGACACCGTGATGTCCCTGGTGGCCGGCGGCGGCTACGCGCAATATTGCATCGCACAAGATGCGCAGGCGATGGCGGTCCCCTCCGCGCTCTCAATTCTGGAAGCCGGCGCTCTGCCCGAGACCCTGATGACGGTCTGGCACAACGTGTTCGAGCGCGGCGGCCTCAAGCAGGGCGAGACCCTGCTGGTGCATGGCGGCTCTTCCGGCATCGGCACCATGGCGATCCAGCTCGCCAAGGCGTTCGGCGGCAAGGTGCTGGTCACCGTCGGCTCGCAGGACAAGGCCGACGCCTGCGTCAAGCTCGGCGCCGACCGCGCCATCAACTACAAGACCGAGGATTTCGTCGCCGTGGTCAAGGAGGCGACCGGCGGCAAGGGCGCCAACGTCATCCTCGACATGGTCGGCGGCGACTACATCGAGCGCAACTACGACGCCGCGGCCACCGATGGCCGCATCGTCCAGATCGCCTTCCTGGGTAGCCCGAAGGCGACCGTCAATTTCGTCAAGCTGATGGTCAAGCGCCTGACCCATACCGGATCCACGCTGCGCCCGCGCAGCAACGCCGACAAGGCGGCGATGGTGGCGGCGATCGAGGCCAAGGTGATGCCGTTCCTGCGCGAGGGCCGCATCAAGCCGCTGATGGACTCGACCTTTCCCCTCGTGGATGCAGCGAAAGCGCATGCACGCATGGAGACGAGCCAACATATTGGCAAAATTGTGTTGGAAATCTAGGTGCAGTCTAAACAGAGCGTGTTTGGAAACTCTTTGATTCTCCTCGCTTTCGTGCCAATGATCGCGCACATCTAAACCGTGCCTGGAACGGCTCCAATTAGCCCGGCGACGACCTCTTTCGATTTGGCTTGTTTCGCTTTGGATTGGTGTCGAACGCGGAGATTTGACATTGCGTCTGATCAGGTGCCTCGCGTCGTTGGCGGCGCTGGGCCTCGTGATGTGTGGTGCCGCTGCCCCCGCTCAGGCCGTTGACGCCGTCAGCGTTCGCAGCGACGCGCCTGCGATCGACCTCACGGGCATCCTCGATCATCAGCGCAGCGAGAACGACCGCATCCAGGTCTCGACCGCGCCCGGCACCGACGGCATCGTCCGCCGCATTGAGGTGCGGGCGCGCGAGGGCGGCCAGAACTGGATCGTGTTCGCACTGGCCAACAATACCGACGACCAGCTCGACCGCCTGATCGTGGCACCGCACTACCGCGTGGTCGGCTCCGGCGTGCTCTGGCCCGATCTCGGCCTGTCGCGCATCGCCACCATCACGCCCTCGGTCGGCGACCTGCCGGAGCGGCAGGAGAGCCCGACCGCCGACGTCTTCCGCGTCACCCTCGATCCCGGCTCGGTCGTCACCTTCGTGGCCGAGCTGCGCACCGACAAGCTGCCGCAGCTCTATCTGTGGGAGCCCGAGGCCTACAAGGACAAGGTCAACTCGTTCACGCTGTACCAGGGCATCGTGATCGGCATCTCCGGGCTTCTCGCGCTCGTGCTCACGATCCTGTTCGTGGTCAAGGGCAGCATCATGTTCCCGGCAGCCGCGGCGCTGGCGTGGGCGGTGCTGGTCTATATTGGCGTCGATTTCGGCTTCTGGGGCAAGGTCCTGGACATGTCGAACAATGCCGAGCGCGTCTGGCGCGCCGCGGGCGAGGCGATCCTGGCGGCGACCCTGCTGGTGTTCCTGTTCGCCTATCTCAATCTGTCGCGCTGGCACGTTCGCTATTCGCACATCACGCTGGGCTGGCTGTTTTTCCTGGGCTCGCTGGTCGCGGTGGCGCTGTTCGATCCGGCGGTCGCCTCGGGCATCGCACGGATGTCGCTGCTGCTGATCGCGGTCCTTGGCTTCGCACTGATCGTCTATCTCTCCAGCCACGGCTTCGACCGCGCGGTGCTGCTGATCCCGACCTGGTTCCTGCTCACGGTGTGGGTCGCCGCCGCCGGCATGACGGTCGCAGGTCAGGTCACCAACGACATCGTCGGCCCGGCCCTGCTCGGCGGCCTCGTGCTGATCGTGATGCTGATCGGCTTCACCGTGATGCAGCACGCCTTCGCCGGCGGCGGCGCCACCACCGGCATCGTCTCCGACGTCGAGCGCCGCGCGCTGGCCCTGGCCGGCTCCGGCGACCTGATCTGGGACTGGGACGTCTCCGCCGACAAGGTGTTCACCAGCCCGGAGACCGAGAGCCTGCTCGGCCTGAAGCGCGGCACGCTGGAAGGCCCGGCCGCGAAATGGCTCGAGGTGCTGCATCCGCTCGATCAGGACCGCTTCCGCGCCGCGCTCGACAGTGTCCTCGACCAACGCCGCGGCCGCCTGGTGCAGGACTTCCGGCTGCGCACGCCCGACGGCCATTTCATGTGGTTCGCGCTGAAGGCGCGCCCCGTGGTCGGCTCGGACGGCGAGGTCTCGCGCGTGGTCGGCACGCTCACCGACGTGACCGAGTTCAAGAATGCCGAGGAGCGCCTGCTCCATGATTCCGTGCACGACAATCTGACCGGCCTGCCCAACCGCAAGCTGTTCATCGATCGTCTCGCCGCCGTCGCCAATTTCGCCAAGTCGATGCCGGCGATGCGGCCGACCCTGATGGTGATCGATCTCGACCGCTTCAAGCAGGTCAACGACTCTGTCGGCATCGCGGTCGGCGATTCCATCCTGCTGACCCTGGCGCGGCGGCTGTCGCGCATCCTCAAGCCCCAGGATACGTTGGCCCGGCTCGCAGGCGATCAGTTCGGCCTGATCCTGCTGTCCGAGCAGGACCCCGCCCGCATCACCGCGTTTGCCGAGACCATCCGCAAGACCATCCGCGCGCCGATCGCCTTCAACGAGCGCGAGATCTTCCTGACCGCCTCGATCGGGCTGGCGCTGTCCGACCCGCAGACGCAGCTGTCGGAGGACATCATCAAGGATGCCGAGCTTGCGATGTACCACTCCAAGCGCATCGGCGGCGACCGCATCGACGTCTACAAGCCGGCGATGCGGGCGCGCAAGAACGACCGCCTGACGTTGGAGAGCGAGCTGCGCCGCTCGATCGAGCGCCAGGAGATCACGATCCTGTACCAGCCGATCGTGCGGCTGGAGGATCGCTCGATCGCCGGCTTCGAGGCCTTGGCGCGCTGGGATCATCCGAAGCTCGGGCGGATGTCACCGATCGAGTTCATCACCATCGCCGAGGAGATCGGCCTGATCGTCGATCTCGGCACCTTCGTACTCGACCAGACCGCGCGCCAGCTCACGGTGTGGCAGCGCGCGACGCGGCTGCGCGAGCCGATCTTCGCCAGCGTCAACGTCTCCTCGCGCCAGCTCCTGCGCCACGACCTGATCCACGACATCCGCTCGGTGCTGGCCCGCTCCTCGGTCGCGCGCGGCTCGCTCAAGATCGAGCTGACGGAATCGCTGGTGATGGAGAACCCGGAGCACGCCGCGCAGATGCTGACGCGCATCCGCGAGCTCGGCGTCGGCCTGTCGATCGACGATTTCGGCACCGGCCATTCCTCGCTCGCCTATCTGCAGCGCTTCCCGTTCGACACCTTGAAGATCGACCAGTCGTTCGTGCGCACCACCGCGCGCGGCACGCGGCCGGTGATCCTCAAATCGATCATCGCGCTGGCGCACGATCTCGGCATGGACGTGGTGGCGGAAGGCGCGGAGACCGACTCCGATGCCGTCGAGCTCTATCAGCTCGGCTGCGAATACGCCCAGGGCTACGCCTTCGGCGAGCCGATGGACGCCGACGCCGCGATGCGGCTTCTCACGGAAGAGCGGCTGGAAGCGGCGAGCTGAGAGCTGCAATGCATCCAGCATGGCAACAGCCTCAGGATGCATCTTTCATTTTGCTTCGTTTGAGGTAGAGTTACCGCGGTACCGCGTAAAGGGTGCCGTGTGAGTGATGACCAATGCGTGCTTGCGGGGCAGAAGGCTCGCGACATGGCCCGTTCGCGACGAGCCTAGTCCGTCTCGAACTGCGACAGCGCCGTGAGCGCGCGGCGATAATTGTCGCCCCCGAGCCGGCGTGCCACCCGCTTCTCGTGCGCGGCGACCAGTGCATTGGCCTTCTTGAGAATCAGGCGACCACGCGGCGTCAGGCCGAGCGCATGGGCCCTGCGGTCGTGCTCGGAGCGTTCGCGCACGATCAGCCCGGCCTGCTGCAGGTCGTCGAGCAGCGCGACCATGCGCGCGCGCTCGATGCCCAGCGCGCCGGCGATCGCGATCTGCGCGGCGCCGGGATTGGCCGCGATCGTCTCCAGGATCGAATAGAGGATGACGTCGAGGTCGACGGCCGCGAGCGCGGCGTTGACGTCGCGGAAGATCCAGTGCTGCAGGCGGCGGACGAAATAGCCGAGATGGCTCTCGAGCTCACCGAGACCGATCCCGGAAACCCGGCTGGCTGCGTCTCGCTGCGCTCCGGCGCTCGCGCTCTTGGGCATGCTGGCTCGCTGACATGAAGCATCCCTGCCTAGACCGATGCCGTCGCAAGGGCAAGCCGCCGCAATTGGTCACATCCACAATAATTGCAAAATACAACCATTCTGTTAGTCTCGCGATCAACGACTACAACATGGGAGGGAGACGCATGCCGTCATTCATGGCGACGGCTGCCTGCATTGCGACCGCAATGCGGCGGCACATTGCACCCGATCGCAGCGCCTGTTGCGCAGCATTCTCCTTCCCCACGCCCTCCCGCATTGCATCGTCCGCAATCACGGCCCGCAGCGCGGAGACGCGCCATGGTTGATGCAGAACGCCGCCCATCCGGGCCTGCGATGTTCGCCGAGCCGTCGATCGAGGCCGTCAGGCGTGACGACGGCGCGATCATCCTGCGCTCGCGCATGCCGTTGCAGCCGGCCGCGCGATGCACCGGCGAATGGCTGGAGCATTGGGGCCACCATTTCCCGGATCGCACGTTCCTGGCCGAACGCCGTGGCGACAACTGGACCTGGCTGACCTACGGCGAAACATTGATGCAGGTCCGCGCCGCCGCGGCCTGGATGCTCGCGCAGGGCCTTGGTCCGGAGCGTCCGCTCGCGATCCTCTCCGACAACAGCATCGCCCATGCCGTGCTGGCGCTCGCAGCGCAGCATATCGGCATCCCCGTCTGCGCGATCTCGCCGGCCTATTCGCTGATGTCGACGGATCACGAGAAGCTGCGCGCGATGATCCGTCTGCTCGATCCGGGCGCCATCTTCGTCGCGCAGCGCGAGCCGTTCGCGCGCGCGCTCGCGGCTGTCGACGGCCTGCATCGGGCAACGATCATTGCCGGCGACGGCGATGGAACGAGCGCGGTGCCGCTGCAGACCCTGCTCGCAACGAAGCCCGGCGCCGAGGTCGACCGCGCCTTCGCCGCGGTCACGCCGGACACGGTGGCCAAGCTGCTGTTCACCTCCGGCTCGACCGGGCAGCCGAAAGCGGTGATCAACACGCACCGGATGCTGACGATGAGCCAGCAGGCCAAGGCGCAGCTCTGGACCTTCCTGCGCGAGGTCGAGGGCGGCCCCGTCATCGTCGATTGGCTGCCATGGAGTCACACCTTCGGCGCCAACCACAATTTCAACCTGGTGCTGAGCCACGGCGGGTCGATCT
This sequence comes from Bradyrhizobium sp. SZCCHNR1053, assembly GCF_032381235.1. Taxonomy (NCBI): domain Bacteria; kingdom Pseudomonadati; phylum Pseudomonadota; class Alphaproteobacteria; order Hyphomicrobiales; family Nitrobacteraceae; genus Bradyrhizobium; species Bradyrhizobium sp. SZCCHNR1053. The sequence continues at coordinate 192,278 of NZ_JAUHJM010000002.1, forward strand.
ACATCGACGGCGGCAAGCCGGCGCCCGGCCTGTTCGAGACCTCGCTCGCCAATTTGCGCAGCCTGGTGCCGACGATCTATTTCAACGTGCCGCGCGGCTTCGACATGCTGGTCGCGGCACTCAGGGCCGATGACGATCTGCGCCGCAGATTTTTCTCCGGCGTCAGGTGCATCCTCTATGCGGCCGCGGCCCTGCCGCAAAATCTGTGGGATGCGCTCAACGAGATGAGCCGGGCCACGATCGGCCGTCCCGCACCGCTGGTGTCGGCGTGGGGCGCCACCGAGACATCGCCGCTCGCGACCGACTGCCACTTCTTCGCCGAGCGCGCCGGCAACATCGGCGTGCCGATCCCCGGCACCGAGCTCAAGCTGGTGCCGACCGGCGAGAAGCTCGAGGTCCGCGTGCGCGGGCCGAACGTGATGCCGGGCTATTGGAAGGCGCCCGAGCTCACGGCCGCGGCTTTCGACGAGGAGGGCTTCTACAAGATCGGCGACGCCGTGAAGCTCGCAGATCCCGAGCATCCGGAGCGCGGCCTGTTCTTCGACGGCCGCATCACCGAGGATTTCAAGCTCAGCTCCGGGACATGGGTGAACGTCGGCGCGCTGCGCATTGCCGGCATCGCGGCGCTGGCGCCGTTGGCGCAGGATATCGTGATCGCCGGCCACGGCACCGACGAGGTGCACTTTCTCATCGTGCCCAACATCGCAGCGTGCCGCGGCGCCGCTGGGCTGACCGAGACGGCCCCGGCCAGCGACGTTCTGGCGCATCCGTCGGTGCGCACCGCCATCGCGCGAGGATTGGCCAAGCTTCGCACTGAGGCGGTCGGCTCGTCGCGCTATGCGACCCGTGCGCTATTGATGGCCGAGCCGCCCTTGCTCGATGCCGGCGAGATCACTGACAAGGGCTATGTCAACCAGCGCGCGGTGCTCACCCGCCGCGCCGATCTGGTCGCACGACTGAAGGATGAAACTGCGCCCGAGCTGATCAGGCCCGACATGTCCTGACCCAGAACTACGCAACTACTCAACACTCACAAGATGGCGTCCGTACAACTGCGGAAACGCCCCCGCGCGTACGGCAACTAGTTGCCATCCGCACTTAACCGGGCATCAACTGCGAATCCTTAAAATGGCTCGCATCTAGATTCCTCACATGTCCGGACCGCCCCATGGCTCAGTTGAGGTCTCTCGCGAGGCCAGCGAGGCCGGCCGGCGCTCGACCGACATCCGCGACGGCTCGACTGTTGTCGCCGACAAGGTGCAGCGACTGCGCACCGAACTGGTGCGGGTGATCCGGACCTCGACTGCCGAGGTCGATCGCCGGCTGTCGACGCGGCTCAACATCAACCGCGCCGGCACGCTGCAGGTGAATGGCGAAGCGATCCCTGTCACCGTGCGCAACCTCTCGCTCGGCGGTGCGCTGCTCGAAGCCGTTCCGGTTCGTCTGACGATGAACACGTCGGTGACGCTTGCCGTCACCGGCATGGTGTCCGATCTGCCGGGGACCGTGACCCGCGTCGGCGACCGCACCGTGTTGGTCCAGTTCGCACTGAACCCGGAGCAATCGGTGCGGCTGACGGCGCTGGTCTCGGACCGTCAGGCGGCGTAACGCGCCGCCCCCTGCCTCAACGGAAATGGCAGGCGACGAGATGCCCCTCGGCGCTTGCCTTCAATGGCGGCACTTCCTTGCTGCAGACGTCCTTGGCGATCGGGCAGCGGGTGTGAAAGTGACAGCCCGACGGTGGATTGATCGGGCTCGGCACCTCGCCCTTGAGCCGCACGCGCTTGCGCTTGACGCTCGGATCCGGGATCGGCACAGCCGACAGCAGCGCCTCGGTGTAGGGATGCTTCGGCGTCGAATAGAGCTGGCGCGACGGCGCGGTCTCGACGATGCGGCCAAGATACATCACCGCGACGCGGCGGCTGATGTGCTCGACGACCGAGAGGTCGTGGGCGACGAACAGATAGGCGATGCCGAACTTCTGCTGCAGATCCTCGAGCAGGTTGATGACCTGGGCCTGGATCGACACGTCGAGCGCCGATACCGGCTCGTCGCAGATGATCAGCTTGGGCTCGACCGCGATCGCCCGCGCAATGCCGATGCGCTGGCGCTGGCCGCCGGAGAATTCATGCGGATAGCGGGTCATGTGGTCGGCTTGCAGGCCGACGGTCTCCAGGAGATGAACGATGCGGGCCTCGTATTGCTGGCGTGAGGTCGCCAGCCCATGGATCGTCAGCGCCTCGCCGATGATGGCGCCGATGGTCATGCGTGGATTGAGCGAGGCGTAGGGATCCTGGAAGATGATCTGGATGTCGCGGCGCAACGCGCGCAGCCTGTCGCCGGACAGCGCGATGACGTCCTTGCCCTCGAAGCTCAGCTCGCCCGAGCTCGGCTCGATCAGCCTGAGGACGCAGCGCCCGGTGGTCGACTTGCCGCAGCCGGACTCGCCGACGAGGCCGAAGGTCTCGCTCGGCTCGATGTGGAAGTTGACGCCGTCGACCGCGCGCACGCTGCCGATCTGGCGCTTCAATAGTCCACCGCGGATCGGAAACGCCTTGGTCAGGTTGCGCACGCTGAGCAGCGGCGCGGGGGCGGCGGGCGTGGCAATCGCAGCTTCGGTCATCACAGCAATGTCTCTTCGGCGCGGATGCACGCCACCTTGTGGCCGGGCTCGATCTCGCGCAGCTCCGGCTGCGCGCGCTTGCAATCGGGAATGGCGAAGCGGCAGCGGGAAGCGAAGCGGCAGCCCTCCGGCGGATTGACCAGCTTCGGCACGCTGCCGGGGATGCTCTCCAGCCGGCTCTTCCTGACCGCCGCGAGATCAATACGCGGGATCGAGCGGATCAGGCCCTGCGTATAGGGATGGCGCGGATTGGCAAACAACCGCTCGACCGGCGCCTCCTCCGCTACCCGGCCGGCATACATCACCACGACCCGCTGCGCGACCTCGGCCACCACGCCCATCGCGTGGGTGATCAGCATGATCGACATGCCGAGCCGCTCCTTCATATCGAGCAGCAGATCGAGGATCTGCGCCTGGATCGTGACGTCGAGGGCGGTCGTCGGCTCGTCGGCGATCAGGAGCTTGGGATTGCACGACAGCGCCATCGCAATCATCACGCGCTGGCGCATGCCGCCAGAGAAATGATGCGGATAGTCGTTCACGCGGGCTTTCGGATTGGGGATCTGCACCAGCGCCAGCATCTCGGCCGCCCGATCCATCGCCGCCTTCTTCGACAGGCCCTGATGCAGCCGGATCACCTCGGCGATCTGGTCGCCGACGGTGTAGACCGGGTTGAGCGAGGTCATCGGCTCCTGGAACACGATCGCGATCTCGCTGGCGCGGATCTTGTTCATCTCGGACGAGCCGAGCGGCACCAGGTCACGGCCCCGCCACAGGATCTGGCCGCCGGCAATGCGACCGGGCGGCATCGCGATCAGCTTCAGCACCGACATGGCCGTCACGGTCTTGCCGGAGCCGGACTCGCCGACCACGCACAGGGTCTCGCCGCTGCCGATCGAGATGTCGACGCCGTCGACGGCCTGGACCTCGCCCTCGTCGCTGTTGAAATAGGTCTTCAGCCCCTTGATCTCGAGGAGCGGAGCTACGCGGGCATCCATCACATCACCTTCCGCGGATCGAGCGCGTCACGCAGGCCATCGCCGATGAAGTTGATCGCGATCACGGTAAGGAAGATCGCGCCGCCGGCGAACAGCGCCCAATGCGGCGCGATGTCGAGATAGTCCTTGGCGTCGAACAGCAGCCGGCCCCAGGTCGGAATGTCCGGCGGGAAGCCGAGACCGAGGAACGACAGCGTCGATTCCGCGATGATCGCGGCCGCAACGTCGATGGTGCCGGCGACGATCACCGGCCCCAGCGCGTTCGGCAGGATGTGGCGGACGACGAGACGGGCGTTGGAGGCGCCGAGCGCGCGCGCGGCCTCGACGAATTCCTTCTCACGCAGCGACAGGAACTGCGCGCGGACCAGACGCGCCACATGCATCCAGCGAAAGCCGCCGATCACGAGCACGATGAGCACGAAGACGCCGCCTTCCGGGCCGAGCCAGCCCTTCAGGAAATCGCGGAACAAATAGATAATCAGGAGCAGCAGCGGCAGTTGCGGCAGCGACAGAAACAGATCGGTCAGCCACATCAGCGCGGCATCCACCGGTCCCTTGGCCGAGCCGGCGATCGCACCGACGAGAATGCCGACGAACAGCGCCACGCCCATCGCGGCAAAGCCGACCGCAAGCGAGATGCGGCCGCCATAGATCATGCGCGCCAGCAGATCCTGGCCGAGATCGTCCGTGCCGAACGGATGCTCCCAGGACGGCGGCGCGAGGCGTGCCGTGAAGTCGATCTCGTTGATCGGAATCCGCCACAGCCACGGGCCGAGCAGGATCGAGAGCGCGAGCAGCAGCAGCACGACGATGCTGGCGGCCGCGAGGCGGTGACGGAGGAAGCGGCGGAGCGCGTCGCGGCCCGGCGAGAAACGCCGTTTGGGCGATGCGGCGACCGGCGCCGTCTCAACGGAAGGAGATGCGTGGGTCAAGCCAGCCATACAGAATGTCTGCGATGAGGTTGAAGAGGACGACGAGGCAGGCGAACACGAAAGTCACCGCCATGATGACCGGCGTATCGTTGGCGAGGATCGCGCTGATCAGGAGCGAGCCGATGCCGGGAATGCGGAAGATCTGCTCAGTCACGATGGCGCCGCCGAACACGGTCGGCATCTGCAGCGCCACCAGAGTCACCACCGGGATCAGCGCGTTGCGCACGACGTGCTTGACGATCACCTTGCGCTCGTCGAGGCCCTTGGAACGCGCGGTCGTGACGTAGTCGAGCTTGATGACGTCGAGCACGGCCGAACGAACATAGCGGGTGTAGGACGCCGCCTGATAGAGGCCGAGCACCGTGACCGGCATGATCGCCTGCTTGATGCTCTCCCACCACCATTGCCAGCCGGTGGCGCTGAGGTCGGCGCGATAGACGAACGGCAGCCAGCCGAGATTGACGCTGAAGATCAGGATCAGCAGCAGGCCGGTGAAGAAGGTGGGCAGCGAGAAGCCGATGAAGGCGAAGGTGTTGGCGATCTGGTCGAAGATCGAATAGGGCCGCCGCGCCGCGAGCACGCCCACCGGCAGCGCCACCGCCAGCGCCAGGATCTGCGCGGTGCCGACCACGTAGAGCGTGGTCGGTATCCGCTGCAGTATCAGCGTGTCGACGTTGACGCGGCTGGCGAATGAGAAGCCCCAGTCGCCCTTGAACATGGCGACCAGCCAGTGGACATAGCGCAACAGCACGGGATCGTTCATCCCGAACTTGATGCGCAGCGCCTCGCGCACCTCGGGCGGCACGTTCGGGTTGCTCGCGAGCTCGCCGAATGGATCGCCCGGTGCCAGCGCGAGCAGCACGAACAGAATGAGACTGATGCCGAGCAGGCTCGGCACAGCGACGATGAGGCGCCTGAGAAGATAGTTTCCCATCGCTCCACCCCTACGATGTCTGGCTGGTCATGCTGGCCGCGCGTCAGCTCGCCCGATACCAGGTGGCGATGAACGCCAAATCGTTGTCCCAGCCGCTCTTGTACAGCACCATGCCGTTCTTCACGCCGATCGCATTGAGCCGGTTGATCTCCGGCAGGACGTAGTTGTCGCGCACGACGAGATCGTTGAGCTTGATGAACAGCGCGGCGCGCTTGACCGGATCGAGCTCGCTCTGGGCCAGCTTGTAGGTCTCGTCATACTCCTTGTTCTGCCAGCGGCAGATGTTGCGGCCCTGCCACTTGTTCTCCTTGGTCGCGGCCTCGGTGGACACGAACTGGTTCATGAAGAACTGCGGATCCGCCTGCGGCATCGTGGTCTGATACATCTGCATGTCGCAGTAGAAATGCGAGTAGGTGTCGGGGTTCGCGACGTCCGAGGAGAAGAACACCGACGCGACCACCGACTTCAGCTCGACCTCGATGCCGGCCTTCTGGAACGCCTGCTTGATGATCGCCTGGTTCTTCTGACGCGGACCGTTGATCGAGGTCTGGAATACGAATTTGAGCGGCTTGCCGTCCTTCTCGCGGATGCCGGAGGCGCCCTTCTTCCAGCCGGCCGCATCGAGGATCTGGCTGGCCTTTTCGATCGAGAACTCGAAGCTGTTGTTCTTCGAACGGAAGCGTTCGGGATTGTTGAGGAAGTTCGGCGTCGCGACGCCGGCGCGTCCATAGATGAACTTCTGCACCGACGCACGGTCGATCAGCAGATTGATCGCCTTGCGCACCTCGGGATCGGAGAACAGCGGGTGCTTGGTCTTCAGGCTGGCGCGCTCGCCGTCGACCTCGACATTGGGATCGGTGACGTTGAGGCCGATATATTCGATGTTGCCGGTCAGCGTCAGCTCGGTCTTGCCCTGGCCGCCCGCCTCGAGCTTGGTCAGGATCTCGTCCTCGACCTGCAGATTGTAGGCGTAGTCGTATTCACCGGTCTGCAGCACCGCGCGCGCAGCGGAGACGGCATCGCCGCCGCCCTTGATCTCGACCGTGTCGAAATAGGGCTGCGTCGGCACGTGATAGTCCGGGAAGCGCTTGCCGGCGACGGTGTCGCCCGGCTTGAAGTCCACGAACATGTAGGGACCGGTACCGACCGGCTTCAGGTTCGCCGGCGCCTCGCGCGACTTCGCGCCGATATAATCCGCAAAGTGATGCTTGGGGATGATGCAGCCGAACGAGGCGACGAAGGCATCGGCCCAGAACGGCGTCGGCTGCGGAAAGATCAGCTTCACGGTCAGATCGTCGATCTTCTCGATCGACTTGACGTTCTTGTAGCTGCCGATCGAGACCGCCGAGGTCTCGGGGTTGTTGGCGTATTCCCAATTGAAGATGACGTCGTCGGCGGTGAACGGCTTGCCGTCGTGCCATTTGACGCCCTTCTTCAGCTTCCAGGTCACCGACAAACCGTCGGCCGCAAGACCGCCATTCTCCTTGCTCGGAATCTCCGCGGCGAGAATCGGCACCAGATTGCCGTCCTTGTCCCATCCGGCCAGCGGTTCGTAGAACAGGCGGCTGGCCTCCTGGTCCTTGGTGCCGATGGCGAAATGCGGATTGAGCAGCGTCGGCGCCTGCCAGAGCAGCAGCTTGAGCGGACCGCCGCCACCGGCCTTGGTCGGCTTGTAGGCGATGGCTTGGGCGGCCACGGCGACGCCGGAATGGGCGAGCATCGCGCCGGCCATCGGCGCGGTCAGCCCCACGGCAATCATCCGCTGCACAAATTCGCGCCGTGACAGGCGTCCTGCTTTGACATCAGCGATCTGGCTACGGAGGTCACGCTCGTTCATCAATCGACTCCAAAGGTGGTGCTGAATGCCAAAAAACGCGTCCCCGTCTTGCATCGATCGGGAACTGCATAAAATTGGATCAGCCTTCGAAGCGACTGTCAAAGCAGAATCCGGGCCAATTCCGCAATAAAGAACGGATCGATTGTCGCACTTCGCAGATGCGGAAAGATTGACTGCGAGTCACATCCCGGAAAATGGAACTACGTCGCTGGCGACGGTCGCCACACACCGGAATGTTCTGCTTCGGCATGAACGCTCTCGATGTGCGCTCAGCTCTCGCGACACCAGTTCGGCAACTGCCAGAGGTCGTTGTCCCATTCCGAGGAACGGCTCTACAAACCTTTGCGGATGCCGCTGACGCGCGTACCCGGCGACGCCATCGTGATCATCAGCATCTCCATGTCGCAGTAGACGTGCGTGTAGGTGTCGGAATTGGCGACGTCGCTGGAGAAGAACGCCGAGCCACCACCGACTTCGGCTCGAGCTCGATGGCCGCCTTCTGGCAGGCCTGCGTGACGATGACATCGTTCTTCGGCCGCGGGCCGTTGGTGGAGGTCTGGACTACGAGCTCGAGCGGCTTGCCGCCCTTCTCGCGAATGCCGCTCGCGCCCTCCTTCCACCCGGCGTTCTCCAAAATCTCGATCGCCTCGTCGACGTTGAACTCGAAGCGCGTCACCGCCTGGAAAGCAGGATGCAGGCCAATTGCCACGGGCACGGATGCAGCTCAGCGCTCCGGCTTCAGCTTGCGGAAGCGGACACCCTTGCCATCCGGCAGCCGGGTCGCGACATAGCCTGCCGCCAGGCAGGCCTCGCGCTGCGGCATTTTCTCCTGCGGGCTCCGCAGGCTGTCCCACCACGAGGCGCGCTGCGCGGCGCGCGGCAGGCTGTCGCCGATCAACTCCTCGATCTCGTCGAGGCTGAGCACCAGCTCGGGGCGGGTCTGCCGCTTGAGGTAATCTCGAAGCGCATCATAGTCCGGCAAGTCTCGACTCCATCGTACCAGCGCGTGTGCGGCCGCCTTGACGACAGGCACCGCGAACGCAACGACTCGTTAACCTAACATGCGTTACTTCGGCTTTATCCGTCAGTCTACGGATGGGACTCCACGGGGACGGGACGATCCGATGCGCTGGAAACGCCGAACGGGCCGGGCGACGCAGCCCTGGCGGGTCTCGGCGCGCACGCTGATCACCTGCTCCATCTCGACCATCATCGGTTTCTCCGCCATCTGCGCCAGCGTCATGATCGACCTGCGCCGGAGCGAGGAGGTCCGCGCCCGGCAGGCGCTGGAGAACATGGCCGCCAGCATCGGCGCCGACATCAGCCGCAACGTCGAGCTCTACGATCTCTCGCTGCGGGCGGTGGCCAGCAACATGTTGCTGCCCGAAATCAACGAGGTCAGCAAGCCGGTCCGCCAACTGATCCTGTTCGACCGTTCGTCCACCGCGAAGAATTTCGGCACCATCCAGGTGTTCGATGCCCGCGGACGGCTGTCGCTCGAGTCGTCGACGCTCGACCCGCTGCCGGAGGACCGCAGCGACGCCGATTTTTTCCAGGTGCATCGCGACCGGCCCGACACCGGACTCTATGTCGGGCGGCCCGCCCAGCATCATGGCCAATATTCCATCGTTCTCAGCCGCCGCATCTCGACGCCGGACGGGCGCTTCGCCGGCGTCGTCGCCGGCTCGATCCGCCTCGGCTATTTCCGCGACCTGTTCGCACGGCTCACGCTCGGGTCGGGCGACAACATCACGGTGCTCCGGCGCGACGGCACCGTCGTCGTCGGCGCGCCGTTCGATTCCGCCGCGATCGGCCGCAATCTGGCGCGGGCGCCGGCCGTGACCCGCGCGCTCACCGAGCCGTCCGGCTGGTCGAGCAGCTATGGCGCACTGGACGATCTGCCGCGGCTCCTGGTCTGGCGCAACGGCAATGAGCCGCTGGTCGTGATCGCCAGCAAGTCGTGGGACAGCGTCTACGCATACTGGCGCAACGAGGCTGCAGAGATCGGGGCAATGATGCTGGCGCTGATCGTGTTCGTCCTGGCCGCGACGCAGGTCGCCGCGCGCGAGATCCAGCTCCGGGCGAAGATCGAATCCAGGCTGGAGCAGCTCGCGACCACGGATCCGCTGACGGGCCTGAAGAATCGGCGCAAGTTCGACGAGACGATCGAGCTCGAATGGTGGCGGGCGCAGCGCACCGGCGCGCCGCTGGGGCTGCTGATGATCGATGCCGATCACTTCAAGAGCTACAACGACACCCATGGGCACCAGGCCGGCGATCAGGTGCTGGTCGGCATTGCCGTGTGCATCTCCGATTCGGTGCGGCGCGCCGGCGACTGCGCCGCGCGTTATGGCGGCGAGGAGTTCGCGGTGCTGCTGCCCGGGACCTCGGAAGCGGATGCGCTGCGCGTCGCGGAGACGATCCGCAGCAAGGTCAAGCTGTGGGCGGGAGAAGCGTGCACCACCTCGATCAGCATCGGCGCCGCCAGCGTCACGCCGTCGCGCGACACCGATTGGACCGGCCTGCTGAACGCCGCCGACCGCGCCCTCTACATGGCCAAGGCCGCGGGCCGTAACCGCTGCGCCAGCGCAGCGGTGCGTCACCCGTCACCCGCGGCCTCGCTGGCGGCGTGATGCCGCCAACCGCCTCGAAGGCGCGGCACTTCTCGCCGGCTTGGCCTCAGCCCTTGCCTTCGAGATAGCGCTTCATGTCCTCGCGCAGGCCATCGCGCAGGTCGGCGCGCGCCATGCCGAAGGCGATGTTGGCGCGCAGGAAGCCGGACTTCGAGCCGCAATCATGCCGCTCGCCGTCGAAATCCACGCCATAGAATTTCTGTGTCTTCGACAGTCCGATCATCGCATCGGTAAGCTGGATCTCGCCGCCGGCGCCGCGCTCCTGAGTCGCCAGGATCTGGAAGATCTCCGGCTGCAGGATGTAGCGCCCGGTGATCGAGAAGTTCGACGGCGCGGTGCCCTTGGCCGGCTTCTCGACCATGCCGTCGACCTCGAAGATCTTGCCGTCGCGCTTGCCGACGCCGCAGATGCCGTATTGATGGGTCTGGTCGGCGGGCACTTCCTGCACCGCCAGCACGTTGCTCTTCTCCGGAAGCTTGCTCGCCGCCGCGATCATCTGCGCCAGGCACCCCGGCGAGTTCAGCACCAGCTCGTCCGGCAGCACCACCGCGAACGGCTCGTCACCGACGATGTCGCGCGCGCACCACACGGCATGGCCGAGGCCGAGCGGCGCCTGCTGACGGGTGAAGCTGACCGCGCCAGCCTCCGGCTGGTCGCGCGCCAGGATCTCGATCTCGGTCTTCTTGCCGCGCGCCGCGAGCGTCGCGTCGAGCTCGTACATGCGGTCGAAATGATCCTCGATCGCGGTCTTGTTGCGCCCGGTCACGAACACGAAATGCTCGATGCCCGCCTCCTTGGCTTCGTCGAAGACATATTGGATGAGCGGCCTGTCGACGATCGTCAGCATTTCCTTCGGCATCGCCTTGGTGGCGGGAAGGACGCGGGTGCCGAGACCGGCGACCGGAAAAACGGCTTTGCGGATCTTCATGGGGATGACTAGACCTTGTGGCGATATGAATGCGAAATCGATCGCATTTTAGGTAGCTCGTTTGCAGCCGAGAACAAAGGCGGATGTTGGGTCCAGTGTTCCGCTCGACACGAACCGAACGGCTAAATTTCGCTGCGGAAATCGTTAACCTTGTTAATCTCCCGTTAAGCAGGACCGGGCCTCGTGGAGCCCGATCTTCCATGCGATCTGGATCGAGACATGATGCGACGGAACGTGATGCTGACAGCTCTGAAGGCCGGTGCTGGCGCGGCGGTTCTGGTCACGGCGTTGACGGTGGTGTCTGGTTCCGCTGTCGCGCAATCCGGCGGCGGGCCGCTGAACTTTCTCGACGGCCTGTTCACGGGCACCCCGACCAAGGGCAACCCCGCCCCCAACCAGCCCCCCGCCGCCGGCGGGCCGCAGCCGTGGAGCGGCGAGGACGGCGCCTCCGGCCATCCGCTGATGACGGCGGCCGCGATCCGCGAAGCCGCCGGCAATTTCGACAATTGCGTCGCCGGCATGTGGCCAGATGCCGCACGGCGCAACATCACGCAGGACAATTTCCAGCGCTTCACCGCCGGCCTGTCGCCGGACCTGCGCATCATGGACCTGCTCGACGCGCAGCCCGAATTTACCAAGTCGATCTGGGACTATCTCGACATCCTGGTGAACGACAACCGGCTGGCGAAGGGCCGCGAGGTGCTGGCGACGTACAAGCCGCAGTTCGATGCGGCCGAGCGCGCCTATGGCGTCGACCGTTACATTATCGCTTCGATCTGGGGCATCGAGTCCAACTACTCGACCCAGATCGGCGACCGCAGCGTGCTTCAGTCGACCGCGACGCTCGCCTGCATCGGCCGCCGCCAGGCCTATTTCAAGGATGAGTTCCTCTCCGCCCTGGAGATCCTCAATCGCGGCGATTTGCGCCCCGAGCAGTTGCGCGGCTCGTGGGCAGGCGCCTTCGGCCCGACTCAGTTCATGCCGACCGCGTTCAAGCGCTTCGCCGTCGATGCCGACGGCGATGGCCGCCGCGACGTCGTCGACAATCCGGCCGACCTGATCGCCTCGACCGCCAACAATCTGAAGAAGGACGGCTGGCAGAGCGGCCAGAGCTGGGGCTACGAGGTCGTGGTGCCCCAGGGCTTCAACTACATGCTCGCTGACCGCGCCAAGAGCATGAGCTTCGGCCAGTGGGAACAGCTCGGCCTGCGGCGAGCCAATGGTCAGCCGTTCCCGGCCAGCGCCGAAAAGGCCTATCTGCTGGCGCCGGCCGGCGCCCAGGGCCCCGGCTTCCTGATGCTGCAGAACTTCCGCGTCATCATGAAATACAACCCGGCGGAAGCCTATGCGCTGGCGATCGGCCACTTCGCCGACCGTCTGCGGGGCGGACCGCCGTTCGTTCAGGCCTGGCCGCGCGAGGAGCGGACGCTGTCGCGCGGCGAGCGGCTCGAGCTGCAGCAATTGCTCGCCGAGCGCGGATTTTACCGCGGAACGCCGGACGGCCAGTTCGGTGGCCAGACGCGCGAGGCGCTGCGGAACTTCCAGGCCTCGATCGGGGCGCCGGCGGACGGATTTGCCACCTCGGATGTGCTCGAACGGCTGCGGGCGCGCTGATCACAGCCCAATCTGCCCTGCCGGTAACCGTGTGGGGCGATTACCGATGCCATCAACACCATCCGGTGAATGCCCGTTTGCGGCCTGATTCGCGTCCTATTATATGGATCGTCACGATCTCGCCGCGCGACGGGTGCGCATGTCAAAGCTGAAGTCCATCCTCAAGCTGTTGAACGAGCCCGGCCCGCTGGTCGTGCTGGCGGTCGTCATCGCCATGCTCGTCGGCATCGCCGGCCCCGCCTCGGCCCAGTTCTTCAACTTCAACCCGTTCGCCTCGCCCCGCCCGGCGCCGCGCGGCGGTGGAGGTGGCGGAGGTTGGTTCGGCGGCGACTTCTTTACTCCGTTCCCGCAGCAACAGCCGAAGAGGGTGATCCAGGACTATTCCAAGGCGCCGCCGCCGGAGAAGCGTGACGGCGCGCCGGACCGCTATGTGCTGGTGCTCGGCGACGCCATGGCCGACTGGCTCGCCTATGGCCTGGAAGAGGCCTATTCCGAGCAGCCCGACATGGGCGTGACCCGCAAGATCAGGACCACTTCGGGCCTCATCAAGTACCAGCCCAAGGGCGAGCCGGCCGACTGGGCCGCCGCCGCCAAGGGCATCCTGGCGACCGAGCGCGCCGACGCCATCGTCATCATGCTCGGCCTCAACGACCGCATCTCGCTGCGCGAGCCCGCGATGGAGAAGACCGAGAAGCCCGACGACAAGAAGGGCGACAAGGCCAAGAAGGATGCCAAGGCCAAGCCTGGTGAGACAAAGCCTGGTGAGACAAAGCCCGGTGAGGCCAAGCCGGGCGAAGCCAAGCCGGATGGCAAGGCCGACACGGCGGCCAAGCCCGACGACAAGGCTGCCGATACCGATCTGCCGCAGGACGAGGCCGACAACGACACGCCTGCGGTCGCGGCACCGGAGAAGGCCGCCCGCTCGCCAGGCGGCCTCTATGAGTTCCGGGACGAGCGCTGGGTCGAGCTCTACACGAAGAAGATCGAGGAGATGATCGCGATCGCCAAGAGCAAGGGCGTGCCCGTGCTCTGGGTCGGCCTGCCCGCGGTTCGCGGTCCCAAGGGCACGGCGGACACGCTGTTCCTCGATTCGCTGTATCGCGATGCGGCCGGCAAGGCCGGCATCACCTATGTCGACGTCTGGGACGGCTTTGTCGACGAGTCCGGCCGCTTCCTGCAGAAGGGGCCGGACTTCGAAGGCCAGATCCGGCAGCTGCGCTCCTATGACGGCGTGTATTTCACCAAGCCGGGCGCACGCAAGCTCGCCCACTATGCCGAGCGTGAGATCAACCGGCTGCTCGCGGCCCGTTCAGCGCCGCTCGAATTGCCGAACGAGCCGGCGACGCCGGACGCCAATGCCGTGCCCGGCCAGCCGGCGCCGCGGCCGGTCGCCGGCCCGATCCTGCCGCTGGTGGCGTCATCCGTCGGCACCGACCAGTTGCTGGGCGGCCCCGGCTCCCGACCTGCGGCGGTCGATGCGCTGGCGGCCCGGACCCTGGTCAAGGGCGAGGCGTTGAGCCCGCCGGCCGGCCGCGCCGACGATTTCGCCTGGCCCCGCCGCGAGGTTGGGCGCGAGCAGGCCAAGGAGCCGCCGAAGGAGTTCACCCGGCCGGAGGCGCCAATGGCCGCGACCTCGCCGGCGGAAGCAACTCCGGCCGCGCAGGGACCGGTGCCGCCGCAGCCGAGGCAGAAGCGGCTGACCACGCCGGCGGCGCCCGCTCAGCAGCCGCCAGCCCAAACGCAGCAGCCGAATCAGGGCGTCCGCGACTTCTTTGGCTTCGGCGCGCCTCAGCAGCAACAGCAGCCGGCGCGGCCGCCCGCCGCGCGCAATCCGAACGCGCCGCCGCGGCCGCCAGGATTGGTCGGCCGCTCGGCAGCAGCGCTGGAGACCCAGGGCCGCTGATCGTGACCGCATTTCGGCGCTGGGGGCGATCGACGCGGATCATTCCGGAACAAGATGACCATGACAAATCGGCCCGCATTCGAGAACGAATGCGGGCCGATTTTCATCTGATCGTCCGTCAGCGGGGCTGTTGCAGCCTCAGTAGCGCCAGCGCTGCGGCGGCTGCGGCCGGCTCGGCGAGCGCATCAGCATCGCCAGCAGGAAGCCGATGCCGCCGGCGACCAGGAGTGCACCTATCGGATTGTCCTGAACCCGCTTGGTCAGGGCCTGCGTGCCGTCACGGAGCGTTTCGGAGCCGTTGCCGAACGTATCCTTGGCGAAATCCATCGCCGCATCGCCGGCCTCGCGCGCCGCGTCCCTGGCCTGGCCATACATGTTCTGAACGACGCCCGAAGCCTCGCGTGCACGGCCCGACGCCTGCGTGCTCTTGTCGCCCAACATCTCGCCGACGCCGCCTTCGATCTTGCCTGCGACATCCTTGGCCGTACCGGTCAGCCGATCCTGATCCATTGCCGCTCTCCTTCTCTGCATTGTGCGGGATTGCTGGCCTGCTAGAGCGTGATGTTTTTTGCCGGAATCAGGATTCCCGAGTCGGTGAACTTCTGATTCAAATTCCATGCTGGAGCCGGAGGCCAGCACGGATGACACGTCCCTATTCTGAAGACATTCGCGAACGCGCTCTGGCGCGCGCGGATGCAGGCGAGACGGTCCGCTCGATAGCGCAGGCGCTTCGGATCAGCCCGTCCTGCATCAGCAAGTGGAAGAACCTCAGACAGCAGACTGGAGGCGTCGCTCCGGGAAAAATCGGTGGCCACAAGAAGCGGACATTATCCGGGGCCCATGCCGAATGGCTTCGCAAACGTATCCGTTCCGGTCCATTCACCTTGCGCAAGTTAACAGCTGAGCTGGCCGAGCGTGGCATCCGGACTGATGTGCGGGCCGTGTGGACCTTCGTCCACGCCGAAGGCCTGAGCTTCAAAAAAAACGATGCGGGCGGCGGAGCAGGATCGTCCTGATATCGCTCGTAAACGAGCGCGCTGGAAAGCTCACCAAGGCAAGATCGATGTATCTCGCCTGGTCTTTATCGATGAGACCTGGATCAAGACCAATATGGCCCCGCTGCGTGGTTGGGGACCATGCGGGCAGCGGCTTGAGGCATCTGTGCCGTTTGGTCACTGGAAGACGATGACATTTATCGCAGCACTGCGCTGCGATCGGATCTCGGCACCCTGGGTCATCGATGGCCCGATCAACGGCGAACTCTTCACGCTCTATGTCGAGAAGGAGCTGGCTCCAACCTTGGTCAAGGGAGATGCCGTGATCCTCGACAATCTCGGAAGCCACAAAGGAAGAAGAGCTCGCGACCTCATCCGTGCAACAGGAGCGCACCTGCTCTTCTTGCCTCCCTACAGTCCTGACCTCAATCCGATCGAGCAGGTCTTCGCCAAACTCAAGCACCTGATGCGAGATGCAGAACCTCGCACCATCGAAGCGACTTGGCGAAAAGCTGGAGATCTCCTCGATCTCTTCTCGGAAAAGGAGTGCGCCAACTATCTCAGAAACTCAGGATATGTTTCCGTATAAATACAGCATGCTCTAACCGGCCAGCACGGCGCAGGTTCCGGACCACTACAAAATCAGGCCGCCGTCGACGACGAGGGTCTGGCCGATGATGTAGGACGACAGCGGCGAGGCCAGGAACAGCGCCGCACCGGCCATGTCCTGCGGCGTGCCCAACCGCCGCAGCGGGATGCGCTGCAGCGCGCTCTCGAGGCGCTTCGGATTGGCGGTCGTCACCTTGGTCATCTTGGTGTCGACGAGACCGGGCGCGATCCCGTTGACGCGGATGCCGTCCTCCGCCCACGCCTCCGCCAGGGTTCGCGTCAATCCCATCGCACCGGTCTTCGAGGCGTTGTAGGCCGGGTTGCCCATGGTGGAATGATAGGCCGCGGTCGACGAGACGATGATGAGCGCGCCCTTGGCGTCGCGCAGCCGGCCGTGAAATTTCGTCGCACAGGCCATCAGGCTGATGAGGTTGACCTCGACCACCTTGCGGAAGCCGTCCATGGCGAACTCGCCGCGCCGGTAGAGCACCGCGCCTTGCGCCAGCACGAGCACGTCGAGACGATCGAGTTGCGGTGCGAAGCTCTCGATCGCGCCGGGATCGCTCACATCGAGCTGATGGTAGTTCAACCCCACGAGATCGGAGCCCTCGTCTGCGGCATAATCGGCAGCACTCGGTCGCGTGCCGCTGATATCGACGCGCGCGCCCTGCGCGCGAAACGCCTGCGCAATGCCGTTGCCGATGCCGCTCGAGCCGCCGATCACCAGCACCGAGCGTCCCGTGAAATCGAGCGCGTTCATCTCCCCACTCCTTCTATTGTTATTTGTCGGATGGTGTGGGGATCGGCGCAGGCCCTGTCAACGGCATCGCGGCTGTGGCGACACCGGCATCGGCGCCTTCGCATCAATGCTGCTGCGCAGCTACTTCATCGGTGTCAGCCGCAGCAGGCGGCCGGGCGAGTCGTCCTCGATCACCCAGACGGCGCCGTCCGGCGCCACGGCGACATCGCGGATGCGCTCGCCCATGTCCCAGCGCTCGGCCTCGTCAGGTTGACCATCGGGCCGGAAGGCGACGCGGACCAGCGCGTGAACCCGCAAGCCTCCGATCAGCGCCGATCCCTTCCATTGCGGAAACATCGGACCATCATAGAAGACCAAGCCGGCCGGCGCGATCACAGGATCCCAATAGAGCGGCGGCGGCGCGAGGTCGGGCCGCGTCGCATGCCGCGGGATCGGCGTGCCGTTGTAATTGTCGCCGTTCGACACCAGCGGCCAGCCGTAGTTCTTGCCCGGCTCGATCAGGTTCAGTTCGTCGCCGCCGCGCGGTCCCATCTCGTGCAGCCAGAGCTTGCCATCTGATGCGAAGGCGAGCCCGTAGGGATTGCGGTGGCCGGTGGTCCACGTCTGGGCCGGCACGCCCTTGTCCTCGGCCATGGGATTGTCCGACGGAGTCGCGCCGTCGAGATTGAGCCTGAGCACCTTGCCGCGCGCCTGCCGCGGATCCTGGGCGCTGTTCGGCTGCATGCGGTCGCCGACGGTCAGGAATAGATGCGCTCCCGAGGGATCGAACGCGACGATGCCGCCGGGCTGCCCGCCGCCGCCGGCCGGCGTCTGGCGCCAGATCACAGTGCGGTCGGTCAGCGTGGCGCTATCGTTCGCGAACGACAGCACGGCGCGGGTCAGTACGAGTCGGCTGCCCTCGCCGCTCGGCTCGGTGTAGGTGAGATAGATCTGCGACGTCGTCGCGAAGCTCGGCGACACCGCGATATCGAGGAGGCCGTTCTGTCCGCGCGCCGCGACCGCGGGCACGTTGCCGATCTGGAGCTTCTTCCCACCTTGCGTGACCAGAAAGATCCGACCCGGCTTCTCCGTGACCAGCATCCGCCCATCGGGCAGGAAGGCAATGGCCCAGGGCGTATCGAACTCGGCAACGCTCCGCGCGTCGAACGGCCGCAACGCGCTGGCCCTGCGGCCGCCGGCATTGATGCCGTCGGCATGCGCTGCCGTGGTTGCGATCAGTCCCACCACCAACGCCAAGCGCATGAAGATCTTGGAGAGCGCCATGATCACTCCGGTTTGTTGATCGCTGTCGTAGGCAACGCAAATTCGGCCACGCCGGATGAGTGCCTACCGAATGCGTCCGATCAGTGTTAATCTCGACGGCGCGCATGCGATGCGCATTTTTCCGTGAGCCGCAAATATGCACCAGCACAGGCAACTCAGCCGCTCGGTCAAGGGATTGACCGTCCTGATCACCGGCGCGGCGTCGGGGATGGGGCGCGCGACCGCGCGCGTGTTCGCCGATGAAGGCGCCAGCGTCGCAGTCACCGATATCGGTGAGGACGGGGCCGGCGCCGTGGCGGCGGATATCCTGGCCTGCGGCGGAACAGCGCGCGCGTGGCGGCTCGACCTCGCCGACCGCGACGCCATCAGCGCCGTCGTCGGCGAGGCCGCGGCGCATTTCGGCGGGCTCGACATCCTCGTCAACAATGCCGGCATCTCGGTCCGTGTCGCGATCGACGACGAGGCTTACGACGAGGCCTGGGCGAGAGGGCTTGCGATCATGCTGACGGCGCAGCAGCGCGTCATCCGCGCCGCGCTGCCGCATCTGCGCCGCTCATCCAGCCCGCGCATCGTCAACATCGCCTCGACCGAGGCGCTCGGCGCAACGGCGCTGCACAGCGCCTATTCCGCGACGAAAGCAGGCGTGACTGGATTGACGCGCTCGCTCGCCGTCGAGCTCGGCCGCGACGGCATCACCGTCAACTGCATCTGCCCGGGCCCGATCACGACCGCGATGACCGCGCGCATTCCTGACGAGCAGAAGGCGGTCTACGCGCGGCGCCGCACCGCGCTTGGCCGCTATGGCGATCCCGAAGAAGTCGCGCACATGACCTTGAGCCTGTGCCTGCCGGCCGCCTCGTTCGTCACCGGAGCGGTGATCCCGGTGGACGGCGGGCTGATGGCCCGCAACGCATGACGTCTGACGCGCCGGCATGACAGCCGTGCGCGCGGCGCTCCGCGCCTTGCGTTGACTTCGCACATCGCCGGCGTAGCCTCTTGCTTCAGAAGAAGCGGACAGGAGTCCGCCGTCATGAGGACGTGAGGAGGACACCATGGCGATCGCCATCCGGCAGCTGCATCCGCATTTCGTCGGCGAAGTGTCCGGTGTCGATCTGCGCAAGAGTCTCGCTCGGGACGAGGTCGCGCAGTTGCAGGCCGCGATCGATCACTACGCCGTTCTCGTATTTCACGATCAGGACGTCACCGACGAGCAGCAGCTCGCCTTCGCGCTCAGCTTCGGCGACCGCGAGCAGGCGCGCGGCGGCACGGTCACCAAGAAGGAGGATTACCGCCTCACCACCGGCCTCAACGACGTCTCCAATCTCGGCAAGGATGGCAAGCCGCTGCCATTAGACCATCGCACGCATCTGTTCAATCTCGGCAACTGCCTGTGGCACTCCGACAGCTCGTTCCGGCCGATCCCGGCGAAGTACTCGATCCTGTCGGCGCGAATCGTGAATCCGAAGGGCGGCAACACCGAATTCGCCGACATGCGCGCCGCCTATGACGCGCTCGACCAGGACACCAAGGACGAGATCGAGGATCTCGTCTGCGAACATTCGCTGATGTATTCGCGCGGCTCGCTCGGCTTCCTCGACTACATCGATGAGGAGAAGGAGATGTTCAAGCCGGTCAGGCAGCGGCTGGTCCGCACCCATCCGGCGCATGGCCGCAAGTCGCTGTATCTGTCGTCGCATGCCGGCGCCGTGCTCGGCATGAGCATGCCGGAAGGGCGGCTGCTGTTGCGCGACCTCACCGAGCATGCCACGCAGCCCGAGTTCGTCTACGTCCACAAATGGACGCTGCACGATCTGATCATGTGGGACAACAGGCAGACCATGCACCGCGTGCGTCGCTACGATCAGTCGCAACCGCGCGACATGCGCCGCGCCACCGTGGCCGGCACCGAGCCGACGGTGGCGCAGCAGGCGGCGGAGTAGTTCTGCCTTCAGCAGAGATGCGCGGCCTCATCCCTCTCCATGTCGTCATTGCGAGCAACGAAGCGCAGAGGCAATCCAGACTGCATCCGCGGTGGACATTCTGGATTGCTACGCTGCGCTCGCAATGACGACGGAGAGGCAGAGCGCCCATTAAGCCTTCTCTGATCCCAGCGAGCGCGGGGGCTCCAACCGGACGATAAGGCCTATGCGTGCCCGGCGGCGTTGGACAGCATGCCCGGATCGATGCCGATCTTGCGCAGCGCGAGATCGTATTTGGCGTCGACATTGTCGCCGAAGATCAGCTCCGGATCGGCGTCGCAGTGCAGCCAGCCATTGTCCTGGATCTCTTCCTCCAGCTGACCCGCGCGCCAGCCGGCATAGCCGAGGGCGAGGATGGCGTGCTTCGGACCGTCGCCCTTGGCGATCGCCTTGAGAATGTCGATCGTCGTCGTCAGGCAGACGCCGTCGTTGATCTTCAAGGTCGCGTTGGCGATGAAGTAGTCGCTCGAATGCAGCACGAAGCCGCGTCCGGTATCGACCGGGCCGCCGCTCAGCACCTTCATGGTCTCGGCGCTGTCGGGCAGGCTGATCTGATCGCTCTTCTCGATGATATTCAGTTGCATCAACAGCTGAGGGAAGTCGATGCTGCCCGCCGGCCGGTTCACCATGATACCCATGGCGCCCTCAGCCGAGTGCGCGCAGAGATAGATCACCGAGCGCTCGAAACGGGAATCGCCCATCACGGGCATTGCAACCAGCAGCTGGCCGTCGAGGTAACCACCGTGAGAGGTGTGATCCCCGATCCCTGTCACTTTGCGGCGAATGTCGCCCAGCCTTTTTGCCTCAGGATTCATCCGCAAGGACTCTCATGATCATTGATATCCTGATATTGGGATGCGCATCTGTCAATCAAGGTTCAGGTCCTCGCGAGGAAATCTGCTCACAAGCATTTCAATGGTTTGCGCCCGAACCGCACTCTAAAGACGTCTCATGTCCGCCTTGGTTCCTCACCACTCTGCCACACTGCTCGTCGCGACCGTCGTATCATCCTGCCTTGCGTTCGGTGCGCAGGCGCAGGATTCCTCGCCCTGGCAGCGCGACAGCCACTCCGCGGTGCGCCTGCTCGCGGGCTCGCGCAGCGGTCCGGTCATGCTGGGCGGCATCGCCCTTGCGCTGCAGCCGGGATGGAAGACCTATTGGCGAACGCCCGGCGATTCAGGCGTGCCGCCGAGGTTCGACTTTTCCAAGTCGGAGAACGTCGAAGCGGTGACGGTTCTGTGGCCCGCGCCGACAAAGTTCGACGACGGCGCCGGCGGACACTCGCTCGGCTATCATGATCAGGTCGTGCTGCCGCTGCGCATCGTCGCCAAGAACGCCGACAAGCCGATGACCCTGCGCGCCGACATCAGCTACGCGGTCTGCGAGAAGATCTGCATTCCCGTCGAAGCGAAGGCCGAGCTCGCCTTCACCAGCGTCGCCAGCACCGAGGATACGGCGCTCTCGGCGGCCCTCGACACGGTGCCGAAGCCGGCCACCGTCGGCGATGCCAATCCCTTGACGATCCGCGACGTCAAGCGCGACGGCCAGAAGGACGTCATCGTCGACGTGGCCGTCGCCGATCCGCGCAGTGTCCAGCTCTATGTCGAGGGGCCGACGCCGGACTGGGCGCTGCCGATCCCGACCGTGCGCGACAGCGGCATACCGGGCATCAAGCGCTTCGCCTTCGAGCTCGACGGCGTTCCGCCCGGCGTGAAGCCGGACGGCGCGGCCCTGAAATTCACGCTGGTCGGCCCCGACAGGGCCTACGAGTTCAACTTCAATCTGCCCTGACGGCGGCTGCGCCGGGCGAGCGACGCGGGGCCGGTCCAACTCAATCTTAACGTTGCGTTGATAGGGAAGCAGCATCGCCGCCATCCGCGCGGCCGTGGAGCCGGACCCCGCCGTGGCCGTGATGGATGCCCGCAACGCCCCCGCATCGACCGGCCTCGCAGGCCGGCTGAAGGCGCGCTTGGCTGCGCTCGGCGGCAGCGGCGAGGCGTCGCTGACGCGCCGCCTGGCCGGCACCATCTTCCTGATCCGCGTGCTCAGCGCGGGCCTCGCCTATCTCAGCCAGATCCTGCTCGCGCGCTGGATGGGCGGCTCGGACTACGGCACCTACGTCTATGTCTGGACCTGGGTGCTGCTGCTCGGCAGCATGCTGGATGTCGGCATCGCCTCCTCGGCGCAGAAGATCATTCCGGACTACCGCACCGCGGGCCAGCAGGCGCTGCTGCGCGGCTTCCTCTCCGGCGGACGCTGGCTGACGCTGGCGACGTCCACCGCTGCGGCGCTGCTGCTCGCCGGCCTGATCGCGCTGCTGTCGCCGTGGATCGACGCCAGCGAGCGCATGCCGCTCTATCTCGGCTGCCTGACCCTGCCCGCCTTCGTCGTCGCCAACACCCAGGACGGCATCGCCCGCTCGCACGACTGGATGACGCTCGGGCTGATGCCGCAATTCATCATCCGCCAGACGCTGATCATCGGCTTCACGGCGGGCGCCTTCGTGCTCGGCCTCGATCTCGGCGCGACCGCGGCGATGGCCGCGAGCGCGGCCGCGGTGTGGCTCGCGATGCTCGGCCAGATGCTGGTGCTGAACAACAGGCTCGGCCGCCACATCGAGCCGGGCCCCAGACAATATGATCTCCGCGGCTGGCTCGCGATCTCGCTGCCGATCCTCCTGGTCGAGAGCTTCTATCTGCTGTTGTCCTACACCGACGTGCTGGTGCTGCAGCAATTCCGCTCCTCGGAGGAGGTCGGGATCTATTTCGCCGTGGTGAAGACGCTCGCGCTGGTGTCGTTCATCCACTACGCGATGTCGGCGACGACGGCGCATCGCTTCGCCGAGTACCACGCGCTCGGCGACAAAGCGCGGCTGTCGGCCTATGTCGCGCATGCGATCAAGTGGACATTCTGGCCGTCGCTCGCGGCGACCCTGGTGCTGCTCGCGCTCGGCAAGCCGCTGCTGTTTCTGTTCGGCGCGCAGTTCACCGCCGGCTACGACATCATGTTCATCGCCGCGATCGGCCTCGTCGTGCGGTCGGCGATCGGTCCGGTGGAGCGACTGTTGAACATGCTGGGCCAGCAGCGCGCCTGCGCCATGGCCTATGCGGCGGCCTTCGTCATGAACCTCGTGCTCTGCATCCTGCTGGTTCCGCAGTTCGGCGGCTACGGCGCCGCGGCCGCGACCTCGCTGTCGCTGGCCTTCGAGACCGTGCTGCTGTTCCGCATCGTCAAGCAGCGGCTCGGGCTGCACGTCCTCGCCTTCGGCAAGGCATCTTGAGGGAACCATGTTGACGCATCTGTTGCGTCATCTTGGCCTCGCCTTGTCGGAACTGCGAGCGCAATGCCGCCCCACCTCGTCCCGCGCGGCGATCACGCAAGTGTTGGGTGCAACGCCTTGATATTGGCGCGATCCTCCGGGCAGGTGACTTGATCGCGCGCTGGGGGAGAATGAGATGTCGAGACTGGGGGTCGCACTCTCGCTGGCCGGAACCCTGATGCTGGCCGGCTGCATGGAAGCGACGCTGTCGCCATCGACCGATGCGGCGTTGACGCCGCGCGACCGCCAGTTGCTTGCGCACGCCCCCTATGCCGAGGCGCAGATTCCGCAACAGTTCCAGCGCCACATCGTCGAATACACCCGGCAGGAACAGCCGGGCACGATCGTCGTCGATACCGACGCGCGGTTCCTGTACTACGTGCTGCCCGACCGCAAGGCGGTCCGCTACGGCGTCGCCGTCGGCGAGGAGGCGATGGCCTTCTCCGGCGTCGCCACGGTCGGCAAGCTCGCCGAATGGCCGGACTGGGTTCCGACCGCCGACATCCAGGCGCGCCTCGGGCCGTATCCGAAGCGCGTCGCCGGCGGCCCGGCCAATCCGCTCGGCGCCCGCGCGATCTATCTCTACGAGGGCAACAAGGACACCCTGTACCGCATCCACGGCACCAACCAGCCCGAATATATCGGCCAGGCGATCTCGTCCGGCTGCATCCGCATGACCAACACCGACGTCGCCGACCTCTACAATCACGTCCAGCTCGGATCGACCGTGGTCGTGCTGCCGCCGGGACAGAGCGTCGCGTCCACCACCGCGAGCGTGTTCGCGCGCCGCAGCTGATATCGCGACGTTCTGCGACGCGCGCGCGGGTTACGGCGCGGGGTCGACGCTCAGGTACTCCGGAGGCACGTGGTCGGTCAGCCAGACGCCGTTGTCCGCAACGAAGAACTTCAAGCGATCCCGATGCATCGCTGCGGCATCGACGCGCAGCACGATGGGCTCGCCGTGCCGGCGCCCGACATTGACGGCCGTCGCCTCATCCAAAGACAGATGCACCTGCTGGCGTGACTGCGGCCTCAAGCCTTCTGCCATGATCGCTTCGACGAAGCGCGTCGCCGTTCCGTGATACAGCACGGCGGGCGGCTCGCGCGGGGTCAAGCCAAGCTCCACCGCCACCGAATGTCCCTGCGCCGCCCGAATGCGCTGCCCGTCCTGCGAGACCGTGAAGCGCTTCTTGTCGCTGGTCACAACCACCTGCTCCAGATCGGCCCGGCTGAGGACGGTCCCCGCCGCCGCCGCGCGCGCGATCAGATCATCGATGATCGCCCAGCCCTGCGCATCCAGCACCAAGCCGATTGCATCTGGCTGGTGGCGCAGCACGAGACTGAGGAACTTGCTCAAGCGGACCGGATCGAAGGCCATCGTCTGCATCCTAGCCGTAGCGCAGCTTCAGGCCGAGGATCGCGGCCACCAAGCCCAGCGTGATCGCGTTGGCGACGACCAGCGGCAGGTCGCTGATCAGCGCGCCGTAGAGCAGCCACATCGAGTTGCCGGTGGTCTGCAGCACGAACATGCCCATCGAGATGTCATGGGTCGAGCGCGACCGCCAGGCCTTGATGACCTGGGGCAGGAACGAGCTCGTGGTGCAGATGGCGGCGCCGAGGCCAATGATCGTGGTCAGCAAGGTCAGGGGTCCGTGCGCTGGTCGTGGAAACGCACGCTTGTAGAATGGACCGCGCCGAAGCGAAACCCGCCTCGGCGCGAAACTGGTGCCTCGTTCAGCGCTCTCTGCGATCGTTACGCCGCAGTCCAACCGCCGTCGATCGAGAGGTTGGTGCCGGTGATCTGCGCCGCATCGTCGCCGCACAGGAACAGCGCCAGCGCCGCGACCTGCTCGGAGGTCACGAACTCCTTGGTCGGCTGCGCCGCCAGCAGCACATCGTTGATGACCTGCTCCTTGGTGAGGTTGCGCGCCTTCATGGTGTCCGGAATCTGCTTCTCCACCAGCGGCGTCCAGACATAGCCCGGCGAGATGCAGTTGCAGGTGATCTTGAAGGTCGCGAGCTCGAGCGCCACGGTCTTGGTGAGGCCGGCGATGCCGTGCTTGGCCGAGACATAGGCCGACTTGAACGGAGATGCGACCAGCGAGTGTGCCGAGGCGGTGTTGATGATGCGGCCCCAGCCGCGCTTCTTCATGCCGGGCACGGCGGCACGGATGCCGTAGAACGCGGACGACAGATTGATCGCGATGATCTGCTCCCACTTCTCCGGCGGAAAGTCCTCGACCGGCGAGACGAACTGGATGCCGGCATTGTTGACGAGGATGTCGACCGAGCCGAACGTGGTCTCACCGAGCGCGATCATGCCGGCGATCTCGGCCGGCTTGCTCATGTCGGCCGGCGAGTGCACGGCCTTGACCTTGTAGTCGCTCTCGATCGCCGCGCGCTCCTTCTCGATGTCGGCGGGGGCGCCGAAGCCGTTGAGGACGATGTTGGCGCCGGCGGACGCGAAGGCGCGGGCATAAGCGAGCCCGATGCCGCTGGTGGAGCCGGTCACGACCGCGGTCTTGCCCTTGAGGTTCGTCGTCATTGCTTCACTCCTTCTTGGCGGCAGCGAGACTGCCGTCCTGCGTGAGATCGTAGGTGACCATGGTCTCGCCGGACTGCGGCCGCTCCAGCCAGTCCTTATGATGCATCGACTGGTGGACGTCGCGAACGCCCGCCTCCCAATGCTCGACCATCGCAACATGGGAGAAGTCGTAGTCCTTCGACGAGCTCTCGTAGCTCTTGCTGCGGTAGATCAGGTGCACCACCGTGACGGTGTTCTCCTGTGCTGCCTTGCACAGGATCTCGAGCGACGGATCGTTGCGCAGCTCGTCCGGCAGCCTGGCATAGAGCACGCGCAGCGCTTTGCGCGTGTTGTGGATCATGCGGTTCTTGTCCGTGTTCATCCGCGTCCGGCTGGAATAGCGGATGTCCTTCTCGCGCTCGGCGGCCTCCAGCAGCGTCCTCGGCAGATCGCCACGTGCGGAGAACAGATCGACCTGGAAGATCAGGAGATCACGATCGGTCTCGGTGTCGAGCACGTAGTCCAGCGGCGTATTGGAGGCGATGCCGCCGTCCCAATAATGCTCGCCGTCGATCTCGACCGGCGGGAAGCCGGGCGGCAGCGCGCCAGACGCCATGATGTGCTCGGGTCCGATCCGCTTGCCCTGCTTCTTGAATTCGACATTGTCGAAATAGGTGAAATTGCCGGTGGTGACGCCGACGGCGCCGACGGAGAGGCGTGTCTTCAGATCGTTGATGCGGTCGAAATCGACGAGTCGCTCCAGGGTCCGCTTGAGCGGCGCGGTGTCGTAATAGCTGACCGATTGCGGCGTGCCGGACGGCCACAGCGGCGCCGGCGGAAAGCGCGGCGTGAAGAAGCCGGGCACGCCGAACGCTGCGATCAGCCCGGCGCTGACCTCATTGAAGGCCGAGCGGTGATGATCGCCATTGAGCAGCGGCTTCCACGGCACCGGCGACGACACCATCTCCCAGAATTCCTTGAGACGGCCGATGCGTTTGTCCCGGTCGTTGCCGGCGATGATCGCGGCGTTGATGGCGCCGATCGAGATACCGGCGACCCATTCCGGCTCGAAATCGAAATGACACAGCGCCTGATAGGCGCCGGCCTGATAGGAGCCGAGCGCGCCGCCGCCCTGCAGGACGAGGACACGTTGCGATTCGCTGGGGGTTGCAGGCAGCGGGGGAAATGGATGTTGCGTCATTACTGCGGTCATTAGCAAAGCAAGGCGCCAACGTGGCGTCACTTCGCGGTGACGTCAATCCACCCCAAAGGCTAGGTCGGCCCTGACTCGCGCGAGCGCCGCGCATGCGGCCTGCGCAGGGCGGCGGCAGCCCTGCCTGTCAGGAGGGCTTCTTGCCGTCCGGCGCGGCCAGGATCATGGTCCAGAACACTTTGTACTTGGTATTCGGAGCATAGCTCGCTGCGATGCCTATTTTTGTGACACCATTCTTCAGCATGTTGGCGCGATGCGGCGGCGAGTCGCGCCAGCCGGAAAACGCTTCCGCCAGCGTGTGATAGCCGGCCGAGACGTTCTCGACCGCGACGACAGCGTCATAGCCGGCACCGGTCAGGCGCTTCGCCAGCGGGGCGCGCACGTCATGATCGAGCTTGTTCTTGTCGGCCATGGCCTGCGACTGCGATTCCGCGAGCCGCATCAGCTCGGGATCGACCTCGACCATGCCGAGCCCGTTGTTCTGGCGGTATTGCGAGATCATCGTCGCGGCAGCGACAGCATCGAGCTTCGCGCCCGCGACCGCCATGTCGGCATACATGGTCGGCGCCTGCACCACCGGCGTCTCGGCCGCGCAGCCGGCGAGCAGGAATGCAACGGAGAGAGCGAGTGCCAGATGCTTCAATGAACCAGTCCCTATGCCGACGAGAGAGGCGGGTTGTTGCACATCAACCGTGGCTGAAAGGTGAATCGGAGGTAAGTTCCATCGCGACAATTGCGGCCAATCCTGCCGGCAACGGTTCGTCAACCATAACGTCCGCGCGGTCAAGCGCCGTGGCGGCGCGGACCGTCCGTGCGATCACGCCAAGGACGGCGCCACAATTTTAGTGTCGCACCGGGACCCAGACGCCGCGGCGGTCGTGGCGAGAGGCGATGCCGGTCGAGCGGGCTCAACAACGGACGTCACGGCGTATGGGTCCCGGATCGGCCCCCGCCAACGCTACGCGCTGTCGGGCTTGTCCGGGACGACACTGGTTTTTTGGTTGAGGTCTACGGCTCAGAGCTGCAAGTGCTCGGAGCTCGCGGCATACATCGCCGGATCGAGCTGGCCGCGGCCCACGCGGCCACGCGCCCTCACCCCGCAAAGATCCGATAATGCCGCGGCTTCAGTCCGACCCGCTCGCCGATCCTGAGCTCGCGGTCACGCGGGGCGTCGATCTCGATCGTCGCGACGCCCTCCGCCAGCGCGATTTCGGCGCGCTGCACCGGGCCGAAGCTGCGGACATGAGTGATGTCGCCGTCCAGCGTTCCGCTGCCGGCCGGACCGATCACCATGTCGTGGCGGCGCACGAACAAGGTGGAGGCCCCGGCCGCCGCGCCTTCGGCCGCGAGATCGAGCGGGCGTCCCTTGAGGTGCACCGCGCCGCCGGTGATCTCGACCGGCAGCATGATCGACTCGCCGATGAAGCCGTGGACGAACGCCGTCGCCGGCGCGTCGTAGACGTCGCTCGGCGAGCCGACCTGCTCGATCCGGCCCTTGTCCATCACCACCACGCGATGCGCGACCTCGAGCGCCTCCTCCTGGTCGTGGGTGACGAAGATCGAGGTGACGTTGATGGAGTGATGCAAGGTGCGCAGCCATTGCCGCAGCTCCTTGCGCACCTTGGCGTCGAGCGCGCCGAACGGCTCGTCGAGCAAGAGGATGCGCGGCTCGATGGCGAGCGCACGCGCCAGCGCGATGCGCTGGCGCTGGCCGCCGGAGAGCTGGCTCGGATAGCGATCGGCGAGCCAGTCGAGCTGGACGAGATCCAGCAGCTCCTTCACGCGCGCGCGGATCTCCGCCTCGCTCTTGCGGACGCGGCGCGGCTGCACGCGCAGGCCGAAGGCGACGTTCTCGAACACGTTCATGTGCCGGAATAGCGCGTAGTGCTGAAACACGAAGCCGACATGGCGCTCGCGCGCGCCGCGATCGAGCGCGCTCTCGCCGTCGAACAGGATCTCGCCGGCATCAGGCCAATCCAGCCCGGCGATGATCCGCAGCAAGGTCGTCTTGCCCGACCCGGACGGGCCCAGCAGCGCCAGCAATTCGCCGTCGGCGACCTTGAGATCGACGCCGTCGAGCGCCTTGAACGTGCCGAACGTCTTGACGACACCCCTGACTTCAATGGTCATGCTGACCTCCCTCATCGAGTTGCCGTTCGAGGACGGTTTTGACGACCAGCGTGATCAGCGCGAGCATCGCCAATAGCGAGGCGATCGCGAACGAGGCGACCATCTGGTATTCGTTGTAGAGGATCTCGACCAGCAGCGGCATCGTATTGGTCTCGCCGCGGATATGGCCGGACACCACCGAGACGGCGCCGAACTCGCCCATCGCGCGCGCGTTGCAGAGCAGCACGCCATACAGCACGCCCCATTTGATGTTCGGCAAGGTGACGCGGAAGAACGTCTGCAGGCCGGACGCGCCGAGCGAAATCGCCGCCTCCTCCTCCTGCGTGCCCTGCTCCTGCATCAGCGGGATCAGCGCGCGCGCGACGAACGGGAAGGTCACGAACACGGTGGCCAGCGCGATGCCGGGAAAGGCGAACAGGATCTGCAGGCCATGGCTCTGCATCCACGGACCGAAGAACCCCTGCGCGCCGAACAGCAGCACGAACACGAGGCCCGATATCACCGGGCTCACCGAGAACGGCAGATCGATCAGGGTGATCAGGAACGTCTTGCCCGGAAAGTCAAACTTGGCGATCGACCAGGCGGCGCACAGGCCGAACACGAGATTGGTGCCGACCGAGACCAGCGCCACCAGCAGCGTCAGGCGGATTGCGTCCCACGCCTCGGCGTCGGCAAGCGCGATAAAATAGGCAGCGATGCCCTTGCCGAACGCTTCCACGAACACGACGATCAGCGGCAGCACCACGAACACCGACAGGAACGCCAATGCCAGCGTCGTGATGACGATGCGGACCAGGCGCGGCTCGGTGCGCGGATCGGGGCGGCCGGCCTGCGCCAGGCGCGGGCTGGTCGCGGACGATGCCACGGACGGCGCCTGCAGGGTCATCTCCACGCTCATGTCGGGTCCTAGTTCAAGGGCGCCCGGCTCTGCGCCCAGCGCTGCAACCGGTTCACGGCAAAGATGATCAGGAACGCCACGACGAGCATGACCACCGCGATCGCGGTGGCATCGGCGTAGCGGAATTCGGACAGCCGGATCACGATCAGCAGCGGCGCGATCTCGGAGACGTTCGGCAGATTGCCGGCAATGAAGATCACCGATCCGTACTCGCCGACCGCGCGCGCAAAGGCGAGTGCGAAGCCTGTGAGCAGCGCCGGCGTCAGGCTCGGCAGGATCACGCGGGTCACGATCTGCCAGCGCCCGGCGCCGAGGCTCGCCGCCGCCTCCTCGATCTCCGGATCGAGATCGATCAGCACCGGCTGCACCGTGCGGACGACGAAGGGGATGCCGATGAAGATCATCGCGACGAAGATGCCGAGCGGCGTGAACGCCACCTTGATCCCCATCGCGGCGAGCGGCGCGCCGAGCCAGCCCTTCTGGGTGAACAGCGCAGTCAGTGCCACGCCGGCCACTGCCGTCGGCAGCGCGAACGGAACGTCGACGATCGCGTCGAACAGTCGGCGCCCCGGAAAGCGGTAGCGCACCAGCGCCCACACGACGATGGTGCCCATCACGAGATTCACGCAGGCTGCGGCGAAGGCGAGGCCGAATGAGATCTTGAGTGCGCTCAACGTGCGCCGGCTGGTGACGATGTCCCAGAACTGGTCGAGGCTGAGATCGGTCGAGCGGACGAACAGCCCCGCAAGCGGAATCAGGACGATCAGAGACAGCCAGGTCAGCGTCAGTCCCATGGTGAGACCAAAGCCCGGCAAGGTGCTGCGACGTGGTGCAAGTACGCTCAAAAAAAGGCCTGGTCCGTTGATGATCGGTGTCGATGGGCTTGAATCGATTGTGGTGTCCGCCCGCCGCCCCCAGCCTCGTCTCGGCAAATCGAGACCGGGGACAGCGTCTCATGCGCAATGTCGCAGATCGCCGCAACGCCAGCTTGTTGCCTTACTGTCTCGAAGCCGTATCAGACCGGCTGCCACCAACTCGTTCCTTCCGATTCGATCAATTCTTGTAGATTTGATCGAAGATACCGCCTTCCGCAAAATGCTCCTTCTGGGCCTTGGTCCAGCCGCCGAACACCTCGTCGATGGTGAACAGCTCGACCTTGGCGAAGGCCGCCTCGTACTTCTTGGCGACCTCGGGATCCCGCGGACGGTAGGAGTTGCGTGCGGCAATTTCCTGACCTTCCTTTGTATACCAGTATTTCAGGTAGGATTCAGCCACACTCCGCGTGCCCTTCCTATCGGCCACCGAATCGACCACCGCAACTGGTGGTTCGGCCAGGATCGACAGCTGCGGGGCGACGATCTCGAACTTGTCCTTGCCAAACTCGCGCAGCGCCAGATAGGCCTCGTTCTCCCAGGCGAGCAGGACGTCGCCGACACCGCGCTCCACGAAGGTCACGGTGGCGCCGCGGGCGCCGGTGTCGAGCACAGGGACGTGCTGGTAGAGGTCGCCGACGAACTGCTTGGCCTTGTCGACCGAGCCGAACTTCTTCAGCGCATAGCCCCAGGCGGCGAGATAGTTCCAGCGCGCGCCGCCGGACGTCTTCGGATTGGGCGTGATCACCTCGACGCCCTTCTTGAGCAGATCGTCCCAATCCTTGATGCCCTTGGGATTGCCCTTCCGGACCAGGAAGACAATGGTCGACGTATAGGGCGAGGCATTCTGCGGCAGCCGCTTCTGCCACTCCTTGTCGAGCAGACCCTTGCCCGCGATCGCGTCGATGTCATAGGCGAGCGCCAGCGTCACGACATCGGCCTGCAGGCCGTCGATCACGCTGCGGGCCTGCGCACCGGAGCCGCCATGGGACTGCTTGACCTCGACGCTCTTGCCGGTCTCCTTCTGGTAGGCGGCTGAAAACGCCTTGTTGAACTCGACATAGAGTTCGCGGGTCGGGTCGTAGGACACGTTGAGCAGGTTTACGTCGGCAGCAACGGCCGACCCCGCCCATGCCAGGCCCGCGACAACAGCCAGAACACGCCGCATCATCCAAGCTCTCCATTCCCTTGACCAAAGCCCGCAATGCTGCAGGCGCGCACTGCAGATCGCCGGATGTACGGCGCAGAGTCAACGAAACCGGATTCTTTTGTTTCCGGCGGGACATCGGCATTTTGCTACGGAGCGAGGCGCTACGGGATAGCTGTTCTTCTCCGCGACGCATTGTCGTCGTGAGGGCGCGAAGCACAGCGAATGGGCCTGATCCAACTCGCATGACACCCGATCGCGCTTGACTTTGTTCATCGCTTGTTCTCGCCACGGAATGCACACCCTGAGTGGGAGCGTGTGGCGATGTTGAAGACGCGCGGCTGGAGTGCCGTCGGCAGAGGTGGTCCGGGCCTCATCCTTCGAGACACCCGCCTCGGGGCGGGCTCCTCAGGATGAGGGGTGAAGCAGTCCGCGAGGCCAAGGACGTCGTTCGATATCCGCGCTGTCCTTCTCCACGAGCACGATGTTCATGGCCGCATGCAGCCTACACCGACGACGTCGCCACCGTGTGGATGCCGCACTCCGTCTTGCCGCGGCCGCGCCATCGCCCGGCACGGTCGTCCTCGCCGGAGTCCGAACGGCTGGTGCAGGGCATGCAGCCGATCGAGCGGAAGCCGGAGGCGACCAGCGGATGCTGCGGCAGGTTGGCCGAGCGGTAGATTTCGGCGATGTCCTCTCGCGTCACGTTCGCAAACGGATTGAACTTCACGCGCGCGCCGTCCTGCTCGACGACCGGGATGGCCGCACGTAGTCCGCCCTGGAAACGCTTGCGGCCATTGATCCAGGCCGCGAACGGCGCCAGCGCGCGTGCCAGCGGCTCGACTTTGCGGATGCGGCAGCAGGCGTCGGGATCAGAGAACCACAACTCGTTGTCGGCATCCTCGCGCGCCAGCGCCGCGGCGTCGGGCTTGATCGAGCGTACGTCCCGCAGGCCGAGAATCTCGATGAGCTGGTCGCGATAGGCCAGCGTCTCCGCGAACATGTGCCCGGTGTCGAGGAAGATCACCGGGATCGCCGGATCAACGTCGGCCGTCACCTTCAGCAGCGCCGCCGACTCCGTTCCGAACGACGACACCACCGCCAGCCGCTCGCGACCGATCGCCTCGAGAGCAGCGGCAATGACCTCGCGCGGCGCGGCCGTGCGCAGCGCGGCGTCGAGCGCCGCGACCGGGATCTCCGCAACCGAAGGCGATGCAGCCAGCGTGCTCACAGCCCGGCACTCTCCGAATGGCGCAGTTGCAGGCGCTGATGCAGCGCCGAGATACGGCCGTCGCCGGTCGGCTGGTAGAACACCGAATAGCGTTTCACGGTCTCGGTGAAGGCCTCGGCATCCGCCTGCTTCTTGACCTCGAAGGCATCGAAGCCGGCGCGCAGCATGAACACGAACTGGTCGCGCAGCACCTGCCCCGTCGCGCGCAACTCGCCGCGATAGCCGTAGCGCTCACGCAAGAGACGCGCCTGGGTGTAGGCGCGGCCGTCGCGGAAGCTCGGAAACACCAGCGCGATCAGCGCGAGCCGGTCGAGATAGGGCACGAGATCGTCGACGTCGCGATTGTTCGGCCAGATCACGCCGAGCTTGCCACCGGTCCGGCTGACCAGCGCGTCAGGGCCGGCGAGGAAGCGCGTCTCCGAGACGAGGATCGCGCCCTGCGCCGGCAGCTCGGCATCGTCGGTGAGGCGGACGAACGCGTCCGCGATGATGTGTCCGCCCTTAACGAGTGGCATAAACCCGCTCCCTGAATGGTTCGACCCCGAGCCGCTTCACCGTATCGACGAACAGCTCCTCAGGGCTCGCGCGCAGCGCAAGATAGGCCTCGACGATGTCCTCGACGACGTCGGCGACCTCGGCATAGGGCACCGCGGGTCCGATCAGGGTGCCGAGCGCGGCGCCCTCATCGGCGCGGCCGCCGATCGTGATCTGATAGAATTCCTCGTTGTTCTTCTCGACGCCGAGGATGCCGATGTGGCCGACATGGTGGTGGCCGCAGGCATTGATGCAGCCGGAGATGTTGATGTGCAGCCGGCCGATCAGGTTGGCCGTGTCGTGATTGGCGAAGCGGCGCGTGATCTCCTGCGCGATCGGGATCGAGCGCGCGTTCGCCAGCGAGCAGTAGTCGAGCCCCGGGCAGGCGATGATGTCGGAAACGAGATTGACGTTGGGGATGGCGAGGCCGATCGCCTCGAGCGCCTTCCACACCGCCGGCAGATCACGCTTGCGCACATGCGGCAACGCAAGGTTCTGCTCATGACCGACGCGGATCTCGCTGGACGAATATTTGTCGGCGATCTCGGCAAGCGCATCCATCTGGTCGGCGGTCGCATCGCCCGGCGGCTTGCCGACCGGCTTCAGCGACACGACCACGATCGCATAGCCCTGCGCCTTGTGCGGGAAGACCGCGTTCTTGCGCCAGGCCTCGAACTTCTGATCGTGCGCGGCCTGCTTCAGCTCCTCCGGCATGTGCGGCAGCGCCTCGTAGGCCGGATAGAAGAAGCGCGAGCGGATATCCTCGATGATCCCCTGATCGAGCTTGAGCACGCCGTCGCGGATCTGCTGCCACTCCTCCTCGACCTCGGACGCGAACTTCTCGATGCCGAGCTCGTGCACCAGGATCTTGATGCGCGCCTTGTAGATGTTGTCGCGGCGGCCGTACTGGTTGTAGACGCGCAGGATGGCCTCGACATAGCTGAGGATGTCGTGGCCGTGGACGAACGGCTTGATGGTCTTGGCGATGAAGGGCGAGCGGCCGAGACCGCCGCCGACCAGCACCTCGAAGCCGGTCTCGCCCTGCGCGTTCTTGAGCAGACGCAGGCCGATGTCGTGGATCTTGATCGCAGCGCGGTCATGCTCGGACGCCGTGATCGCGATCTTGAACTTGCGCGGCAGGAACGAGAATTCCGGATGCAGGGTCGTGAACTGGCGCAAGAGCTCGGCCCAGATGCGCGGATCCTCGATCTCGCCCGGCGCCACGCCGGCCCACTGGTCGGAGGTGACGTTGCGCATGTTGTTGCCGGAGGTCTGCATCGACTGGATGCCCACTTCCGCAAGGTCGGCCATCGCATCGGGCAGCTCGGCGAGCTTGATCCAGTTGAACTGGATGTTCTGCCGGGTCGTGAAGTGGCCGTAGCCGCGGTCGTAGCGGCGCGCGACATGGGCCAGCCGGCGCAACTGGTTCGACGACAGCGTGCCGTAGGGAATGGCGATGCGGTACATGTAGGCGTGGAGCTGCAGATAGACGCCGTTCTGCAGCCGCAGCATCTTGAACTCGTCTTCGGAGAGCTCGCCCGACAGGCGCCGCTTCACCTGGTCGCGGAATTCGGCGACGCGCTCGTTGACCAGGGTCCGATCGATTTCGTCATAAGCGTACATGAGAGAGCCTTCAGGCTTGAGCCGGGAGCGCGATGGTGGCGCCCGTCAGCCGGATGTGTTCGCGCATATTGCCGGGCTTGACCGCACCGTCGGCAGCGACCTCGACCGGCGCGATATAGGGACCGATCGCGCCGAGATCGTCGGCCACCGCCTCCGACAACAGCGTACGTGCCTCGTCGGCGGTGCGCACGATCGCAGCATCGCTCAGCTCATCCGACCAGCTCTTGGTGCCGGTGCGGTAGATCACCGCGCCGTCCCAGGTCCGGTTCGCGGTGATGATCGAGGGACCGGTGATCTTGATCTTCTGTTGCAGCGGAGAGGTCATTCAGACGGGTTCCAGGAGTTTTGCGATCACGCCACTGAGGTTCTGCTGACGCCACGGCGCCGAATGCGCCACGACATCACCGATGATGAGAATGGCCGGACCGCCATCGATCTTGGCCACGAGGTCAGGCAGTTGATCCAAGGTGCCGACCACGGCCTGCGCGTCGGGGCGCGTGACCTTGGCGAACACACCGACCGGCGTCTGCGGCGAGCGGCCGGCGGCGAGGAGCCCGGTGCGCACGGCAGGCGCGGCCGTCATGCCCATGTAGACCACGACCGTCATCTTGGTGTCCGTCAGCGCCGACCAGTCCACCGCCTCGGCATCGCGCTCCTTGTGCGCGGTGAGGAAGGTGATGCGCAGCGCCTTGCTGCGGAAGGTCAGCGGCACCTCGAACTGCGCGGCGGCACCGAGGCCGGCGGTGATGCCGGGCACGATCGTGTAGGACACGCCGGCGTTGCGCAGCGAGTCGACCTCCTCGCCGCCGCGGCCGAACACGTAGGCATCGCCACCCTTGAGACGCACCGCGCGCTTGCCGTCGCGCGCCGCCTCGATCAGCAGCCTGTTGACGGCATCCTGGCCGATGCCGGGCTTGCCGACGCGGCGGCCGACCGGCACGCGCGAAGCGTCGCGGCGAATGCGGTCGAGAATCTCGGGCGTGACCAGCTCGTCATAGAACACGACGTCGGCATCCTGCAGCGCGCGCAGCGCCTTGATCGTCAGCAGGTCCGGATCACCGGGGCCCGCACCGACCAGGGTCACATGGCCTTCGCTGCGGCCCGCATGATCCGCGCCCGCGAACGCGGTCGGATCGGCGATGCCATGCAGCGCCGCCGCGGCCTCGTGCTTGCGCCCCGCCAGTACCAGCGCGCCGATCGGGCCG
Organism: Bradyrhizobium sp. SZCCHNR1053; assembly: GCF_032381235.1. Lineage (NCBI taxonomy): Bacteria > Pseudomonadati > Pseudomonadota > Alphaproteobacteria > Hyphomicrobiales > Nitrobacteraceae > Bradyrhizobium > Bradyrhizobium sp. SZCCHNR1053. Next base: position 228,982 of record NZ_JAUHJM010000002.1, read on the forward strand.
TCGACGATGCGCTCCCAGAAGCGGCGGCGCAGCGGCATCTCGGTGATCAGCGGATTGATGGTCCTGCGGAAGTCGCCGATGAAGCTCGCGAGCTCGCCGATCCGCGCCGGCAGCAGCGCCTCGATGCGCTCGCGCACGCGGCGTGCCACCACGGGCGAGGAGCCGCCGGTGCCGATCGCCACCACGACGTCGCCGCGATCGACGATCGCCGGAAAGATGAAGCTGGAATGCGCGAGGTCGTCCATCACGTTGACGGGCAGACCAACGCTGCGTGCCCGCGCCGACATCGCAACGCCGATGTCGCCGGCGCCCGCGCACAGCACGGCGATGACGCCAGTGAGATCGGCGCTCAGCGGGTCGCCTTCGGCGCGCTCGATCTGGCCGTGCTCATCGCGCAGACCCGCGAGATCGAAGTCGCCGTCGGTGGCGAACCAGCGGATGCGCGCGCCCGCGGACAGCAACACGCGCAGCTTGGCGCGCACGAGCTCGCCCGCGCCAATCAGCAGCACGGGGCCGGTCTTCAGATCGAGAAACACCGGCAGATATTGCATCGCGCTCTTCGGTTTCGACTCTTCGGGGTTGACTGGAATTATTTTCTATATAAGTGTCACGCCGCACACGTAAAGAGAAAATTATTCCTTGGCTTCGCCATAGAATTTTCTCCCAAGCAGGCGATGGCTGATAGCATGCACATTCTCACCAACGACGTTTCCAGAGATCGGTTGCCCTCTTCCGAGATCGAGCAAGCATCTTCCATGCCGCGCGTCCTCAGCGCCGCACCGACCATGGATCATCTCGATCAGCTCGAGGCGCAGAGCATTTACATTCTCCGCGAGGCCTTTGCACGGCTGAAGAAGCTCGCGCTGCTCTGGTCGCTCGGAAAAGATTCCAACGTCATGATCTGGCTGGCGCGCAAGGCGTTCTTCGGCCGCGTGCCGTTTCCGGCCATGCATGTCGACACGGCCAAGAAGTTTCCGGAGATGTACGCCTTCCGCGACACCTACGCGAAGGAATGGGGCCTCGATCTCAAGGTCGAGCCGTGCCCGCCGATCGACGCGGTGGATCCGACCCTGCCCCCCGCGGCGCGCTCGGCTGCGCGGAAAACCGAAGGCCTGAAGATGGCGCTCGCCAAGCACGGCTTCGACGGCCTGATCGCCGGCATCCGCCGCGACGAGGAAGCGACGCGCGCCAAGGAGCGCGTGTTCTCGCCGCGCGGCGCCGAAGGCCATTGGGACGTGCGCGATCAGCCACCTGAGTTCTGGGATCACTTCAACGCCTCGCCGCCGCAGGGCGCTCACTTGCGCATCCATCCGATCCTGCATTGGACCGAGGCCGACATCTGGGCCTACACGGCGCGGGAGAACATCCCGATCATTCCGCTGTATCTGTCCAGGAACGGCAAGCGCTATCGCTCGCTCGGCGATCAGGACATCACGTTCCCCGTGGCATCCAACGCCTCCAACATCCCCGAGATTCTCGCCGAGCTCGAAAGCACCAAGGTGCCGGAGCGCGCCGGCCGCGCGCTCGACCACGAGACCGAGGACGCCTTCGAGCGCCTGCGCGTCGCCGGCTATCTGTGAGCGGGGACGAGGCCATGAACATGCGAGTCCCGTCAGCCGCCCCCGCCACGCCGAACGGCACCACCCGTCCGCAGGTCCGCATCGTGATCGTGGGCCACGTCGATCACGGCAAGTCGACGCTGGTCGGCCGCCTGCTGCATGAGACCGGCAGCCTGCCCGAGGGCAAGCTCGAAATGCTGCAGGCGGTCTCCGCCCGCCGCGGCATGCCGTTCGAATGGTCGTTCCTGCTCGATGCGCTGCAGACCGAGCGCGACCAGGGCATCACCATCGACACCACGCAGATCCGCTTCCGCACCAATGCGCGCGAGGTCGTGCTGATCGACGCGCCCGGCCATGCCGAATTCCTGCGCAACATGATCACCGGCGCCTCGCAGGCCGACGGCGCAGTGCTGATCATCGACGCGCTCGAAGGCGTGCGCGACCAGACCCGGCGCCACGGCTATCTGCTGCATCTGCTCGGCGTGAAGCAGGTGGCGGTCGTCGTCAACAAGATGGACCGCGTCGATTTCAGCGAGGAGCGCTTCGACACGATCAAGGCCGAGATCTCCGCGCATCTCGAGGGCCTCGGCGTCGAGCCGGTCGCGATCATTCCGATCTCGGCGCGCGACGGCGACGGCGTCGCCCAGCTGACCTCGCGGATCGGCTGGTATGGCGGCCCGACCGTGGTCGAGGCGCTCGATGGCCTGGAGCCGGCAAAGCCGCTGTCGAGCCTGCCGCTGCGCCTGCCGGTGCAGGCGATCTACAAGTTCGACGACCGTCGCATCGTCGCCGGCCGCGTCGAGGCTGGCGAGCTCAAGACCGGCGACGAGATCGTGATCATGCCGGCCGGCAAGATCGCCAAGATCAAGACCGTCGAGGGCTGGCCGCAGACGCCGGTGACGGCGCCGCAGGGCGCCGGCCGCTCGGTCGGCATCACGCTCGACCGCGAGCTGTTCATCGAGCGCGGCGACGTCATCGCCCATGTCGGCCGCGAGCCGCAGGCGGCTCGACGCCTGCACGCGCGCATCTTCTGGCTGCACGACCAGCCGCTCGCCAAGGGGGACAGCATCCTGGTGCGGCTCGGCACCCGCGAGGCGCGCGGCAGCGTGGTCGCGATCGAGAAGGCGGTCGATCCAGGCTCGCTGTCCAACGAGCAGAATGCCGCGATCGCGCGCAACCATGTCGGCGAGATCGAGATCGCACTGACACAACCGGTCGCCATCGATCCCTACGCCGAGAACGCCCGCACCGGCCGCCTCGTCATCGAGGTCCAGGGCCGCATCGCCGGCGGCGGTCTGGTGCTCACGGTCGACGCCGGCAAGCGCGCCGCGCCGGTCGACATCATGCCGGTGGAATCGGCGCTGCAGCCGCAGGAGCGCGCCGACCGCTACCGCCACAAGGGCGCGGTGGTGTGGATGACCGGCCTGCCCGGCGCCGGCAAGTCGACGCTGGCGCGTGCGCTGGAGCGGCGGCTGTTCGGCCGCGGCGGCGCGCCCGTGCTGCTCGACGGCGACACCGTCCGCGCCGGCCTCAACAAGGATCTCGGCTTCACGCCGGAGGACCGCGCCGAGAACATCCGTCGCCTCGCCGAGGTCGCGACCCATCTCGCTCGCAACGGCCACATCGCGATCGTGGCCGCCGTGTCGCCCGCGCGCGAGGACCGCGCGGCCGCCCGTCGCGTCGCCGGCGACCTGTTCCGTGAGGTCTATGTCGCGACGGCCGCCGAGATCTGCGAGAGCCGCGACCCCAAGGGCCACTACGCCAAGGCCCGCGCCGGCAATCTGCAGAACTTCACCGGCATCGGCACCGACTACGAGCCGCCGCTCGATGCGGAGCTGGTGATCGACACCGCGACGCGCGGGATTGCGGACGCCACCGACGAGCTCGAGGCGCTGCTGTCGCGGACATCAGTGCTGTTCGACGACATCGCCGATCTCGGTGCCAACATCTGATTGCGTCGTCACTGCATGATCATGGACCGCGCACACACGGTCCATGACAGGGTTGGCAGATAATCAAGCCTCTCACGTTTGCCTGTCAGGCTCGTGATACGCACTGTCATTCCGGGGCAAGGCCGCAGGCCTTGAACCCGGAATCTCGACATTGTCTTGCGTCCATTCTTAACAAGCTCGAGATTCCGGGTTCGATCGTCAATGCGAAGCCGCTTCGCGCCTTCGCATTGCCAATCGCCCGGAATGACTGTGAAGACGCGACCGCCAGCTTCTTGTCAGTGCCACGCTACAGCGCGCCGACATAGGCGGTGAGATCGTCGAGCTCGGCGTCGGTCGGCAGCCGCGAATCCATCTTCTTGGCATAGACCTCCCACATCAGCTTGACCGCGTCGCGCAGCGAGGCGGTGCGGCCGTCGTGGAAATACGGCGCCGTCGACGCCACCGCGTGCAGGGTCGGCACCTTGAACTTGCCGCCGGTGCCGATGTCGTCGCGGCTCCTCTTGTCGAAGCTCGGCAGCACGTGGCAGGTGCCGCAGCCGCCATCGCCGACATAGAGCTCATAGCCGCGCTTCACGGCCGCGCTGGCATCGTCCCTCGGCGTGCCGTCGTCCTTGACCTGCCAGTTCGCCGGATAGTTCAGCGTCCGCACATAGGCGACCAGCGCCGCCAGCTTCTCCTTCGACGGCTCCGGCCCCTTCATGCGGTTGACGATGATGCCGCGAATGCTGTCCTCCAGCGTCGCCGCCTGCCCGGCCCAGCCGAACACCGAGCGCTCGCCGACGCCCCACAGGGTCGGCGTATTCCGGCCATTGGGATCGCCGTCGGCGACCACATCGAGGCCGACATAGGTCTTGTTGTTGGTATGCCCGGTCGAGAAGTGGCAGGTGGCGCAGGACGCCTTGCCACCGTCCGACAGGCTCACGTCGTTGAACAGCGCCAGCCCCTTCGCGGCGGGGTCCGCCTCGGAGAGGGGTGCAGGTGGAGTCGCGGCGGCGCCGACCGTGGTGGGCGGCGCCACGGGCGGCTCGGTCGCTACGGCGGCGGGCGGGGCCTTCGGCTTCCTTGCTGCCGTCGCAACGTGCCTGACCCTGGGCCTGTGCGCGGGCTCGGCCGCGTGGACGGATTTCGGCTTCAACGCAGCTACGAGCATCTGAAGCAAGGTCGGCTTTCTCTCAACCGCGCGTCCCTCAGTCGCGTGCAGGTACGGTGCCGTTGGCTTGTCGGCTGCGAGTGCGGGCAGAGCGAACAGACCGAGACACAGGACGACCGACCGCAGCCCAGTGAACGACATGATGCGCCTCCCCACCCCCGCTAGATGCAAGTAGTTATCGATAGCTTTTACGTCCGAAGTGGGACTGTGCGGGGGCAATGAATCGGCGCGGGCGGGATTGAGCGACAGCATCGTGCCGGCCTGACCACGTCTCATGGTGAGCAGGTCGCGCTATCTTGCGCGAGAGGGACATCGACCCCGGCTTGATCGACATCGTCGACCGCACACACCTCACCCGAGGTGCCGCCCGCAGCCTGGCTCAAATTCGGCCTCGTGACGTCACCCGCGACATCGGCGAGCAGAGCGACAGCCGCAGCCAAGCGTGGTCACCTTCTCCCCGAAGAACTACGGAGGAGTGCGCCGGTTCGCTCTTGGACCCTAAGCCTGCCCATGGGGCCGCCGTACGATCTGCAAGCAGAAATTAGCACTTGATCCGCACAGTTCACGGCACGCGCAGCAACGCTGTCGAGGCGCAGGATGGAGCATCTGGCGGCCTATTGGTCGAGGGCAGAACTGGAGACGAACGGGATTCTGCTGCTGCACCTGATGGGTGCAGCAGCCGTCGGCCTGCTGCTGGGCTACGAGCGCACCTATCACGGACGCGCGGCCGGCATGCGGACCTACGCGCTGGTTTGCGTCGCATCGACCTTGCTGACGGCGATCAACGGCTTTCCCGGCAGCTGGTATGGCGGCATGGCGGTGTCGCCGACCGTCTCCGATCCGACGCGCGTGATCCAGGGCCTGATGACCGGCATCGGCTTCCTCGGCGCCGGCGTCATCATCAAGGACGGCTTCACCATCCGCGGCGTGTCGACGGCCGCCTCGATCTGGATGACGTCGGCGATCGGCATCATCATCGGCATCGGCTTCTACGGCACCGCGCTTTGCGCCACGGCATTGTCCCTCGCCGCGATGACCCTGCTCGGCAAGGTCGAACAATGGCTGCCGCATCAGACCACGCTGTCGCTGTCGGTCGTCTACCGCCATGGTCTGCAGCCGAGCGAGGCCGAATTGCGCGAATGCATGCGGGCCTATGGCTTCGACGTGCTGGACTGGTGCTACGAATACAGCGAGGCGAAGCGGCAATTCCATTTCGAGCTCGTGCTGCAGGCCGCCGGCCGGTTCGAGACCGCCCAGATGGCGCGCGACCTGTCCACGGCCGAGGACGTGGTCGAATTCCGCCTGGCGCCGTCAAGGGCATGAGGGGAGCAGGACGGAAGCATATGGCCGTCGATCGCAACTGGGCCGATCGGACAAGCCAGCGATGTGCCGCCCTCGGATTGGTTGAAGCTCCGGCTCGTCACCTTCGGCGCGTTGTAGCCACAGCAACGGCGATTCACACCGCCCGCCGGTTGGACATGCGACATCCCGGAGAGATCCGCGCATCGCAACGCATGCTATCTTGCGAGTGCTTGCCCTATCTCGCATATGGAGTCGCTCGATGTGGAAGGCGCTTTGGCGGACATGGACGATCGACCGACCCGCCCTCCTGGGTGACTGGTTGTGGGACGTCTTTGTCGTCCAGCTCGCGGCCTTCCTGGACCGGCTGACGCTGCGGCGGATCATCGCCTTCCTGCCGGTCATCATCCTCGTTGTGGCGTATTATCACAGCATTCCGATCCCGCCCGAATTGATGCTGGTCGGCGATATCCTGGCCTATATCGATGTCTTCTCCGTCCTGCTCCTGGTCGGCATCCTCAGCCGCCTCACGACGATCCTGTTTCTCATCAAGCAGGCGACCGCGTCGATCGGACGCCTGGCGAACAGCCTGGCGACAGCGGCGCGCCGCTTGGATGGCCGGCATCGGCGCGAGCGCGGCACAAGCGTCCGGAGGCCCGTGACCAAGGGATCCAACAAGGAAAGCGACGGTCCGGCCATCGTGATTGGGATGGCGTGGGCATAGATCCATTGTTGCGTAGGAGGGCAAAAGCGACTTTGGCAGTCGGCGCGTGGCAGCATGCAGAGTCAGGCACGAGATGATGCAACAGACAACAGACCTGCTCCGTCAATCCGTCCTGCAGTTCGTCGCGGCGCAGACGACGACGCGCAGGCCGCTCTTCGACGAGACCGACGTCGCCCGCGACCTCGGCGTGGACGGCGAGGATGCGCGCGAATTCCTGCTTGCATTTCAACGGCAGTTCGAAGTCGACCTGCCCGACTTCGCGTTCGACCGTCATTTTGGACCGGAGGGCTTCACGTTGACCGGGTTTGTCCTACGGCTTCTCAGCTTGCGCCACCTACGGCAGCCCTTGACGATCGGAATGCCGGTCGAGGCGGCACGGCTTAGGCGGTGGCCTCACAACGGCGCGTAGCCGGGATGAACGGGGCGACATCCAGTGCCTGACGATGATGCGCTACTGGTATCTTCGCTTCTTAAACGCCGCTACGTCCGCGTTAGTCAGCTTAAACCACTCACCGTTCGCTCGCTTGTCTACGAAGCGACGATGCCAATATGCCTCGATGCCTGCGGGATCATCGGTGCGGATCGAGTGAACAAGCGTTGCGGCTTCGGGAAGAGCGATACGAATTTCTTTGACTCGGCGTTCCAATTCATCGCTGCGGCCAATTTTGTAGTGGGTACCGGATTTTATGAGATAAACTAGACCTTCCCTCGAGTTGGTCGGAGTTTCGGCCTCCACTTTCTGGCCGAGCATCTGGACGATATCGTCGTATCCCGGCCTGCCCTCCAACCATGCCCTGAGGTTCGAGATCAATCCCTCTTTTGATCCAAAATAAGAGTGGATTGTCTTCTCGTTCGGGAAGTCCTCGCGCTGCCGCCTGAACATCCGAATTTCCATAATGGTCGGCAGCCGCTTATAGTATCGGGCCGCTTCCACGAAGCTCGCCAGAATATGATCGGCCTCAGACTTACCTTGAAACTTGTTCGCCGCGTAGCCAGCCTCGGCTAGGGCATCACTCCAACGAGCCCAATACAGGCCGCGCCAAGTCCCCTCGGTAATGCCGGTTGCGCTCTCGAACGCGCGAACACCTGGAGCCTGACCGCCGTTAGCCTCCGCAAGTCTCTTTATTTCACTCGAGATTCTGGCGCTCATTGTCAATTTCTACGATTTATCGAGTCTGCTGCGAGAATACTCTATTTGAGGCCCGCTTGAGTAAGCAAGATTGCGCTGCAAACTCCACAGACCGTAGAGCCGGCGAGACGACGCGCGCCGATCATTTCAGTCGCCAATCACTTCGGGCAGGCACCGCGTGTCGCGAGAGCTCACGCGGGCTCCCCTTCACGAACCATCCTTCGTATGGGATCATCAACTCGATGTCCTCAGGCACGACGTCATAAAGCCCGGCATGCTCTCCGTCAGAAAAGAACTCGACCAGATATGCCGGCGGCCTGGAACGATGATCGATCACGATGGTACCTTGCGCGCCGATCGGAAGAGGTATGGTTGGCACCAACCTCCGAAGACGAACGACGTCGTACTCCCTGAACAGCCGCTTCCGCCGCCGGAGGCTCGCAAGGCAGGCTCGGAAAGTGCGGAACACGTGTAGCTCCGTATCAGCAACAGCGATACCGAAGGCCAGACCTATATATCGCCCCGTTCACGCTGGTTTAGCCGCCCGCCACGAGGTACTGACTGCATCAGGCGAGGATCTTCAACCCGTGCTTCTGGACGATTGTCAGCAGCTTGAGCGCCATGCCGCTCGGCCGCTTGGCTCCAGTCTCCCATTTCTCGATGGTGCTTTCGCTCGTATTGAGATATCGGGCGAACACCGGCTGACTGACATTGTTGGCCTCACGGAGCCGCTTGATCTGAGCAGGCTTCATTTCACTGGCGACGGCTAGATGACGGGAATCGAAGTCCCGCATCGTCGCCTTGTCGAGCGCGCCGACTTTGTGAAGCATCGTGGCGGACGAATGAAGCGCTTCCGAGAGGTCGCTCTTGAACCTATTTTTTTTCGTCATGACAGATCTCCACCAAGTCTTCGTCCGCCAGGAGTTGCGCGAGTTGTGCGCTATTCAATGCGGCATAGCTCTTTGCGAGAGTTCGGAAGTCTTCCAGCTCATCATCGTCGATGTTCGCTCTATCCTTCTTGGCGAATAGATATTCGTAGATCCAGTATCGACCGCTCTTGGCGAGGATGATGCTCCGGTGCATGTTCTTGTTCAGACGCTTCTTGAAGACCCCACCTCCCAGATCGTCAGCCTGACCCTTGATGACTGCCTCGACGGCCTCGCAGAGCTCGATGTCCCTGATACGAGCCTTGCGTGCCGCCTTCGAGAACCATGCGGTTTTGAAAACTCGCTTGAATTGGCCAGCCATGGTTTTATATAGCACCAGGTGCTACAGATTTCAACGCGTACCTCTCGCACGGAAAAGCCTGTTTCCCTCGTCCGGCCAAGCTGATTTGCCCTATCCAGTCCTCGGCCCAAAAATATTCCTCTTTCCTTTTTTCCGAATTCATGCTTATCTTTGCGCATCCCGTCCCACACGAGGGACAGTTCGCGACCGTCACGGACGTCGGGTGCGGGATGCGGTGGGCGCTTTGGGCTGCGGCGTGAGCAATCATGTCGACGGACAGTCCCGAGGCGCACGGCCAAGCCGTGGGGTCCTGGCATCCCGATGCTGATGCCACGCGCGTGACAGCGCCAACGCGCTGCGCGGGCAACGGTGACCAGAAAGCCCGGCGCACCGGGGAGACCACGGAGCAACCGTAGAGCCATCGCGCAGGGAAGGCCGGATGTCCGGCTCGTACCTGTGGTTCCTGCCGCCTGCATTTTTTTCTGCAGGCGGGCCATGGGTGCAGCCTGCACCCGGCCTTCCCTGCGCCTCTCGTCATCGAGGGGCGGCACGTCAGCAAAGCTCGGACGCGATCACGCGCCGCGAGGACGAAGTCGCATGAGCCATCACCTCCACGAGCGATCACCTTCGTTGAGTTGTCCGCAGCCGTTTGGTGTACGTCGGAACGCCATTTGCGGCACGCTTTGCGTTGTCACCCTCCCCTGGAGGGGGAGGGTCGGCGCGCGTCGCGGCAGCGATGCGCGGCGGGGTGGGGTGATGCCACGCGCACCGGCGCTCGTGGAGAGATCACCCCACCCCGCCTCGCATCTCGCTTCGCTCGTTGCGAGTCGACCCTCCCCCTCCAGGGGAGGGTGGCAGCGTGCCCGATCCGAGAGCTCCGCACGGTTGTGGGCTCGCGGCCGAACTCTGAGGCGGTCCTGCGAAATTACTTGGCATCACTCCGCCCGGAACCAGCCCGCCTGTCCGCTGCCCCCCGACCAACTGCGATACCCCTCCCCCCTTTCGTGGCCCCCGCTTTGGCGCTAAATGCACTGCACACGCCGCCTTCGAGGCGGCCATTTCAGCACGCCAAGACACGCGCAACGTCGCCCTTATTCGAGAGAAACGTCTCATCATGACTCGTATCGACGCCCATGGACTGAAGATCGCCCCCGTCTTGTTCGACTTCATCGCCAAGGAGGCCACGCCGAAGACCGGGATCGATCCGGACGCATTCTGGGCCGGCCTCAGCGCGATCCTGCGCGATCTCGCCCCGAAGAACCGCGAGTTGCTCGCCCTCCGCAATGCCCTGCAGGACAAGATCGACGCTTGGCACCTCGCCAACAAGGGCAAGGCCTTCGACCTCGGCGCCTACACCGCGTTCCTGAAGGAGATCGGCTACCTGCTGCCGGAGCCCGCGACCCACAAGGTCGAGACCGCCAATGTGGACGAGGAGATCGGCAAGATCTGCGGCCCGCAGCTGGTGGTGCCGCTGACCAATGCCCGCTACGCGCTCAACGCGGCGAATGCGCGCTGGGGCTCGCTGTATGACGCGTTCTACGGCACCGACGCCATCCCGCACGATCCGAGCGAGTCCGGCAAGGGCTACAACAAGGCCCGCGGCGACAAGGTGATCGCCAAGGCCAAGGCGTTCCTCGACGCCGCCGTACCGCTCGCCACCGGCAGCCACACCGACGTGACCGCCTACAGCGTGATCGCCGGCCAGCTCTCCGCCAAGCTGAAGAGCGGCAACGCCACCGCGCTCAAGAACGCCGACCAGTTCGCCGGCTACCAGGGCTCGGCCGACGCCCCCTCCGTGGTCCTGCTCGCCAACAACGGCCTCCACGTCGAGGTCGTGATCGACCGCAGCCACATCATCGGCAAGGACGATCCGGCCGGCGTCTCCGACATGATCCTGGAGGCCGCAGTCTCGACCATCCTCGACATGGAGGACTCGGTCGCCGCCGTCGACGCCGAGGACAAGGTGCTGGTCTACCGCAACACGCTCGGCCTGATGAACGGCACGCTGTCGGCCGATTTCGAGAAGGGCGGCAAGACGCTCACCCGCGCGCTGAACAGCGACCGCAGCTACACCACGCCGTCCGGCGGGACGCTCACCTTGCACGGCCGCAGCCTGCTGCTGATCCGCAATTGCGGGCACCACATGTTCACCGACGCCGTGCTCGACGCCAAGGGTGAGGAGGTGCCGGAGGGCATTCTCGATGCCGCCGTCACCGGCCTCCTGGCGATCCACGACCTCAAGAGCAACTCCAAGGTTAAGAACAGCCGCACCGGCTCGATCTACATCGTCAAGCCCAAGATGCACGGCCCGGACGAGGTGGCGCTCACGGTCGAGCTGTTTTCGCGCGTCGAGAAGCTGCTCGGCCTGCCCGAGAACAGCATGAAGGTCGGCATCATGGACGAGGAGCGCCGCACCACGGTCAACCTCAAGGCCTGCATCCAGCAGGCATCGAAGCGCATCGTCTTCATCAACACCGGCTTCCTCGACCGCACCGGCGACGAGATCCACACCTCGATGGAAGCGGGTCCGATGATCCGCAAGAACGAGATGAAGGCACAGCCCTGGATCAAGGCCTATGAGGACTGGAACGTCGATATGGGCCTGATCGACGGCCTGCCCGGCCATGCCCAGATCGGCAAGGGGATGTGGGCGGCGCCGGACAAGATGGCCGACATGCTGGCACAGAAGATCGGCCACCCGCAGGCGGGTGCCACCACCGCCTGGGTGCCGTCGCCGACGGCGGCGACGCTGCATGCCCTGCACTATCATCAGGTCAATGTGCACGCCCGTCAGGAGGAGCTGGCGAAGGCGGGCCCGCGCGCCAAGCTCGGCGACATCCTGACCATCCCGGTGTCGCAGTCGAACTGGGCGCCCGACGACGTGCGCCAGGAGATCGACAACAACTGCCAGGGCATTCTCGGCTATGTCGTGCGCTGGATCGACCAGGGCGTCGGCTGCTCCAAGGTGCCTGATATCCACGACGTCGGCCTGATGGAGGACCGCGCCACCTTGCGGATCTCCAGCCAGCATCTCGCCAACTGGCTTCACCATGGGGTCGTCACCAAGGAGCAGGTGATGGATTCGCTGAAGCGCATGGCCGTCGTGGTCGACAAGCAGAACGCCGGCGACGCGCTGTATCAGCCGATGGCGCCGTCGTTCGACGGCGTCGCCTTCAAGGCAGCCTGCGACCTCGTGTTCGAGGGCCGCACCCAGCCGAACGGCTACACCGAGTACATCCTCACCGCGCGGCGGCGCGAGGCCAAGCAGAACGAGAAGGCTTAGGCCTGACGTCAAAAGCCCCGGCGATCCGCCGGGGCTTTTTTTGATCAGGCGAGAGGTAACATGATCCTCAGATCATATGACCGCGATGTAGCGAAGCAGCGAGATCACGCCGAGCACGATCACGACGACGCGGCAGATCTGCTTGGCGCGGCCGTCGATCGGCAACAGATTGATCAAATACAGAATGAGGATGACGACGAGGAAGGTGACGAGAGCACTGATGAGCATGGGAGTCCCCTGGGAGATGAAGGATGCGCTGGCGCTGTCAATCTAACCCGCTCCGCGACTTGAAGTTCCCGGGCCGGAACTTTGGCCACTCCGTTTTCTCCGTAGTTCCACGGACCCACCTCGCATTCAGTTCTTTACCGGTTTGCGGTCGAATGCCGGGAACCGGAGATCAAAATGTTGAATCGCCTGACCATTTCTTCATTGCTGAAGACGGTCATCGCCACCGCCGCCCTCGCCGTCATCGCCCTCTTCTCGCTGAACGCCTGGAATTCCTGGAGCAGGCTGCAATCTGCCCAGCGGATCGCACGCGTTGCCGAAGTCTCGGGCGTCTTGTTCAAGGCCATGAACAGCATGCGCAGCGATCGTTCGACCACGATCCGCGTCCTGAATGCCGATCAGGCCATGGACGGCGACACCGAGAAATTCCTGCGCTCCGCCCGTGGCATCTACGTCCCTGCGCTGGACCGCAGTCTCGATCTGCTGCAAGGCATCGACTTCCAACAGAACCAGAGCCTGGTTGCCGACCTCGACCGGCTCAACCAGACGCTGACCGCGGAGCACAGCGAGTTCTGGACCGAGATCGTCAAGCCGAAGGCGGCCCGCCGCGCCGGCCTGCCCAAGGAGTATGGCGAGACGTTCGACGCGCTACTGGTCCTGCTCGACAAGATCACGGTCAATATCGCCGCCAGCGTCAATCATCAGAGTGCGACCGTCGATCAGCTATTGATGATCAAGCAGATGGCCTGGCTGATGCGCAACACGGCTGGTGAAGCATCGCTCGTCGTCAGCAATGCGCTGACGGCCGGCAAGGTGTCGCCCGAAGCGGTGCTGGCCTACACCAAGCAGGTCGGCGGCGTCGATGCCGCATGGAAGGCGGTCCAGCTCGCCACCTCCGGCATGAGCTTGCCGCCGGCGCTCTCCGCAGCGATGTCCGGCACGGAGCAGGCCTATTTCACGCCGGAGTATGCCGGCCTGCGCGAACGTCTGCTGGCAGCGGTGCAAAAGGGCGAGAAGCCCGAGCTGACGCCATATCAGTGGAGTCCGTTCTCCGTGAACAAGATGACGAGCGCGGTCGCCCTGGCCGAGGCGGCGCTCGACGCAGCCAAGCACCATTCCAGCGTGCAGCAGAGCGCTGCGACGGAGTCGCTGATGCTCCAGCTGACGCTGCTGCTCCTGGCCGTCGCACTGGGCGGCGCAGCGATCGCCGCCGTGAGCGGCCGGGTGATCCGGCCGCTGCACCGGATGCGCGATGCCATGCTCGCGGTTGCAGGCGGCGATCTCGGCGTCGACACCGGCTACACCCAGCGGCACGACGAGATCGGTGCGCTTGCGAACGCGCTCGAGACGTTCAAGCAGCAGGCCAAGGACAAGCTCGCGATCGAGGCCCAGGAGCGTGAGCGCAACGCCGCGACAGTTGCGCGCCAGCGCGCGATCGAGTCCTACGTCGCGGAGTTCGAAAGTCTGGTGCGCGGGTCGCTGGAGCAGCTCGGCCAGGCCTCCACCGACATGCAGGCGACGTCGGCCGGCCTCACCAACGTGTCGCGGCAAACCAACACCCGCGCCGAGGTCGCCGCGAGGGCTTCGAACGACGCCTCGATGAGCGTGCAGACGGTCGCCTCCGCGGCGGAGGAGCTGAATGCGTCGATCGCGGACATCTCCAAGCAGGCTTCCCATGCCGCCGGCATCGCCAGCCGCGCGGTCGAACAGGCCCGCATGACCGACGGCACGGTGCAGGGGCTGGCGCAATCGGCGAACCGGATCGGCGAGGTTGTCGGGCTCATCAACAGCATCGCCTCGCAGACCAATCTGCTGGCGCTGAACGCGACCATCGAGGCGGCGCGCGCCGGCGAGGCCGGCAAGGGCTTCGCCGTCGTCGCCTCCGAGGTGAAGACGCTCGCGAGCCAGACCGCGAAGGCGACCGACGAGATTTCCGAGCAGATCGCCGACATTCAGCGCGTCGCCAATGACGCGATCGACGCCATCAAGCGGATCGGCGGCATCATCGGCGAGGTCAACGAGGTGGCGACCGCGATCGCCGCTGCCGTGCAGGAGCAAGGCGCGGCGACACAGGAGATCTCGCGCAGCACCCAGTTCGCTGCAGATGGCACCAAGAACGTCTCCGACAACATCACCGGCGTGAAGTCGGACGCAGACGCAGCTGCGGCCGCCGCCGACAACGTGCGCAATGCCTCGGAGACGCTGGAGAGCCAGAGCAGAAATCTTGGTCATCAGGTCACGGACTTCCTCGGCAAGATCCGCGCGGCCTGACGGTCTCGCAGGATCAGTCGGACGCCATCACCGGCGCGCGCTCATACTTCGCGCGCAGCGCCGCGGGCGCCAGCGAGAAGTTCAGCTCGGCGCGCTTGCCGCTGCTGGTCCGGTTGGCGACCTTGAGGCCGTCGTCGCTGGCAACGACGTCACCCTTGCGCAAGGTCGGATCGTTGGCGATCGACACCTTGGCGAGGCCGAAATGGTCCTTGCCGTTGCAGGTGCAGCCGTCGACGATTTCGGTGCGATACTTGAATGCGTTGGGCAGCGCCGAATACGGCTTGCCGCCATCCGTCTCGGCGCCGTCGATCGAGCTGCCATAGACGATCTCGGTCTTGGCCGCCGGGCAGAAGCTGTTGCAGGCGGCCTCCTTGCTCTGGTCACCGGTGGCGCCGAGCGGGAAATAGCGGCCATCACAGGTGCGCACGCACCACGCGGTGCTGCCGCCACCGGAATAGACCGGCTGGCTGCGCGGCGCTGGACGCTGCACCGGCGGCGCCTCGTCGGCGAACGGCATCCGGGGCGCTTGGCGCTGCGGCGCATTGAAGCCGCCGAACAGCGCGGAGATAAAATCCTGCGCTCCCGCCGTGGTCGGCGCTGCCAACGCGCCTGCGGTTGCCATGGTTGCCACTGCGGTGGCAGCGAGGGCACGTCGGCCGTTCATGACACAACTCCCCGCTTAATTGACGGCCGCAACCGGCAGCGACATCGCCTGCCGCCCCGACGGCAGCGACGTCACGCGCGGCGCACGGCCGGCATTGGTGCGCGCCTGCAGCGAGGCGGCTTTCGGCAGCACGACGACCTTCGTCCCCACCTGCACCCGGCTGAACAGGTCGGAGACGTCCTCATTGGTCAGGCGGATGCAGCCCGACGACACGAATTTGCCGATTGTCGTGGGATCGTTGGTGCCGTGGATGCGATACTCGCTGGAGCCGAGATACATGGCCCGCGCGCCGAGCGGATTGCCCGGGCCGCCGGCCATGAAACGCGGCAGATAGGGCTGCCGCGCGATCATCTGCGCCGGCGGATGCCAGTCCGGCCACTCCGCCTTGCGTGTCACGGTCTGCACGCCGGCCCAGGTGAAGCCTTCGCGCCCGACGCCGACGCCGTAGCGCAACGCACGGCTGCCGCCGAGCACGTAGTACAGATAGGTGTTGCTCGTATCGATGATGATCGTCCCCGGCGCTTCCCGCGTATCGAGGTTGACGATCGTGCGGCGCAGACGGTCCGGCAGCCGGCTGTCCTCATCCTGCACCGCAGATGCCGTCGCCTCGTCCGGCGGAAATGCCTGCTGCTCGACCGACGCATATCCGAGAATCTGGGCGTGAGATGCAGTTGCACCTGCGAGCAAGAGGACCGCGACGCCGGCGATCAGCGAAGCCGTCCGCCGCGAATTGCGGCGATGGCCGGAAGCGAGCTGTGTCATGGAATGCCCCTGTCATGCGAGCATCGCGGTGCGATGCGTGATTACCTTCCAAACGCCGAACGTCTCGTCGTAGTTCCGGCTTCGGTGTGGTCGCCCTGCGTCAGTCAAGCGTGTGAGCTCTCACGTTTGCGCGACGGAACCGGATGCCCCCCCGGCTGTTAGATGACAAGTCACGCGAGCTGTGCGCGAACGACTCGATCGGGAGATTCATGGTGCGTGTACTTCCCACCGAGCGGCTGCTCGCCAGCGGGAACGACGATTCAGCCCTGAATGAAAGTCGCCAAGAATTACCTCCCGTGATCAGACGGGTTGACGTCGTCGCCATCGCTCTCATCATCCTCACGGCCGTCTGCGTGACGGGTGTCCTCTATGTCGCCCGTGGATTTTTTCTCCCGATCGTGATGGCCTTCGTGGTCGGCACCATGCTGTCGCCGGCCGCCAACTTTCTCGAACGCTTCCACGTGCCGCGCGGTGTGGGCGCCGTGCTGATCGTGCTCGCGGTTGCGGCAGGGCTCGCCTTCATCATCGGCCTGATCTCGGCGCCGGTGCTGGACTGGACCAATCGCCTTCCCGAGCTTGCCGCCACGCTCAAGTCGAAGCTGCACGTCTTCGATCGGCCGCTGGCGCTGTGGCACGAAATGCAGGCGGCCATCGGCGGCGGAAGCGCACCGGCCTCGGCCAGCCTGGAGCTGCCCAAATTCGATTGGGTTCAGCCGACGATCGAATTCCTGTCGCCGACCTTCACCGAATTCCTACTGTTCTTCGCCACGCTCGTGCTGTTCATCGCAAGCTGGCGCGATCTACGGCGGGCGCTGATCATGACCTTTGGTGATCACGAGGTCCGGCTGCGGACGCTCCGCATCCTCAACGAGCTCGAGCTGCACCTCGGCAACTACCTCCTGACGGTGACGCTCATCAACACCGGTGTCGGCATTGCGGCCGGTCTCGCCTGCGCCATCGCCGGCATGCCCAATCCCGCCGGCCTCGGGGCGCTTGCGGCGACGCTGAACTTCATCCCCATCATCGGGCCCATCGCCATGTTCGCGGTGCTCGTCCTGGTCGGCGCAATCGCATTCCCGACCTTGAGCGCCGGCATGGTCGCGCCCGCCATCTTCGCCGTGATCACCTTCATGGAAGGCCACTTCGTCACGCCGACCATCATCGGCAGGCGCCTTGCGCTCAACGCACTCGCGGTGTTCATCGCGCTGGCATTCTGGACCTGGCTGTGGGGCCCGATGGGAGCCTTCCTCGCCTCGCCGCTCCTGATCGTCGCCCTCATCGTGAAGGAGCACCTGCTGCCGGACGATTCGCCGCAACTGCCGGCAGACTAATTCGGTTTCCACCGTCGGAACTTCGGCCGAGACCCCGCGTTTGTCGAGCAGACGCAATCACCTTGCTCCGGGAGCTTGCCATGCCACCGACTGACGGTGAGACCGCCCTGAAGGATCTCGTCGACAAAGCGAACTACGAACGCCTGCAGAAGGATGTCCACGCCGTGAAAAACGATATCGCAGCCCTCACCGAACAGATCACCGATGCGCTCAATGCTTTCGCGGGGCAGGCCAGCAAGCAGGCCCGCAGCGGCTATCGCCAGGCACGCGACAACGTGGACCAGACGTTCGACGACATGTCCGAGCGGGGCACCGCAATGTTTGGTGCAGCCCAGGATGCCGCAAACTCACTCGAGGAGCGCCTCGAGGACGTGATCTCCCATCGCCCACTTGCCACCGTGGGTCTTGCGCTCGGACTTGGATTCCTCATCGGCGCCGCTTGGAGGCGCTAAGCGGCGGCCCCTGAAATCCAGAGGCTTGTCTTGTTTCGGCGCCGCGTCTTCGGCGCCGATTTGAGTTTGTTGCGCAGATGAATGAGACGCCGAGGGTAATGACATGCTGCAGCGCCTGATTGCGGACTTCCAGGAATCGACCGGGCATGCCGTTCGGCTCACGTCGCTCGCGATCGCTGCAGCGGTCGGACTGTTCGTCACCACGAGCTTTCTGTGCGCCGCAGCTTTCGTCGCCGTGCTGAATCGATACGGGCTCGTGGCCGCGTGCCTCACCGGTGCCGCCATCTTCTTCGTGGTGACGTTGATCGCCGCAATCAGCTACATGGCGCGCAAGCGCGCGATCGCGATCCGTGCCGCGCGGACCGCGGAAACGGCGCGGTCGGCAGTCCAGTCCGCTTTTGCAGACCCGATGTTGCTGGCGAGCGGCCTGCAGATCGTCCGCATGATCGGCATCAAACGGCTGATTCCCATTCTGGCTGTCGGCGGTTTGGCGCTCGGATTCATGGTCAGCCGCCAAGCGGCGGAAGAACAAGCGCCTGCGGAGTGAGGGCTGCCCTGACCGTCATTGCCCGGCATTGATCGACTGCTTACGCCTCGGACCGGGTGCGGCGCTGCTGTAGCTAAGTCACACACCGTCCCGGTTGCAGGCGCTTGGCGATCTCCGTCAGCACCGACACCGACGGCTCGCAGGCCACCGGGTGCTTGGCGGCCCTCTCGTTGCCGGTGGTGATGAGCTGCGATCCCTGCGGCGACGGCGGAGAGCCCGCGCTTACACCCGTGGGGTTGACGGGGAGCCGCACCAGGAAGGAGGTCTCCGCGAAAGCAGCCAGCTTGATCGACACAGTCTGTGACGGCGCCGCAGTACCGTTTTGGTTGGCGCGGTCAGACTTGGCGGCCCGGTTCACGTCATTCGCTGTTGCGACGATCGTCTCGCGAGTGGTGTTCTGAACCGCCAGGCCGGCGCCAAGATCATGGCCGGAAGCCAGTTGCATTGCGCCTACGAGCATGGCGGAAGCCGCAAGCGAACCCAAAACGACAACTTTCTTGGTCTGCGACATGTCTCTGCTCCCCTCGCCGCAAGGCGATCGGCATACCAACGTAAGTCGCAGGAACCGGGTTCTCGGTTGGGCAAATCACTTAACCGTGTGTAAACTGCGGCGACATTCTTCAGCTTTATGGCGTCAAAAAATTCGGTCTCACACGGAACGACTTTTCGGGTCACGCGTCATCTCGGCAGCCGGTTATTCCCCCTGCCCCATTGACCGGCGACGCGGGGCACTGCCGTGGTGATGCCGGCGGTGCCCCGCATTCTTTTCTGATCCAGCACTACCGGTCAGATCTCCGCCCACCCGTCGCGGCGCTTTATCCCCATTTCGTCTGAGGTATATGTTGGAGCGGCGCGGCTGACTTCATGGTCCGCGCGTGGGGACGAAATGCTGAGCACGTTGGATAGCGTCGGCGTATGGCGGGGGATTGGATTGGCTCTGGCTCTCGTAGGCCTCTTTCCTGCGATTGGAGCTGCCGAAAGCGCCAGGGACAATTGGATCAAGAGTCTGGTCGCGCAATTGAAGATTCAGCGCCGCTACCCGTTGCAGGCCTCGGGCGAGGGCGGAACAGCCAAGGTCCTGTTTCACATCGACCGCGAGGGTCATCTCATCTCGGCCGTGCTGGCGGAAACGACTGGCGATCCGGCGCTCGACCGGGAAGCGGTCGCCATGGTCGAGCGAGCCCAGCCATTTGCTCCACCGCCGCCGGAGCTGGCGGATGGTGATCTGACCTTTCTCGTGCCAATCGTCTTCGCGCCGCGGCGGACGTCTGAAATCTTCCAGCTCGACGAGAACAGGTTGAAGTTCCGAGAGACCAAGCCGAACGACGCGGTGCTAAAGGCACGGCTCGACGGCGTCTGCCGCGGCTGCTGATCTCGCCCTTTGTTGTTGGGGCTACAAACGAAGCCGGCGCGCTCCATGACGAACGCGCCGGGACGACATCGTACACCGTGACCTGATCAGGCCGCCGGCTTCGGCATCCGGTTGCGCGAGTTGCGCTGGAAGAAAAGAGCCTGGCTGGCGACTGCCGACACCATGGCCGGCTGGAACGGCTTGGAGATCAGGAACGCCGGCTCGGGCCGCTCACCGGTGAGGAAGCGCTCCGGATAGGCGGTGATGAAGACCACCGGAACCTCGAAGGTGCGCAGCAGCTCGTTCACGGCATCCAGGCCGGACGAACCATCGGCGAGCTGAATATCAGCCAGGATCAGACCGGGCTTCTTGTTCTTGGCGAGAGCCACCGCGTCGGCATGGGTTCGCGCCACGCCGATGACGTTGTGGCCGAGATTCTTGACCAGGCTCTCGAGGTCCATCGCGATGAAAGTCTCGTCCTCGATGATCAGCACATCGGTAGCGATTTCGGCAGCGAGCTCCCGTCCGGCGGCATCCGCCAGCCGGCGGGTTTCGGCAACGTCGATATCGAGGATGAAGGCCACTTCCTCCTCGGGAAAACCCTCGAGCGAGAGCAGCAGGAAGGCCTGGCGTGGCAAGGGCGTGATGTTGGAGAGCCGCCGCTCCGGCGGCATCGGCAGGGTCGCCACTTCGGCGTCGTCGTTGAGGGCCACCGAGTTCCAGATCTGCGTGAACAGCCGGAACAGCGCAGCCCGCGGTCCATAGCGCTCGTCCAGCAGAGCCGGATCCTGAATCAGGGCCTCGAGCATCGCTCCGACATAGGCGTCTCCGGAACCCTGGCTACCGGTGAGGGCCCTCGCATACCGGCGCAACAGCGGCAAATGTTCAGCAACAAGCTGTGATCGGCTCATCCCCACTCCATTCGGTCATCTGGGCTTCCCGCCCGGGTTCCATCATGGGCTGATTACGCCCGAACCGACGAAAAGTTCCCCAAACGCGTGGAACTTTTGTCGCCCCGTCGCATTAGTTCCCGGCAGACCCTCTCGGTGGCGAGAATAATTCTTGAAGCTTCAGGGACTTAACTCTCGGGGAAACGTGGAAAAGGTCATGAAAGATGTAAAGTCTCAAGCCAGCAAGAATGCGGCACCGCGCAAGCCCGGCGGACTGAACGCGGAAATTCAATCCAGGATCGGTCATCAACTCCGCGCGATGTACGACGACGTCGTCCGTCAGGGAGTGCCGGACCGCTTCGCGGAGTTGGTGCGGAAGCTTGATGCGCCGGCAGCACAGTCCCACGTGGAAAACGGCGGGGGATCCAACGACCAAACCGACGGGAGGGAGTGAATGCCTCTCACTGATTCCTTGCGGGACGATATCCTCGCGGCCGTCCCCAGCCTTCGCGCATTTGCGATTTCCTTAAGTGGTAACAGCGATCGCGCCGACGACCTGGTGCAGGAAACCCTGCTCCGGGCGCTGGCCAACATCGACTCGTTCCAACCGGGATCGAATCTGCCTGCCTGGCTGTTCACGATCCTGCGCAACCTGTTCCGCTCCGACTACCGCAAACGCCGGCGCGAAGTGGAAGATGCCGAAGGCAACTACGCCAAGACGCTCAAGACGCATCCCTCGCAGGGCGCGCATCTTGAGTTCGAGGAGTTCCGTGCGGCACTCGAGAAGCTGCCTCAGGACCAGCGCGAGGCACTGATCCTGGTCGGTGCATCGGGCTTCTCCTACGAGGATGCGGCAGCGATCTGCGGCTGCGCGGTGGGCACCATCAAGAGCCGCGTGAACCGCGCGCGCTCGAAGCTGGCAGCGCTGCTCTATGTCGAAGGCGCCGAGGATTTCGGCCCCGACGAAACCGTGCGGGCGGTGATCGGCGGCAGCGGCGGCTGATCAGCCAAGCCGTCGCAAACAATCCAGCAAAGAGGCGGCTCCCGAAAGAGCCGCCTCTTCTTGTTGTTGAACTTGTTGTTGTTGAACAGTTACGCCGGGCATCGTGCGCCTTGATATCCTGTTCACTGACGAGCCCGGCGAGCTATCGCGGCGGATGCACCGGCGCGGAGAACTGCTCGGTGCGATCGCGCTCGGTCATGTCGATGACGGTCTCCATCGGAGCGGTCAGCTCATAGACATAGCTCGCCTCGGTGAAGAAGCGTTTTGACGTGCCACCGAGTGCTTCCGGCGCAACGCGATCGAGTAGGATCAGTCCGAAATCGCTGTCGGGCCGCCGCGTCGCTTCACTGGTATTCAATTCCTCCCAACGGAAGTGGAAAACGGCATTCGGCTCTTCGCCCGTCACCTCCCATCTGGCGGTGATGTGCGGGTGCTTTCCCACCAGCGAGAGGCCCTCGTCCGAGTGCGAGGCGAGTTCGAAGAACAGCAGCGAAAGGCTCTGCGCGGCACGCGCGCTCACGGTGATGTCGGGTCCGTTGACCGCAATCCTCTCGGCATGCGGGATGGCGCGAGCTTCGAACAGCCCGCGCAGCTGCACGCCTTGCCACTGGCTCTCGCTGAGCAGCGTGACGACGTTCGACATCGCATGGATCCGCCCGATCAGCAGCTCGCGCGCGACGTCCATGTCGCTGCCATGACGCAGCGTTCGCGTCACGATGGACTGGATCACTGCCAGGATGTTCTTGACCCGGTGGTTCAGCTCGTCGATGACCGCCGTCAGTCGGCGCTCGAAGCCGATCCGCACCTGGATTTCGCGGCTCAGGCGCAGATTGTTGTAGGCGACGTAGCCGAACAGGCCGCAGATGATGCCGGTGAGCGCCATCCCGATGACGCCGACGATCGCCGCGGTCTGTTGCGCACGCCGGACCGCATTGCTCTTGGCGTAATAGACCAACGACCAGTCGTGATTGCCGAAGGCCACGGTGCGGGTCGACGACGGAGCAGGATCGTCCGGCCCGCGGGTCCGGCTCGTCACCGCCCCCTGATCATTGGCAACCAGCTCGTCCGACGCGTTGCGCGGGTCCTTCAACGCCACCGAGAACAACGACAGATCGTCATTGGTAAGCAGCAGCGGCCCGATCTCGTACGAAAAGGTCACGAAGCCCGCCGGTGCAGTGGCGCCTTGCGGGACGACCGGGGCTGCCAGCACGATCCCGATCGGACCATCGCTCCGCACCAGCGGAGTGGGATCGGACGCAACCGGCTTGCCCTCAGCCATGGCCCGCGCGAGCATCGGTCCGACAATCGGCTGCCGGTCGAGGGCAATACCGGGAAGCTTGGAGGTCTCGGCATTGCGTGGCTCGAGATCCATCAGAACGTCCAACGGACGATCGACGTTCGGCCCCAGCGGCGTGTCATCGAAATTGCGAATGGTCGGATTCGGGAAGCCGGCCTGGCGCAGCTCGGCTTGCGCAATGGAAAACTCATCCGGCCGCAGCCGTGCGATCCACGACGCCACCACGAAGTCGGTCTTGAACGCGTAGATCGACGATCGCAGCGGCTCCAGCATATTGGCCTTGATCACGGAGGGAGCGCGGAACAGCCCGGAGGCCACCCGGGCCAGCAGCTCACGTTCGGTCAGCCGGTCCTGCACCAGGCTGGCATGGACGTCGATGGCGCGGGCCAGCGCAATGCGATCGAGCGCCAGCTCCTGGTCGTGTACGCGGTAGGCAGCCAAGCCGGATAGCGCCGTCCCGAGCAGCGCGATCAAGCCGATGATGACACCCAGCCGGAGCACTCGTTTACTCTGAGGTAAAGGGTTGGTGGCGAAGGAGACGAGTCATCCAATAACCGGGCCTGCAACTCAAGGACGCACCTCGGGGCGACGGGAGCGATCGGAGCGATCAGCGGAAAGCGATCCCAGGATACCGGCCGTCCATCGGCCGCCGAGACGCCTTGAGCAAGGCGCACCCCGGGCCGAGGCAACACCCAGGGGCTCAAGTTGTTCCGGCCGGTTGAGGCTTTTTTGCGTCTGCCATTGCAGCAGATACCTCGCGCAACGAAGAACGGTGCGACGCAGATCAGTCCCCGCGCTCACGCCGACGGCTTGAGACCACCCTTGGCTTCGATGAAGCCGATGATCCGATCAAGCCCCTGGCTCTTCTTCAGGTTGGTCATGACGAAGGGCCGTGCGCCGCGCATGCGCTTGGCATCCGTCTCCATCTTCTCCAGAGAAGCGCCCACATGGGGCGCCAAGTCAATCTTGTTGATCACCAGAAGGTCGGAGCGGGTGATACCCGGCCCGCCCTTCGACGGGATCTTGTCGCCCGCCGCGACGTCAATGACATAGATCGTGATGTCGGCCAGTTCCGGCGAGAACGTTGCCGCGAGGTTGTCGCCGCCGGACTCGATCAACACCAAGTCGAGCCCAGGAAACTTCGCGCGCATGTCGGCCACGGCTGCGAGGTTCATGGACGCGTCCTCGCGGATCGCGGTGTGCGGACAGCCGCCGGTCTCCACGCCGGCAATACGATCCGGGGTCAGCGATCCCGAGCGAACGAGAAACTCCGCGTCCCACTTGGTGTAGATGTCGTTGGTGATCGCGGCGATGTCGTAGTTCTCCCGCATCGATTTGCACAGGAGATCCATCAGCGCAGTCTTGCCGGACCCGACTGGGCCACCGACGCCGACGCGGAGCGGACCGTGAGACGATGCCATGTCATCTACCCTTCTATCGTTCGCGCGACCGCGCGGGGCCGTGATCGGAGCAACCCTTGCCCCGCTTCATCACGACCGAAACAGCCTTGTATATTGCGTCTCGTGATGAAGGCTTGCGAGATCGGCGCGGAATGTTGCGCCGCCGATGTCGTCGAGCGAGGCGAGCAGAGCGCGGTCCGCCGTCGCGGCGACGACAGGTTCCAATGCGGCGAGCACGCGCTGGCTGTCGGTCTGCCCCAACGGTACGAGACGGCTGCCGGCGGAAATCCAGTTCGACGTGACCGCGTGCAGAAAGCCGTACAGCAGGGCCGCCAGAGGAACGCCATGAAGCGCGCCGACCAGCCCCACGGCGACCGGGTAGACGATCGTCTCGCATTGCGCCACCGCCTCGTCGAGACCTGCGCTGTTCCAGGCTGACCGTGCGATCTCGACGAAGGCACGGCCCTGCGCGGTGGTTTCGAGCTGACGTTCGCGCGACGGTACGAAAGCCGCCGCGAGCTCGGCCACCTCGCGGAGGCTGGTCCTGTCGTCCAGCTCGACCGCGCGATACGCGTGCGCGAGGAAAGCCGCATCGCAGAAGCCGGAGCCATTGGTCAGCATCGTCGCAAGCCAGCCGCGCAGCCCCGCCGCATCGCCGATGTCGCCCGCCTCGACGGCCCATTCGATGCCGCTCGAATAGGAGAAGCCGCCGATCGGAAACGCCGGCGACAGCCACGTCAGCAGCCGATACAGCGCGGCCGAATCCGCGGCGCTGATCGAGGCCGGCCGAAGCTCCGGCTCATTTGTGCTCGTGAGCATGGGAATGACCGTGATCGTGATGGTCATGGCCGCAGTGCTCGTCATGCACGTGATGATCATGCGCGTGGCCGTGGTCATGGCCGTGATGCGCATGATCGTGCCCGGCATGATCGTGATGATGATCGTGGCCGTGGTGATCATGATCATCATCGCCATGCGCATGGCTCGGCTCGGCGTAAGCACCGCCTTCCGGATCGAACGGCGCCTCGATCTCGATGACACGCGCGCCGAGACCCTTGACCATGGCCTCGATCACGTGGTCGCGGCGGATGCGCAGGCTCTTGGCCAGGATCTGCGTCGGCAGGTGCCGGTTGCCGAGGTGCCAGGCCAGCCGCACCAGGTGATGCGGATCAGCGGCGCGGATCTCGAGCAGCGGCTCGGCCGCCGCGACGACCTCGATCAGCCGGCCGTCCTCCAGCACCAGCGCATCGCCACCGCGCAGTGCGGTGGCGTGCTCGAGGTCGAGCAGGAACTCCAACCCGCGCGTTCCGGTCATGGCCAGCCGCCGCCGATGCCGGTCGTCGAAATCGAGCAGGACGGAATCGGCGGCAGCCTCTTTCCAACGATGCTGCCCAAACACGCGTGTCGCGCGGATCATGCTGAAACCCTCATTCTCTTTTTCCGCTCAGCGGACATCGACCTTCTCAGGCGTGATGATCTCGATCTTCGGCGGGGCCGACATGCATTTGACCGCGACGCGCCCGAACGTCTTCATGTGCTCGGTCGCGCGGTGCGGCACCAAGGCCTCAGCGTTCTCCCACTGCTCGACGAACACCATCTTGCTCGGATCGGTGACGCTCTCATGCAAATCATAGGCGATATTGCCGGGTTCTTTGCGGGTCCCCGCAATGCAGGCGGTCGCAGCGGCAATGAATTCCGCACGGGTTTCGGGCTTGATGGTCAAGGTGGCAACGACATAGATCACGAACTCGTCCTCCCGGTACTTTTCTGGTTCTGGTACCGGGCGGAAGCTTAGTACATGAAGTAGCGCTGCGCCATGGGCAGCACCTCGGCCGGCTCGCAGGTCAGGAGCTCGCCGTCGGCGCGCACCTCATAGGTCTCCGGATCGACCTCGATGTTCGGCGTCGCATCGTTGTGGATCATGCTCTTCTTCGAGATCCTGCCGCGGGTGTTCTGCACTGCGTAGAGCTTCTTCGAAAGGCCAAGCTTGCGGGCGAGTCCGCCGGTGACGGCCGCCTTCGAGGTGAAGATCACGGACGATGCCGTCAGCGACTTGCCGAAGGCGCCGAACATCGGCTGGTAGTGCACCGGCTGCGGCGTCGGGATCGAGGCGTTGGGATCGCCCATCGGCGCCGCGACGATGGTGCCGCCCTTGATGACACAGTCCGGCTTGACGCCGAAGAAGGCGGGCGACCACAGCACGAGGTCGGCGAGCTTGCCCTTTTCGACCGACCCGATCAGCTTCGACACGCCATGCGCGATCGCCGGGTTGATCGTGTATTTAGCGATGTAGCGCTTGACGCGGAAATTGTCGTTGTCCTTGCCCTTGTCTTGCGGCAGCGCGCCGCGCTGCTTCTTCATCTTGTCGGCGGTCTGCCACGTCCGGATGATGACCTCGCCGAGCCGGCCCATCGCCTGCGAATCCGACGACATCATCGAGAGCGCGCCAAGATCGTGCAGAATGTCCTCGGCTGCGATCGTCTCCTTGCGGATGCGGCTTTCGGCAAAGGCGAGGTCCTCGGCAATGGACGGATCGAGATGGTGGCAGACCATCAGCATGTCCAGATGCTCGTCGATCGTATTGCGCGTGAACGGCCGGGTCGGATTGGTCGAGGACGGCAGCACGTTCTTCAGGCCGGCGACCTTGATGATATCAGGCGCGTGCCCGCCGCCGGCGCCTTCGGTGTGGAAGGCGTGGATGGTGCGGCCCTTGAAGGCCTTGATCGTATCCTCGACGAAGCCCGACTCGTTCAGCGTGTCGGAGTGCAGCATCACCTGGACGTCGTAATCGTCGGCGACCGAGAGACAATTGTCGATCGCCGCCGGCGTCGTGCCCCAGTCCTCGTGCAGCTTCAGCGCACAGGCGCCGGCCTTGACCATCTCGACCAGCGCCGCGGGGCGCGAGGCGTTGCCCTTGCCGGAGATGCCGAGGTTCACAGGAAACGCATCGAACGACTGCATCATCCGGCCGATGTGCCACGGGCCGGGCGTGCAGGTGGTCGCGAAGGTCCCGTGCGAGGGGCCGGTGCCGCCGCCGAGCAGCGAGGTGACGCCACTCATCAGCGCGTGCTCGATCTGCTGCGGGCAGATGAAGTGGATGTGGCTGTCGAAGCCGCCGGCGGTGAGGATCTTGCCCTCGCCTGCGATCACGTCGGTGCCGGGGCCGATCACGATGGTCACGCCGGGCTGGATGTCGGGATTGCCGGCCTTGCCGATCGCAGAGATCATGCCCTCCTTGATCGCGACATCGGCCTTCACGACACCCCAGTGATCGACGATCAGAGCATTGGTGATGACCGTGTCGGCGGCGCCCTGCTTGTTGGTCGCCTGCGACTGGCCCATGCCGTCACGAATGACCTTGCCGCCGCCGAACTTCACCTCCTCACCATAGGTGGTGAAGTCCTTCTCGACCTCGATGATCAGGTCCGTGTCGGCGAGCCGGACCTTGTCGCCGGTGGTCGGGCCGAACATGTCGGCATAGACGGAACGCTTGATCTTGACGGACATCGATGGCCCCCACTCAGCTCTGCTTGTCTTGATTTCGAGACGCTGGCGAACCGCTCACAGCGTCCCCCGCGCGTTGGCAACCGTCTCGTCGAACAGCGCATCGAGCCGCGCGTTCACGCCGCGGCAGCCGGCGACGACCTGCTCGGCCCAGCCAAGATACTCCATCAGCTCCAACTGCTGCTCGAGGTCCGGCTCGAAGAAGATGCGCGCGCGGATATTGCTGATCTTGTCGGCGATCTTGATCTGCTTAGCACCAGCCGATTTGCCGGGAGCCGCGATGACCTGGACCGCGCGCCGCTCGCTCTTCGGCAGGGTCATGTCGTCGGTGACCTCCTCCACCATCCCGGCGACGCGCGGGCCGAAGCGCTGCGTCAGCTCGTCGTGGGTGGTGTCGGTGTCCTCGATGGTGTCGTGCAGCCAGCCGGCCGCGACGAGCTCGGCGTCCTCGCCGTCGCAGGTTGCCGACAGGATGTTCGCGACCTCGGCGAGATGATTGATGTAAGGCTCCTCGTCGCGGCCCTTGCGCTGCTGGCCGGCATGACGGCGCGCCGCCAGTTCGGCGGCTTCGGAGACGAGGCGTAATCCGGTCAGCATCGGCTTACAACTTGCCCATGACGTCGCCGCGGAAGCCGTAGACCATGCGCTTGCCGGCAAGCGCCACCAGTTGCACGTCGCGGGTCTGGCCAGGCTCGAAGCGCACCGCCGTGCCGGCGGCGATGTCGAGCCGCATGCCGCGCGCTTTTTTCCGGTCGAACTTCAGCGCCGGATTGGTCTCGAAGAAGTGGTAGTGCGAGCCGACCTGGATCGGGCGGTCGCCGGTGTTGGCGACCGAGAGCGTCACGGTCTTGCGGCCGGCATTGAGCTCGATGTCGCCGTCCTGAATGAAGAGTTCGCCGGGGATCATGAGTTACCTCGCAGGTTTCCACTGCGTCATGGCCGGGCTTGACCCGGCCATCCACGTTTTTCCATTCAGATCGAACAGCGTGGATGCCCGGGTCAAGCCGGGGCATGACGACCGAAAGAGTTGGGCTCGCTTCACCGGATCGGCTCGTGCACCGTGACGAGCTTGGTGCCGTCCGGAAACGTCGCCTCGACCTGGATGTCATGGATCATCTCGGGGATGCCGGGCATCACCTGGTCGCGGGTCAGGACCTGGGCGCCGGCCTGCATCAGCTCGGCCACGGTGCGGCCGTCGCGCGCGCCTTCCAGGATGAAATCGGAGATGATCGCGACCGCCTCGGGATGGTTCAGCTTGACGCCGCGCTCGAGTCTGCGGCGCGCCACGATGGCCGCCATCGAGATCAAGAGCTTGTCCTTTTCGCGGGGAGACAGGTTCATGCGGACTCTCTGGTGATCGTCTTCTGGTATTCGTCGGTTTGTAAACGTCTAGTTGAGCCACAACCGCGGCAGCGGTTTATTCGAAGCACAGCCGAGCACCGCCATCATGTCGGCGCGCAGACTCGCGGCATCTTGGGCACAGAAGCGCACCATTGCAAATCCATTCCAGGCCGACAGCCCGGCCTCGCCCCGGAAGGCCGGCAGGCTCTCCCTGATACGCTCGACCAACGCGACGTCCCCGGGCACGATCAGCGCGGTCCCGATCGCCGCGCCGCCCTTGGCGATGGCGGGCTGCGCAAGCTTTGCGCCGATGTCGCCGTCGAGGCGGATCGTTTCGGCGAACACGAGCTTACCGCCGCGCCGCACCCGCCAGCGATCGACGAACTCGCCCTCCCGCATCGTCTCCCCCATGGCTGTGCGCCCGAACACGACGATCTCGCAGAGCAGGAGGGAGGCGGTATCGGCAAGGTCGATGTCGATGCGGCGATGGATACGGGCGCGGTCGAACAGGATGGTCTCCTGCGGCAGCCAGGAGATGTGCGCGTTCGCCGCGGCCGTCAGCGCAATGTCGAGCTCCGCCGGCTTTCCGGCCGCGCGGTAGACCTTTTCCGCTGCGGCGCTCGAGAGCGTCACGCGGCTGTCTTCGCCGGCCGCGACCTCGATTGCGAAACGATCGCCGCCGGCGATTCCGCCCGCGGTATTGACGAACATCGCCGACAGACTGTCGTCCTCGGGCGAGGGAAAGCGCACCCGCAGCGAGCCGGATTCATGCAGATGATGACGCCGCGTCATGCCGTCCTGCAGCCGCACGTCGAAGCGCACCGCGCCGCGGGCGCGGTTGGCCTCGAAGATGTCGGCGGCGGCGTTGGCGGGATCGGCCCGCATCGATCCCCTCCCCCTGGGACCAGACGCGGGGCGAGTCCGCGTCGAGAAGCTACGTGATGATCAGAGCGCCATCTGGCGGCTGATCTCGGCCGGATCGAGGTTGGCGCGGGTGCAGGTAAATTTTACCGCGCCGCGATCCATGACCGCGAAGTTGTCGCCGAGTTCGCAGGCAAAGTCGAGATACTGCTCGACCAGCACGATCGCGATGTTGCCGAGATTGCGCAGATACGAAATCGCCCGGCCGATGTCCTTGATGATCGAGGGCTGGATGCCCTCGGTCGGCTCGTCCAGCAGCAGGACCTTTGGCCTCATCACCATGGCGCGGCCGATCGCGAGCTGCTGCTGCTGGCCGCCGGAGAGATCGCCGCCGCGCCGACCGAGCATCGATTCGAGCACCGGAAACAGCGAGAACACGTCATCGGGGATGCTGCGGTCGGCGCGCTTCAGGGGGCCGAAGCCGGTCTTGAGGTTCTCCTCGACCGTCAGCAGCGGGAAGATCTCGCGGCCCTGCGGCACGAAGCCGATGCCCTTGCGCGCCCGCTCATAGGGCTTGAGATGGGTGATGTCGGCGCCGTCGAAGGTGATGGTGCCGGAGGCCAGCGGATACTGCCCGACCAGCGCCCGAAGCAGCGAGGTCTTGCCGACGCCGTTGCGGCCGAGCACGCAGGTGACCTTGCCGGGCTCCGCCGCGATCGAGACGCCGCGCAGCGCCTGGGCGGCGCCGTAATAGAGGTTGATGTTGTCGACGGTGAGCATCAGCGACCTCCGGCCGCTGATGGGCGAATGGCGAATGGCGAATAGCGAATAGATTGAATTCTCTGCGTCATCGTCCCTTGCCCTATTCGCTACTCGCCATTCGCCGGCCGACTAACGGCCCAGATAGACCTCGATCACCCGCTCGTTCGACGACACCTGATCGATGGTGCCCTCGGCCAGCACCGTGCCTTCATGCAGGCAGGTGACCTTGACGCCGAGCTCGCGCACGAAGGTCATGTCGTGCTCGACGACCATGACGGTATGATCCTTGTTGATTTCCTTGAGCAGCTCGGCGGTCTGATGCGTCTCGACGTCCGTCATGCCGGCCACCGGCTCGTCGACCAGCAGGAGCTTCGGGTCCTGCGCCAGCAGCATGCCGATCTCCAGCCACTGCTTCTGGCCATGCGACAAGCTGCCGGCGAGCTTGCGCCTGAGGTCCTTGAGCCGCACGGTTTCGAGCACCTTGTCGATCTGCTCGGCTTCGCTTCTCGATCCGCGCCAGAACAGCGTGCCCTTGACGCTGTGGTCGACGTTGAGGGCGAGCAGCAAATTGTCCTCGACCGACTGGCTCTCGAACACGGTCGGCTTCTGGAACTTGCGGCCGATGCCGAGCTCGGCGATGCGGGTCTCGTCGAGGCGGGTGAGATCCGTCTTGCCGTCGAACAGCACCGTGCCCTCGTCGGGCTTGGTCTTGCCGGTGATGATGTCCATCATCGTGGTCTTGCCGGCGCCGTTCGGGCCGATGATGGCGCGCATCTCGCCGGGCTCGAGCATCAGCGAGAGATTGTTGATGGCGTGGAAGCCGTCGAAGGAGACGTGCACGCCGTCGAGATAGAGCAGCGACGACGTCGCGCGGGTATCCATCACGTTCATGCGCTCACTCCGCCATCTTGGGTTCGGTGACGCCGTCCTCGCGGGCGGCGCTCTCGGCGTTGGGCGTCTTGGTGCTGAGTTGATCCCACCACGTATTGAACGTGCCGATGATGCCCTTGGGCAGCAGCAGAGTGACGAGCACGAACAATGCGCCGAGCATGAACAGCCAGTACGGCGCCAACACGCCCGAGGTGAAGAACGTCTTGGCGTAGTTCACGACGACGGCGCCGAGCGCAGCGCCGACCAGCGTACCGCGGCCGCCGACCGCGACCCAGATCACGGCCTCGATCGAATTGCCGGGCGCGAACTCGGATGGGTTGATGATGCCGACCTGAGGAACGTAGAGCGCACCGGCGACGCCGGCCATGCATGCGGACAGCGTGAACACGAACAGCTTGTAGGACTCGACGCGATAGCCGAGGAAACGCGTCCGCGACTCGGCGTCGCGGATCGCGATCAGCACCTTGCCGAGTTTCGACGACACGACGGCTCGGCAGATCAGGAACGCGAGAATGAGCGCGAGACAGCTCAGTGCGAACAGCGCGGCGCGGGTGCCTTCCGCCTGGACGTTGAAGCCGAGGATGTCCTTGAAGTCGGTCAGGCCGTTGTTGCCGCCGAAGCCGAAATCATTGCGGAAGAAGGCGAGCAGCAGCGCGTAGGTCATCGCCTGGGTGATGATCGACAGATACACGCCGGTGACGCGCGAGCGGAAGGCGAGCCAGCCGAAGCAGAAGGCGAGCAGGCCGGGCACCACGAGCACCATCAAAGCTGCGAACCAGAACATGTCGAAGCCGTGCCAGTACCAGGGCAGCTTGGAATAGTTCAGGAACACCATGAAGTCCGGCAGGATCGGATTGCCGTAGACGCCGCGGGTGCCGATCTGGCGCATCAGATACATGCCCATCGCATAGCCCCCGAGCGCGAAGAACGCGCCGTGACCGAGCGAGAGGATGCCGCAATAACCCCAGATCAGGTCGATGGAGAGCGCCAGGATCGCGTAGCAGACATATTTGCCCCACAGCGCGACCAGATAGGTCGGCACCTGCAGCGCCGAGCCGGCCGGCAGCAGCAGGTTGGACAGCGGGATCAGGATGCCGCAGGCGGCAACGATCAGCACGAAGATGGTCGCGGCGCGGTCCAGCGACCTCGTCAGCATATGCGGCATCATGCTTCCACCGCCCGGCCCTTGAGCGCGAACAGGCCGCGCGGGCGCTTCTGAATGAACAGGATGATCAGGACCAGGATCGCGATCTTGCCGAGCACGGCGCCTGCCACCGGCTCCAGGAACTTGTTGGCGATGCCGAGCGTGAAGGCGCCGACCAGGGTGCCCCAGAGATTGCCGACGCCGCCGAACACCACGACCATGAAGGAATCGATGATGTAGCTCTGGCCGAGGTTGGGGCTGACGTTGTCGATCTGCGACAGCGCCACGCCGGCGATGCCGGCGATGCCCGACCCCAGCCCGAAGGTGAGCGCATCGACGCGCGAGGTGGCGATGCCCATCGACGCCGCCATGCGCCGGTTCTGCGTCACGGCGCGCATTTCCAGACCGAGCGCGGTGTAGCGCAGCATCGCGAGCAGGATCGCGAACACGGCCATCGTGAAGCAGAGGATCCAGAGCCGGTTGTAGGTGATGGTGATCTGGCCGAGTTCGAACGCGCCGCTCATCCAGGAGGGATTGCCGACTTCGCGGTTGGTCGGGCCAAACGCGGAGCGCACCGCCTGCTGCAGGATGAGCGAGAGGCCCCAGGTCGCGAGCAGCGTCTCGAGCGGCCGCCCGTAGAGGAAGCGGATGATGGTGCGCTCGATCAGCACGCCGATGGCTCCGGCCACCAGGAAGGCGAGCGGCGCGGCAATCAAGAGCGAGTAGTCGAACAGCGCCGGATAGCGGGTGCGGATGACCTCCTGGACCACGAAGGTGGTGTAGGCGCCGAGCATCACCATCTCGCCATGGGCCATGTTGATGACGCCCATGACGCCGAACGTGATGGCAAGCCCGATGGCGGCCAGCAGCAGCACCGAGCCGAGCGACAGGCCGTACCAGGCATTCTGCACGCCGGACCAGATCGCGAGCGAGCGCTGGATCGAAGCGATGGCACCTGCCGCGGCCTTGGCGACGCTTGCGGGCTGATCGCCACTGCTGATCTCGGTGAGCAGCGCCAGCGCCTCCTGGTCGCCGCGCGCCTTCACGGTGGCTACCGCTTCGAGCTTGTCCACCTCGCTGGCATCGGACTTGAACAGGAGAATTGCGGCGCGGGCCTCGGCGAGCGCCTGCTTGACCGAACGATTGGTTTCCTTGGCGAGCGCCGTTTCCACGGTCGGCAGCGTCGCCTCCTCATGCGATTTGAACACCGACTTGGCGGCCGACAGGCGCGTGTTCACGTCCGGCGACAGCAGGGTCAGGCCGCCCAACGCGGCGTCGACGCTGCGGCGCAGGCGGTTGTTGAGGCTGACCGCCGCGGCGTTGTCGGGCAGCCTGTCGACGGCGGCGCCGGTGGCGGCATCGATGATCTTGCCGTCGGTCTGCTTGACATAGACCTTCTTGGTGTCGGTATCGAACATCAGCCGCTCATCCTGCAGCGCGCTGATGATCGGATAGGCCAGCGGATTGCCCGACACGGCGATCTCGCCCACCGCATCATCGGTGTCGGAGAAATCGTCATTGGCGAACTTGGCGACGGACTCTTCGAAGCTGGCCGCGAATGCAGGCGCGGCCACGGCAATCAGGACAATAGAAAGAAGAATGCGACGAAGAATCGCGCAAATAGTTGCAGGCACTGGACAACCCCGGCAGGAGGAAGTGAGAAGGCGGCGCTATCCACCGCCTTCTCCAGTCGTGACTTGGACGTCAGATCGATCTCAGCTGCCCGAGCCCAGGCACTTGTTGGTCTTGACGTTGAAGTTGCCGCACTTCTTGCCGACCCAGTCGCCGATCAGGTCCTTGGAGCCCTCGAGCTCCTTCGACCAGGCGTCGCCCGGGACGAGGTCCTTGGTCTTGTAGACGACGCTGAACTGGCCATCGCCCTTGATCTCGCCGATGAACACCGGCTTGGTGATGTGGTGGTTCGGCAGCATCTTCGACACTCCGCCGGTCAGGTTCGGGGCCTCGGTGCCAGGGAGGGCGTCGATGACCTTGTCCGCATCGGTCGACTTCACCTTCTCGACCGCCTTCACCCACATGTTGAAGCCGATCACGTGCGCTTCCATCGGATCGTTGGTCACGCGCTTCGGGTTCTTGGTATAGGCCTGCCAATCCTTGATGAACTTCTCGTTGGCCGGGGTCTTGATCGACTCGAAGTAGTTCCAGGCGGCGAGATGGCCGATCAGCGGCTTGGTGTCGATGCCGGCGAGCTCTTCCTCACCCACCGAGAACGCGACGACCGGGATGTCCTTGGCCTTGATGCCCTGGTTGCCGAGCTCCTTGTAGAACGGAACGTTGGCGTCGCCGTTGATGGTCGAGACCACCGCGGTCTTCTTGCCGGCCGAGCCGAACTTCTTGATGTCGGCGACGATCGTCTGCCAGTCGGAGTGACCGAACGGCGTGTAGTTGATCATGATGTCGTCCTGAGCCACGCCCTTCGACTTCAGGTAGGCTTCCAGGATCTTGTTGGTGGTACGCGGATAGACGTAGTCGGTGCCGGCCAGCACCCAACGCTTCACCTTCTCTTCCTTCATCAGGTAGTCGACCGCCGGGATCGCCTGCTGGTTCGGCGCCGCACCGGTGTAGAACACGTTGCGCTCGCTCTCCTCGCCCTCGTACTGGACCGGGTAGAACAGGATGCTGTTGAGTTCCTTGAACACCGGCAGCACCGACTTGCGCGACACCGAGGTCCAGCAGCCGAACACGACCGCGACCTTGTTCTTGGTGATCAGCTCGCGCGCCTTCTCGGCGAACAGCGGCCAGTTCGACGCGGGATCGACCACGACGGCCTCGAGCTTCTTGCCGAGCACGCCGCCCTTCTTGTTCTGTTCGTCGATCAGAAACAGGATCGTATCCTTCAGCGTGGTTTCGCTGATGGCCATGGTGCCGGACAGAGAATGCAGAACACCAATCTTGATGGTGTCGTCGGCAGCCATGGCCGGGCCGAAGCCGGCGACGCCGAGCGCCAGGCCGGCAGCAGCAGCCAGCCAGCGACGGCGGCTGAATGGCGCCGTTAATTCCTGAGTGAGTCGAGTAAGCATGAGGTAATATCTCCCTGACGCAGACGTGCTTCACAGCCAAGGCGGCCGGCGGTCTGCGGCGGAAGAATCGCAAGAAGCATGCCATGCCGTTCACATCTCGTAAGCCATTGATCCCAATCTGGAACTTGGGCTAATCGCGACGGAAGGTCGCAATCTCGTGCCGCCGGCTTAGGCAGGCACGGTGATCATTCGGCTGGCATCGAGCTCACGATTTATGCACTTTGTTTTGAATGGCTAAAATTAAAGCAGCAGAGTACCGGCTCAATCGCCGATCCGTTGCGCACCGGCCTTGAAAGTGCCGCCAGTCTGTTCCATATATCTGATAGATCGAGGCGAATCGGCCGGATCTTTGCAAGCCGCGTGTTCTTTAGCTCGTTCAGAGCTTCTGGCTTCGCATTCTCACCCATCCAATCTCGACGCTCCAAACACGCGGGTGTCTCTTCAACCACCCACCCGCGTCCGGCTGGCTGCCGACACGGGCCTCATCCTCTTATGGAAAGCCCAATCTTTTGACATCCTTTCAGGATTTTAACCTCGCCGACGCGCTGACGCGCGCGCTGAAGGAAGAGAACTACACCACCCCCACCCCGATCCAGGCACAGACCATCCCGCTCGCCCTCGAAGGCCGCGACGTGATCGGTATCGCCCAGACGGGAACCGGCAAGACCGCCTCGTTCGCCCTGCCGATCCTGCACCGCCTGCTGCAGAACCGGATCAAGCCGCAGCCGAAGACGGCGCGCGTGCTCGTTCTGAGCCCGACCCGCGAACTGTCCGGCCAGATCCTCGACAGCTTCAACACCTATGGCCGCCACATCCGCCTGACCTCGGCGCTCGCGATCGGCGGCGTGCCGATGGGACGCCAGGTCCGCGCGCTCATGCCGGGCCTCGAGGTGCTGGTCGCCACGCCTGGCCGGCTGCTCGACCTCGTCCAGGGCAACGCCGTGAAGCTGAACCAGGTCGAGTTCCTGGTGCTCGACGAAGCCGACCGCATGCTCGACATGGGCTTCATCAACGACATCCGGAAGATCGTCGCCAAGCTGCCGATCAAGCGGCAGACGCTGTTCTTCTCGGCCACCATGCCGAAGGACATCGCCGAGCTTGCGGACGCCATGCTGCGCGACCCCGCGCGGGTCGCGGTGACCCCCGTTTCCTCGACGGTCGAGCGCATTGCCCAGCGCGTGATCCACGTCGACCACTCGGCCAAGCCGAACCTTCTGGCTCAGTTGCTCAAGCAGGAGCCGGTCAACCGCGCGCTGGTGTTCACCCGTACCAAGCACGGCGCCGACAAGGTCGTGAAGAGCCTGGAAAAGGCCGGCATCCCCGCCCAGGCGATTCACGGCAACAAGTCACAGAACCACCGCGAGCGCACCCTCGCAGCGTTCCGCACCGGCGAGATCCGAACCCTGGTCGCAACCGACATCGCGGCCCGCGGCATCGACGTCGACGGCGTCAGCCATGTCG
Organism: Bradyrhizobium sp. SZCCHNR1053; assembly: GCF_032381235.1. NCBI lineage: Bacteria > Pseudomonadati > Pseudomonadota > Alphaproteobacteria > Hyphomicrobiales > Nitrobacteraceae > Bradyrhizobium > Bradyrhizobium sp. SZCCHNR1053. Next base: position 266,500 of record NZ_JAUHJM010000002.1, read on the forward strand.
TGAATTTCGACCTGCCCAACGTGCCGGAGACCTACGTCCACCGCATCGGCCGCACGGCACGCGCCGGCGCTGAAGGCATCGCGATTTCGCTCGTCGCCGGAGCGGACGAGCTGTCCTACCTTCGCGACATCGAACGGCTGATCAAGATCTCGCTGCCGCGCGACGATCGCCGCACGCCGGGCCTCCGCGAGGCCGCGGCACCGGCCAAACCGCCTCAGCGTGGCGGCCGTCCTGGCATGCAGAATGCGCGGACCAACGAGGGTGGCACCGCCGCAAAAGGCCCTCGCCGTCGCCGTCGTTCCAATGCTAAGATGGCACCTCTGCCAGGCAATCGTCAGGAGCCCCAGCGGCCGTCGCAAGGCGGCGGCAAGGCCGGGTCGATTCAAGGCGTTGCTTTCCTGCATCGCGAGGGCAGACCCAAAAACCACGCTCACAACCGCAACCAACGGCCAAACTAGACGTCTATCGATCTGGAGAGAGACATGGCTAAGGAAGAGCTGATCCAGTTCGAAGGGCTGGTCACCGAAATCCTTCCCGACGCGCGCTACCGGGTACAACTCGATGCGGGGCACGAAATCGTCGCCTACACCGCCGGCAAGATGAAAAAGAATCGCATCAAGACGCTCGCGGGAGACCGCGTGACCGTCGAGATGTCGCCCTATGATCTGGAAAAGGGCCGGCTGATCTTCCGCCACAAGGACGAGCGCCCCAGCTCGACCGGCGGACCTCCGCGTGGCGCAGCGCAGCGCGGCGGCCAGTTCCGGCGGCGCTAGAGCCTTGGGCGGAGCAATGGTTCCGCCCAACCCAGCGAATTGATCAACTCTTGCGCAATCAGCGACAATTCAGCGCGTCGGCCTCAAGCCGGCGCGTCAAAAAATCATGCGCCCTCGCGCAGCTCAGGATTGTTTTGCGCGGGCATTTCCAATAGTATATCCCGCAATCGATTTTCGGCCGGACGAGATTAGCTATTACCGGTACAGCCGGTTCAGACGCTGACGACCCTTCCAAAAATTCGATCTAACCAGCCCAGGAATCTGGGTTACGCATTTGATATCTGAGAAGGGAACTACCCCCGTGAGCATGGGAACCGTGAAGTGGTTTAACGCAACCAAGGGCTATGGCTTCATTCAGCCGGATGACGGCGGCAACGACGTGTTCGTGCACATCAGCGCCGTCGAGCGCGCTGGTCTCGGCACGCTGCGCGAAGGCCAGAAGATCTCCTACGAGATCGTGGCGGACCGCCGTTCGGGCAAGTCGTCGGCCGATAATCTCCGCGCCGCCAATTGAGCGACGCCAGGGTAATCGCCTGCGCGATTGCCCGCCTGGACAACGAAAGGCCGCCTTGCGCGGCCTTTTTTATTGCCTGCTTTTCGCTGCCTGAATGCCCATCGCCGCGCTCCGCTCGCCCGAAAGACCGCATGTCGCGCCGGTTCGCAGGCGCGTGCGACCGCGGCCCCGGCGCGGGCGGCCTCCGTTGCGGCAGCCCTCACCTCAGCAGTAGGTCGCCGGGCTATACATCACACAGGTCGACTGCCGCGGGCGGGTATAGGCGACGTCGCTGAGATTGACGCCCGTCTTGCCCATGACGTAGCCGATCGTCGGAACGTACTGGTAGTTCACCTCGCTGAAGATCAGATAGGTGCCGGACACCAGCAATTCAGCCGGCACGCCGACCGTCATGCCGACGGTTCGCGGTGTCGACCCCTTGCTCCACTTCACCGTCGCCTGCTTGGTGGTGGGATCGACATAGAGCTCGGTGATCGTCGCATTCACCGGCGTGGTGGAATAGGGGTACATGATGCCGGTCGAGGCGGCGAAGAAGTTCGACATGTCGCTATCGCCGACCGTGGTCGATTGCGATGTCAGATCCGACAGGGTTCGCGCCATCAAGGTGACCTTGCGGTCGACGGCGATCGCCGAGCAGAATTCGACCGTGCCGAAGAACATCACCAGCATCAGCGGCACGATGAATGCGAATTCGGTGGCCGCGACACCGCGTCGATCGGCGGCAAAGGCGTCGATGCGACGCCACAGGCGCAGGCTCGAAGACATACCCGGCATTCTTCCCAACGGCATGATGAATTCCTGGTGTCCCTCTGAAGGAGCTCGCGAGAGCCTTGTCGTGAGAGCCGTGTTATGAATACGGCTCGTTCTTGAATGCGGCCGTGCCCACCAGCAGCCGCTTGCTGCCGCTCAGGTTGGCGATGTTGTAGCCGAGCCCCGTCACGAAGATCGGCCATTGATAGAACAGCCTGACGACGACGATGTCTCCGGCGGCACCCGGGCTGTAGGTCATGTTGTTGACGAAGTTGCCGCTGTTGTCGATCTGGTTGCTGATCGAGACGCTCCCGAACGAGGAGTAGCTCTTCACGTCGATATAGATCTTGTTGCAGTCGAACAGCGCGGGAACCTGGGTGCAGACGTAGCTCGCGAACTGCGCCTGCGTATAGGCGCCCTGTTGCGCCTGTCCGGTCAGGATCATGCGCGCCGAGTCCTGCGTGATCGTCTCGAGCACCTGGCCGGCAAAGAACATCAGCGCCGTTTCGATGATCGCGAACAGCAGCGCGAAGAAGACCGGCGCGACCAGCGCGAATTCGAGCGCGGCCGATGCCCGCCGGTTGCGCCGGAAGCGGCGCAGCATCCGGCGCATCGAAGCGGTCGAGGAGACGGGGGCTTGCATGGGTTCATCCGGACTGGAAAGGCACATCAATCTGAGCGAAAGGAATAGCGGAAACTCCTTGGGAAAGGGTTTCCCACGATGCGGACAGTATGGCCTGCCGCATCAACGTCCCGCTAACCGTGCTTGGGGGTTCGCACGCAGCCAGCCCTTCGAGACAGCGCGTCAGCGCCCGATCCGATCATCGAAACCAAACGAGAAACCAAACGAATCGGGCGACCCAGCCGCAGCACCAGCGGCAAGGCTCGCCGCATCGTCGGCGCGGACACGCGTGGAGAGGCGGTCAGGCGCTGCCATCGACCCGGGCAGGCGTGGCAAGGCCAGCGCTCAGTTGGTCTTCGAGGCCGCCGCCGCGTTGCCGCTCGCCGTGCTGGACATCGTTCCAGCCTGGTCGAGCACCGATTTGAAGTAGTTGTCGCCGTCGCCCAAGGTCACCCGGCGCTGGCAGATCGGCATGCAGCTATAGGTCTCACGGTCGACGCCGCGATACACCGTCACGAGCTGGTCGGTGGGCCCGGCGACCTGGATCTGGCGATCGATCAGCACCTGTCCGCCACGATCCATCGCAATGAAGTTGGTGGCACCGTAGCTCTTGCCGGTGACGACGATGATGCCGCCGCTCTGCAAGGTCACATCGGCGATCATCGGATTGCCGACGACGAGGGTCGCGACCCGATCGGGCAGCTTGACCAGCTTGGCCTGGTCGACATTCACGGCGATGGCGGGATCAGGCTCCGCCAAGGCGGCAGCCGGCCACAGCAGCACCGCGGCGACAGCTGCCCGCAATGCGAAGGAAACACTAGGACGACGCGACACACAGAACGACATACTCAAACCCCGGGACATTGACGAGCCGTCTCAAGCGATACGCAGCGGTGACGGCGCCCGACGCGGCAAATCTGCGCTCAATTGGTGAATGATCTGCAAACGTCGCCATTTGATCTGGGGCGGTTGCAAAACCCCTCATCGCCGGAACGGAAACGCGAGCTGGCCGCCGAACTCGCCGGGCATCGTCGCCTCGTCCTTGCCGTAGGCCATGGGCAACTGCCCCGCCGGCATCCGGAACGTGCCGAACAGGATGTCCCAGATCGGGAACGTGCCGGCGAAGTTGGTATTGCCGCCCTGCTCCATCGACGTGTGGTGCCAGCGGTGGAAGACGGGCGTGGCGAGGACATATTTCAGCGGGCCCAGCGTCCAGTTGAGATTGGCGTGCACGAAGGCCGAATGGAACGTGGTGAATGGTCCGACCCAGATCATGACATTGGGCGAGATGCCGGCCATCAAGAGGATGACGTCGACCGCGATCGTGCCGAGGATCAGGTTGATCGGATGGAAGCGGGCAGCCGAAATCCACTCCAGATCCTCCGACGAGTGGTGAACCGCGTGGTATTTCCAGAACTCGCCGCCATGGAACAGACGATGCGTCCAGTACAGCATGAAGTCGGAGAGCACGAGGAAGAGCATCCCCTGCAGCCATTCGGGAAGCTGCGCCAGCGGGCCGTGCCCGTTCTCATAGAAGGCGATCAACTCGTCGGCGTCGCGGATCTTGAAGAGAACGCTGGCGCCGAGCACGAGAAAGCCGATGCGGAGCACCCGGGCGAACACCGGCACGAAGAACCAGTAGACCACGTCGGTGACGAGCTCGCGCTTCTGCCACCACGGCTTGCCGGGATTGCAGGCCCAGAAGTGACTGAGCACCGAGAACACCACCGCCAGCACCAAGGTGATCGGCAACACCTTCTCGATGGTCTGGCCGAGCATCAGCGCGACTTCCCATGGCAGACCGGACATCACATTCCTCATCTCATGAACTGTTCCGAGGGGTACTCCTTGGCGCTTAAGGAGCCGTGAACCTCGGCGCCGGCAAAACCGCTCTGCCTATCGGCCCAGCGCGATCGACATCGAGCCACATGCTCCGCCAGCCAGGTCGACACGGCCATATGCATATAGTGCGGAATGCGGAGCAGGCCCCGCGATGGACCGGTCGGGCATGATCGCCGAAACCCTGCGCTCATCTTTTCAACGAGACCGACCGCGGCGCGACCATGCATCATTTCGAATGATCGCGCCGCGCTTCATCCTATGTTTACTCTGCACAATAACAGCCATTTGTCGCCGTGTTTCGGCGACCGAATTAACTACGCCGAAATTCCTGCCCCCTAGGGTGGCCGCATGGTCACGGTGCTGAGAACGCCGCAACGACCAGAGTTTGTTCGACCAGCCACGTGTACATGGAGTTACCTATGAAGAATCTTCTTGCTCGCTTCGTGAAGGATGAATCCGGCGCGACCGCGATCGAATACGGTCTGATCGCCGCCGGCATCTCGCTCGCGATCATTGCCGCGGTGAACGGTCTCGGCTCCAGCCTGAGCTCCAAGTTCGGCGCGATCAACACCTCGCTGAAGTAAGCGGTCGTCACGGCCGAGCAAAGAAGGCCCCGGACATCCGGGGCCTTTATCATTTCCACATTCAGCTTCGCGGCGTTCAGTGATGCGTAACCACGTTTTGTCCGCAGCCGCGTCCCGGCCCCCGCCCAGGGCGGCCGACGTCGCCTTGCGTTGGATCTGCGGCGGCCTCGGCCTGTCCATCCTCGCTCTCGCGGCCCGCATCGTCAGCGTCTGGTGAGATCGACAGCCAACCGGCCATTCCGGCTGTTTCCCGATCGTTTATTTCTTGCAGCTAGACTCTGGCGCAGCGGCGCACCCACGCGCCGCGTCGATGCCATTGAGAGCCCATGACCCTCGATCTCGCGCGCCTTCTGCTGTTTCCGGCCCTGATGGCCTTTGCCGCGGCGAGCGATTTGTTCACGATGACCATTTCGAACCGGGTCTCCCTTGCGCTCGTCGCCGGCTTTCTGGTTCTGGCGCCGCTGAGCGGCATGAGCATGGCTGACATGCTCATGCACCTCGGCGCCGGCGCGACCCTGCTGGTGATTGCTTTCACCTGCTTTGCATTCGGCTGGATCGGCGGCGGTGACGCCAAGGTCGCATCCGCCGCCGCGCTGTGGTTCGGCTTCGCCCACCTGATGAACTACCTGTTGTACGCCTCGATCTTCGGCGGCGTGCTCACTCTCGCCCTCATGCAGTTCCGGCAATGGCCGTTGCCCTACATGCTGGCGGGGCAACCCTGGCTTGCACGCCTGCACGCCAAGGAGAGCGGCGTGCCCTATGGCATCGCGCTCGCCCTGGGCGCTCTGATGGTTTATCCGGAGACCGATTGGGTGAAGGCGATCGACGCTGCGCGTCTTGCATTGCTCTGAAAGCACCGTGTCAACGCGGTGTTAAGGCGATTTAGATACGCCTCATTAACCATGCTTTGACGAATAACTGCTCAACTCCCATCACGGCGGCGGAAACGTCGCGGCGTCATGTGGAAAGTGAAGCGTATGAATACCGCACGCATTGTGGTTCTGACCATCGCTGTAGGCGCTGGCGGCGTGGCCGCATATCTCGCGAGCGGGTCCGACGACCGGCCGGCTCAAGTTGCCGCGCCCGCGCCGCAGATGCCCACCGTCGACGTTCTCGTCGCCAAGGGCGACATCGCCCTCGGCCATTCGCTCAAGCCCGAAGATCTGCAGTGGCAGAGCTGGCCGGCGGCCACGGCCAGCTCCAGCTTCATCCGGCGCAGCGAGCGGCCCGAAGGACAGACGCAGATCACCGGCACGATCGCGCGGGCGCCGTTCATTGCCGGCGAGCCCATCCGCGAACAGAAGCTCGTCAAGGCCGACGGCTCGGGCTTCATGGCCGCGATCCTGCCCGCCGGCATGCGCGCCGTTTCCACCGAGATTTCTCCGGAGACCGGCGCCGGCGGCTTCATCCTGCCGAACGACCGCGTCGACGTGATCCTGTCCAAGCGCGAGCGCAATCCGGATCAGCCCAACGCGGGCGACGTCGTCAGCTCCGATATCATCCTGTCGAACATCCGCGTGCTGGCGATCGATCAGGCTCCGAAGGAAAAGGACGGCCAGACCACGGTGGTCGGCAAGACCGTCACGCTGGAGCTGAAGCCGGAACAGGCCGAGACGCTCGCGCGTGCCCGTCAAACCGGAACGCTGTCCCTGGCGCTCCGCAGCATCGCCGACGTCAACGTGGCCGAGCACCGCACGGACGAGACCAGCCGCAAGCGCAGCGACAGCGTTGCCGTCGTCCGCTTCGGCATTCCCAGCACGATGACGACGCAGAAGTGAGCAAGAGGACCACCAAGATGACCTGCAGCGAAAATCAGCGGAAGATGCGGACCCTGTTGGTCCGCGCGCTGTCGTTTTCGGCCGCCGCTGCGCTGACCCTCAATCCGGCGATCGCGCCGGTGATCGCGGCAGACTACCGCCCGGCGACCGCAGCCGCCGCGGACGGCCAGATCAATGCACGCTTCCTTGCGCTCGGCATCGGCAAGTCCGTCGTCATCGATCTGCCGCGCGACATCAAGGACGTTCTCGTCGCCGATCCGAAGATCGCGAATGCCGTCGTGCGCTCCGCCCAGCGCGCTTACATCATCGGTGCGGCGATCGGCCAGACCAATATCGTCTTCTTCGACGCGCAGGGCCAGCAGATCGCGGCCTACGACATCGCGGTCAAGCGCGACCTGAACGGCGCGCGGGCGGCGCTGAAGCAGTTGCTGCCGAATGCCGATATCCAGATCGAAGGCCTCGCCGACAGCATCGTGCTGACCGGCTCGGCGTCGAGCCAGATCGAAGCCCAGCAGGCCGGCGAACTCGCCGCCCGGCTCGCCGGCGGCGCCGACAAGGTCGTCAACTCGATCACCGTGCGCGGCCGCGACCAGGTCATGCTGAAGGTGACGGTCGCCGAGGTGCAGCGCTCGATCGTCAAGCAGCTCGGCATCGATCTGTCCGGCCAGCTCAACTATGGAACGGCCGTCGTCAAATTCGCCAACTCCAATCCGTTCACGGCCTATGGCAGCAATCTGGTCTCGAACAATGCCGTGAGCGCAGCGTTCGGAGCGGCCCCGACGGTGCAGGCGACGCTGCGCGCGATGGAGAACGCGGGCGTGATCCGTACCCTCGCGGAACCCAATCTGACCGCCATCTCGGGCGAGTCCGCGACCTTCATCGCCGGCGGCGAGTTTCCGGTTCCTGCCGGCTACTCCTGCGATCCGACGACCCATGTCTGTACGACGCAGATCAGCTTCAAGAAGTTCGGCATCTCGCTCAACTTCACGCCCGTCGTGCTCAGCGAGGGCCGGATCTCGATGCGGGTGATGACCGAGGTCTCGGAGCTCTCAAACGAGAACTCGATCACGCTGTCGCAAGCCGTCAGCTCGACGACGGTCAACTCGTTGACGGTTCCTTCGATCAAGACCCGGCGTGCCGAGACCACGCTGGAAATTCCCTCCGGCGGCGCCATGGCGATGGCCGGCCTGATCCAGCAGCAGACCAAGCAGGCGATCAGCGGCATGCCGGGCCTGATGCAGCTGCCGGTCCTCGGCGCGCTGTTCCGCAGCCGCGACTACGTCAACAACCAGACCGAACTGATGGTTCTGGTGACGCCGTTCGTCGTCCGCGCCGTGGCACAGAAGGATCTCTCCCGCCCTGACGACGGCTTCGCGGCCGCGTCCGACCCCCAGGCCGATCTCCTGGGCAGCATCAACCGCATCTACGGCGTACCCGGCCGGGCCGAACCCGGACGCAACTATCGCGGCACCTATGGCTTCATCACGGACTGAGCCGGGACAAGGACCTGCAACGATGACCATCACATCCAGCCCCGCTCGATACCGCCGCCTGCCCCTTGCCGCAGCGCTCGCCGGAGCCGCAGCCCTGCTCGGCGCCTGCAACTACACCAGAGACGCTGCCACCACGGCGAGCATCCCGGACGACTACCGGCTGCGCCACCCGATTGCGATCCAGGAGGCCCCGGACTCCCTGGTGGTCTTCGTCGGCCAGGGCCGTGGCGGCCTGACCGCCGAGCAGCGCGCCGACGTGATGGGACTGGCCCAGGGCTGGATTCGCCAAGGCACGGGCGCGATCAGCGCCGACGTGCCGAGCGGCACCCCCAATGCACGGGCGGCCGCCGACTCGATGCGGGAGATCCACTCCCTGCTTGCCGCCGCCGGCGTTCCGCCGCACGGCATCACCGTACGCAATTATCAGCCGAAGGACCCGCGCCAGATGGCCGCGATCCGGCTGAGCTATCCTAAAATGTCGGCCACGGTCGGGCCCTGCGGCGTCTGGCCGGACGACCTCGGGCCGTCGATCAAGAACAAGAACTGGTTCGACAACAAGCCTGACTGGAACTACGGCTGCGCCTACCAGCGCAACATGGCGGCAATGGTCGCAAACCCGTCTGATCTCGTGCAGCCGCGATCCGAAACGCCGTCCTATACCACCCGGCGCACGGCGTTGTTCGACAAATATCGCAAGGGACAATCAACCGCGATCACGTATCCAGAGGCCGACAAGGCCAAACTCAGCGACACAGGCAAATGATCAGCTACGCCCGACAGACCCAAGAGGAGCAGCCTGACGTCGTGCCGCCGCCGGCCGACGATCACATCGCGCCCGCGCCGCGCGTGTCCGTGCAGGCGTTCTGTGAGACGGTGGAAACCGCCGCGACGGTTCAGGCCGCCGGTGAGGACCGGCGCCTCGGCAAGGCGCATCTGAAGGTTCAGATGGGCGGCATGGCGGCGGCGATCGAGGCCTACCGGTCGGCACCGACCCCGAACGTCATCATCCTGGAGACGGATGCGCGCACCGACATCCTGGCAGGCCTGGATCAGCTCGCCACGGTTTGCGACCCGGGCACGCGCGTCGTCGTGATCGGCCGCGTCAACGACGTCACGCTGTATCGCGAGCTGGTGCGGCGCGGCGTCAGCGACTATGTGCTGTCGCCGGTGACGCCGATCGACGTCGTCCGCTCGATCTGCAACCTGTTCTCGGCGCCAGAGGCCAAGGCCGTCGGGCGCATCATTGCCGTCGTCGGCGCCAAGGGTGGCGTCGGAGCTTCGACCCTCGCCCATAACATCGCCTGGGCGATCGCGCGCAACCTGTCGATGGATTCCGTCGTGGCCGACCTTGATTTGGCGTTCGGCACCGCCGGCCTCGACTACAACCAGGATCCCGCGCAGGGCATCGCGGACGCGGTGTTCTCGCCGGACCGGATCGACATCGCCTTCATGGACCGGCTGTTGTCGAAATGCACCGATCATCTGAGCCTGCTGGCCGCGCCCGCGACGCTCGACCGGGTCTACGATTTCGGCGCCGAGGCATTCGATGCGGTCTTCGACACGCTGCGGGCCTCGATGCCCTGCATCGTGCTCGACGTTCCGCATCAATGGGCAGGCTGGACCAAGCGGGCGCTGATCTCCGCGGACGACATCCTGATCGTCGCGGCGCCGGATCTCGCCTCGCTACGCAACACCAAGAACATGTTCGATCTCCTCAAGGCCGCCCGGCCGAACGATCGCATGCCGCTCTACTGCCTGAACCAGGTCGGCGTTCCCAAGCGGCCCGAGATCAATGCGAGCGAGTTCGCCAAGGCGATCGAAAGCCCGCCGATCGCGACGATCCCGTTCGAGCCGCAGATCTTCGGCGCCGCCGCCAACAACGGCCAGATGATTGCGGAAATGTCTCCCAGTCATCGGACGACGGAGATGTTTCTCCAGATTGCGCAGCGGCTCACCGGCCGCAGCGAGACCAAGAAGCCGAAAGGCTCCTTCCTGTCGCCTCTGCTGGACAAGCTGAGGGCGAAGTAGGCACGCGTGGAGTTCTAAGTCGTGTTTGGTAAGCGTAGCGGATTGGACAACGATACCAGGACCCTCAGGCCGGCTGCGCCAGCGCCCGAGCCGGCGCCGGCAGCACCACGCGCGGCGTCTCCGGCCGTGCCGTCGCCACCTCTGGCTCCGACCCGGCAGGCTCCGCCGCCGCCGCCACCGGTTGTCGAGGCCCGGCGTTCGGACAGTTACTATCAGGTCAAGGCGACGATCTTCGGGGCGCTGATCGAAGCGATCGATCTCGCTCAGCTGGCCAAGCTCGACGGCGAATCCGCGCGCGAGGAAATCCGCGACATCGTCAATGAGATCATCGCGATCAAGAATATCGTGATGTCGATCGCCGAGCAGGAAGAGCTGCTCGACGATATCTGCAACGACGTGCTCGGCTATGGCCCGCTGGAGCCGCTGCTGTCGCGCGACGACATCGCCGACATCATGGTCAACGGCGCCGGTACGGTCTTTATCGAAGTCAACGGCAAGATCCAGCGCACGGGCATCCGGTTCCGCGACAACCAGCAGCTCCTGAACATCTGCCAGCGCATCGTCAGCCAGGTCGGCCGCCGTGTCGACGAATCCTCGCCGATCTGCGACGCGCGTCTCGCCGACGGCTCGCGCGTCAACGCCATCGTTCCGCCGCTTGCGATCGACGGCCCCGCGCTCACCATTCGTAAGTTCAAGAAGGACAAGCTGACGCTCGATCAGCTGGTCAAGTTCGGCGCGATCTCGCCGGAGGGCGCGGAGATCCTGCAGATCATCGGCCGCGTCCGCTGCAACGTGCTGATCTCCGGCGGTACCGGTTCGGGCAAGACCACGCTGTTGAACTGTCTGACCAATTACATCGATCACGACGAGCGCGTCATTACCTGCGAGGACGCCGCCGAGCTCCAGCTGCAGCAGCCACACGTGGTGCGCCTCGAAACCCGGCCGCCCAACATCGAAGGCGAAGGCCAGGTGACGATGCGCGAGCTGGTGAGAAACTGCCTGCGTATGCGACCCGAACGCATCATCGTCGGCGAGGTCCGCGGACCCGAGGCCTTCGACCTGCTGCAGGCCATGAACACCGGTCACGACGGATCGATGGGCACGCTGCACGCCAACAACCCGCGCGAAGCCTTGTCCCGCTGCGAATCCATGATCACGATGGGCGGCTTCTCGCTGCCGTCGCGGACCATCCGTGAGATGATCTGCGCTTCGATCGACGTCATCGTCCAGGCGGCGCGCCTGCGCGACGGCTCCCGCCGCATCACGCACATCACCGAGGTGATGGGCATGGAAGGCGACACCATCATCACCCAGGACATCTTCCTCTACGACATGATCGGCGAGGACGCGAACGGCAAGATCATCGGGCGCCACCGCTCGACCGGAATCGGTCGGCCGCGGTTCTGGGAGCGTGCGCGCTACTACGGCGAAGAGAAGCGGCTTGCGGCTGCACTCGACGCCGCCGAAGTCGCGAGCAAGGACTGAGGAGAGACCCCATGAAGCTTCAGGCTCTCGCCCTTGCCTTCCTCGCCGCCACCGCCATCGGCGGCATCGCCTGGGTGTTCCTTTATCCCCTGCTGTCGGGTGAGCGGAAGGCCGAGCAGCGGCGCAGCACCGTCGCCAAGTCCGAGCCGGTGGTCCGCCAGGCCGAACGCAGTCAGCGCTCGCGCCGCGAGCAGGTCGAGTCGTCGCTGAAGGATCTCGAGGCGAAGGCCCAGAAGCAGAGCAAAGTCCCGCTGAATATGCGGATTTCGCAGGCTGGGCTCGACTGGACCGTGCAGAAGTTCTGGATCGTTTCCGGCGTCCTCGGCTTCGTCGTCTGCGCGGTCGCCTTCTTCGCCGGTGGCGGCCCGCTCGGCGCGCTCGGGCTCGGCTTCGCTGCAGGTCTCGGTTTGCCGCGCTGGATCCTCGGCTACCTCAAGAAGCGGCGCGAGAAGAAATTCCTGGCAGCATTGCCGGACGCCGTCGACGTGATCGTGCGCGGCATCAAGGCGGGCCTGCCGCTGTTCGAATCGATCAAGGTCGTCGCCGCCGATGCGCCGGAGCCCTTGCGCAGCGAGTTCCTCGCGATCATCGAGACCCAGGCGATCGGCATGCCGCTCGGCGAGGCCTGTGCGCGGCTGTATGAGCGTATGCCGCTGCCGGAAGCCAACTTCTTCGGCATCGTCATCGCGATCCAGCAGAAGTCGGGCGGCAACCTCTCCGAGGCTCTCGGCAACCTCTCGAAGGTGCTGCGCGACCGCAAGAAGATGAGCGAGAAGATCCAGGCGATGTCGATGGAAGCCAAGGCCTCCGCGGGCATCATCGGATCGCTGCCGCCGATCGTGATGCTGCTGGTCTATCTGAGCACGCCCGACTACATCTCGCTGCTCTGGACCCATCCGACCGGCCAGCTGATGCTGGTCGGCTGCGTGATCTGGATGTCGATGGGCATCCTGGTCATGAAGAAGATGATCAATTTCGATTTCTGAGGTGGACCATGGTCGACTTTCTGGTCACCAAGCTGCACGACCCGCACTTCATGACGATGTTCTTCGCCGCCATCGCGGCGACGGCCACCGTCTATACGCTGATCATGCCGCTGTTCGCGGGCGAAAACCTGAACAAGCGCATGAAGGCGGTCGCCAGCGAACGCGAGCGGATCAAGCAGCGTGAGCGCGAGCGGTTGAACGCCGGCGAGAAGGTCTCGCTGCGGCAGACGCCGAAGCAGCTCATCTCTCGTGTCGTGGAGGATTTCAACCTCACCAAATGGCTCGCCCAGGAAGCGGCCCGCGAGAAGCTCATCATGGCGGGCTACCGCGGCCAGGCGCCCTACATCACTTTCCTGTTCGCGCGCATGGTGACGCCGCTGGTGCTGTTCGTCGGCTCCGTGCTGTACGTCTTCGTGATCGCGCATCTGCAGAAATCGATGCCGGTCAAGATCGGCATCTGCGTCGGCATGGCCTATCTCGGACTGCAGGCTCCGATGCTGTTCCTCAGCAACGCGATTTCCAAGCGGCAGTTGTCGATCAAGCGCGCGTTTCCCGACGCGCTCGACCTGCTGCTGATCTGCATCGAGTCCGGCATGTCGATCGAGGCCGCCTTCCGCCGGGTGGCGATCGAGATCTCGAGCCAGTCGATCGCGTTGTCGGAGGAGTTCACGCTGACCACCGCGGAGCTCTCCTACCTGCAAGACCGCAAGGTCGCCTATGAGAACCTCGCCCGCCGCACCGGCCTGGAGGGCGTGAAGTCGGTCTGTCTCGCGCTCCAGCAATCGGAGCGATACGGCACGCCGCTTGGGCAGTCGCTGCGCGTGATGGCGCAGGAAAATCGCGATATGCGCATGAACGAGGCCGAGAAGAAGGCCGCGGCGCTGCCGCCGAAGCTGACGGTGCCGATGATCCTGTTCTTCCTGCCGGTGCTGTTCGTGGTCATTCTGGGACCGACCGGCATCAAGGTCGCGGCCATGCAGTAGACGTAGACCGCTCGCGAGAAATTTCGCTTGCGGTCGCGGCTCTACCCTGGAAGCTAGGCGGAGCATGATCGAGGTCTCCGCCTGATGTCCGACAAGCTCCGCCGCGCCGACGGCGCCCGCGTTCTGGCCGATCTGAACGCGCTGCGTGCCTTCGGCACCTACAAGACCGGCGTACACCGGCCGACGTTCTCTGAGGCCCATCGTCAGTCGCTGGCCTGGCTCGCCGAGCGCCTGCCCGACGCGCAGCTCACGCCTGATATCGACGGCATCGGCAATGTGCTCGGCACCAGCGCCAAGCCGGGCCCCAAGCTGCTGGCCGGATCGCATCTCGAGAGCCAGAATCAGGCCGGCTGGCTCGACGGCCCGCTCGGCGTCATCTACGCGCTGGAGGCGGCGCGCGTGCTCAATCCAGACCCGTCCATCAACGGTGCGGTGGAGGTCGCCTCCTGGTGCGACGAGGAGGGCCACTTCGGCAGCATGCTCGGCAGCCGGTCCTATGTCGGCGACGTCAGCGAGGCCGACATCGATGCTGCCCGCGACCGCAGCAGCCCGCGCACGATGCGCGAGGCGCTTGCCGAGATGGGCCTCGCCGGACGGCCGCGCCTGCAGGCCGAGCGCGGCCGGCATATCGGCTATCTCGAAGCTCATATCGAGCAGGGCGACACGCTCGAGGCGAGCGGGCTCAAGATCGGTGTCGTCACCTCGATCGTCGGCATCTGGCAATACCGCATCACCTTCACCGGCGAGCAGAACCATGCCGGCACGACGCGGATGGCGGTGCGCAAGGATGCCGGGCTCGCGCTCGCCAAGTTCTGTGTCGCGATCGATGCGCGCTTTCCGGCCGCCTGCGGCCCGCGCACGGTGTGGACCACGGGACGCATCACGCTCGATCCGGGCGCACCGAGCATCATCCCCGGCCAGGCCGAGATGCTGTTCCAGATCCGCGACGACAATGCCGCCGTGGTCGACCGGCTCGAACAGCTGCTGCGTGAGATGGCCACGCAGGCGTCCGAAGCAGGTCCCTGTCAGGTCGGGGTCGAGCGCATCCGCACCGGTGCACCGGCCATGATGGACGGCACGTTCCAGGATGCGATCGAGGCCGCCAGCCGCGATCTCGCCGGCGGCAAGTCGCTGCGGATGCCGAGCGGCGCCGGGCACGACGCGCAGGTGTTGGCCACCATCATGCCGGCCGGCATGCTGTTCGTGCCGTCGATCGGCGGCATCAGCCATCACTGGACCGAGAATACCGCCGACGCCGACATCGTCACCGGCGCCGACGTGTTCGTCGACACATGCCGCCGCCTGCTCACAGGCGCGACACGATAGGGCACGCCGTCAGTCCGGCTGGTTGAGCGCGGCCATCGGCGCCGCGTTGCGCGCCTTGCCCTTGCCTTGGCTCTGCCCCTGAATCATCTGCTTGAGATAGGCGACGTTGGCGGCGGCCTCGTCCGGCGGCAGATCGGCCCGTGCGATCTGCTCGGCCTCCGCGAAGCGTCCCTGCAGGCCGACGACGAGGGCGAGGTTCTGGCGCACCCGCGCGTCCGCCCGCTGCGAGCCGTAGGCCTGGCGCAGCACCTCCTCGGCCTTCGGGAGCTCCCGCGTCAGCATGTAGGACAGGCCGAGATTGGACAGCACCGAGGGCTCGCCCGGCACGATCTTCAGCGCGCTGTCGTAATAGCGCCGCGCCTCGTCGTGGCGGCCCATCTGGTCCAAGACGGTGCCCTGCACCGACAGCAGCTTCCAATCGGGATTGTCGGGCGAGTGCGCGCGCGACAGCACGTCGAACGCCAGCTTGAAATTGCCGTTGTCGGCGAGTGCACGTCCGTAGGCCGCGAGCACGGTCTTGTTGCCGGCGTTGGCGAGCGTGGCCTGCTCGAGCACGGCGACCGCCTGCTCGCGCTGGCCGTTGTTGCGCAGCGCCTGGCCGTAGGCGAGCGCGATGGCCGCATCCTTCGGGTTGGCGCGGTAGCGCTCGCCATAGACCTCGACCGCGCGCTGCGGGGTCGCGGGCGGCGGCGGCTCGGCCCGGCTGCGCAGCGAGCCCGTGACGTCGGACATAGTCTGGCAGCCGCCGAGGCCCGCAGCAACGAGCGCGGCGATGGCAACGGACGCGAGGAGCCGGGGAATGGGAGGCGCTTGACGCATGTCACTTGGACTCGAACGGGCGAATTGAACGCGCCAGCAATAAACTGTTAACGCTAACAGCCGGTTAATGGCGTGTTCCAGGCGCAGCCGTCACATTTGCGTCGGCTTGCAGGCGATGCGGCCGGCGCGATTGCAGCGGCCTTCAAACTCTGCGAAGTCTGGCTGCCGCGCGCCAGTTAGGGAACCATTAGGCATGCCGTCGATGTTCGAGACCGCCTCCACAACGTCCGCCATCCCGATCACCTTCGTGACGAAGGCGAGCTGGCCGGGGATCAAGGAGAGCCTGTCGGCTGAAGCGCGCAACTTCGCCGAGGCCAACGTCTACACCGCCAAGCCCGGCAGCTATCTGGCGCTGCCCGCCGCCGACGGCCGCATCGCGCAGGTGCTGTTCGGCATCGAGGACGACGACGCCGGGCACCGCGATCTGTTCCGGCCCGGCGCCCTGCCCGGCCTGCTGCCCGCCGGCACCTACCGCTTTGCCAATGCTCCCCATGATGCGCGGCTGGCGGCGCTCGCCTTCGCGCTCGGCAGCTACCGCTTCGGCCGCTACCGCAAGACCGAGACGCCGGAGGTTCGCCTCGTTCCGCCGGATGGCGTCGACGCCGCCGAGCTGAACCGACTTGCCGACGCGGCGACATTGGCGCGCGACCTCGTCAACACGCCGTCCAACGACATGGGGCCCGAGGAGCTCGAGGCCGCTGCAAAGCAGCTCGCCGACCGCTTCGGCGCCCGCTTCAGCAGCGTCGTCGGCGACGATCTGCTGCGCCAGAACCATCCGCTGATCCATGCCGTCGGCCGCGCCTCGACCCGCGCGCCGCGCCTGATCGAGCTCGTCTGGGGCGATCCATCGCATCCCAAGGTGACCCTGGTCGGCAAGGGCGTCTGCTTCGACACCGGCGGGCTCGACCTGAAGCCGTCGAGCAGCATGCTCCTGATGAAGAAGGACATGGGCGGCGCCGCCAACGTGCTGGCGCTGGCGCAGATGGTGATGGATGCCAAGCTCAAGCTGCATCTGCGCGTGCTGATTCCAGCGGTCGAGAACGCGGTCGCCGGCAACGCCTTCCGTCCGCTCGACGTGTTTCCCTCGCGCAAGGGCATCACGGTCGAGATCGGCAACACCGATGCCGAGGGCCGGCTGGTCCTGGCTGACGCGCTGGCGCTGGCCGACGAGGACAAGCCCGACCTGCTGATCGACATGGGCACGCTGACCGGCGCGGCGCGCGTCGCGCTCGGTCCCGATTTGCCGCCATTCTACACCCAGGACGAAGCGCTCGCCGCCGACGTCGCGCGCTGCGCGGCCGCCGAGAACGATCCGCTGTGGCGCATGCCGCTATGGGCGCCCTACGACAGCTGGCTCGACTCCAAGGTCGCGACCATCAACAACGCGCCGTCCGGCGGCTTCGCCGGCTCGATCACCTGCGCGCTGTTCCTGCAGCGTTTCGTCGAGCACGCGAGGAGCTGGCTGCATCTCGACATCTTCGCCTGGACGCCGTCGGCCAAGCCGGGCCGGCCCGAAGGCGGCGAGTGCCAGGCCGCACGCGCGCTCTACAAGCTTCTGAGCGAACGCTATGGCTGATCCGCGCCTCACGCCCGCGCGCGGCGACATCGCGGCCAAGCATCTCGAAGGCCAGGTGACGGCCGCGCGCTTCGTCGAGGGCGAGATGCTGGTGGTCGCCGATTCCATCGCCCCGCTGCGCCAGCAGCCGTTCTCCGGCGCCGAGCTGGCGACGCAGGCGCTGAGGGGCGAGCGCGTCACGATCTATGATCGCAACGGCGAGGGCTGGGCCTGGGGCCAGCTCGCAGCCGACGGCTATGTCGGCTGGCTGCCGGAGTCGGCGCTGGCGGCGCCTGCGGCAGCATCGACGCACAAGATCAGTGTGCTGCGCAGTTTCGCGTTCCCCGGTCCGTCGATCAAGCTGCCGCCGGTCGAGACGCTGCTCATGGGATCGACCATCGCCGTGACGCGCGAGGAGGCCAGCTTCGTGGTGACGGCGGAGGGCTGGTTCGTCCCGCAACAGCACGTCACGTCGCTGGATGCGATCGAGCACGACTATGTTGCCGTCGCGGAGCGCTTCGTCGGTACGCCCTATTTGTGGGGCGGCAAGAGCAGCCTCGGCATCGACTGCTCCGGCCTGGTGCAGGTCGCGCTGAATGCTGCAGGCATGGAGTGCCCGCGCGACAGCGACATGCAGCTCGCAGCGCTCGGGCGCGTGCTCGATGACCAAGAACGTGCGCAGCTTCGTCGCGGCGATCTCATCTTCTGGAAGGGCCACGTTGCGATCGTGCGCGATGCCGACACGATCGTCCACGCCAACGCCTTCCATATGGCTACGCGGATCGAGCCGACGCGCGGCGCAATCGCGCGCATCCGGGCCGGCGGCAGCGACGTGCTCGCGATCAAGCGGCTCGATTGAAATCGTAGGGTGGGCAAAGGCGCGATCGGCGACGCGCCAGCGTCGCGGATCGTGACGTGCCCACCGTCATAGATACGAGCGCGTGGTTCGAACGGTGGGCACGGCGCCACGCAACAGATGCGCTTGGCGCAGCCAGCTCGCCATGCGCCTCTGCCCACCCTACGAACGACAAATATCGCGACTCGTTCGCTGCCCGTGGCGCATCGCGCACATGAGCACAGAGAGAGACAATCTCTCTCCTCCGTCATTGCGAGCGTAGCGAAGCGACCCTGGATCTCTCAGCGGCGGCAGCCTGGATTGCTTCGCCGCGCTCGCAATGACGACGTGCCATGATCAGGCAGCGAGCATCGGAGTATGCAGCGGCTCTCATCAGGCCGTGCATCAAGCCATCATCAAGCTTCACGTCTCAAACAGCATGAGGACGAGCATCCGCATTCTCGCGGCCTCATGGGCCCGAGCTTTGCGCAATCATCCGCCCTCGAAAACATGAGAGGGCGCAGGGAAGGCCGGGTGCCGACCGCACCCGTGGTTGCGTGCAACAAGCACGCGGTAGTCACCACAGGTACGGGCCGAACATCCGGCCTTCCCTGCGCGATGTTTTGCGACTTACTTCGTGATCTCCCCAGGGACCGGCTTTCTTGCCCCTGTCGGCCGCAGGCCTCATCGGCTCCCGCGACCTTGACGCCAGCATCGGGGCGCCAGGACCACACGACTTCGCCGTCCGCATGACACCGTTCGTCGGTGCGCGAATGCGCACTGCAACATCATCGCGGCCATCGCATCCCGCACCCGACGTCCGTGACGACGCGTACGTCCCTCTCGTGGGGCAGGACGGGGCGGAGTATGCACGATTTCCGAAAAAAAGAAAGATGAATATTTTTCGCGAGAGGACTGGACAGGCGTAAGCGGACCGCGCCCGTCGGCCAAATCACCCGCAATCGCGTGGGTTCTCGCCGCAGCCCAAGAGATCTGAGATTCTGACTGCCGGCGCTTTTGGTAATTCGCCCGATCTCGAGAGTATAGCGACAGATTCGTGCCCGGCAGACGATTGCCGCTTTTGTGAAGGGTTCGGATGCCGGCCGCATGATTGACGGCGCGGCATATTCGGGCGGCCGGCGTCCGAAAGCCTCCAAGGGAGGAAACCGCGCATGGGTGGGCAGGACTGGTGCGGAGGCGCATTCCACCTTGGCCGGTCGATGAGCGGCGGGCACGACGAACAGCTTTGCAGAATGGCGGTTGTGCGGTCATGAGGTGTCGATCCTGATGGCGCTGGTTGGCGCAGTCGGTTGATGGCGCGGCTGCCGTCGCCTCTGTTGATCTAGCGCAAGGCTGGAATTGAGAAGAACGGCCACATTGAAAAGAACGGCCACGTTGATGCGACAGAGGGGCGGATCATGGGGCGCGCAGGACGCTGGCGGGTTCAAGGAGCGGCCATCGTCGCCGCGATGATTCTGCTGGCGTCGCCGGCGCGGGCGGGCTGCAGTCCAGAAGACATCGCGGATGCCTTTATCGGGACGCTGTCCGCCGCATATGTGTGCAAGTCGGTCTATGAGAATGACGCAAGCCGCTACGCAGCGATTGCACTGACCGCAGCACTCAGCGGCGTCGCCTTGTCAGGGTCGGACACGGGGAAAGGGCAAGCCCTGGTCAATCAATTCTGCGCAGAGGCGCAGGGCAACGCCGACCAAGTCGTCAGCAAGCTGAACACGATCTTTGGCAACGCGATCGCAGAAAATGTTCTCGGCGATCTTTCCAAGGAGCTCGCAGCCGTTGGCGCGGCCGCAGACGTCGTGAAATGCGCCTGCAAGAGCGAGCAGAGCACCGTTGGATTGGGTTCCGAAGTCGGCTCATGTCTTCAGGAGGCGCTGTGCTGGGGGCAGGAAAAGCTTGGCATGCAGTCCTGCGGCGATTGCGAGGTCCTTCCGCCTGTTCAAGCCACATGCGCCGCGATCAACGCGACGTGCGAAAAAGTACATTACATGGAGTGGTGGAGGTACCCGGAATGTCAAGGCATCGGCGGTCCCGGCTCGATCTTCAGCCCTTCCGGCAAAGGCGTCTATCAGGATCAATACGATCGATATGGCGTGGGCATGGTGGAAACCGGCGACGGGACGCTGGTGGTCACGGATCCCGGCGCCTATGCCTGCCACACAGGGAGCAGTTACTGCACCTGTCCGAAACCGATGGTGCCGCACTGGCAACAGGTCCCCAACCCCGGATCCGGCGATAGCAAGTACGTGTTCTCGTGCGATTGCCCGAAGGACACCCATCCCGGCGCGTTGAAGTCGGACGGGCTCTCCGAGTGCCTGTGCGACGACACCAACCAGGTGGCGGTTTTCGGCTTTGCGCCCTACGGCATGTGTCCGCCCGCGGCCTGCCCGGCCGGACAGACAAGACTCGGCGGCGACAAGAACAGTCCCTGTGTCACGCCCTGCTCCGACAAGAGCCAGGGAATGGCCTTTGACGGGAGCTGCTGCAATCCCGCGCAGATGACCAATTGTGGAGAATGTTGCCCGCCGGACACCGTGCCCAACGTCAAGACCGGCTCCTGCGAGCCGCGGCCCAAGCAGCCGAAATGAGGCGGACCGACATGATCGAGCTTGGCCGACAGACGTCCTTGACAGCCGCCGTCCGTGCGATGCGGCGCCTCGCCTGGCTGCTGATCCTGCCTCTCGCACTCGGGGGGCCCGCGTCGGCGCAAACGCCGCCCGGCGTTTACACCCCCGGCGATGCTGCAGTCACCGGATTCTCCGGGGCTATTCGCCCGTTCGAGATCGAGCCCGGTCAGGATCCCGACGTTCGGACCATCATCGATCCTGGAGGGCCGTCGCTGCGCATCGTCGATCTAAGACGCATGGGCGGTCCGCCCCAGGCGCAATTGGTCGGTGCGCCGAAGCCGTTCACCGTCAGCGCGAAGTCGATCGGGCAGGTGTTTGGCGTCGCTCTGGACGACAGTTCCCCCGCCAACATTTACGTCGCGGCGACATCCGCCTATGGTCTCTCGATCGTCGCGCCGGGACCTGAAGGTCGACCGCAACATGTCAGGCTCGGGACTAGCGGCGCGACCTTCATGCCGGCACAATGGGGTCCGGGCGGCGGCCCGGGATCGATCTGGAAGATCAATGGCGCCACCGGCGCGGTGACGCTGTTCGCGAATGTCACCACGGGCGACAAGGCCAATTCGGGCGCGGCGCTCGGGGGATTGGCCTATGATCCGGCGACCAAGTCTCTGTTCGTCGCCGACCGTGAGACCGGGCTGATCCATCGCTTCGGCCAGAACGGCGTCGACCTCGGTGTCTATGATCACGGCGTCGCCGGCAACGCAGCCGCGGGACTTCCGACGACGCCGGCGCCGGCCGGGCCAGGCGTCGATATTACGAATCCTCAATTCGACAGCGCGCAGCCCGAGACCTGGGGCTACGCGGCACCGGATCGGCGAGTGTTCGGCCTCGCCATTCGCGACCGCCGGCTCTACTACGCGGTCGCCGAGGGCTTGCGGGTGTGGTCGGTCGGGCTCAACGCGAACGGCTCGTTCGGTGCGGACGCCAGAATCGAAGTCGTCGCGCCGTCCGCCGCCGGTCCCACCGAGATCTCCAGGATTACGTTCGACGATGAGGGACGGATGTTTTTGGCCGAGCGGCCGGCGCCGACCGGGGCGCAGGATTTCGAGGCCTTGTCCGCGCCGTCGATCGGCCGCGTGCTGCGCTATACGCTGATCGGTGTCACTGAGATCAAGCAGCCGATCTGGCAGCCCTTGCCGGACGAATATGCGGTGGGATTCCCCGAACGTTTCCGCAATGGCAATGGCGGCGTCGCGATCGGCTACAGCTACGACATGGGCGGTACCATGAATCCGGCCTCCTGCGGCGGCTTCGTCTGGACCACCGGCGAACAATTGCGCCACGCCACCGATCCCAAGCTCGTGGCTCAACTCGGCCAGAACGACGCGCTTGCGATCGACGGACTGCAGGGGAATCCGATCTGGCGCATCCGCCGCGGCGATGAGCCACCGCTGCTCAGTTACTTCATCGACTATGCCGACGCGCCGCCCGATCTATCAGCTCGCGGGCACATGGGAGATATCGCCATCTTGCGCGCGTGTACAAGGGAAGCCGCACAGATACGGCTTGCGCCGCGTCCAGCCGGCGCGCCGCCTCCCGCCGGCATGCCGAAGCCGCCGGGTCTGCAGACCTGCAAGACCCATGTCTGCGGTTCGGACGGATCGGTTTGTCCGCCCAATCAGATCTGGATCATCAAGACCAAGAGCTGCGCGTCGAGCTGCGCCCCGCCCAATGTTCTGGTCAATGGCCAATGCTGCTCGCCCAAAGACCTGCAGCCGAGGGGCATCTGTTCGAACAACAATCCGTCGACTGATATCGCCAAGCCGATGTGCGGCGTCAACCAGACGGCGATCGGCCCGAACAATGAATGCTGCGAGAACAGCCAGATCTATTCCGGCCCGATTGGCCAACAACTTTGCTGCGGGACGACCGTGGTGAACGGCGTGTGCGATCCGTTGAAGCCGAAAATTCCGGACTGGAAATGCCCCAGCTGCTGTGCGCCCGGCTATGTGAAGATCGCCGGCAAGTGCTGTCTCAAGAGCCAGGCGACGTCGAAGGGACAGTGCTGCCCGGCCGGCCAGATTGCGAGCCCCGACGGCACGCTATGCATACCGCTGCACTGGCTGCCGAGACTTTCACAGTGTTGCGCCTCGGGCTTCTTGCCGACTGCGAATGGCAAATGCTGCGCGCCCGCGAATCTGACGACGAGCGGCGAGTGCTGCGCGGCCCCGGTCGACCCAAAGGATCGAAGCCAGTGCTCCAAGAAGATCGAGAAGAAGTCCACCACGGTCGTCCCCGTGATTCCGAAGCTGCCGACGACGTGCCAACCTGGTGAGCGGCGCAATGCCGACGGCGTGTGCGTGGCACGCAAGCCGGGGGTGACGCGGGACCGGCGGGCGCCGGATGTCGGTCGCCCGATCGTCTGCCCCCCCGGTTGGATTCCGGGGCCGCTTGGCGCGCGCTGCCGGCCGACCGGCCGATTTGCGCCGCGCATGCCGGGGTTCAGACCGGTCCCCCCGCCCGGCATGATGATGCCGCGACGATGAAGGAAGCAGCGATGCTGCGAGGACACGAATTCGCAAATCATTACTACACGCCAACTGCGGAAGTCGGCAGCCATATGGAGGATGACCGATGACCAATTTGATCCGTAGCGTTGCCACGGCGGCTGCCGTCTTCACGCTGTCTTTGCTTTGCGTGCAGCCCGGCCGAGCGGAGAGTTCGCGCAGCGACATCGAGGCGATCGTCAAGGACTATATAGCGACCCATCCCGAAGAAATCGAGCAGGTCGTGAAGGACTACCTCGCCAAGCACCCCGAGGCCGTGCAACAGGCCATCTCCGACCTGATCAAGAAGCGGCAAGCCGCGACGCCGGCGGCGGCGCCCGGTTCCGACAAGACTGCACTGGTGAAGCAAAATGCGCCGGCCTTGTTCGCGTCAGCGCACCAGGTCACGCTCGGCAACCCGCTGGGTGATGTCACCCTGGTCGAGTTCTTCGATTACAGCTGCGGCTACTGCAAGCGTGCGCTCGGCGATATACTCGAATTGTTGAAGAGCGACCCCAAGCTCAAGATCGTGCTCAAGGAATTTCCGATCCTCGGCCCCGGTTCGCTGGAGGCGGCGCGCGTCGCGGTAGCGGTACGCATGCAAGACCCGACGGGCGCGAAATACCTCGACTTTCATCAGCGACTTCTCCAAAGCAGCGGACCCGCCGACAAGGCGCGCGCGTTGGCCATCGCGCAGACGATCGGTCTCGACGTTGCTCAGCTTGAAAAGGACATGGACAGCGTGGAGGTGCGCCAAAGCCTCGATGAGAGCGGCAATCTTGCGCAGAAATTGGGATTGAACGGGACGCCGAGCTATGTCATCGGCGGCAATGTCATCGTCGGCGCGGTCGGACTTGCCACGCTGAAGGCCAGAATTCAGCAGGCTCGCCAGTAGTACGCTCCGATAGCGAAGATATGCATCGACGCCCGAGGTCTCGATTTGTGCAGCGCGCGAGTCCGCTGCTGTGAAGGGCTTCGGATGCCGGCCGCATGATTGACGGCGCGGCACATTCGGGCGGCCGGCGTCCGAAAGCCTCCAAAGGAGGAAACCGCGCATGGTGGGCTGGACTGGTGCGGCAGGCTCTATGGGGACTTGAGCGCTGCAGGCGAGCCGGCTGATTGAGCTCGAAATGGTGCAGCGAGCTTCGCGACAATGGCGCGGCGGGTGAATGAGCGGTGGATGGCGTGGCAAGCGATCAATTGTCGGCGGATTGACGACGACAGATGGACGTTTGGGCGCATTCCACCGGGCCGGTCGATGAGCGGCGGGCACGACGAGCAGCTTTGCAGAATGGCGGTTGTGCGGTCATGAGGTGTCGATCCTGATGGCGCTGATTGGCGCAGTCGGTTGATGGCGCGGCGTTGCGCCTCGCGTGAAGTCGGTCTGCCTCGCGCTCCAGCAATCGGAGCGCTACGGCACCCCGCTCGGGCAATCGCTGACGACGCGTACGTCCCTCTCGTGGGGCAGGACGGGGCGGAGCATGCACGGTTTCCGAAAATAAGAAACAGAAATATTTTTTCAGGAGGGGCTGGACGGGCTTTCGCAGACACGGCCCGTCGGGAAATCATTTTCCATGCCACGGGGGCGAACGATAGGGTCCTCGTGGCCCGCAAACGCGCTGAGCTACACTGACGGAATCACGATGTGTTTGTGTCCTGCGCAAATCGCTCGACGAGGTCGGACCAAAACGGAATGTGCTTGACTTGCGGAGGCCAGGGTTTGCTGCTCCAGCCCGTGAACTCTCGTTCGAAATAGTCGTTCAGATTGGCACCATAGTAGATGGCGTCGACGCCGTAGATCGAAAAGACCGGGTTACCTGACTCATGCGGCTGCTCAGGCAAATATCGGTGAGCAATCAACGGAATTAGTTTTGGCGCCCGGGACACGATTTCCCGAAGCGCCTCTTCCCGGGCGCGTGCGGTCAAAGGTAGCCTTCCCCATTCCGACCACCACAATTGTCCGTTCTCGACAGAGTGACGAAGACTTTCAAACGGCCATTCAAGCGCTCGTCTTATCGCACGATCGTCCGTCCAGTCGTGTCCATTCGTCGGCCGCCTTCGTCTCAGAAGCGCCATCAAATCGGGAGGAAAGACCAACCCAAATCGACGTTGCGCCCTGTCGAGCTCGGATTGCGTATATCCCTTGGTCCAACGAACCGTGTCCCTGCCGGACATTCCTATTGCTTCCGTTTGCTTCGGCCTCTCTCGATCGCAGGATCGCGCCGATGCAGGTTGGAGACGCGCGAATGTATCAAATTCGTCTTGGCCCATTCCGGACCCATTGATCGGCTCCACGGTACGACCGATGACCTGAACTGACCAGAGGTGATCCCCCAGCAGCTTTGTCGACGTTCGCAAGTGCGTTTCCTAAGGCCGCTCGCTCTTTCCCGATGCGCTCAACTCGACGATGGCCTGCTGCACCAAACGACGCCATTTCGAGGGCAGCCTCGGATAGAGCCGGTGCACGGTCTCTCCGCTCTTGAGCGGGACGTGCCAGTAGGGGCCAAGGTTGCCTGCCGGCGACGGACCCATATCGACCCAGGCGCGATTCCAATCGAGATCAGCCCATTGTTCTTCGGTGACGCGATAGCCGTCACGCAGCCAATCCTTATGCGTGGTTCCAGAAATCCATTCTGGACGTCCTGGAGCATCAGTCACGGCACGCTCTCCGGATTCGCGCCATCAGTTGCAGCAGAGTGGCTGCCGACAAGCGACATCTAGCTCGTCGCCGTCCCATTCCCCGCCGTCTCGTTCCTGAACGCCGCCGCGAACAGCGCGAGGGTGTAGTCGGTCTTCGGCGCCTTGAACAGCTCGACCGCCGGCCCCTCCTCCACGACCTTGCCGTTGCGCATCACGATCAGATGGGAGGCGAGGGCGGCGACCACGCGCAGATCGTGCGAGATGAACATGTAGGTCAGCTCGCGCTTGCGCTGCAGATCGCGCAAGAGATCGACCATCTGCGACTGAAACAGCATGTCGAGCGCCGAGGTCGGCTCGTCCAGCACGACGAAGCTCGGCTCGAGCACGACCGCGCGGGCCACCGAGATGCGCTGGCGCTGGCCGCCGGAGAATTCGTGCGGATAGCGGAAGCGCGTCTCCGGATCGAGCCCGACCTCCTTGAGCGCCTTGACGACCTTGGCCTCGCGCTCCTCATCCGTCAGTTTCGGCTGATGCACGCTCAGTCCCTCGGCGATGATGTCGCCGACCGACATGCGCGGGCTCAAGGCGCCGAACGGATCCTGAAACACGATCTGCATGTCGCGGCGGAACGGGCGGACCTCCTTGAAGGACAGCCCCTGCAGCTCCTTGCCGAGGAAGACGATGAGGCCGTCGGAGGAAATCAGCCGCAGCAGCGCCAACCCGAGCGTGGTCTTGCCCGAGCCGGATTCCCCGACGACGCCGAGCGTCTCGCCCTTGCGCACGGCAAGGCTGACGCCGTCCACGGCCTTGATGTGACCGACGGTCGAGCGAAAAAAGCCGCGCTTGATCGGAAACCAGACCTTGAGATCCTTGGCCTGCATGACCACCGGCGAATCGGGTCGCGGCGGCGCCGGGTCCGGCTTCGGCTCGGCGGCGAGCAGCGCCTTGGTGTAGGGATGAGCCGGCGCGGTGAACACCTGCTCGACCGGGCCCTGCTCGACGATCTTGCCGCCGTTCATGACGCAGACCCGATCGGCGATGCGGCGGACGATGCCGAGATCGTGGGTGATGAACAGAAGGCTCATGCCGAGGCGTGCCCGGATATCGGCGAGCAGCGCCAGGATCTGCGCCTGCACGGTGACGTCGAGCGCGGTGGTCGGCTCGTCGGCGATCAGCAGAGCCGGCTCGTTGGCGAGCGCCATCGCGATCATCACGCGCTGGCGCTGGCCGCCGGAGAGCTGATGCGGATAGCTGCCGAGCCGCGTCTCCGGCTCGGGAATGCCGACCTGGGTCAAGAGCTCGAGCGTGCGCGTCCGCGCCGCACTGTTCGAGATCGGCCGATGCAGTTGCAGGATCTCGCCGATCTGCCGCTCGATCGTGTGCAGCGGATTGAGCGAGGTCATCGGCTCCTGGAAGATGATGGAGATGTCGCTGCCGCGGATCTCGCGCATCTCGCGTTCGGACAACGGCAGGAGATCGCGGCCCTTGAAGTGGATGCTGCCCGACGGATGCGAGGCGACCGGATAGGGCAGCAGCTTCAGCACCGACAGCGCGCTGACCGACTTGCCCGAGCCGGACTCGCCGACCAGGGCGACGCACTCGCCGCGCCTGATCTCGAACGAGACATGGTCGACGGCGGTCGACAGGCGGCCCTGCTGATGAAAGGCCACCGAGAGATCGCTGACCGAGAGCAGCGGCTGGCTGATCGCATCCATGTCGGTCACCTGAACGTCTTGCGCGGGTCGAACGCGTCGCGCACGGCCTCGCCGATGAAGATCAGCAGCGACAGCATGATCGCGACGGAGAAGAAGCCGGTGAGACCGAGCCACGGCGCCTGCACGTTGGACTTGGCCTGCGACAGCATCTCGCCCAGCGACGGCGATCCCGGCGGCAGGCCGAAGCCGAGGAAGTCGAGCGCGGTCAAGGTCATCACCGAGCTCGACACGATGAAGGGCAGGAACGTCATGGTCGCGACCATCGCGTTCGGCAGGAGATGGCGGACCATGATCACGGCATTGGAGACGCCGAGCGCGCGCGCCGCCTGGATGTACTCGAAATTGCGGCCGCGCAGGAATTCAGCCCGCACCAGGCCGACCAGCGAGACCCATGAGAACAGCAGCATGATCCCGAGCAGCGTGAAGAAGCCGGGCACCAGCACCGCGGACAGGATCAGGAGCAGATAGAGATAGGGAATGGCGTTCCAGATCTCGATGAAGCGCTGGAACAGAAGATCGACCCAGCCGCCGAAATAGCCCTGCACGCCGCCGGCGGCGATGCCGATGATCGAGGAGAAGAACGTCAGCGACAGGCCGAACAACACCGAGATGCGGAAGCCGTAGATCAGCCGTGCGACGACGTCGCGGCCCTGGTCGTCGGTGCCGAGCCAGTTGTATTCGAGATCCCGGCAGCTCTTCAGCCCTTTCTTCTCGACCACGGGTTTGCACTGTGCCTCCGTCAGCATCCAGGTCGGCGGCGATGGCGCCGGCGTCGGCAGATCGAGATTGTGCGTGGCGTAGGAGTAGCGGACCAGCGGCCAGACCACCGTGCCGCCCTTGTCCGCAATCAGCTTCTGCAAATACGGATCACGATAGTCCGCGGCGGTCTCGAAGTCGCCGCCGAATGCCGTTTCCGGATAGGTGACGAACGCCGGGAAATAAAGGTGGCCGTCGAACTTGATCAGGAACGGCCGGTCGTTGGCGATCAGCTCGGCGAACAGCGAGACGATGAACAGAAACAGAAACAGCCACAGCGACCAGTAGCCGCGGCGGTTGGCCTTGAAGTTCTGCCAGCGGCGCTGATTCAGCGGCGACGGCCGGAAACGATGCCGCGTCGGCGGCGCGGCCTCGCCGAGCGGAGCCTGCGCCGTGGTCTCGACCGGAGGGGGGGCCGTGATCGTCATCAGACCTCCCGCGCCTCGAAGTCGATCCGCGGATCGATCCACATGTAGGTCAGGTCCGAGACCAGGTTGATCGCGAGGCCGAGCAGCGAAAAGATGAAGAGATTGCCGAACACGACAGGATAATCACGATTGAGAATGCTCTCGAACGAGAGCAGGCCGAGCCCATCCAGCGAGAAGATCGTCTCGATCAGCAGCGAGCCGGAAAAGAACGCGTGGATGAAGGTGCCGGGAAAGCCGGCGATCACAATCAGCATGGCGTTACGGAAGACGTGGCCGTACAGGACCTGGTTCTCGCTGCAGCCCTTGGCGCGCGCAGTCATGACATATTGCTTGCGGATCTCGTCGAGGAAGGAGTTCTTGGTCAGCAGCGTCATGGTCGCGAAGGCGCCGAGCGCCATCGACACCAGCGGCAAAGTGAGATGCCAGAAATAGTCGATGATCTTCCAGTACCACGGGAAGTCCGACCAGCCATCCGAGGTCAGCCCGCGCAGCGGGAAGATGTTGAGGAACGAGCCGCCGGCGAACAGGATGATCAGAAGGATCGCGAACAGGAAGCCCGGAATGGCGTAGCCGACGATGATCACGGCGGAGGTCCAGACGTCGAAGCGCGAGCCGTCCTGGACCGCCTTGCGAATCCCCAGGGGAATCGAGATCAAATAGGTCAGCAAGGTCATCCAGAGGCCGAGCGACATCGACACCGGCAGCTTCTCCTTGATGAGCTGCAGCACGCTGGTGTCGCGGAAATAGCTCTTGCCGAAATCGAAGCGCGCGAAGTTCCAGACCATCAGCGCGAACCGCTCCGGCGCCGGCTTGTCGAAGCCGAACTGCTTTTCGAGCTGCTTGATGAAGGCGGGATCGAGCCCCTGCGCGCCGCGATATTTCGAGTTCAGCTCGCCGCCGGATCCGACCTGTCCCGGCGGACGCGCGCCGAAATCCGAACCGCTGCCGCCTGAAATGCGCGAGGTGCCGCCGGTGTCGGCGCCGGTCAATTGCGCGATGACGCGCTCCACCGGACCGCCCGGCGCGAACTGCACCACGACGAAGGAGATGAAGAGGATCCCGAGCAGGGTCGGGAGCATCAGCAAGATGCGACGGGCAATATAGGCGGCCATGAACTACTTCGCCTGCTCCAGCTTTGCGGCCTTGGCGGCATCGTACCACCAGATGTCGGGGGCGCCGACGCCCGAGGCGTATTTCGGCGGCTTCGGCGGGTGATTGAACTGATCCCAATAGGCGATCGGGTGGGTCTGGCGATACCATTGCGGTATCCAGTAGTGGCCGGCGCGGAACACGCGGTCGAGCGCCCGGCAGGCCAAGGTCAGCTCGATGCGGCTCTCGGCGGCAATCGCCTTCTCCACCAGCGCGTCGATCGCGGGATTGCTGATCCCGGCGAAATTGTAGGAGCCCTTGGTCTTGGCGGTGTCCGACGTGAAGTAAGCCCTGAGGCCGTCTCCGGGGGTCGGCGACATCGTCAGCCGCTGCACCGTGATGTCGAAATCGAAATCCTCGACGCGCGCCCGGTACTGGACCGCATCGACGACACGCAGATGGTCGGCATCGATGCCAAGAACCTGCAGGTTCTTGATGAGGGTGCCGTGATGCGGCTTGAACGAGACCTCGTCGATCAGGAATTCGATCGTGAACGGCTCGCCGTTGGGCAGCAGCCGCTTGCCGTCCTTTACCCGCAGGCCGGCCTGATCCAGCAATTGCGACGCCTTGCGCAGCAGCGCGCGATCCTGGCCCGAGCCGTCCGAGACCGGCGGCACAAACGGCTCGCCGAACACGTCGTCGGGCACCTGGCCGCGGAACGGCTCCAGGAGCTTCAGCTCCTCCGCCGACGGCGGCCCAACCGCGACGATCTCGGAGTTCTGGAACGGCGACACCGTGCGCGCATAGGCGCCGTACATGATGGTCTTGTTGGTCCACTCGAAATCGAACGCGTAGGTCAGCGCCTGGCGGACGCGCGGGTCCTTGAACTTGTCGCGGCGAGTGTTGATGAACCAGCCCTGCCCGCCCGCCGGCGTCTCGTCCGGCAGCAGCTCGCGCTTGACGCGGCCGTCCTTGATGGCCGGGAAGTCGTAGCGGGTCGCCCAGATGCGCGCGGTGAACTCCTCGCGGAACAGATAGCTCTTGGCCGTAAAACCCTCGAAGGCGACGTCGCGGTCGCGATAGAACTCGTAGCGCACGATGTCGAAATTGTAGAAGCCGCGGCTGACCGGCAGATCGGCAGCCCACCAGTCCTTGACCCGCTCGTACTCGACGTAGCGGTTGATCTCGTATTTGCCGACCTTGTACGGCCCCGAGCCGAGCGGCACGTCGAGCGGGCCCTCGTCGAAGGCGCGGTTGGCGTACCAGGCTTTGGAGAAGATCGGCAGGGTCACGACATAGAGCGGCACGTCGCGGGCGCGCTTCTCGACGAAGCTCACCACGACGGTCGCATCGTCGAGCGCCTCCGCCTTCACGAAGTCGCGCAGCTGCACGACGATCAGCGGGTGGCCCTTCTCCTTCAAGGTATTCAGCGAGAAGGCGACGTCGTGCGCCGTGATCTTGGACCCGTCGTGAAAGCGCGCCTCGGGACGCAGCGTGAAGCGATAGGTCAGCTTGTCCGCTGATATCGCGACGGACTTCGCGACCAGCCCGTACACCGCGTCCGGCTCGTCGCTGGCGCGCACCATCAGGGTCGCGAACGTCATGTCCATGCCCTGTGCGCCCTCACCTTTCAGGACGTAGGCATTGAACGAGTTGAAGGTCTGATAGGACTGGTTATAGGTGCGCACCGACGGGATCAGCGAGAACAGCCCGCCCTTCGGCGCCTCCGGATTGACGTAGTCGAAGTGGTGGAAGTCGGCGGGGTATTTCAGGTCTCCGAACGCCGACGTGCCGTGCGAGTCTGCGCCAAACTCCGAGGCCATGGCCGGCTTCAGGAGGGAGACGCTGAGCGCGCCGAGCCCAAGCCCGAGCACGCCACGGCGCGACAGATGCGGGAGCGTGCTCAAGAGCGCTTCACCTTGGCAGCCTTGTCGGCGTCGTACCACCACAGATTCGGCCAGCCGGACCGCGCATATTTCGGGAACGGCGTGAAATGGCTGAAGCGGTCCCAGCGCGCGCTACGCGCAAATGGATAGGTGAACTGGGGAACGACGTAGAAATTCCAAAGCAGCACCCGGTCGAGCGCATGCGTTGCCGCTTCGAGAGAGGCGCGATCCTTGGCGTAGATGATCTTCTCGATCAGCGCGTCGACAGCGGGGTTCTTGATGCCAATCGTGTTCTTCGAGCCGGACTCGTCGGCGGCCTTGGAGCCCCAGAAATCGCGCTGCTCGTTGCCGGGCGACAGCGACTGCCCCCAGACATCGATGATCATGTCGTAGTCGAAGGTGCGCACCCGGTTCTCATACTGGACGTTGTCGACCTGGCGTACCGTCACCGCGACGCCGAGGCGCTCCAGCGACGGCTTGTAGAACAGCACGATGCGCTCGGACGACGGGTCCTGGACCAGCAGCTCGACCGTGACCGGCTTGCCGGCGGGATCGACGAGCTTGCGGTCCTTGATCTCGAAGCCTGCGTCCTTCAGCAGCTTGGTGGCCTCGCGCAGATTGGCGCGAACGTTCTCGGGATTGCCGCCCACCGGGGCTTGGTAGACCGTGGTGAACACTTCCGGCGGCACCTTGTCGCGCAGGCCCTCGAGGATCTGCAGCTCCTGGCCCTGCGGCAGCCCGGAGCAGGCCAGATCCGTGCCTTCGAAGTAGCTGTTGATGCGCTTGTACTGGCCGTAGAACAGCTGCTTGTTCATCTCCTCGAAATCGAAGGCGTAGTTGAAGGCGCGCCGCAGCCGCGCATCCTGGAATTGCGGACGCCGCAGGTTGAAGGCGAAGCCCTGCATGCGGCCGGAGTCGCTGATCGGGAATTCGTCCTTGACCACGCGCTTGTCGTTGATGGCCGGGAAGTCGTAGGCCGTGGCCCACTGCTTGGCCGAGTTCTCGTTGATCCAGTCGGCCTGGTCGGCCTTGAAGGCTTCGAGGGCGACGATGTTGTCGCGGAAGTATTCGAACTGCAGCTCGTCGAAATTGTTCTGGCCGATCTGGACCGGCAGGTTGGCGCCCCAATAGTCCTTGACGCGCTCCATCTTGATCGAGCGTCCGGGCACGAACTCCTTGATGCGATACGGGCTCGACCCGAGCGGCGGCTCCAGGGTGGTCGCGGTGACGTCGCGCTTGCGGCCCTGCGCGTCGGTGCCTTCCCACCAGTGCTTCGGCAGCACCAGCAGCTCGCCGACGATGTGCGGCAGCTCGCGATTGCCCGGACCATCGAAGGTGAACTTGACCTCGAGATCGCCGGTCTTCTCGGCCTTCACCACATGACGATAGTAGGATGAGTAGTGCGGGCTGTTCTTCTTCAGGGCCTCGAGCGAGAAGATGACGTCCTCGGGCGTCACCGGCTTGCCGTCGTTCCAGCGCGCTTCCTTGCGCAGGCGGTAGATGACCCAGGAGTAGTCGTCCGGATAGGCCGCCGACTCGGCGAGCAGGCCGTATTCGGTCGACACCTCGTCCTGCGACCGCGTCATCAAGGTCTCGTAGACCAGCCCCGCCGCGGACGCGATGTTGCCCTTCACATACATCACGACGATGTTGAAATTGTCGAAGGTCCCGAGCGAGATCATCCGCGCGACGCCGCCTTTCGGCGCATCCGGATTCACGTAGTCGAAGCGCTTGAAGTCCGCCGGATACTTGATCTCGCCGAACAGCGACAGGCCGTGGCGCCAGACCAGCTGCTCGCCGGCCTGCGCCCGGGCGGTGTCGAGAGGGGCAAGGCTGGCCGCCGTGCCGAGCGCCGGGGTCATCGCAGCGAGCACGCTGCTCTGCAGGAGCTGTCGTCGGGTAATCGTCAAATGAGACTTCCTCTGAATAAGACCGCTTGAAGCAGGTGGTAGCCGTGGCCGCTGCTGCTCCCAGATCCAACGTCTGATCGTAACCCAATTCGCAAGGGCAGGTTTCGCCGGCCTCAGCGAGGTGCTCCGGCCCGCGAACCCGTTCCATTCAGGGGACCAATATACGGCAAGGTTTCGACCAATAACCTTGCTTTTTCCTCATGATACCGGGTTGTGAACGAGGTGGATGCGACCAAAGGTCCCAAATGCGGCGAAATTCGCCCCGCAAAGCAAAACGGCCGGGCTTGGGGCCCGGCCGTCGAAAACTGGTGGGTCAGCAGCCGATCACTTGGCTGCGGTGGGCAGCGGCGCCGGGCTGTCGGCCAGCGAGTTCAGATAGGCCAGCACGTCGGCCCGCTCTGAGTCCTTCTGGATGCCGGCGAAGCCCATCGCGGTGCCCGGGATGTAGCCCTTCGGATTGGCGATGAACTTGTTGAGGTCGTCGATCGTCCAGGTGCCGCCCTTGGCCTTCATCGCCGCCGAGAAGTTGAAGCCGCGGCCTTCGCCGATCTTGTCGCCGACGATGCCGTAGAGGTTGGGGCCGACGCCGTTCTTCTCGCCCTTCGCGAAGGTGTGGCAGGCCGCGCACTTCTTGGCGGCGGCGGCGCCCTTCTCGACCGAGGCGGTCTGCAGCAGCTTCTCGATCGGCTCGGCCGCGGCCGGCGCAGCGCCACCCTTGGCGGCGCCCTCGGCCTCCTTCACGGCGATCTCAAAACCCGGCTTCTCCGGCATTTTCGGCGCGAAGATCGCGCCAGCGGAGAAGCTCGTGACCAGCACGACCAGACAGGCGGCCAGCACGGCGCCGATGATTTTGTTCAGTTCGAAGGAGTCCATTTTGGAATCAGGCTCCGAGGGCGGATTTCATTGTTCTGTCGGAGGCCGCGAGGCCGCGACCGCGAATCGCCCCAGGACTCGAGATAAGGACTCGTCAAGGCATCGAGCGGAATCGAGCCGTCGCGCCTCCCCCTGCGGCAGAAGTGAGATATCGGTTTGCCCGTGCTCTGGCAACCCGTATAAGCGGGCGGCTTTCGCTGTCCCCATCCAGTCCGGCCCGCGCTGTTGCGACCGGCTCCGACCTGCCGTTCCCGGATGACCAAATCCCGAATTCTCGTGCTGATCCCCGCCCGCATGGCGTCGACCCGCCTGCCGGGCAAGCCGCTGCTCGACATCGCCGGCCAGCCGATGATCGTGCAGGTGCTCCGGCGCGCGCAGGAGGCCGCGATCGGCCGTGTGGCCGTCGCCACCGACACGCCCGAGATTGCTGCGGCCGTCACGGCCGCGGGCGGCGAGGTGGTCATGACCAAGCCGGATCATCCCTCCGGGTCAGACCGCATCTACGAGGCCATGTGCAAGCTCGACCCGGCCCGCGAGGCGGAGATCGTGGTCAATCTGCAGGGCGACTTCCCGACCATCGACCCGCAGAACATCAGCGACGTGCTGCCCCCGCTCGAGGATCCCGCCGTCGACATCGCGACCCTTGCCGCGCAGATCCACACCGAGGAGGAGAGCCTCAATCCGAACGTCGTCAAGGCGGTCGGCTCGCCCCTCGGCAGGCGGCGCATGCGCGCGCTGTACTTCACCCGGGCCACGGCGCCGCATGGCGACGGACCGCGCTACCATCATATCGGCCTCTACGCCTACCGCCGGGCGGCGCTGGAGCGCTTCGTCAGCCTGCCGCCGTCGCCGCTGGAGCAGCAGGAGAAGCTGGAACAGCTGCGGGCGCTGGAAGCCGGCATGCGCATCGACGTGATGGTCGTCGACGCCGTGCCCCGCGGCGTCGACACCCCGGCCGATCTCGAAACCGCACGCCGGCTGCTGTCCAAGTCTTAAGCTGCTGCTACAAGGCCCCACATGAGCAAGATCTTGAAAATCGCATTCCAGGGCGAGCCGGGAGCCAATTCCCACATCGCCATCTCCGAGGCCTATCCGACCGCCGAGGCCATGCCCTGCGCAACCTTCGAGGACGCGCTGAGCGCGATCTCCTCCGGCGAGGCCGATCTCGGCATGATCCCGATCGAGAATTCGGTCGCCGGCCGCGTCGCCGACATCCACCATCTGCTGCCGGCCTCGGGCCTCTACATCATCGGCGAGTGGTTCCTGCCGGTCCGCCACCAGTTGATGGCGCTGAAGGGCACCAAGCTCGCCGACATCAAGACCGTCGAAAGCCACGTCCACGCGCTCGGCCAGTGTCGCCGCATCATCCGCCAGCTCGGCGTCCGGCCGATCGTGGCCGGCGACACCGCGGGCAGCGCGCGGGACGTCTCCCAGCGCGGCGACAGGAGCGTGGCGGCGATCGCCTCGCGTCTCGCGGCCGAGATCTACGGCCTCGACATCCTCGCCGAGGACATCGAGGACGAGGCCCACAACACCACGCGCTTCGTGGTGCTGGCGCGCCAGGAGCAGTGGGCCGAGCAGAATTCCGGGCCGCTGGTCACGAGCTTCGTGTTCCGCGTGCGCAACCTGCCGGCTGCGCTCTACAAGGCGCTCGGCGGCTTCGCCACCAACGGCGTCAACATGACCAAGCTCGAAAGCTACATGGTCGACGGCAACTTCTTCGCCACGCAATTCTATGCCGATGTCGACGGCCACCCGAACGACAAGGGCCTCGCTTTCGCACTGGAGGAGCTGAAGTTCTTCTCCCGCGAGCTGCGCATCGTCGGCGTCTATCCGGCGCACCCGTTCCGCGCGACATTCAGCGAGCGGATGGAGTGATCGGACCGTCATCTCGCGGCTCCAGATAGGCCGCCAGCTCGGCCGGCGTTCCCATCGGGAACGCCTGCTTCAGATGGTCGAGAAAGGCGGAGACGCGCGCGCTCAACAGCCGCCGCGACGGATACAGCGCCCACAGCGCAACCGCTGGCGCCTCGAGATCCGCCCACTGCACGAGCCGGCCTGCAGCGAGGTCGTGGCTGGCGAGCGAGAGCGGCAGGCATGCGGCGCCGACCCCGGCACGGACCGCATCGCGCACCATGATCAGCGATGACAGCCGCAGGATCGGATCGATTGCGATGCGCGATCGTCCCTTTGCAGCCGTGACGTCCCACGCTGCGATCTGCTCGGTGCTGCGAACGACAGCAGGAACGCGCGCGCCGTCCGCCGGCCTCGTCAGGGCTGGGCTGGCCACGACCACCATCTGGTCGCGCAGGAAGATGCGCCCGACCAGCCTGTCATCGGGATCGGGATTGACCCGGATCACCAGATCATAGCCCTCCTCGACCATGTCGACGGCCCGGTCGTCGGTCGTCACGTCGAGCCGGACCTCGGGATATCGAAGCGCGAACGACGCGGCGAGCCTGCCCATCGCGGTTTGCGAGAACAGCAGCGGCGCGCTGATCCGCAGGCGGCCGCGCGGCGTGTCGCCGCCCGAGGAGATCGCAGCCACGGTCTCGTCG
This sequence comes from Bradyrhizobium sp. SZCCHNR1053, assembly GCF_032381235.1. NCBI lineage: Bacteria > Pseudomonadati > Pseudomonadota > Alphaproteobacteria > Hyphomicrobiales > Nitrobacteraceae > Bradyrhizobium > Bradyrhizobium sp. SZCCHNR1053. The sequence continues at coordinate 303,859 of NZ_JAUHJM010000002.1, forward strand.
AGCTCGGTGAGCAGCGCGCCCGCCCGCTCGAACAGCGCCCGCCCCTCCTCGGTCAGCTTCAGCGCGCGCCCGCCGCGCTCGATCAGCCTGATGTCGAGGCTCGCCTCCAGCTCGGCGACCCGGCGCGACAGCGTCGCCTTGGGGCGACCGCTGGCGCGGGCGGCGCGGCCAAAGCCGCCGTGACGGGCGACCAGTGTGAAATCGGCGAGCGCCAGCAGATCCATCTGTTCCGCCAATGAGACGACCTGTCCATTTATAGCGTCTATTGGCTCGCATATGGATCGCTATTTTCGGAGTGTCTCAACAACCAACCCGGAGTGATCCCATGACCATCCTCGTCACCGGCGCCACTGGAACCGTCGGCCGTCACGTCGTCGACCAGCTCGTCAAGCGCGGCGCCGACGTCCGTGCCCTCGTCCGCGATCCTGCCAAGGCGAGGTTTCCGGCGGGCGTCGCGGTCGCGCAGGGCGACCTGCTCGACATCGATTCGCTGCGCTCTGCCTTTTCGGGCGTCTCGACCTTGTTCCTGCTGAACGCCGTCGCGCCCGATGAATTCACCCAGGCACTGATCGCACTCAACGTCGCCCGCGAGGCCGGCATCGCGCGGATCGTCTATCTCTCGGTGATCCACAGCGACGTCTACGTCAACGTGCCGCACTTCGCCGGCAAGTTCGCCGTCGAGCGGATGATCGAGCAGATGGGCCTGAACGCCACCATCCTCCGCCCGGCCTACTTCATGTCCAACGATCTCACGATCAAGGATGTCGTGCTCGGCTACGGCATCTACCCGATGCCGATCGGAGCCAAGGGCCTTGCCATGATCGACGTCAGCGACATCGGCGAGATCGCAGCGATCGAGCTGATCCGCCGCGAGCAGTCAGCCGTGCCGCTGCCGCTCGATCGCATCAACCTGGTCGGTCCGGACACGCTGACCGGCGCTGATGCCGCTGCGATCTGGTCTGACGTGCTGGGCCGCACGATCGCCTATGGCGGCGACAACGCCAGGCAGTTCGAGACCAACCTCCGGCAGATCATGCCGAGCTGGATGGCGTTCGACATGCGGCTGATGGCCGAGCGCTTCCTCACCGACGGCATGGTGCCTGAGGCCGGCGACGTCGCGCGCCTGACGGCGCTGCTGGGTCGTCCCCTGCGCTCCTATCGCGACTTCGTCGCTGACATCGCGACCGCCGCCTGACGGCAACAAGCCCTGATCATCCACCAAAGCCAAACTGTGGGGCGCCTCCGCGGACGCGTCCCATGCCAAGTCTCAGGAGGTCATCATGACTCATTCCACACGCGATAGCGCCAATGGCGCGAAGCCGAACATCCTGGTTCTCGGCGCGACCGGCGGCACCGGCCGGCTGATCGTGCGCGAGGCGCTGGCGCGCGGCGACAATGTCACCGCGCTGGTGCGCTCGCCGGAGAAGGCCGGCGATCTGCAAGGCGCGCATCTGATCGTCGGTGACGCCCGCGACGAAGCGACGTTGCGGAAGGCGCTGAAGGGTCAGGACGCCGTCATCAGTGCCTTGGGCACGCCGGCCGGTCCATTCCGGGAGGTGACGCTGCTCTCGACCGTGACGCGCTCGCTGCTCGACGCAATGCGGGCTGAGCGCGTCTCGCGGCTGGTTGCCATCACCGGAATTGGCGCCGGCGACAGCGCCGGGCACGGCGGCTTTCTGTTCGACCGGCTGATCTTTCCGCTGCTGCTGCGCAAGGTCTACGCCGATAAGAATCGGCAGGAGGCGATCATCGGCAATAGCGGGCTCGACTGGGTGGTCGTTCGTCCCTCGGTGCTGAACGACAAGCCGGGCGGACACACAGTGCGCGCGCTGACGGATCTCACCGACTTTCATGGCGGCACGATCGCGCGGGCCGACGTCGCGCGCTTCGTCCTGGATCAGGTGAGCGACGACAGCTTCCTGCATCGCTCGCCCCTGATCACGTGGTGAGACCAGCGACGCGCGGCGTCGATGCTCACGCCGCCGCCTTCCGCTCCAGGCCGAAGGCGTCGGCAAGCAGGCTGTAGGAGCGCTTGCGGGCGTCGTGGTCGAAGGTCGCCGTGATCACCATCAGCTCGTCGGCCTGGCTTGCCGCGATCATCGGATCGAGCTTGGCTCGCACCGTCGCCGGGCTACCCACGAACAGCCGCGACCGGTTGCGTGCGATCGAGGCGCGGTCCGCGTCTGTATACATGGTGGCCGCCGCCTCCTCGGGGCTCGGCAGCGGCAGGAACTGGCCGCGGTCGCGCCGCAGGCGGTTGAGGTCCATCGACGACGCCAGCCGCTCAGCCTCGGCGTCGGTCTCGGCCGTCACCACCGCGACCGCCAGGATCGCATGCGGCTGCGAGCGCCAGCGCGACGGCGTAAAATGCGCGCGGTAGGTTCGCATCGCGTCGACGGCATCGTGGCTGGCGAAATGATGCGCGAAGCCAAACCCCATGCCGAGTTGCGCCGACAGCTCGCTGGAATAGTCGCTGGAGCCGAGCAGCCAGATTGGCGGCAGCGGCGCATCGTCGGGCATGGCGATGACGTTGTTGTAGGGATGACCGGCAGGGAACTCGCGGGTCTCCCACAGCATCAGCTCATGCAGCCGCTCCAGGAAGTCGTCGCCCTCGCGGCGGTCGAGCCGGCTCCGCAGCGCATAGGCCGTGGTGCCGTCGGTGCCGGGCGCGCGTCCCAGACCGAGATCGATCCGGCCGGGAAACAGCGCCTCCAGCATCTTGAAGCGCTCGGCGACCACCAGCGGCGCGTGGTTGGGCAGCATCACGCCGCCGGAGCCGACGCGGATGTGCTGCGTCACCGCCGCGATCTGCCCGATCATGATGTCGGGCGACGGGCTCGCCACCGACGGCAGGCTGTGATGCTCGGCCAGCCAATAGCGGACGTAGCCGAGCTGATCGACATGGCGGGCCAGATCGATGCTGTTGCGCAACGCCACCGACGGCCTGGTGGCCGTGGTGGTGACGGAGAGGTCGAGGACGGAAAGCGGGATCATTGGCCCAACCTAATGCCTGCGCGTCGCGCCACAATGGGCTGACCGCGACCGTGACCTGCCGCGAATGCAGAGATCGACCGCAACGAAGTTGGGACATTCCGCCTGTATACAGGATGATATCTGGCATCTCCCACTGGATATTTCAGCGAGAGCCGTCCGGGACACACAGACACCCTTTGATATAACTCATGTTTCTTCGCCCACAATCAAGCCAGGCTCAGCGACAAAAACAGCAATATTCGCGGCCCGGTGGGCCAAATCCCATTTACGGTGGGCTGTCACTTGCGACGCACTTCCCTTATCTTGGCACATCACGAGGGGGACGCCCCTCTTGAGTTGAAATTTACGCCCCATTCGGAACCTGCGTTGCCATGACCGACCTCGCCACCGCCATCGCCGACGGCCACACCGCGATTCCCAGGCCGAAGATCTCGTTCGAGTTCTTTCCGCCGAAGACCGAGGAGATGGACCGGACGCTGTGGGCCTCGATCGAGCGCCTCGCGCCGCTGGAGCCGAGCTTCGTCTCGGTGACCTATGGTGCCGGCGGCTCGACCCGCGAGCGCACCCACGCCACCATCGCGCGCATCCTGAAAGAGACCGCGCTGCTGCCGGCGGCCCATCTCACCTGTGTCGGCGCCTCGCGCCGGGAGATCGACGAGGTCGTCGACCGCTATCATGAGGTCGGCGTCCGCCACATCGTAGCACTTCGCGGCGATCCGCCCGGCGGCATCGGCACGCCCTACTCCACCCGTGCCGACGGCTACCAGACCTCGCCCGAACTTATCGCCGGCATCAAGAAGCGCCACCCCGACATCGAGATCTCGGTCTCGGCTTATCCGGAGAAGCACCCCGAGAGCCGCGACTTCGACGCCGACATCGACATGCTCAAGGCCAAGGTCGACGCCGGCGCCACCCGCGCCATCACCCAGGTGTTCTTCGACAACGACCTCTACTTCCGCTACCTCGACCGTGTCCGCGCCCGCGGCATCGACATTCCGATCGTGCCAGGGATCATGCCGATGCACAATTTCAAGCAGGCGCGCGGCTTCGTCACCCGCGCCGGCACCACGGTGCCGCACTGGCTGGCCGAAAAATTCGACGGTCTCGACGACGATCCAGAGACCCGCAAGCTGGTCGCGGCGACCGTCGCCGCGGGCCAGGTGCAAAAGCTCGCCAAGCATGGCGTCGACACCTTCCATTTCTACACCATGAACCGCGCCGACCTCGTGTTCGCGATCAGCCATCTGCTCGGCATCCGTCCGAAGTCCGCCAACAAGGCTGCTGCCTGATGCCCGCCCCCGTATCCCCAGCGCGTACCGCCTTCCTTGCCGCTGCAGCCAAGCGCATCCTGATTCTCGACGGCGCCATGGGCACGATGATCCAGGCGCTGCAGCTCGACGAGGCCGCGTTCCGCAGCGAGCGGTTCAAGGACTTCCATCGCGACCTCCGCGGCAACAACGATCTCTTGATCCTCACCCAGCCCGAAGCGATCGAGGACATCCACGCGCAATATCTGCGCGCCGGGGCCGACATCGTCGCCACCAACACCTTCTCGGCGACATCGATCGCGCAGGCCGACTACGACCTGTCCGACATCATCTACGAGCTCAACCGCGAGGGCGCCCGGCTCGCCCGCAATGCGGCCACGCGTGTTGCGGCCGAGGACGGCAAACAGCGCTTCGTCGCCGGCGCGATGGGCCCGACCAACCGCACCGCCTCGATCTCGCCTGACGTGTCCAATCCCGGCTACCGCGCCGTGACCTTCGACGATCTCAGGCTTGCCTATGGCGAGCAGGCGCGCGGTCTCCTTGACGGCGGCGCCGACATCCTGCTGCTCGAAACCATCTTCGACACGCTCAACGCCAAGGCGGCGCTCTATGCCATCGCTGAGCTCGCCGAGGAGCGCGGCATCGACGTGCCCGTCATGATCTCCGGCACCATCACCGACAAGTCCGGCCGGCTGCTGTCCGGCCAGATGCCAGAGGCGTTCTGGAATTCGGTGCGTCACGCCAAGCCGCTGACGATCGGCTTCAACTGCGCGCTCGGCGCCGAGGATCTGCGCGCCCATGTCGCCGACATCGGCCGCGTCGCGGATACCTTGGTCTGCGCCTATCCCAATGCCGGCCTGCCCAACGAGTTCGGCCAGTATGACGAGACGCCGGCCTACATGGCGCGGCTGATCGGCGAGTTCGCGAGCGCCGGCCTCGTCAACATCGTCGGCGGCTGCTGCGGCACCACGCCGGACCATATCGCCGCGATCGCCGCCGCGGTCGCCCCGCACAAGCCGCGCGCGGTGCCGGAGATCGCGCCCCGGCTGCGGCTGTCGGGCCTGGAGCCGTTCGAGCTGACGCCCGCCATTCCGTTCGTCAATGTCGGCGAGCGCACCAACGTCACGGGCTCGGCGAAATTCCGTAAGCTGATCACCGCCGGCGATTACACCGCGGCGCTGCAGGTCGCGCGCGACCAGGTCGAGAACGGCGCCCAGGTCATCGACGTCAACATGGACGAGGGCCTGCTGGATTCGGAAGCCGCGATGCGGACCTTCCTCAACCTCGTCGCCGCCGAGCCGGACATCGCCCGCGTTCCCGTGATGGTCGATTCCTCGAAATTCCACGTCATCGAGGCTGGCCTGAAATGCGTGCAGGGCAAGCCGGTGGTGAACTCGATCTCGCTCAAGGAAGGCGAGGAGAAGTTCATTCACGAAGCGAAGATCGCGCGCCGGCATGGTGCCGCTGTCGTCGTGATGGCGTTCGACGAGACCGGCCAGGCCGACACCTACAAGCGCAAGACCGAGATCTGCGCCCGCGCCTACAAGATCCTGGTCGAGCAGATCGGCTTTCCGCCCGAGGACATCATCTTCGATCCCAACATCTTCGCCATCGCGACCGGACTTGAGGAACACAACAATTACGGCGTCGACTTCATCGAAGCGACACGTTGGATCCGGCAGAACCTGCCGCATGCCCACGTTTCCGGCGGCGTCTCGAATCTGTCGTTCTCGTTCCGCGGCAATGAGCCGGTGCGCGAGGCGATGCACTCGGTGTTCCTGTATCACGCCATCAAGGCGGGCATGGACATGGGCATCGTCAATGCCGGCCAGATGATCGTCTATGACGACATCGATCCCGAGCTGCGCCAGGTGTGCGAGGACGTGGTGCTGAACCGCGACCCCGGCGCGTCCGAGCGGCTGCTGGCGCTGGCCGAGAAATTCCGTGGCCAGGGCAAGCAGACCAAGGAGGCCGATCTCGCCTGGCGCGAATGGCCGGTCGGCAAGCGGCTGAGCCACGCGCTGGTGCATGGGATCACCGAGTTCATCGAGCAGGACACGGAAGAGGCGCGCGCCGCTTCGACGCGGCCGCTCGACGTCATCGAAGGCCCGCTGATGGCCGGCATGAACGTGGTCGGCGACCTCTTCGGCGACGGCAAGATGTTCCTGCCGCAGGTCGTGAAGTCCGCGCGCGTGATGAAGCAGGCGGTCGCCTATCTGATGCCGTTCATGGAGGCCGAGAAGGCCGCCAACAAGGGCCGCGCCAACGAGCGCTCCAACGCCGGCAAGATCGTGCTCGCCACCGTCAAGGGCGACGTCCACGACATCGGCAAGAACATCGTCGGCATCGTGCTCCAGTGCAACAATTTCGAGGTCATCGACCTCGGCGTCATGGTGCCCGCGGCCAAGATCATCGAGACGGCGAAGGCCGAGAACGCCGACATCGTCGGGCTATCCGGCCTGATCACGCCGTCGCTCGACGAGATGGCCTATCTCGCTGCCGAGATGGAGCGCCAGGGCCTGAACGTGCCGCTCCTGATCGGCGGCGCCACCACGAGCCGCGTCCATACCGCAGTCAAGATCGATCCGAACTACCAGAATGGCCCGGTCGTTCACGTCAACGACGCCAGCCGCGCCGTCGGCGTCGCCTCCTCGCTGCTGTCGCCGGAGCGCAAGGATACCTACGCCACGGAGATTCGCAGCGAGTATCAGAAGATCGCCGCTGCGCATCTGCGCGGCCAGGCCGACAAGAAGCGGCTGAAGCTCGCGGACGCCCGCGCCAACGCGCCGAAGATCGACTTCGCCAAGGCGAAGCCGGTGAAGCCGACCTTCCTCGGCGTCAAGACCTTCGTTGATTACGACCTCGCCGAGCTCGTGCCCTATATCGACTGGACGCCGTTCTTCCAGACCTGGGAGCTCGCGGGCCGCTTCCCGGCGATTCTCGACGACGCCAAGGTCGGCGAAGCCGCACGGGCGCTCTATGACGACGCGCTGAAGATGCTGAAGCGCATCGTCGCCGAGAAGTGGTTCACGGCGCGCGCCGCGATCGGCTTCTGGCCGGCGAATGCGGTCGGCGACGACATCGTGCTCTATGCCGACGACAGCCGCACCACGGCGGTCGCGACCCTGCACACCCTGCGCCAGCAGCTCGAGAAGCGCGAGGGTCGCTTCAACACCGCACTCTCCGACTTCATCGCGCCTGTGGGTTCCGGCGTGCCGGACTATGTCGGCGGCTTCGTCGTCACGACAGGCCTCGGCGAGGATGCCGTCGCCGACCGCTTCAAGAACGCCAATGACGACTACTCCTCGATCCTGGTGAAGGCGCTGGCCGACCGGCTCGCCGAGGCGTTCGCCGAGCGCCTGCATGCCCGCGTCCGCCGCGAGTTCTGGGCCTACGCCCCGGACGAGGCGCTCTCGCCGGACGATCTGATCCTGGAGAAGTATCACGGCATCCGTCCCGCGCCCGGCTATCCGGCGCAGCCCGACCACACCGAGAAGGCGACCTTGTTCGAGCTGCTCGACGCCGAGAAGAATGCCGGTGTGCGGCTGACCGAAAGCTTTGCGATGTGGCCGGGCTCGTCGGTGTCGGGCCTCTATTTCGCCTCGCCGGAGAGCTTCTATTTCGGCGTCGGCAAGATCGAGCGCGACCAGGTCGAGGACTACGCCGCGCGCAAGGGCATGACGGTGGCCGAGGTCGAGCGCTGGCTGGCGCCGATCCTGAACTACATTCCGGCAAGGAGTGGACAGCAGGCGGACGCGGCAGCGCGCGCCGTCGCTTCGCCCGCTCCGGCCAACGACGCCGCACCCGCCGAGCTCGCGAGCCATCCGGTGGGCTGCACCTGTGCCGTTCATCTCGCCTGGCGCAGGAAGGCGGTCGGCGCGAAGTAGCCGGTGCGCAGTCTCCCACCCCAAACTGTCGTCCCGGCCTCGCGCCGGGACCCATACCGCGTGATGCATCTGTCGGCCGCCGTGGTCGATACCGAGCGCAACGACACCTCCCTGTGGTTATGGATCCCGGCGTTCGCCGGGACGACACCAGTTATGGCGGACCGCCGTCGCCTCCCATATGCGTTCGCAGGGGCAGCACCGCATGTGACCCGTCCCCGTGTCCCCCGCGCCACGGCCGCCGCGAATGACAAAGCGCCACGGCCGCCGCGAATGACAAAGCGCCACAGCCGGCGCCATGCGATGCAGCGTGGACTTATCCCCGCTAACCGGCTGAAATGCCGCCGGGGCCTCCGGGTGGTTTTTCGTTCATGTCGTTGCAGTTCAGGCTTGCGTCCCGAAACCTGTTCCATGACAGGCTTCGTTTCATTGCCACCATCATCGGCATCATCTTCTCGATCGTGCTGGTGACCGTGCAGATGGGCCTCTATGTCGGCTTCCGCCGGATGGTCACGACCATGATCGACCATTCCCCGGCCGAGCTGTGGATCATGCCGGTCGGCACCAAATGCTTCGAGGATCCCTCGCTGCTCGACGAGCGGCAGCGGTTCCGGGCGCTGGCGGTTCCTGGAGTGGCGGAGGCGACGCCGCTGGTGATCGGCTATGCGCAATGGCGGCTGCCGCAGGGCACCACGACGCCGGTCTTCGTGGTCGGCTCGGAACTGCGCGGGCTCGGGCTGCATCCCTGGAACGTGGTGGAGGGACGGCTGGACGACCTGTCCGTGCCGGGCGCGGTCGCTATCGACCAGACCTATTTCGAGCGGCTCGGCATCGGCGGCGCCGGCCAGGCTGCAGAGCTCCGCGACCAGAAGGTGCAGGTGATGGCTGTCACCAAAGGCATCCGCTCGTTCACGACAACGCCTTACGTGTTCACCGACGTCGACCGCGCCCGCGCCTATACCGGCATCGCCTCGAACAAGGCGTCCTATCTGGTGGTCAAGCTGGCGGCCGAGGCCGACCTCTGGACCGTGCAGCGGGCGCTGCGCGACAGCCTGTCCAATGTCGAGGTGCTGACCGCAGCCGAGTTCGCGAGCCGCAGCCGCTCGTTCTGGCTGTTCGGCACCGGCGCCGGTGCCGCGCTGTTCGCCGGTGCCCTGCTCGGCCTCATCGTCGGCACCGTGATCGTGGCGCAGACGCTCTATTCCAGCACCAAGGATCACATCAACGAGTTCGCGACCCTGCGCGCGATCGGCTCGTCCAGCCGCTACATCTACACCGTCATCATCTGGCAGGCGCTGCTCAGCGCCATCGTCGGCTTCGCCGGCGCTGCGGCGATCGGCAAGATCGTGGCGGCGGCGACCGCGGAATCGGCGCTGCCGGTCATCATGACACCGACGCTGACGGTCGCGCTGTTCGTGCTGACGGTGACGATGTGCGTCGGCTCGGCGATCGCGGCGATCCTCAAGGTCATGCGCATCGACCCGACCCTGGTATTCTCGCGATGACCGACACCGTGCTCGAGGCCACCGATCTCGTGCATCACCTCGGCCAGGGGGCCGGCAGGGTGCAGGCACTGAAGGGCGTGAGCCTGTCGCTGAAGGGCGGCGAGCTGGCGCTGCTGATGGGCCCTTCGGGCAGCGGCAAGACGACGCTGCTGTCGATCCTGGGTTGCCTGATGACGCCGGATGGCGGTGCCGTGCGGGTTGCCAACCAGCCGGTCGCGGGGCTCGATCCCGAGGCGCTGGCGAAGCTGCGCCGCGAGCGCATCGGCTTCATCTTCCAATCCTATCATCTGTTTCCGACGCTGAACGCCGAGGACAATGTGCGGCTCGCGCTCGATGTGCGCAGCGAACGCGCGGGGTCTGCGAAGAAGGCGGCGCGCGAGGTGCTCGACAGGGTCGGCCTCGGTCCGAAGAAGCGGTCGTTCCCGCGCGAGCTCTCGGGCGGCGAGCAGCAGCGCGTCGCGATCGCCCGCGCCATCGTCGGCAAGGCGCAGGTCATTCTCGCCGACGAGCCGACCGGCGCGCTCGATACGGCCAATGGCCATGCGATCATGACCCTGCTCGCGGACATCGCCAAGGATCCCTCACGCGCGGTGCTGGTGGTCACGCACGATCCGCGCATCCTGCCGTTCGCCAATCGCGTCATTCACATCGAGGACGGCCGCATCGTCCGCGAGGAGAGCGGCGGCGAGTCCATGAAGAAAGTCTCGCACGCATGATATCGGGAATTCCAGAACGCGCTCACCTGCTCGGGCTCGTCGCAGCGGCCGCACTTGCTATCATCGTCACGCCGACCTCGATTCCGCCGACAGCGCGCGCCGCCAATGCCCAGGAGGAACGCTGGCTGGCCGTCGCGCCCGGCCGGGTCGAGCCGGCATCCGGCCTGATCAAGCTCGGCGCGCCCGTGGTCGGGCCGATCCAGGAGGTGCTGGTCAAGCCGAATGAGACCGTGTTCACCGGCCAGGCCCTGGTGCGGCTCGGCGACGCCGAAGCCCGCGCGCAGCTCGCCAGCGCCGAGGCGCAGGTCGCGATGCGCAAGCGCGTGCGCAACAAGGAGTCGACGCCGTCTGGCGCGGGTCCGCGGCGCCGGGCCGAAGACGGCGTCGCCGACGCGCAGGTGGCCGTGTTCGACGCGCGTGCTGCGCTCGACAAGGCGGTGGCCGAGCGGCGCGCCGGGCACGGCGCCGATGCCGATGTCGACACCGCACGCACGCAACTGACAGCCGCGCAGGCGAAGCTGGAGCAGCAGGCCGACGAGCTGCGCAAGGTCACCGCTGATGCGCCACTGCCGATCAGCGCCGAGGGCCAGCTCAACGTCGCCCGCAGCGAACTGCAGGGCGCCCGCGCCACGTTGGAAAAGCTCACCATCCGCGCGCCGCTCGACGGCACGGTGCTGCAGGTCAATGCGCGCACCGGCGAGATCGCCTCGCCGCAGGCGACCCAGCCGATGGTGCTGCTCGGCGACACGTCGTCGCTGCGCGTGCGCGCCGAGCTCGACCAGCGCGACCTCGACAAGATCAAGGTCGGTCAGCAGGCCGTGGTCCGCTCCGACGCCTTCCGCGGCCGCGACGTCGCCGGCAAGGTCGCCGCCATCGCCCCCCTGGTCGAGAGCAGCCGCGCTGCTGCGCTCAGCCAACGCAACATGACCGATGTCGATGTCGTCGAGGTGCTGGTCGATCTGGCCGAGCCGGGCCCGTTCGCGGTGGGCATGAAGGTGGACGTGTATTTCCGGCCGTGAGGGGCGCGCCGTGCGGCCCACGCCTCGCGCGCTGCTGCCCACCCTCCCCTGGAGGAGGAGGGTCGCTCGCACGCGCAGCGGGCGTGCGGGGTGGGGTGAAGCCACGAGCACTGCTGCTGATGGAGAGATCACCCCACCGCGCCTCACGTTTCGCTTCGCTCATCGTGAGGCGACCCTCCCCCTCCAGGGGAGGGTGAGCACCGAGCAAGCGGCACGGTCTGACGTCTCGATGGACTCCATCAATCCCCGCTCGGCGGGGCCAGCGGCTGGACGATCTCCTGGAATGGCGGCAGCGCCTCGCACCTTGCGGCATGCGCGGCCAGCGCCGGATAGCGCGTGGCGTCGAACAGATGCGGATGCGCCTCGCGTGTGAAGCGCAGCACGCAGGCGACGGCAATGTCGGCATGGCCGATTCGCTCGCCATACCAGTAGTCTGTCGTGATTGCGGCGCGCTCCGCCTCTAGCATCGCCAGCACGCCCGAGATCTGCGTCTCGCAACGCGCGACCCACAGGGCCAGGCGGTCCTTGCGCAGCACGCGCTCATAGATCAGGCTGACGGCCTTGTCGCCCAAGCCAGTCGCGAGCGCGATCGTATGCAGCTGCCTGCGGCGCAGCGCGCCGCTCCGCGCCAGCATCGCGCGCTCGGGCCCGACGGTCTCGTCGAGATGGTCGAGGATCGCGACCGAATCGATCAGCGCCTCGCCGTCGTCGAGCACCAGCACCGGCACGCGCAGCAGCGGATTGTACGGCGCGATCTTGTCGGCATCGCCGAAGGTCGACCACGGCTTGTGCTCGAACGGCAGGCTGTAGAGCCTGAGCGCAATCGCGGTGCGACGGACGAAAGGCGAGTCGTATTGGCCGATCAGGAACATCGGTTATCCTCCTGTGCGGCGCATTGAAGCGCCGTTCGGCGCCGTTGTCAGCTCCCATGTTCAGGCGAGCAGCGGCACATGCGGTGCGACATCGCACGGCAGCGTGCCGTCGAGGCGCGGATCGGGGGCGATCTCGATCTGGCGGCGATAGGGCCGGAAGCCGGAGCGCTGGTAGAAGGCGAGCGCGCGCGGATGATCGAAGCTGCAGGTGTGGACCCAGAGCCGCGTCAGCGGCTGCGCCCAGGCGCGGCGCAGTGCGTGATTCATCAGCAGGCGGCCGGCGCTGGTGCCGATCAGCTTCGACGTGACGCCGAACAGCACCAGCTCGCAATCGTTCTTGGTGCGGAAGTCGAGCTCCAGCAGGCCCTCGTCGCCGCCATCATGGACGAGCGTGTAGATCTCGACTCCGTCAGCGCGAATCGTCTTGGCAAGCTCCGCATCGCTCATACGCGTGCGCTGCGACCACAGCCACTCCCAGCCGACGCGGGCATAGAGGTCGCGGTACCAAGCGAGATCGGGCTGCGCGACGCGGCGAATGCTCCAGTCGCCGATCGGATCGGGCGGCAGCACTGGCGGTGCCGGCATTTCCAACGAGGTCACCACGGCCGCGACCTTGCCGGGCGGGACGTCGAAATATCCGTCGGGAATGGTCACTCAAGACGACCTGATTGAAGAGTGATCGGCAACTTGCTTACCCCGGACGTAATTGGAACCGCACAGCGGTCCCGGCATGGTCGGCGCATTCAACATCAGGAGCCATGCCCATGCAACGACGAGACGTGCTGCTGACCGCGGCAGCAGCCAGCTTCGCGGCGACGGGAGCGAGCCTCGCCGCCGCACCGACCGCGGCGCGCCCGCGTATCCGCTGCAGCGACGGCGTGACGCTCTATCACGAGGAGTGGGGCAGCGGCCGACCGGTGCTGTTCGTACATGCCTGGGCGCTGACCAGCGCGATGTGGACCTACCAGATCTCCGATCTCAGCCAGCGCGGGCTGCGCTGCATTGCCTTCGACCGCCGCGGCCATGGACGCTCCGACGTGCCGGGCAGCGGCTACGAGCTCGACCGCCTGGCCGACGACATCGCCGAGGTCATCGCGCAGCTCGACCTTGATGACGTCGCGCTGGTCGGCATGTCCATGGGCTGCAACGAGATCCTCAACTACGTCGCGCGGCACGGCACGGGACGCATCACGCGCATCGCGATGCTCGGACCGACGACGCCGTTTCCGCTGCAGACCGCGGACAATGCGCTCGGCGCGCCCCACGGCTATTTCGAGCAGTGCTGGGCCGCGTGGCAGAGCGACTTTCCGAAATGGATCGAGGACAACAAGCTGCCGTTCTTCACGAAGGACGCCTCGCCGCAGATGATGGAATGGGTCGCGGCGATGATGCGCCAGATGCCCATTCCCGTCGCGGTCGCCACCAACCGCGCGCTGATCGCGACCGACCTGCGGCCGGTGCTTGCGAAGATCGACCGTCCCGTGCTGATCCTGCACGGCGACAAGGACGTCTCGGCGCCGCTCGACATGACGGGACGGCCGACCGCCAAGGGCATCAAGGACGCCGAGCTGAAGGTCTATCCCGGCGGCCCGCATGGGCTGTTCGTGACCCACATGAAGCAGGTCAATGCCGACCTTGCTGCGTTCCTGGCTTAGCTGCTGTGGGACGTGAGCGCCCTACTCGCCCTCGTCGCTCGCCAGCACGCCCTTCACGGCGCGCGCCCAGCCGGCGAGCTTGCGCTGCCGGGTCGCCGCACTCATCGCCGGCCGGAAGCGGTGCTCGAGCCGCCAATTGTCGGCGAACTTCTCCGGCTCCGGATAGACGCCCGCGTGGAGGCCGGCGAGATAGGCGGCGCCGAGCGCGGTGGTCTCCTGGATCATGGGACGGTCGACCGGCGCGTCGAGCAAATCTGCAAGGCGCTGCATGGTCCAATCGGAGGCGGTCATGCCGCCGTCGACGCGCAGCACGATGGTGGCGGCGGAGGCATCCGGCCAGTCGGCGCGCATCGCCGCCCACAGGTCGTAGGTCTGGTAGCAGACGCTTTCCAGCGTCGCATGCGCGAGTTCGGCCGGCCCGGTGTTGCGGGTGAGGCCGAACAACGCGCCGCGCACGCGCGGATTCCAATAGGGTGCGCCGAGGCCGACGAAGGCCGGCACCAGATAGACCGACTGCATCGCGTCGGACTTGTCGGCGAGCGGGCCGGTTTCGGCGGCATGCTTGATGATGCCGAGGCCGTCGCGCAGCCATTGCACGGCCGAGCCGGCGACGAAGATCGAGCCTTCGAGCGCATAGGTCCTGACGCCGTCGAGCTGATAGGCGATGGTCGTCAGCAGCTTGTTGTTCGATTTCACCGGCGTGGCGCCGGTGTTGAGCAGCGCGAAGCAGCCGGTGCCGTAGGTCGACTTCATCATGCCCGGCGTGAAGCAGGCTTGTCCAATGGTCGCGGCCTGCTGGTCGCCGGCAATGCCCGCGACCTTGATCGGACCGCCGAACAGGTCGGGCGTGGTGGTGCCGAAATCGGCGGAGGAGTCCTTCACCTCGGGCAGCATCGAGCGCGGCACGCGCAGCAGCTTCAACAGCGTCTCGTCCCACTGCCCGGTGTGGATGTTGAACAGCAGCGTGCGCGAGGCGTTGGTGGCGTCGGTGGCGTGGACCTTGCCGCCGGTCAGGCGCCACAGCAGGTAGCAGTCGACGGTGCCGAACATCAGCTCGCCGCGGTCCGCCCGCTCGCGCGCGCCCGGCACGTGGTCGAGAATCCAGGCGACCTTGGTGCCGGAGAAATAGGGATCGATGATCAGGCCGGTTTTGGCGCTGACGTCCGGTTCATGGCCGTCCGCCTTGAGCCGCGCGCAGATGTCGGCGGTGCGGCGGTCCTGCCAGACGATGGCGCGGTGCACCGCCTGGCCGGTGGCGCGGTCCCACACCACGGTGGTCTCGCGCTGGTTGGTGATGCCGATCGCGGCGATGTCCTTTGCGGCCAGGCCCGCCTTCGTCAGCGCGTCGCGGCAGGTCATCACGGTCGAGGTCCAGATGTCCTCCGGCTCGTGCTCGACCCAGCCCGACGCCGGGAAATGCTGCGGGAATTCCTGCTGCGTCACCGCGGCGATCGAGATGTCGGAGCGGAACACCATCGCGCGCGAGGACGTGGTGCCCTGATCGATGGCCAGCACGAAGGACATGGAGTTTCTTCCCGGGAGGTTGACGACGTTGGGCCGACAAGCAAGCGGATCAGGCGGGCGAGGTCAAGGTGGAGCGGCACGTGCCCTGTCCACCCTCCCCTGGAGGGGGAGGGTCGATCGACCGCGCAGCGGGCGAGCGGGGTGGGGTGAGGCCACGGATGCTGGTGCTTGTGGAGAGATCACCCCACCCCGCCTCACGTCTCGCTTCGCTCGTCGTGAGGCGACCCTCCCCCTCCAGGGGAGGGTGAGGAAATCGATCGCTGCTGCTCGGTTGGGTAGGAGCCCGCTACACCGCAGCCGTGGTCACACCGCCATCCACGACGATGGTCTGGCCGGTCATGAAGGTCGACGCATCCGAAGCGAGGTAGGCGACCGCGCCGGCGATCTCGTGCGGCTCGCCGATGCGTCGGAGCGGCGTGGTGGCGCAGCGCTGCTTCAGGCGGGCTTCGTCCTCCCACAGCGCGCGGGCGAAGTCGGTCTTGATCAGGCCGGGCGCGACGCAATTGATGCGGACGCCCTGCGGGCCCCATTCGCCGGCGAGACTGCGGCACAGCGCAAAGTCGGCAGCCTTGGAGATGCCGTAGGCGCCGATCACGGTCGAGCCGCGCAGGCCGCCGATCGAGGAGACGATGATGACCGAGCCCTTGCCGCGCGCGGCCATCGGCGGGATCGCCTTGGCGCAGAGCCAGAGGTTGCTCTTCACGTTGGAGGCCATGATCTTGTCGAAGGCCTCGTCGGTGATGTCGAGCAGCGGACCGTAATACGGGTTCACCGCCGCGTTGCAGACGAGGATGTCGACCTGGCCGTAATGCGTCACCGCGCCGTCGATCAGCGCGTCGACTTCGGCGCGGCGCGAGATGTTGCAGGGGATGACATGGGCGTCGCCGCCGGCTTTGCGAATGCCGGACGCGACCTCCTCGCAGGCGTCCGCCTTGCGGCTGGAAATCACCACCTTGGCGCCGAGTTGCGCGAGCAGCTCCGCCGAGGCGCGGCCGATGCCGCGGCTGGAGCCGGTGACGACGGCGACCTGCCCGGAGAGGTCGAAGGGATTGGGGGTCATATCTGCTTCCTCCGCGTCATTGCGAGGAGCGAAGCGACGAAGCAATCCAGAGTCGCGCGTGACGCCCTGGACGCTTCGCTCCGCTCGCAATGACGGCTCGACGATCAAATTGCTCCGGAGCCCGTCGACGCCGGCAACGTAGCTCTCTCAAATCCGTCATGCGCCGGCCTTGACCCGCCTGCGGGGCCGAAGCCCCTTCGGCGCGGCGAAGGCCCGCGCATCCATCTCAGAGAGCGATGGGTTGCCGGGTCAAGCCCGGCAACGACGCATTCGCTTAGATCAACCCGCCGGCCTCGCTGACGCGGCGCATGTGGTAGTCGGTGTCGCCGAACGTCGTCTCGATCATCGACAGCCGCTTGAAATAGTGGCCGATCTTGGCCTCCATGGTCATGCCGATGCCGCCGTGGAGCTGGATCGACTGCTGGCCGACGAACTTGGCCGATTTGCCGATCTGGACCTTGGCTGCGGCAATCGATGTGGCGCGCTCCTTGGCGTCGTCGAACTCGGCGGCCATGGTGGCGAACATCGACATCGAGCGGGCCTGCTCCAGCGCCACGAACATGTCGGAGGCGCGATGCTGCAGCGACTGGAACGAGCCGATCGCGACGCCGAACTGCTTGCGCGTCTTGATGTACTCGACCGTGGTCTTGAGCGACTCGTCCATCAGGCCGACCGCCTCGGCGCACAGCGCGATGCGGGCTTCGTCGACGACGCGCTCGATCAGCGGCAGGGCGTTCGCGGGATCGCCGATCACGCTGTCAGCGCCGATCTCGACGCCGGTGAAGGTGATGTCGGCCGCGTGCAGGCCGTCCTGGGTCGGATAGCCCTTGCGGGTGACACCCTTGGCGTCGGCCGGCACGATGAACACGCCGATGCCGGACTTGTCGCGCTGGCCGCCCGAGGTGCGCGCGGTCACGATCAGGGTGTCGGCGTTCTGGCCGTTGAGCACGACGAACTTTTCGCCGTCGATGACATAGCCGTCGCCCTTCTTCTTCGCCGAGGCGGCGACATCGAACAGGTCGTAGCGCGACTGCTTCTCGAGCTGGGCGAAGGCGAACGTCTTGCTGCCGTCGATGATTCCCGGCAGATGCGCCGCCTTCTGCGCGGCCGAGCCGCCATGACGCAGGAAGCCGCCAGCGAGCACCACGGTCGCCAGATACGGCTCGAGCACCAGCGCGCGGCCCATCGCCTCCATCACGATCATGGTCTCGACGCCACCGGCGCCGAAGCCGCCGTCGTCCTCGGAGAACGGCAGACCGAGTAGGCCCTGCTCGGCGAGCTTGGACCACATCGCCTGGCTCCAGCCGCCCTTCTCCTTCATGTAAAGCTTGCGCTTGTCGAAATCATAGGCATCCGCCAGCAGGCCGTCGATGCTGTCCTTGAGGAGGCGTTGCTCCTCGGTGAGATCAAAATCCATTGGTTGACTCTCCAGTATCCCCATTCTCCGTCATGCCCGCGCTTGTCGCGGGCATCCACGTCGTGCCGTTGTGCGGGCGGCGTGGATGGCCGGGTCAAGCCCGGCCATGACAGCGTGCGTCGTCGAGGCGCTGCGGCTCACATGTCAGAGCCCCAGCACCGCCTTGGCGATGATGTTGCGCTGGATCTCGTTGGAGCCGCCGTAGATCGAGACCTTGCGGTTGTTGAAGTAGCTCGGCGCGATCTGGGCGGTCCAATCCATGGTCTCGTTGCTGTCGTCGTCGCCGTGAATGTCGTACGGCGCGGCAAACGGGCCGATCACCTCCATCAACAGCTCGGTCGTGGTCTGCTGGATCTCGGAGCCCTTGATCTTCAGCACCGAGGAGGCCGGATTGGGCTTGCCCTTGCCGTGCTTGCCTTCGTCGGCGACGACGCGCAGCTGCGTCAGTTCCAGCGCCTTCAGCTCGACCTCGCAGGCCGTGAGCTTCTCGCGGAACGACGGATCCTCCAGCACCGGACGACCGCCGGATTCGATCTTGCCGGCGAGCTCCTTGATGCGGCGGATGCGTTCCTTGGAGACGCCGACGCGGGCAATCCCCGTGCGCTCGTTGCCGAGCAGGAACTTGGCGTAGTCCCAGCCCTTGTTCTCCTCGCCGATCAAGTTCTCGATGGGCACCTCGACGTCGTCGAAGAACACCTCGTTGACCTCGTGGCCGCCGTCGATGGTCTGGATCGGACGCACCGTCACGCCCTTCGACTTCATGCTGAAGACGATGAAGGAGATGCCCATCTGCTTCTTCGCCGCCGGATCGGTGCGGCACAGGCAGAAGATCATGTCGGCGTGCTGCGCAAGCGTGGTCCAGGTCTTCTGGCCGTTGATGATCCACTTGTCGCCGCGGCGCTCCGCCTTGGTCTTCAGCGAGGCGAGGTCGGAGCCCGAGCCCGGCTCGGAGAAGCCCTGGCACCACCAGTCGTCGACATTGGCGATGCGCGGCAGATACTTCCTCTTCTGCTCCTCGTTGCCGAAGGTGTAGATGACGGGGCCGACCATGCTGACGCCGAAGGCGAGCGGCTGCGGCGCCGGATAGGCCTGCAGCTCCTCGTTGAAGATGTAGTGCTGCACAGAGGTCCAGCCGGTGCCGCCATATTCCTCCGGCCAGTGCGAGACACCCCAGCCCTTCTTGTTGAGGATGCGCCACCAGGTCACCATCTCGTCCTTCGACAGATGGCGGCCTTCGATCATCTTCCGCCGCGTCTCCGGCGGCACATTGTCCCTGAAGAACTGCCGCACTTCCTCGCGGAACGCCTGCTCTTCCTTCGTGAATGCAAGATCCATCGGATCCTCCCTTTAGGTATTCAAATCGACCTGCGGTCAGTTCGTCTTGCTCCGCTGTCGTCCCTGCGAACGCAGGGACCCATATCCACCGGCGGACGTTGGAGGCAAAGGCGTCTGCCAGAATGCCTCAAGCGATATCACGCGGTATGGGTCCCGGGTCTGCACTTGCGAGCGCTCGCGCGCTCGCAAGCTTGCCCGGGACGACACCTGTTAAAATCCCGCGCGAGATTCGCGCGGGACGACAATCAAGCTACTGCAGCACCTCGAACAGGCCGGCGGCGCCCATGCCGCCGCCGACGCACATGGTGACGACGGCGTATTTGGCCTTGCGGCGGCGGCCTTCGATCAGCGCATGGCCCGTGAGCCGCGCGCCCGACATGCCGTAGGGATGGCCGACCGCGATGGCGCCGCCATTGACGTTGATCTTGTCGGGGTCGATGCCGAGCTTGTCGCGGCAGTACAGCACCTGCACCGCGAACGCCTCGTTGAGCTCCCACAGGCCGATGTCGTCGACCGTGAGGCCGTGGCGCTTCAACAGGCGCGGCACCGCGAACACCGGGCCGATGCCCATCTCGTCGGGCTCGCAGCCATGCGCAACGAAGCCGCGGAAGATGCCGAGCGGCTGCAGGCCGCGCTTGGCCGCGTTGGCGTCGCTCATGATCACGCAGGCCGAAGCGCCGTCCGAGAGCTGGCTGGCATTGCCGGCGGTGATCGAGAAGCCGTCGCCGCGCACGGCCTTGAGGCCGGCGAGACCTTCGGCGGTCGTTTCCGGACGCGGACCTTCGTCCTGCGAGAAGGTCACGTCCTTGAACGAGATGTTGCCGGTGGCCTTGTCGGTCACCGCCATCTTGGTGGTGATCGGCGCCAGTTCGTCGTTGAACTTGCCGCCCTGCTGCGCGGCCGCGGTGCGGCGCTGGCTCTCCAGCGCATATTCGTCCTGCCGCTCGCGCGAGATGCCGTAGCGCTTGGCGACGATCTCGGCGGTGTCGATCATCGGCATGTAGACGTCGCCCTTGATCTCGAGCAGCGCCGGATCGGTCGCCTGGAAGGCGTTCATCTTGTCGTTCTGGACCAGCGAGATCGACTCGCCGCCGCCGCCGACGGCGATCTCGACGCCGTCGAAGATCACCGAGCGCGCCGCGAGCGCGATCGCCTGCAGGCCGGAGGCGCATTGGCGGTCGATCGTGGTGCCGCCGACCGACACCGGCAGGCCGGCGCGCAGCAGCGCCTTGCGCGCGATGTTGCCGCCGGTCGAGCCCTGCTGCAGGGCCGCGCCCATCACGACATCCTCGACCTCGGCCGGATCGACCTTGGCGCGCTTGACGGCCTCGCCGATGGCGTGGCCGAGCAAGGTGGCGCCGCCAGTGGCGTTGAGCGCGCCGCGATAGGCCTTGCCGATTGGCGTGCGGGCGGTGGAAACGATGACGGCATCGGTCATGGGCGGACCTCCTGTTGTTGTTACGGATGTTTGCTGTGAGACGTGGGTGATTGCTGCTGGCGCAGTTCGTGACGCGACAGCTTGCCGACCGGCGTGCGCGGCAGCTCGTCGACAAACTCGACCGCCGCCGGCAGCTCGTGCTTGCCGAGTTTGCCGGTGAGGAAGGCGCGGAGATCCTCGACCGGGAACGGTGCTGCGCCGTCGCGCAGCTTGATGAAGGCCTTGGCCGCCTCGCCGCGATAGGCGTCGGGAATGCCGATCACGATGACCTCCTGCACCGCCGGATGGGTGTAGATCGCCTGCTCGATCATCTGCGGATAGACGTTGAAGCCGCCGGAGATGATCATGTCCTTCTTGCGGTCGACCAGGAAGTAGAAACCGTCGGCGTCGACATAGCCGATGTCGCCGGTCAGGAAATGATCGCCGACGAACGACTGCGCCGTTTCCTCCGGCCGGTTCCAATAGCCCTTGGTGACGTTTGGCCCCTTGATCCGGATCTCGCCGACCTCGTTCACGCCAAGCACCTTTGAGGGATCCTCGAGCGACACGACGTCCATCTCGATGCCGGGCAGCGTGATCCCGATCGAGCCCGGCTTGTCCGGGCCGCCCTTGGGGTGGGCGGTGCCGGGCGAGCAGGTCTCGGTCATGCCCCAGCCGCTCTTCAGCTTCATGCCGACGCGGCGCTCGAGGATACGCGCGACCTCGATCGGAAGCGGCGCGCCGCCGGAGCCAACGCTGGTCAGCGACGACAGATCGCGCGTGTCGAGGTCGGGCAGGTTGGCGATCGCGA
This sequence comes from Bradyrhizobium sp. SZCCHNR1053, assembly GCF_032381235.1. Lineage (NCBI taxonomy): Bacteria > Pseudomonadati > Pseudomonadota > Alphaproteobacteria > Hyphomicrobiales > Nitrobacteraceae > Bradyrhizobium > Bradyrhizobium sp. SZCCHNR1053. Next base: position 325,336 of record NZ_JAUHJM010000002.1, read on the forward strand.
TCCACATCGTCGGCACGCCCGGGAAATAGGTCGCGCGCTTGACCTCGATGTCGCGCATCACGGCTTCGAGATCGAAGCGCTGGTGCAGCGAGATCAGGCTGCCGAGGCGCAGCGAGGTCAGCAGCACCACCGTCAGCGCATAGATGTGGAACAGCGGCAAGACGCAGATGACGCGGTCGGAGCCGTTGCCGTTCGCGCGCGTCGCGCGCCCCCAGATTGCGGCGATCGACACCGCCGAGGTGAGATTGCCATGCGTCAGCATCGCGCCCTTGGGCAGGCCGGTCGTGCCGCCGGTATATTGCAGCAGGGCGATGTCGTCGGGCGAGATGGCCGGCCATTTCGCGGGCACCACCGCGCCATCGACGAAGGCGCGGTGCGTGACGACCGCAGGGTTGTCCGGCAGCGGCGTTTGCGGCGTGCCGACCTTGCCCCAATGGTCGTCCTCGCAGACGATCAGGCGATCGAGCAGGCCCTTCTCCAGGAACTTCAACGCCGTCGGCAGCAGCGCGCTGAGGCTCGACGTCACCAGGATGCGCGCGCCGGAATCGCTGAGCTTGTGCGACAGCGCGATCTCGCCATCGAGCGGCGACAGGTGCACCACGCGGGCACCGGCCTTGAGCGCGCCGAAGAAGTTGATCGGATGATCTGGCGTGTTGCCGAGGAACAGCGCGATCGAGGCGTCCTTGCCAAAGCCCGCACGCAGGAAGGCCGCGGCGGCCTGGTTGGCAAGCGCTTCGAGCTGCTTGAATGTGACCGGCCGATCGCGGAATTCGAGCGCATCGCGCTCGCCGAACTCGCTCACCGCCTGCGCCAGCAGGTCCGGCAAGGTGCCGCGCGCGATCGGCGCGTCCCAGCGGACGCCTTGTGGATAGTATTGTTCGCCGGGATGGGTCATGAGGACTCTGTATTTCTTGCCGTAAGGCGGCCCCGCTCTCTCCGTTCCCTCCCCCCTTGTGGGGGAGGGCCAGGGAGGGGGGTGGCCCCAGGCGAGACTGCCGTTGTGGACCCCCACCCCCGACCCCTCCCCGCAAGGGGGAGGGGGGCGCAGTTGAGCGCGGAGCTAGAGCGAAGGCTCAAGCGGCCTTCCCCTGCGCCAGCGACGCAAACGTCTTGCCTTCGTCGGCGAGCTTCTTCAAAAGCGGCGCCGGCTCCAGCGACGGGTCATTGGTCTCCTTGGCATAGAACGCCAGCCGCTCGGCGATGTGCTTCAGACCGACGCTGTCGGCCCAGTACATCGGCCCGCCGCGATAGATCGGCCAGCCATAGCCATAGAGCCAGACGACATCGATATCCGACGGCCGCGCGGCGATGCCCTCGGCGAGGATCTTCGCGCCCTCGTTGATCATCGGATACATCATGCGCTCGAGGATCTCCTCGTCGCTGACCGCGCGCCGCTTGAGGCCGAGCTTGGCCAGCGTCTCGTCGATCAGCTTCTCGACATCGGGATCCGGCAGCGGCGCACGCGAGCCGGCCTCGTATTTGTAATAGCCCTTGCCGGTCTTCTGGCCGAAGCGGCCGGCCTCGCACAGCGCGTCCGCGATCTCGCTCTTGATGCCGCGGTCCTTGCGCGAGCGCCAGCCGATGTCGAGGCCGGCGAGGTCGCCCATCGCGAACGGGCCCATCGGCATGCCGAACTTGGTGACGACGGCGTCGACCTGCTGCGGCAGCGCGCCTTCGAACAACAGCTTCTCGGCCTGCTTGCCGCGCTGCGCCAGCATGCGGTTGCCGACGAAGCCGTCGCAGACGCCGACCACGGCCGGCACCTTGGCGATCTTGCGCGCGATCGATACTGCCGTGACAAGCGCGTCCGGCGCGGTCTTCTCCGCGCGCACGATCTCGCACAGCTTCATCACGTTGGCGGGTGAGAAGAAGTGCATGCCGAGCACGTCCTGCGGGCGGCTGGTCTCTGCGGCGATGGCGTCGATGTTCAGATAGGACGTGTTCGAGGCGAGCACGGCGCCGGGCTTGGCGTATTGATCGAGCTTGCCGAACACTTCCTTCTTGACGGCCATGGTCTCGAACACCGCCTCGATCACGAGATCGGCATCCTTGACGTTCTCGAGTCCGACCTTGCCATCGATCAGCGCCATGCGCTTGGCCGGCGCATCGGCCGGGATGCCGCCCCGCGCGGCGGTCGCCTCCCAGTTCTTCTGCATGATGCCCATGCCGCGCTTGAGCTGCTCCTCGGCGGTCTCGATCAGCGTGACCGGGATGCCGGCATTGGCGAACGACATCGCGATGCCGCCGCCCATGGTGCCGGCCCCGATGATGGCGACGCGCTCGACCTTGCGGCCCTTGGTCCCCTCGGGCACGCCGGCGATCTTGGCAGCCTCGCGCTCGGCGAAGAAGGCGTAGCGCTGCGCCTTGGACTGATCGCTGGTGAGGAGCTTGAGGAAGCCTTCGCGCTCCTTCTTCAGGCCCTCGTCGAACGGCAGGTCGATCGCGTAGCCGACCGCGTCGGCGGCCGCGAACGGCGCCTCGAGGCCGCGCGACTTCTTGGTGATCGCCGCCACCGCACTGGTGAAGATCGAGCGATCGGCCTTGGCGGCCGCCAGCTTGGAATCGTCGTCACGCAACTTGCGCAGCGGACGGTTCTCCGCCACCACCTTGCGCGCGAAGGCCTCGCCGCCCGATGCCGGCCCCTCGACGATCTCCTCGATCAGGCCCGCCTTCAGCGCCTCCGCTGCGCCGATCGGATCGCCGCCGACGATCATCTTGACCGCGAGCTCGGGGCCTACGGCGCGCGGCAGGCGCTGGGTGCCGCCCGCGCCCGGCAGCAGGCCGAGCTTCACCTCGGGCAGGCCGAGCTTCGCCTCCTTGGTGGCGACACGATAATGACAGGCGAGCGCCACTTCGAGACCACCGCCCAGGGCCGTTCCATGAATGGCGGCAATCACCGGCTTGGGGCTGTTCTCGATCGTGCTCAAGACGTCGTTGAGCGCCGGCGGCTTCGGGGGTTTGCCGAATTCGGTGATATCGGCGCCGGCGATGAACGTGCGCCCGCCGCAGGTGAGCACGATCGCCTTGATCGCGGGATCGGCGATCGCCGCCTTGACGTTGTCCAGGATGCCGCCGCGCACTGCGGCACTCAGCGCATTGACGGGCGGACTGTCGATGGTGACGATGCCGATGATGTCATGACGATCAAGCTTTGCCACTTCGCTCACGCGTAAGCTCCTTGGGATGTCGTTTCTTTGCGGCCGGTTAACGTGCCGGCCAATTCTTGGCTTTTCATTTGCGCAGAGTATCAGCCTTGCTTGCGTCTACCCGCTGCTGAACGTCAATTCCGCAGTGCGAAATCTAATTCCACATCTTGACATCCAGGGTTATTTTGAAGCACGAGCGTTGTCAACGAGGCTCATCAATCAACAGCCGATGACATGAAACGCCCAGGGAAGAAACCAGCGACCGATCGGAGCTTCGTCGTCGCGCTGGCGCGCGGCCTGGACGTGCTGCGGGCATTCCGGCCGAATGACGGCCTGCTGGGCAATCAGGAAATCGCCGCGCGCACCAACCTGCCGAAGGCCACGGTCTCGCGCCTGACTTACACGCTCACCAAGCTCGGCTATCTCACCCCGGTGCCGCGCTTCGAGAAATACCAGTTGGCGCCATCGGCGCTGGCGCTGGGCTATGCCGCGCTCGCCAACCTCGGCATCCGCCATCTTTCCGAGCCATTCCGCGAGCAGCTGATGCGCGAGACCGGCGGCGCGGTCGCGATCGGCGGCCGCGACCGGCTCAGCATGATCTATTTCGGCCAGAGCCGTCACGGCGTCGTCAACGTTCAACTCGACGTCGGATCGCGCATTCCGATTGCAACTACAGCAATGGGCCGCGCCTACATCTGGGCGCTGCCGGACGAGGACCGCGCCGCGTTGATGCGGGAGATGCGCGAGCATTATGGCAGCCGTTGGCCGAAGATCCGCGACGGCATCGAACGCGCCGGCGAGACCGTCGCGAAATATGGCTTCACCATCTCCGCCGGCGAATGGCAGGACGACGTTCATGCGGTCGGCGTCGCGTTGCGGCTGAACGACGGAACCGGTCCCTACGCCGTAAATTGCGGAGCACCGGCATTCCGCTTCACGGAAGAGCGTTTGCTGACCGACATTGGACCTCGTCTCGTCGCGATGGTAAGGAACATCGAAGCGGCGCTCGGCGGCCTCGCGCTGTCAACTAATCAAGCAAGCAGCCCATCAAACAAAGAACTCAATAAAAAGCCGAAGCCAGGAGGAAAAGTTGCCCGTGTTGCCGAGGGTATCAGATAGCCTGCATCATCGCGGTCGGCTGGCGCCGCGTCCTGACCTGAACGATTTCGGGAGGGGCGAGACGAGATGACGCAGGCACAACTCGCCCAGACCAACGATCCGCTGCTCGCCGTCCGCGACGTCAGCGTCGTGTTCGGCGGCATCGTGGCGCTGAACGGCGTCTCGTTCGACATGCGCCAGGGCCAGATCCTCGGCCTCATCGGCCCGAACGGCGCCGGCAAGACCACCCTGTTCAACTGCCTCAGCCGCCTCTATCAGCCGAGCTCCGGCGACATCCTGATGGAAGGCCGCAGCATCCTGAAGCGGCCGCCGCACCGCATCGCCGAGATCGGCATCGGCCGCACCTTCCAGAACGTCGCGCTGTTTCCCAATCTCTCCGTGCTCGACAACGTCCGCGTCGGCACCCACGCGCGCACCTCCAGCGACATCATCTCGGATTCGCTGCGTCTGGCCTGGGTCCGGCGCAGCGAAAATTCCGTCAACACCAAGGTTCACGAGATTCTCGCCTATCTCGACCTCGAGGAGGTCGCGCACAAGACCGTGTCCGGGCTGCCGTTCGGCACCCAGAAGCGCGTCGAGCTGGCGCGCGCGCTCGCCGCCGACCCGAAGATCCTGCTGCTCGACGAGCCCGCCGGCGGCCTCAATCACGAGGAGGTCCATGTGCTGGGCGATCTGATCCGGCGCATCCGCGACGACCGCAAGGTGACCGTGCTGCTGGTCGAGCATCACATGGGACTGGTGATGTCGATCGCCGACCACGTCGTGGCGCTGAATTTCGGCCGCAAGCTCGCCGAGGGCACGCCCGCCCAGGTGCAGGCCGATCCCGACGTCATCAAGGCCTATCTCGGGAGCAAGGATCAATGACGCCGCTGCTCAACGTCAAGGACCTGCGCGCCTATTACGGCCAGGTCCAGGCCCTGCACGGCCTCTCCTTCTCCCTCAACGAAGGCTCGCTGACGACCCTGCTCGGCGCCAATGGCGCAGGCAAGACCACCACCCTGCGCGCGATCTGCAACATGGTGCGCTCGACCGGCGCGATCGAGTTCGAGGGCAAGCCGCTCAACAACAAGTCGACCGAGAGCATCGTGCGCTTCGGCATTGCCCATGTGCCGCAGGGCCGCGGCACCTTCACCAACATGACGGTGGAAGAAAACCTGCAGCTCGGCGCCATCACCCGCAGCGACAAGGCCGGCATCGTTGCCGACATCGAGCGGATGTATTCCTACTTCCCGAAGCTGAAGGAGCGCCACACCCAGCAGGCCGGCACCCTGTCCGGCGGCGAGCAGCAGATGCTGGCGGTGGCGCGGGCGTTGATGCTGCGTCCCAGGTTGATGCTGCTCGACGAGCCGTCGTTCGGCCTCGCGCCGCTGGTGGTCCGCGACCTCTTCGGCATCCTCGGCAAGATCAACCGCGAGGAAAAGGTATCGATCCTCGTCGTCGAGCAGAACGCGCAGCTCGCGCTGGAGCTCGCCGACCAGGCCTATGTGATCGAGACCGGCCGCATCGTCATGTCGGGTGTCGCCTCGGACATCGCGAACGACGAGAACGTCCGCAAATCCTATCTGGGCTACTAACGGAGGCGGGACAATGGAGCTGTTCACCAACCAGGTCCTGGCCGGCATTGCGACGGGTGCGATCTACGCCTGCATGGCGCTCGCGGTCGTGATGATCTACCAGGCGATCGACCACCTCAACTTCGCGCAAGGCGAGATGGCGATGTTTTCGACCTTCATCTCCTGGCAGCTAATGCAATGGGGCCTGCCCTACTGGGTTGCCTTCGTGGTGACGCTGGCCTTCTCCTTTGCCGGCGGCATCGCGATCGAGCGCGTGCTGTTCAAGCCGCTCACCAAGGCGCCGATCCTGACCCAGGTCGCGGGCTTCATCGCGCTGTACTCGATCATCAACTCCTTTGCCGGACTGACCTGGGACTTCACCATCAAGCAGTATCCGACACCGTTCGGATCGTCGCCGTTCCTGGGCAGCCAGCTGATCTCGACGCATCAGGCCGGCATGATCGGCATCACCTTGCTGCTGCTGATCGGCCTGTACTTCTTCTTCCAGTACACCAGGGTCGGGCTTGCGATGCGCGCGGCGGCGGCGGTGCCCGAGTCGGCGCGACTGGTCGGCATCAACACGTCCTGGATGATCGCGCTCGGCTGGGGCATGGCGGCGGCGATCGGCTCGATCGCCGGCATGCTGATCGCGCCGGTGGTCTTCCTCGAGCCCAACATGATGGGCGGCGTCCTGATCTACGGGTTCGCCGCGGCCGTGCTCGGCGGCCTCACCAGCCCGTTCGGCGCGGTGCTCGGCGGCTTCCTGGTCGGCATCTTCGAGAATCTCGCCGGAACCTACATCCCGCATGTCGGCAACGAGATGAAGCTGCCGATCGCGCTGGCCCTCATCATCTCCGTCCTGGTCATCAAGCCCGCCGGCCTGTTCGGCCGCAGCATCGTGAAGCGAGTCTGATCATGAGCGCAATCGAGGACATCACATCCCAGGCGCCCGCGGTCGAGGCCGTTCCGAAGCGGGCCATGACCTTGAGCTCCGGTACGACCTTCGTGATCGTGCTGCTGCTCCTGGTGGTGCCGCTGTTCGTCAAGAACTTCATCATCTTCCAGATGACGATGCTGCTGATCTACGGACTGGCCGTGCTGGCGCTGAACATCCTGACCGGCGGCTCCGGCCAGTTCTCGCTCGGCAACAGCGCGTTCTATGCCGTCGGCGCCTATACTTCGGCGATCCTGATGGAGCAGTACAACGTCAACTACGCGCTGACCCTGCCGGTCGCCGGCGTCATCTGCTTCGGCTTCGGCTTTCTGTTCGGCCAGCCGGCGTTGCGACTGTCAGGTGTCTATCTCGCGCTCGCCACATTCGCGCTCGCCACGGCGATGCCGCAGATCCTCAAGCTCGGCTTCTTCGAGCAATGGACCGGCGGCGTGCAGGGCCTGGTGGTGACCAAGCCGGATGCGCCGTTCGGCTTGCCTATGTCCCAGGACATGTGGCTGTACTACTTCACCCTGGCGATCACGATCGCGATCTACGTGTTCTCGGTCAACCTGCTGCGCTCGCGCTCCGGCCGCGCCTTCATGGCGATCCGCGACAACGAGATCGCAGCCTCCGCCATGGGTATCGACGTCGCGACTTACAAGACGCTGGCGTTCGGCGTCAGCGCCGGCATCACCGGCGTCGCCGGCGGTCTCGGCGCCATCGCGGTGCAGTTCGTGGCGCCCGACAGCTACACCATTACGCTCGCGATTTCGCTATTCCTCGGCATGGTCGTCGGCGGCGTTGGCTGGCTGCCCGGCTCGTTCGTCGGCGCCGCCTTCATCATCTTCGTCCCCAATATCGCCGAAAGCATTTCGAAGGGCCTGTCCGGCGCGGTGTTCGGCGTGCTGCTGTTCCTCGTCATCTTCCTCGTGCCGCACGGCTCGCGGCAAGTGGCGATGGTGGCGCAGCAGCTGCTCGGCAAACTCAGAAAGAACTAAGGAGGAACTCTTGCAGCTCGTTCAGCAACTACGAATCGCCGCGCTCGCGACGGCGGTCATCGCCCTCACCTCGGGCGGAGCACTCGCCCAGAAGAAATACGACACCGGCGCCTCCGACACCGAGATCAAGATCGGCAACATCATGCCCTATAGCGGCCCCGCGTCCGCCTACGGCGTGATCGGAAAGACCGAGGAGGCGTATTTCAAGAAGATCAACGCCGAGGGCGGCATCAACGGCCGCAAGATCAACTTCGTCAGCTATGACGACGCCTATTCGCCGCCCAAGGCGGTCGAGCAGGTGCGCAAGCTGGTCGAGAGCGACGAGGTGTTGTTCGTCTTCAATCCGCTCGGCACGCCGTCGAACTCGGCGATCCAAAAATATCTCAACGGCAAGAAGATCCCGCAGCTGTTCGTCGCCACCGGCGCCACCAAGTGGAACGACCCGAAGAACTTCCCGTGGACCATGGGCTGGCAGCCGAGCTACCAGAGCGAGGGCCGCATCTACGCGAAGTACCTGCTCAAGGACAAGCCCGGCGCCAAGATCGGGGTGCTGTTCCAGAACGACGATTTCGGCAAGGACTATCTCAAGGGCCTCAAGGACGGCCTGGGCGACAAGGCCGCGTCCATGATCGTCATGGAAGAGAGCTACGAGACCTCAGAGCCCTCGATCGACGGCCACATCGTCAAGCTCAAGGCCTCGGGCGCCGACGTGTTCTTTAGCGTCACGACGCCCAAATTCGCTGCACAGGCGATCAAGAAGCTCGCCGAGATCGACTGGCATCCGACCCATCTCGTCGTCAACGTGTCGGCCTCCGTCGGCAGCGTGATCAAGCCGGCCGGCTTCGAGAACTCGCAAGGGATTCTTTCGGCCGCCTATGCCAAGGATGCTGCGGATCCGCAGTGGAACGATGATCCCGGCATGAAGAAGTTCTTCGACTTCCTCGCGCAGCATTATCCCGACGCCAACAAGCTCGACAGCTCGACGGTCTATGGCTACGGCGCCGCGCAGACGCTGGTGAAGGTGCTGCAGATGTGCGGTGACGACCTCACCCGCGCCAATGTGATGAAGCAGGCCGCGAGCCTGAAGGACTTCGCGCCCGACACGCTGCTGCCGGGCGTCAAGATCAACACCTCGGCCACCGACTTCGCGCCGATCGAGCAATTGCAGATGATGCGGTTCAAAGGCGAGAAGTGGGAGCTGTTCGGCGAGGCGATCAGCGGCGCCATCGAGTAATCGCGCATCGCCGCAGAAAGCGGTGCCGATCTCCACTGGCCCTCCGCGCTATCGGCGCGGAGGGCTTTTTCATATCTGGATCGGCATCGAGCCATTTATCTCAGGCTGTTCTTGCAGAGCACTCACTCTCGGAGATTGCGCCGATCTCTCGCAGTTGCACATGACATGGACCGCCCAGGCACCGCGAAAACACGGACCGTGCCGTGATGTCGCAACCACCCCGGTGCAGCTCTGCTATAGTTCCGGGCGTAACAAGAGCCTCCATCAAGGCGGCCGCGACACGTCAACCAAACCAACACGGGAGAAACGCACCATGATGATCCCGCGAAGGGCCGCCCTCGCCTCGGCCGCCGCCATCGTCCTCGCCTCGAGCTCCGCAATCGCCGCCGACAAGAAGTACGACACCGGCGCCTCCGACACCGAGATCAAGATCGGCAACATCATGCCCTATAGCGGGCCGGCCTCGGCCTACGGCATCATCGGCAAGACGGAAGCGGCCTACTTCAAGAAGATCAACGCCGAGGGAGGCATCAACGGTCGCAAGATCAACTTCATCTCCTATGACGACGCCTATTCGCCGCCGAAGACGGTCGAACAGGCACGCAAGCTGGTCGAGAGCGATGAGGTGCTGTTCATCTTCAATTCGCTGGGCACGCCGCCGAACTCGGCAATCCACAAATACATGAACTCGAAGAAGGTCCCGCAGCTGTTCGTCGCCACCGGCGCCACCAAGTGGAACGACCCGAAGGATTTCCCCTGGACCATGGGCTGGCAGCCCAACTACCAGAGCGAATCCCGAATCTACGCAAAATATCTGCTGAAGGAAAAGCCGGACGCCAAGATCGCTGTGCTGTATCAGAACGATGATTACGGCAAGGACTATCTGAAAGGGCTGAAGGACGGGCTTGGCGCCAAGGCCGCCTCAATGATCGTCATGGAGGAGAGCTACGAGACCGCCGAACCCTCGATCGACAATCACATTGTCAAACTCAAGTCCACGGGCGCCGACGTATTCGTGAACATCACCACGCCGAAATTTGCGGCGCAGGCAATCAAGAAGGTCAAGGAGATCGACTGGAAGACGCTGCATATCCTCAACAACGTCTCCGCCTCCGTCGGCAGCGTCCTGAAGCCGGCTGGCTATGAGAATTCGCAGGACATCATCTCGGCGGCCTATCTGAAGGACGTCTCCGATCCGCAATGGAAGGACGATGCCGGGATGAAGCAATTCCTCGACTTCATGTCCAAGGATTTTCCCGATGGCGACAAGCTCGACGGCGGAACGGTCGTCGGCTACAGCGTCGCGCAGACGCTGGTCCAAGTGCTGAAGCAGTGCGGCGACAACCTCACCCGCGAGAACGTCATGAAGCAGGCCGCATCCCTGCGCAACTTCCGCACCGAGATGCTGCTGCCTGGCATCACGATCAACACCTCGGCGACCGACTTCGCACCCGTCAGCCAGTTGCAGCTGATGCGCTTCAAGGGCGAGAAGTGGGAGCTGTTCGGCGACGTGATCTCCGCCGACGTCGGCGGCTAACGACGGAACGCAGTTGAAACCGTCTCCTGCGGCCTCCCGCCGCAGGCGGCGCTCTCTCCAAGCATCTTTGCTGTCTTTGCCAAGAATTTCTTAAGCTAGGAGTTGAAAGAGAGGCGGTCATGCAGCGGCGGCGGTTACGCCGAGCGCGCGGCTGCGCTATGGGGACTCGTCCGGAGTGAAACGAGTCGCCCGCCTTGCGGGCGGATCCAACAACAAGGCCAAGCTCCAAGGCCGAGAAGGAGTCCCCACGTGACCACTGCCCTCACCCGCCGCACCGTCTCCAGCATGCTCGGTCTCGCCCTGGCCGGCGCAGTTGCCGGCAGCGCCCATGCCGACAAGAAATACGACACCGGCGCCAGCGACACCGAGATCAAGATCGGCAATATCGTGCCCTATAGCGGCCCGGCGTCGGCCTATGGCTCGGTCGGCAAGGCGATGACGGCCGTGTTCAAGAAGGTCAATGACGACGGCGGCATCAACGGCCGCAAGATCAACTTCATCTCCTATGACGACGCCTATTCGCCGCCGAAGACGGTCGAGCAGGCGCGCAAGCTGGTCGAGAGCGACGAGGTGCTGTTCCTGTTCGGCGTGCTCGGAACCGCGCCCAATACGGCGATCCAGAAATATCTCAACTCCAAGAAGGTGCCGCAGCTGTTCGTCGCGACCGGCGCCACCAAGTGGAATGAGCCCAAGACATTTCCATGGACCATGGGCTGGCTGCCGAGCTACCAGTCCGAGGCGCGCATCTACGCGAAGTATCTCACCGCGCAGCAGTCCGCCGGCAAGATCGCCGTGCTCTACCAGAACGACGACATGGGCAAGGACTACCTGAAGGGCCTCAAGGACGGGCTCGGTGATGCGTCGCGCCTGGTGCTGGAAGAGAGCTACGAGATCGCCGAACCCACGGTTGAATCGCACATCGTCAAGATGAAGTCGGCCAACCCCGACATCGTCGTGCTGTTCACCACGCCGAAGTCCGGAGCGCAGGCGATCAAGAAGCTCGGCGAGATGAACTGGAAGCCGCTGACCATCATTTCGAACGTCAGTGCCTCCACCGCGGCCGTGATGCGGCCGGCCGGCGTCGAGAACTCGCAAGGGGTGATCTCGGCGGCCTATGCCAAGGACGCGTCCGATCCGCAATGGGCCAACGACCCGGGCCTCGGCGCGTTCAGGGAGCTGCTCGCCAAATATCTGCCGGAGATCAACCCCGTGGATTCGTCGGCGCTGACCGGCTACAACATCGCCACCACGATGGTCGAGGTGCTGAAGCGATGCGGCGACGAATTGACTCGCGCAAATGTCATGAAGCAGGCGGCAAGCCTGAAGCAGTTTGCGCAAGGCGGGCTGCTGCCCGGCATCACGCTGACCACGGGTCCCGACGATTTCCAGCCGATCGAGCAGCTGCAGCTGATGCAGTTCAAGGGCGAGCGGTGGCAGCTGTTCGGCGAGGTGATGAGCGGCGAGCTCAAATAGGCTCTGCACGTCAGACGGGCGGCGCCGCATGACCAGCCGCCGTCCGCTGTTGCGCGCCGTTTTCGATGCCGCGGTCGCCGCGGCCCATCCCGAAATGGTGCTTCCGGCGCATCTGCCGGCGGCACCCCGGGGGCGGATCATCTGCCTCGCCGCAGGCAAGGGCGCCGCGGCCATGGCGGTGGCCGCCGAACGGCATTACCTGGACACGCTCGGGTTCGATCCGGCGAAGCTGACCGGCATTGCAACCACGCGGCACGGACACGGCGTACCGACCCGCCGCGTCCGGGTGATCGAAGCCGGCCACCCAATGCCGGACGAGGCCGGGCTGAAAGCCGCAGACGACACATTGCGGCTGGCGGCGACGGCCGAAGCCGACGACCTGATGCTGGTGCTGATCTCCGGCGGTGGCTCCGCCAACTGGATTGCTCCGGCCCATGGCGTGAGCTTCGCGCAAAAGCAGCAGCTGACCCGTGCGCTGCTGCGCTCGGGTGCGCCGATCGGCGAGATGAACACGGTGCGAAAGCATCTGTCGCGCATCAAGGGCGGACGCCTGGCGCGGGCCGGGCAGAAGGCCGAGATCGTGACGCTGGCGATCTCCGACGTGCCGCATGACGATCCCTCGGCCATCGCATCGGGGCCGACGGTGCCGGATCCGACCACGCTGGCCGATGCCCGCGCGATCGTTGCGAAGTACAAGCTCGAGGTCGACCCGGCCATCGCCCGGGCGCTCGATGATCCTGCCAACGAGAGCTGCAAGCCCGGCGATGCCGCCTTTGCCCGCGCCTCGTTCGAGCTGATCGCGCGCCCCGACAGCTCGCTCAAAGCCGCCGTGGCCAGTGTCAAGGCCGCCGGCTACGACGTGCTCGATCTCGGCGCCGACCTCGAGGGTGAGGCGCGCGAGGTCGCGGCCGATCACGCCAAGCTGGCGCGGGAGGCCCGCGCGCTCGGCCGCCGCATGGCGATCATCTCCGGTGGCGAGCTCACCGTGACGGTGCGCGGCCAGGGCCGCGGCGGCCCGAACCAGGAATATGCGCTCGCGCTCGCCGACCTGCTCAAGGACATGGAGGGCGTCGCGGCGCTCGCCGGCGACACCGACGGCGCCGATGGCGGCGGCGGCAGCGCCTCCGATCCGGCCGGTGCGCTTGTTGATGCCGAGGTCATCGCCGCGATGCGGGCGCAGGGGCTGGATCCGCAGGCCTATCTCGCCAACAACGACGCCACCGCGTTCTTCGCCGCGACCGGGGGCCTGCTGCAGACGGGACCGACGCTCACGAACGTCAACGACGTCAGGGTCATCCTGGTCGATTGAGGCGCGACTGCGTCCTTCAGAACTCCTCCGCGATCTTGGTCAGCATCGCCAGCAGCGCCTCGCGCCCATCCGGGCCGAGCAGCTCGTTGAGCCGCGCCTCGTGCTTCGACACCACCAGCTTCTTGGCGCGGGCCAGCACGGCGCGACCCTTCTCGGTCAGCATCAGGATGTGCGAGCGCCGGTCGTTCGCCGAACGCACCCGCGCACACAGGTCGCGGCTCTCGAGGCTGTCCAGCAAGGACACGAAGTTGGGCCGCAGGATGCCCAGGGTGTTGGCGATCTCGGTCTGGTTCCGGCCCGGATTGGCGTCGAGCAGCAGCAGCACCGAAAACTGGGCCGGCGTCAATTGCAGCGGCGCGACGCAGCGCAGGAAGTCCTCGAACACCTTCAACTGCGCCCGTTTCAGCACATAGCCAAGCAGATCCGACAGCTCGCCGAGCTGGACCGCTTGCGTCTCCTCGACGGCTACGGCAGCTTCCTTCCGGCCTTCCCTCTTGCCGACGGGCTTGGCGCTATCGGCCATCACGATCCGCCGAATTCATCACAGTGGCTTCCATCCCTGGTCCCGAATGCCGCAGCCGGAACAGCGGCCTTGAGATTATAGTCGATAATTGTTATCCACTATATCAAACACGGGCAGCCGAATTCAACTGCCCAAGACCGGTGGATGGCGCAGGGCGCCGGCCGCGCCCGGTCACCACAGAGGGGGAGCGTCCTGTCTTGAACACAACGATCTTGCTGTTCCTGTTGCAGGACGGCATTACCAATGGCGCGATCTACGCGCTGCTCGGGCTGGCGCTCGTGCTGGTGTTTGCCGTCACCCGGGTGATCCTGATCCCGCAGGGCGAATTCGTCACCTACGGCGCCCTCACCTATGCCTCGCTCGCGGCCGGCCGCACGCCGGGGACCGCGAAGCTTGCCGTCGTGATCGGCCTGGTGGCCTTTGCCTTCGACCTCTATGCGATGCGCAAGACGCTGCACATGCCGAAGATCCTTCGCACCTTCGGCCTCAACGTCGTCTTCCCGGTGGTCGTCATGCTCGCGACGATGTGGGCCGCCGATCAGCACATGCCGGCCGGCGTCAGCCTCGTACTGTCGCTGCTGATCGTCGCCAGCATCGGCCTGTCGTTGTATCGGATCGTGTTCCAGCCGCTCGCCCACACCTCGGTGCTGGTGCTGCTGATCGCCTCGGTCGGCGTGCATCTGGCGCTGCAGGGCCTTGGCCTGCTGTTCTTCGGCGCCGAGGGCCAGCGCGGCCCGACGCTGCTCACGGCCAGCGCCACGCTCGGCTCGCTGCGCTTCACCGGCCAGGGCATGGCGGTCTATGGCATCACCGTCGCCTTCATCGTCGGCCTCTGGCTGTTCTTCGGCCTGACCCTTTACGGCAAGGCGCTGCGCGCCACGGCCGTCAACCGGCTCGGCGCCCGCCTCGTCGGCATCCGCACCACGCTCTCGGGCCAGATCGCGTTCCTGCTGGCCTCCACCATCGGCGCGCTCTCGGGCATCCTGATCGTCCCGATCACGACGCTCTATTACGACACCGGCTTCCTGATCGGCCTCAAGGGCTTCATCGCCGCGATCATCGGCGGCCTGATCAGCTATCCCTTGACCGCGGTCGCCGCGCTCGTCGTCGGCATCGTCGAGGCGTTCTCCTCGTTCTACGCCTCCAACTTCAAGGAGGTGATCGTCTTCACGCTGCTGATCCCGGTCCTGCTGCTGCGTTCGCTCGCCGCGCCCGCGGTCGAAGAAGAGAAGGATTGAGCCGTGCGCGAGCGTTGGCCTCTCATCGTCTTTGCCGTCATTGTGGCGGCGATCCCGTTCATCCCGGGCATGCCGCCGTTCTGGATCGTGCTGCTCGACAATATCGGCCTCTCCGCGCTGGTCGCGATGGGGCTGGTGCTGCTGACCGGCGTCGGCGGTCTGACCTCGTTCGGCCAGGCCGCCTTTGTCGGCTTCGGCGCCTACACGACTGCGGTGCTGTCCGCCAATTACGGCGTATCGCCGTGGCTGACCCTGCCGCTGTCGCTGCTGGTGTCCGGCCTCGCCGCCGTTCTGCTCGGCCTCGTCACCGTCAGGCTGTCCGGCCACTATCTGCCGCTCGGCACGCTCGCCTGGGGCCTCGGCCTGTTCTATCTGTTCAGCAAGCTCGCGTTCCTGGGCCGCAATGACGGCATTTCCGGCATCCCGCCACTGTCGATCGGCAGCCTCAAGATGCTCGATCCCGGCACGATCTATTTCGCGATCTGGGCTGCCGTGCTGATCTCCGCGCTGCTGACGATGAACCTGCTGGACTCCCGCACCGGCCGTGCCATCCGCGCGCTGCGTCGGGGCCACATCGCAGCGGAAGCGTTCGGTGTCTACGCGCCCCGCGCCAAGCTCCTGGTGTTCATCTACGCGGCCGTCCTGGCCGGCCTCTCCGGCTGGCTCTATGCGCACTTCACCCGCGCGGTGAACCCGACGCCGTTCGGCGCCCAGGCCGGCATCGAATATCTGTTCGTGGCCGTCGTCGGCGGCGCCGGCTATGTCTGGGGCGGCGTGCTCGGCGCGGCGATCGTCGTGATCCTGAAGGAGGTGCTGCAGAGCTACCTCCCGCTGCTGCTGCATGGCGAGGGCCAGCTCGAGACCATCGTGTTCGGCATCCTCCTCGTCACGCTTCTCCAGCTTGCGCCGACCGGCCTGTGGCCGTGGCTGACGGCGCGGCTGCCGTTCAAGCCTGTTGCCAAGCAGCCGGACACGTCGGTCAAGCTGCCGGCGCGGGAGCGATCCGCGACAACTCCAAACGTACTGCTCCAGGTCGACAACGCGCGAAAACAGTTCGGCGGCGTGGTCGCGGTCAACAACGTCTCGTTCGACGTCCAGGCCCGCGAAATCGTGGCGCTGATCGGTCCCAACGGCGCCGGCAAGAGCACGACCTTCAACCTGATCACCGGCGTGCTGCCGCCGACCTCCGGCAACATCGCGGTGCTCGGCAAGGCCGTCGGCAACGCCCCGCCGCAGGACGTCGTCAAGCTCGGCATTTCCCGCACCTTCCAGCACGTCAAGCTGGTGCCGGACATGACGGTGCTGGAGAACGTCGCGATCGGCGCGCATCTGCGCGGCCACTCCGGCGCGCTCTCCGGCATGTTCCGGCTCGACCGCGGCGACGAAGCCAAGCTGCTCGCCGAGGCCGCGCGCCAGATCGAGCGCGTCGGGCTCGGCGACCAGATGCACCAGCTCGCCGGCTCGTTGTCGCTGGGCCAGCAGCGCATCGTCGAGATCGCCCGCGCGCTGTGCGTCGATCCGATGCTGCTCTTGCTCGACGAACCGGCCGCGGGCCTGCGCCACATGGAGAAGCAGCGCCTCGGCGCGCTGCTGCGCGACCTCCGCGCCGGCGGCATGTCGGTGCTGCTGGTCGAACACGACATGGGATTTGTCATGGACCTCGCCGACCGCATCGTGGTGCTCGATTTCGGCACCAAGATCGCCGAGGGCACACCAGCCGCGATCAAGACCAATCCCGAGGTCATCAAGGCGTATCTCGGAGCCACCGCATGAGCACGCTGCTGGAAGTCACCGACGCCCACGTCTCCTACGGCAAGGTCGAGGCGGTCCGCTCGGTCTCGCTCACCGTCGCCGAGAACGAGATCGTCACCATCATCGGCGCCAACGGCGCCGGCAAGACCACGCTGCTCAGTGCCATCATGGGCGTGTTTCCGCTGAAGGGCCGCGTCGCGTTCCTCGGCGAGGACATGGCCCGGCTGGAGATCGAGGACCGCGTCGCGCGCGGTCTCTGTCTGGTGCCGGAGCATCGCGAGCTGTTCGCCACCATGAACGTCGAGGATAATCTGCAGCTCGGCGCTTTCAGAATGTCGAAGGCGCACGCCGCACGCGGCTTCGAGCACGTCTACACGCTGTTTCCGAAGCTGAAGGAGCGGCGCAAGCAGCTCGCCGGCACGCTCTCCGGCGGCGAGCAGCAGATGCTGGCGATGGGCCGTGCCTTGATGGGCGCGCCGAAGATGCTGATGCTGGACGAGCCGAGCCTGGGCCTCGCGCCGATCATCGTCGCCGGCATCTTCGAGATCGTCGCCAAGCTGCGCCAGGAAGGCGTCTCGGTGCTGCTGGTCGAGCAGAACGCCAAGGCCGCGCTGAACGTCGCCGATCGCGCCTATGTCATGGAGCTCGGCGAGTTCGTGCTCAACGGCAAGGCCAGCGAGATCGCCACCGACGAGCGCGTGGCGGCGAGCTATCTCGGCTTTGCCGAGACGGCCGCGAGCTGAGCCTGATGTCGATGGGGTGAGGCGCTGCTTCAGGAGGGCGCCTCCTTCGACAGCAGGAAATCGACCATCACGCGCTCCAGCGCCCGGTACATGTCGGTGCCGGTCGCCGTCAGGCAGCCGCGCTGGCGCGCAGCGGCGATGAAGGGCGAGACCTCGGGCCGGGTGATGACACAGCCGCAATAGGCCGACGGGCTGACGGTCGTCATATCGACCGGCAGAGGATCGCCGGGCTGCATGCCTGCCGGCGTGGCGTTGGCAACCATGTCGAAGCCTGTTGCGTTCATCGAGCCGACAACGGCGCGGCCTTTGCCCCGCTCGTTGAGGCGCGCGATCAGCACATCGCGGCGTCCGGCATCGCTGTCGTGAATGGCAAGCTCGCGCACGCCGGAATCGATCAGTGCGAGCGCAATCGCCGAGCCGGCACCACCCGCGCCGATTTGCAGGGCACGCGCACCATTGGGATCAAATCCCCCAGCTTTCGCAGCACCGACAAAGCCGAGACCGTCGACCATGTCGCCATGCCAGCCGCCGTCCGGGCTGCGGCGCATCAGATTGACGGCGCCGATGAAACGCGCGCGCTCGGTCGCGGTTGCACAGGCGCGATAGCAGGCGAATTTGTGCGGAATGGTCGCGACGATGCCGTCGAGATTCTTCACGCGGGTCATCGTCGCCAGGAAGTCGGCGAGATCGGCCGGCGCAATCTGCACCGCGACCAGGATCGCATCGCTGCCGCGATCGGCAAAGGCCTGGCTGACGCCGGCCGGCGCGCGCACCTGAGCGATCGGATCGCCGATGATGATGTGGAGCCGGGTGACTCCAGTGGGCGCAGGGATCATGGCGGGCTTTCCGGCAAAAACTCTAAAAGTCATGGTCCTGATGGCCGAAAGGCCGGCTCACCGAGCCGGCCTTTCCTGATCGAAGCTATGGTCCCCGCAAGCTCACTTCGCCGGGACGTATTTTCCGTCCTTCACGGTCAGGATGATGCGGGCGCGGTCGTCGAGGCCGGAGCGATCCTTTTCGGTGAAGTTGTAGACGCCCTGCGAGGCCGCCAGGTCCTTCTCGGTCAGCAGCGCCTGGCGGATGGCCTCGCGGAACTCCGGCGTGCCGGGCTTGGCGGTCTTCAGCGCCACCGGAATCACGCGCTTGAGGATCTCGAACGCGTCGAACGAGTGGCCGGCGAACTGGCTGCGGCTGTTCGGGCCATATTTGCCCTCATAGGCCTTGTTGAGCTCCATGCCCGGCTTCTTGGTGAGCGCGCTGTCGTCCTGCGTCTCCGGCGACATCACCGGACCGGACGCCATGATCACACCCTCCGCCGCCTTGCCGGCGATGCGGATGAAGTCCATGCTCGCGGCACCGTGGGTCTGATAGATCAGGCCCTGATAGCCGCGTTCGCGCAACTCGGTCTGCGGCAGCGCCGCCGCGGTGCCGGAAGCGCCGACCAGGATGGCGTCCGGATTGGCGGCAACCAGCTTCAGCACCTGGCCGGTGACCGAAGTATCGGGACGCGCGAACCGCTCCTCATCGGCAATCGTGATGCCCATCGGCACCGCCTGGTTCTTCAGATCGTTGAACCAGAGATCGCCGTAGGAGTCGGAGTAGCCGATGTAGCCGACGGTCTTGATGTTGTGCGCCCTCATGTGCTCGTACAACACCTTGCCCATGATCGGCACCGGCTGCGGCATCACCACCGACCATTTGGTGCGCTCGGGCGTGACCGGGAACGGCGCCAGGCCGAAATGCGGAATGCCGGCTTCATTGGCGACGTTGGAGACCGCGATGGTCGGCGGCGTCAGCGCCGAGCCCATGATGATGTCGGCTTTCGACTCCGTCACGAAGCGCCGCGCATTCGTCGTCGCCGTGGTCGGATCGCCGCCGTCGTCGAGCACGATCACCTTGAGCGGCACGCCGCCGATCTCCTTCGGCACGAACTCGAGCGCATTGCGCTCGGGGATGCCGAGCGCCGCGCCCGGCCCCGTCGTGGTCGTGGTGATGCCGATGGTGATCTCGCTGGTCTGCGCCAGCGCCGGCGCTGATGCCAGCATCGCGATGACGCCAGCCGCCGCCAGATAGGCCTTCCTCATAAAATCCTCCCTCAATCTTTTCGGTTCAGCTCGTGATCCGCCGATCCTGTTTGCAGTCCAGCCCCGACAGGGGCGTCTTCCATCTCGGACGGCCGATGCGTGTCCAAACGTGATCATAGCATTGAACACGAGAAGATCACCTCTCACCAGTCGACCAAAGCACGACGACGATTCATCCTTAAGACGGCCGCATGTCGCACCCAATGCCGCGCGTCAGCCCTCGAGAAACTTGGCCCGCATCTCCTCTGGAAAAGGCGCCGATTTCAGCTTGTCCGGGTCAACCGGATCGCGCCCGACCAGCACCCGGGTCTCGAACCCCTCGAGCGCCAGCGCCTCGCCCTTGAACACCTTGTGGGTGACGTCGAACGAGGAGCGCTTGATGCTCTCGATCCGGCTCTCGATCGTGATCCAGTCGCCATAGGTCGAGGGGATGTAGAACTTGGCGCGGGTGTCGACCATGGGGATCCCGACCAGGCCGTAGCGGCGGACGATGTCCTGCTTGGAAAACCCGGCCGCCTCGAACATGACAGAGGTCGCATCGTCGAACATCGCGAAATAGCGCGGGTAGTAGACGATGTTGGCGGGATCGCAGTCGCCCCACTGGATCTGCACGTCGCGGCGGTGAACGAACATCGATTAAGCCTCGCTACGCCAACAACAACGATCGGTAGGGTGGGCAAAGGCGCGACGCGCCGTGCCCACCATTTTCCGGGCCGGTGGGCACGCTGCGCTTTGCCCACCCTACGGCTCTCTCCGTCATTGCGAGCGAAGCGAAGCAATCCAGGGCCGGGTCGGGACTCTGGATTGCTTCCGCCTTCGCCCGATGGGCTGCGGCGGATACGTCGTCGCTACGCTGCTCGCAATGACGGAAAATCACTTCGGCGCCATGCGCAGCGAGCCGTCGAGGCGGACGACCTCGCCGTTCAGATAGGCGTTCTCGACCATATGCAGCGCAAGTGCGGCGAACTCATCGGCGTGACCGAGGCGGCGAGGGAACGGGATCGCGGCGGCGAGCGAGTCCTGGGCCTCCTGCGGCAGGTTGGCGAGCAGCGGCGTCAGGAATAGGCCGGGCGCAATGGTCAGCACGCGGATGCCGAACTGTGCGAGCTCACGCGCGATCGGCAGGGTCATGCCGACAATGCCGCCCTTCGAGGCCGAATAGGCGGACTGTCCGATCTGGCCGTCATAGGCCGCGACCGAGGCGGTGTTGATGACGACACCACGCTCGCCGGTCGCCTGCGGCTCCAGCTTGGTCATGCCGTTGGTGACCAGACGCAGCATGTTGAACGAGCCGATCAGGTTGACCTTGATGACCTTCTCGAAATCGGCCAGCGGCATCGGACCGTCGCGGCCGACGACGCGCTTGGCGACGCCGATGCCGGCGCAGTTCACCAGCACGCGCGGCTGCTGGCCGAGCGCCTCGACCGCCTTGGCGACGGCGGCTTCCGCGCCGGCGGCATCGGAAACGTCGCAAACCACGGCCACGCCCTTGATCTCGGCGGCGACCTCCTCGGCCAGCTTGGCATTGAGATCGAACACGGCGACCTTGGCGCCCTGGGCAGCGAGCTTGCGGGCGGTGGCGGCCCCGAGGCCGGAAGCGCCGCCGGTGACGATGGCGGCCTGATCCTTCAACAACATGTCGTTTCTCCCTTGGATGCGTCGATCAGCCGGCGATGATGATGTCGTCGTCCGGCGTCGCGGCGTAGATGCGTTCGATCAGGTCCTTGCGGTGCTCCAGCACGGCGCGCTGGTTGATCGATCCCTTGTCGGTGACCTCGCCCTTGTCGATCGACAGCGGCACGCCGAGCAGGACGGCGCGCGTGATGCGCGTCGACGAGCCGGTCGCGGTCTGCAGGAATTTTGCGAAGCGCTCACGGAAGGCCTCGATGATCAGCGGATCGGCCGCCGTGGCGGCGAGATCGTCGAACGGCAAGGTCGCGTTGATCAGCCGGCAGCCGTCGGGATCGAGCACGACGATGGCAGCGATCTCGTCGCGGTTGATGCCGGCAATGATCACGTCGCGCGCCAGCGGCGCGCAGGCCGCGACGAAGCGCGCCCGCAACGGGCCGACCGAGACCCAGGTGCCGGACGCCAGCTTGAAGTCCTCGGCGACACGGCCGTCGAAGTCGAAGCCGGCATTGAAGTCGTCGGGATCGACGGGCTTCAGCGCGTCGCCCATCTTGTAGTAGCCTTCGTCATCGAAGGCCGCGGCCGAGACCTCAGGCAGGCGCCAATAGCCCGGCGTCACGTTCGGCCCCTTGGCCCGCACCTCCATCTTGCCGTTGTTGGGCACGAGCTTGGCCTCGTTGCCCGACACCGGCAGGCCGACATGGCCGGAGCGGCTGGTGCGCGGATTGACCGACATGAAGAACGGTGCGGTCTCGGTCGAGCCGAGGCCCGTCAGCATCGGCACGCGAGTGCCGGTCTCGGCCACCGAGAGCTCATCGAGCTCGTTCCAGACATGCGGCGCCAGCGCGGCGCCGGAGAAGAACATCGCATGCAGCCGCTGGAAGAAGGACTTCCGCAACGCCGCGTCCTCGCGGAAATAGGGCAGCAGCGACTCGTAGCCCTTGGGGACGTTGAAATAGACCGTCGGCGAGATCTCGCGCAGGTTTCGCACGGTCTCCTCGATCCCGCCCGGCACCGGCTTGCCCTGGTCGAGATACATCGAGCCGCCATTGAACAGCGTCAGCCCGATGTTGTGGTTGCCGCCGAAGGTGTGATTCCAGGGCAGCCAGTCGATGATGACGGGCGGCTCGTCCTTCAGGAACGCGAGCGTCTCGCGGATCATCACCTGGTTGGCGCAGATCATGCGCTGGGTGTTGATCACGGCCTTCGGGTTGCCGGTCGAGCCCGAGGTCAGCAGGAACTTCGCGATCGTGTCGGGGCCGATCTTGTCGTGGGCGGCGTCGAGGCCGGGGAACAGCGGCGATGCGATCAGATCGGCGAGCATCGTGATCTTGCGGCCCGGCACCGAGCCGAACGACGCCACGATCTCGGTGCCCTCGGGCACGTTGGCGACGAGCGCGTCGGCGAACTTGTCGGCGTCGTCGACGAAGACGAGGCCCGGCGTCAGCAGCTTCATCAGATAAGCGAGCTTGCCGTAGTCGCGCGACACCAGCGAATAGGCCGGCGACACCGGGCAGAACGGCACGCCGGCATAGAGCGAGCCGAACGCGACCAGCGCATGATCGATCGAATTGCCCGACAGGATCATCACCGGCCGGTCCGGCGACAGCCCGCGTGCGAGCAGCCCCGACGCGATGTGCCGGCTCGCCGCCAGCAGCGTGGCATAGGTCAGCTCGCGCCAGCCCTCGGGCCCGACGCGCTCGGCCATGAACACGCGCTGCGGCGTGGTCTTGGCGAAGTGATGCAGCCGATCCGTGATCCGCGGTGGATAGTCGCCGAGCGGCTGCTTCGGCCGGAGATAGATGGTGCCGTCGTCGCGGCGGTCGACCGTGACGGCCGGGTCGTTGAACGAGATCGCGCGCAACGGATGAACACTGGCGGTGCGCGCCGTGTTGTCCGTTCCTCCCTGTGTGCTTGTTATTGTTTGTGCGGTCATGTCACGTCGGCTTCACTTTTGCGGTCTTGTGATCGAGGAAGGCGCGGATGCGATTTTTGGCCTCCTTGTCGCTCTGCGCGACGGTGGCCATCAGCGATTCCATCAGCAGGCCGGTCTGCGGATTGGCCTCGGCGATCATCGGCAGCGCCTGCAGCACCGCGAAATTCGTCAGCGGCGCGTTGT
Organism: Bradyrhizobium sp. SZCCHNR1053; assembly: GCF_032381235.1. Classification (NCBI taxonomy): domain Bacteria; kingdom Pseudomonadati; phylum Pseudomonadota; class Alphaproteobacteria; order Hyphomicrobiales; family Nitrobacteraceae; genus Bradyrhizobium; species Bradyrhizobium sp. SZCCHNR1053. Next base: position 348,727 of record NZ_JAUHJM010000002.1, read on the forward strand.
TCGCGATCTTCGCCGCCAGCTCCATCGCCTTGGTCATCGAGGCGCCGGCCTCGACGAGATATTGCGCGAAGCCGTAGGACGAGCCTTCGGTCGCCGAATAGACCCGTCCGGTCAGCATCATGTCCATCATGCGGGCGACGCCGATCAGGCGCGGCAACCTGACGGAGCCGCCGCCGCCGACGAAGATGCCGCGCTGGCCCTCGGGCAGCGCGAAGTAGGCCGACGGCTCGGCGACACGGATATGCGCGGCGCAGGCGAGCTCGAGGCCGCCGCCGATGACGGCGCCCTTCAGCGCGGCGATCACCGGCACGCGGCAGTACTGGATGCGGTCGAACACGCGATGCCACATCTGCGAATGCACCAATCCCTCGGTCGCGTCGCGCTCGCGCAATTCGGAGAGATCGAGGCCGGAGGAGAAATTGTCGCCGATGCCGTGGATCACGACACAGCGGACGTCTTCGGGCAGGCTGGTGAAGCAATCGCCGATGGCGAGGATGATGCCGTCATTCAGCGCATTGCGCTTGGCCGGGCGGTTGAGCCCGATCGTCAGGACGGCGCCCTGCTGTTCGATCTGCAGCAGAGACGGATCGCCCGCTGGCGTGGCGGTGTCGGCGTTTCCCATCGCTTGATTGTGTCCTGTTCAGAATAGTTATGTTTTATAACGATCTTCGCGGGAGTCAACAAGCGGCGCCCGACATCATGTTGTGCGATGCAAAAGAACAAGCCGCCGAGGGGCTCGGTCACGCGCAGCATCGTAAGACCCGCCTGCGCGCAAAGGCAAATGACATGATCCGGCGTTCCCGCGGCGAAATCACGCCCGGGGCTTGCTGATATGGTTCGCCCTCTCATGCGGAGGGCGCAGGGAAGGCCAGGCGTCGGCTGACGCCTGCGGCCCGCCTGCGAGAAAAAATGCAGGCGGCAGGTACCACAGGTGCAGCCGAAAACGCCCGGCGGGCTCAAGCGGTGGTCTTCACGCTTATACGCAGTCTCCCTGGTGCACCGGCTTGTTGGCCACCATGATCCGCGCGGCGCGTTAGCGCCGTCGCGAACGTAACACCGGCAACGGGGTGTCAGGACGCTGCGACTTCACGTCCGCGACACATCGTTCGTCCGCGCGCCCGTAGACACGCTGCGACATGATCGCGGCCACCGCTCCCCGCCCCGCGTGTCGTGACGATCGCGCGCTACGCCCCTCGGCTTGGGACGGGATGCCGGTAAAGAACCATAATTTCCGATAAAGCGCAAGATATTTATTTTTATCAGAATATGCTGGGAGGATGCCGCTTAGGCCGAAGCCCCCGGGGGCGACATCCGAGATGAACGGCCAACAACATTGCATTCAGGCTGGCTTCAAAGCCCGCGATGTAGAACGTCCCTACACTTCCCAATGGAGGGGACCATGGTTTCGCTGAAGACATCTCTCGCAGGCGGCGTCGCCGCGCTCGCTGTGACCGCAACCCTGTTCGCCGCGCCGGCGCCCGCTCAAGCCCATGACGGCCGCAATGCGGCGTTGATCGGCGGCCTGGTGGCCGGAGCCCTCATCGGCGGCGCGCTGGCGTCGGAAGCGCAAGCGTATGAGGCGGCGCCGGTCTACCGCTCCCACTACCGCGACGCCACGTATGACGGCTACGGCTACGAGCGCTACCGTTACGTGCCGGCTCACCGCTATCGCGATTGCGACCACGGCGGCTACGGCCGGGTTTCGGATTGGGACGACGAGGATTAGTCGTACGTCTGCCCGGGATCCGGGCGTCCCGATTTTCTTGCTCGACGCCATGGCTTCCGGACGGCGCCACCACTAGCTGCGCTGTCGTCCCGGGTCGGCGCCTCGACCGCGCTGCGCGCCGCCGAGGCTTACCCGGGACGACAATGGTGTATGAGGCGAGAGCCCGCGGCCACAGATTCCGGTGTCGTCCCTGCGAACGCAGGGACCCACAACCACCGGCTTCGATGGGACGATGACTGGCAGTCATGCCTCACCGATCGATTCCGCGGTATGGATCCCTGCGTTCGCAGGGACGACAGCGGTGGTTGCAGCAACAGCTGGCGCCGCACCGTCATTGCGAGCGACGCGAAGCAATCCAGACTGCCTGCGAGGAGATACTCTGGATTGCTTCGTCGCTCTGCTCCTCACTATGACGAAGCGTGACGCAAGCCGCCCGGCCTACAGCACCACGTGCACGTCGATGACGACGCGATCGGCATGCCGGGCGGCGGAGCCTATGAAGACGTGCTCCATCAGCCAGCGATACTTCTCGTGGCCGGTCTCGAAGCGCGGGTGGGTGCGGAAGTAGATCAGCCTGGGGTCCACGGGCTCGCCGCGCTTAAGCTTCTGCAGGAGGTCGACCGGCCCGAAGCGGATGCCGCGGTTCTCGACATAGATGGTCGCGCCGTCATCGGTCTCGAAGGCGTACTTCGCTTCGAGGTCGATCAGCTCGTTGGGACGGATGATCTGGAAGTCGGCGCCGAAGTTGCAGATCTTGCCGCTGATGCCTTCGCCCCCGAGGCCCGGCCCCTTCACCTCGCCGCCATGGATCGGGATGATCCGGCGCACGCCGATGCCGGTCTCGCCGGCGGAGGTCACCTCGCCGATCATGACGGTGAGGGTGAAGACGTAGCGGGTATCGAGGATGGGCGTCGTCATCAGCGGTTCATCATCTGTTGCGGCAGCCAGGTGGCGAGCAGCGGAAAGGCGATCAGGATCACCAGCCGGATCAGGTCGGTGGCCACGAACGGCAGCACGCCCTTGAAGATCGTGGAGAAGGATACGTCCTTCACCACGCTCTTGATGACGAAGACGTTCATGCCGACCGGCGGATGGATCAGGCCGAGCTCGACCGTCATCACGATGATGACGCCGAACCAGATCGGATCGAAGCCGAGATGCGAGATCACCGGGAATATGATCGGCACGGTCAGGATGATCATCGCCATCGCGTCCATCAGGCAGCCCAGCACCAGATACATCACCATGATTAGCGCCAGCACACCGTACGGCCCGAGGCCGAGGCCGGTGAGGAACTCGGTCACCTTCTGCGGCGTCTGCGTCACCGTCAGGAAGTAGCCGAAGATCAGCGCGCCGATCAGCACGGTGAACACGGCCGCCGCGGTGCGCGTCGCCTGCAGCAGCGAGGCCAGGATCTTGTCCTTGTTCAGCCGTCCCGTAAACACGCCAATCAGGAACGCGCCGGTGGCGCCGACGCCGCCGGCCTCGGTCGGCGTGAAGCGCGGCAGGAACGGAAGACCATAGAGACCGCCGATCACGAACAGGAACAGCAGCATCGGCGCCCAGATGCCCTTCAATCCCTTGATGCGCTCGGCCCATGGCAGCGCCTCGCCCTTGGGCAGGAAATCCGGCCGGACGCGGCCGATCACCGTGATGGTGATCATGTACATGGTCATGGCGAGCAGGCCGGGGATGATGCCGGCGATGAACAGCTTGCCGATGTCCTGCTCGGTGATGATGCCGTAGACCGCGAGCACGGTGGAGGGCGGCAGCATCGCGCCCAAGGTGCCGCCGGCGGCGATGACGCCGGTGGCGAAGGATTGCGGATAGCCGAAGCGGCGCATCTCCGGATAGGCCACGGCCGAGAACGTCGCGGCGGTCGCCACCGACGAGCCGCAGATCGCGGCGAAGCCGCCGCAGGCCGCGACCGTGGCGATGCCGAGCCCGCCGCGCAGATGGCCGACGAAGCCGTTGGCGGCACGGAACAGCTCGCGGCTCATGCCGGAGTTGGACACGAACGTTCCCATCAGCAGGAACATCGGGATCACGCCGAACGTGTAGTCCGTGACCGTGCGCATCGAGGTCTGGCCGACCAGCTTCAACGCCGCCGTGCCGTTGACGAGATAGGCGAAGCCGGACACGCCGACGAGCCCCATCGCCATGCCCACCGGCACGCGCAGCAGCATCAGCGCAAACAGCGCAACGAAGCCGATGACGGCAACCGCATCCGTGCTCATGCGGCGCTACTCCGTGGGCTTGACTTGAGGGTCATGAATCTCCTCGGGGTGGAAAATCAGGCGATAGGTCCGGATGGCGATCAGGAGCACCGCCGAAACGTCGCCGATCCAGGCGATGGCGAAGAACGGCCAGGTCGGCATGTGCAGATCGAAGGTGAGGACGTTGTCCTCATAGGTGCCGCGCACCTTGTCGAACAGGGTCCAGGTCTGCACCGTGACGACGAACAGCAGCACCAGCGTTGCGAAGATGTCGATCCAGCGCTGATAGCGCGGGCCGACATTGCCCCAGATCAGATCCACGGTGATGTGGGTGCCGCGGTACGATGTCGCGGCGATGCCCCAGAAGATCAGGATGCCGAGCAGCATCCGCCCGATGTCGAAGGAATCGGGGATCGAATAGTTCAGCGTGTTGCGGAGCAGCACCGACAGGAAGATGTCGAGCGCGACGATGCCGACGAAGAACGCGGCGATCCACTCGATCCCGTCGATGATCCGGTCCATGAAGGCGCGCTGCATGGCGTCCCCGTTTGATCTTAGTCGTAAACCTGAAGATTGAGCGCGAGCTGTTGCTCAGCAGGCGGTGGGCCCCCTCGCCCCGCTCTTGTCCGCCGTAGCTCGAAGAGCGAAGGCGGATGCGGGGAGAGAGTTGGGGTGAGGAGCGCGCGTCGAGGGCGCGCCTGTTGCCGCATCCATCGGAATGAGGCGGGAGGCGCGGCATCTGCGATGATCTCGATCGCTACTGCGCCAGCGCCTTGTACTTGGCGAGCGAGGCCTTCAGCTCGGTCATGGCGGCCTCGGCGTCGACGCCGGTCTTCTTGACGCCATCGGCCCAGGTCTTGAACAGCGGCTCGGAGGCCTTTTTCCACAAGGCGGTCTGCTCCGGCGACAGCTTGTAGACCTCCTGGCCGGACTCGGCCTTGATCTTGTCGACGCCGGCGTCCTCGAACTTGCCCCAGGGCTCGCCGACCCGGCCGGCAGCTTCGGTGTTGCAATTGTCGTCGATCGCCTTCTTCTGCGTCGCCGACATCTGGTTGTACTTGTCCTTGTTCATGACGAAGACGAAGGTCGTCACGTAGAACGGCGCATCCATGTGGTACTTCGTGACCTTGTCGACGCCGAACAGCACCAGCGAGCCGGCCGGGAAGGTGACGCCGTCGGCAACGCCGCGCTCGATGATGTCGCGCACTTCCGGTGCCGACGACTGCACATTGGTGCCGCCGAGCAGGGTGACGAAATTGGCGATCGTCGCATCGGCCGGGCGGATCTTCATGCCCTTGACGTCGTCGGGCACGACGACCTTCTTGGTGCGGGTGTGGAAAGCCGACGGCGTGTGGACGAAGGCGAGGCAGTACTTGACGTCCTTCATCTCCTTCTCGGCATATTTGCGATACCACGCGTCCAAACCTTCCGAGCCCCCCTTGGCGTCGGAAATCAGGAACGGCAACTCGCCGGCGCCGATGATCGGGAAACGGCCGGGCTGATAGCCGGGATTCACATAAGTGACATCAGCGATGCCGTCGCGCGCCATGTCGTAATGATCGAAGGCCTTGCCGAGCTGCTGGGCCGGGAACACCTTGCCCTTGATGGTGCCACCCGAGGCCTTCTCCACCGACGCCGCCCAATCCTCCAGCGCCTTCTGCAGCGGATGGCTCGCCGGCACCCAGTGCGAGATCTTCAATTCGAATGTCTTGTCCTGCGCGAGCGCGGGGGTCACACCGGCGGCCAGAGCCAACGCCAGAAGCGTCTTCCTCATCGGGATCGTCTCCTCCATCAGTGGGCCTTCGAGGGCCCTTTGCTTCATTGTTATAGCATATAAGCATCATTGCAAGCGCGGCGGCAGGTTGGCCACCAGTGCACGCGCCAAGCGGAGCCTATCGCGCCCGCCAGCGCAAGTCTGGCAGACGAAAGTTGCAGGCACATGGCCATTTCATTAACACGTTAAGGATCTCGCCTGCACCCGAAATTGCACGGCGGGAGCATAGCACCACGAAATTGCCGCAGGGCCGCACCGGACGCCCGGCGACATCGCGCGCGGCCCATCCCGTGCATCCGATGCGCAACGTCAAACGCCCGCGCAAAAGACGTTTGAAACTTTGTAGGCGGTGCAAAATCCGCGCTGATGTCGTTGACTGCGGACATCGCCAGCAACGATCGAGACACGCATGAGCAGCATCCCCGCCGGATTCGAACCGCATTTCCGCAAGAGCCCGTTCACCGATCCCTGGGAGCCGCTCTATGCGAAGAAGACGGACAAGGCCGTCATCCTCGGCCTGCGGCTTGCCACGCCGCACACCAATTCGCGCGGGCTGATCCATGGCGGGCTGATCGCATCGCTGGCCGACAATGCGATGGGCTATAGCTGCGCCCAGGCGCTTGGCTGGGAGGCGTCGCTGGTGACGATCAACCTCGCGGTGGACTACATCGGCAGCGCCGGGACCGGACAGTGGCTCAGCGTCGAGAGCGACGTCATCAAGAGCGGACGCACCGTCTGCTTCGTGCAGAGCCTGGTGCTGGCCGACGACGCCGTGATCGCGCGTGCGAACGCGACCTTTCGCGTGGTGCCGAAGAAGGAGTGACCGAAACCGCCGGTCTTTCACATCAAGACGAGTGTCGCACCAAGGTCGGCGCAATCGCATCCACTCGTCATTCCGGGGCAATCGGCAACGCGCATCTGCGCGTTGTCGATTGAACCCGGAATCTCGAGATGATGAAGAACAGAGGCAAGACAACATCGGGATTCCGGGTTCAAGGCCTTCGGCCTTGCCCCGGAATGACGGGGTGTGGCGTTGTAGTCGCTTTCAGCCGAAGCGCCAGTCGCAGGTCGTGGTCACTAGGTCGATGAAGGCGCGCACTTTGGCGGAGAGGAGGCGGGAGCTCGGGAACACGATGTGGATCGGGAGCGGCGGCGGCTCGTATTTCGCCAGCACCCGCTTGAGGCGGCCGCCGCGCAGCATGTCCGCTGCCTGATAGGCCATCACCCGTGTCACGCCGCCGCCCGCCTCGGCATATTGGATCGCGGCGTCGGCATTGTTGGTGACAAGGCGCGGGCTGACCGCAATCCGCAGCTCCCTGCCCTCCTTGACGAAGCGCCATTCGTCGGACGGGCCGAACTGGATGGTCTGGTGCTTCGTCAGCGCCTCGGGCGTCCGCGGCTCACCATGGACCTTGAAGTAGGCGGGAGCGCCGACCACGATGCGGCGCATGCTGCCGACCTGGCGGGCCACGAGCGACGAATCGCCGAGATGGCCGATACGGACGGCACAGTCGACGCCGTCCTCCACCAGATTGATCTGACGGTCCTCGAGGCGCAGCTCGGCCGCGACCTCGGCATAGCGGCTCAGATACGCAGCCATGACAGGACCGACATGGAGCCGGCCGAAGCCGACGGGCGCCGAGACCACCAACCGCCCCACCGGCTGCAGGCGCTCGCTCTCCGCGGCGCGCTCCGCCTCTGCCAGATCGGCCAAGATGCGGCTAGCGCGCTCGAGATAGCGTCGTCCGGAATCGGTCAACGTCACCGAGCGCGTCGTCCGTTGGAGCAGGCGGACGCCAAGATGCGATTCGAGCGCGGCGACCAAACGAGTGACCGCCGATGGTGACAACTTGAGCCGGCGCGCCGCCGGCGCGAAGCCGTTCAGCTCGGCGACGGTGACGAAAGCCTGCATGGCGTCGATGCGGTCCATGGGATTATTGCAACATCTGCAACGATCCAATGTCAACTGGCCAGATTATTTCCCGGGGGGATTGGGACCATATTGACGTGATGGCGGCCGTCACTGCCGCAGCGACAAGGAGTCATTGCGATGACCCAGACATCCATCGAGGCACCGGGCAATGTCATGTTCTCACCCGCCGTGAAGGCGATCCAGGCGCGCAAGGGGTCGCGCGAGAGCTACGCGCATGTGGAGCAGAGCCGCGGCTTTCGCCACGCGGTCGACGCCGATCTCGCCGGCCGCCTCGCCGAGGCCACGAGCTTCTATCTCGCGACCGCCTCGGCCGACGGCCAGCCCTACATCCAGCACCGCGGCGGACCGAAGGGCTTTCTCAAGGTGCTGGACAGCCACACGCTGGCCTTCGCCGACTTCAGCGGCAACCGGCAATATATCACCCAGGGCAATCTGTCGGAGAACCCGCACGCCTACATCTTCATCATGGACTACGCGCATCGCCGCCGGGTGAAGATCTGGGGGACGGCGCGGGTGGTGGAGGACGACGCCGCGCTGACGGCCTCGCTGATGCCGGGAGGCTACAAGGCGCGGCCCGAGCACGTCATCCTGTTCACGATCAGCGCGTGGGACACCAACTGCCCGCAGCACATCCCGCAGAAGTTCGACGCGGCCGACGTCGCGGAAGCGCTGGCCTTTCGCGATGCTCGCATCGCGGAGCTCGAGGCCGAGCTCGCGAAGTTGAAGGGCGAGAGCAAGCCCTCCGCCTAGGTCCTGCGCGCTGCGGGCCGCGCCTTTGGCTTGTTAGTCATTCCGGGGCAATCGTCAGTGCGCAGCGGCGCACTGGCGATTGAACCCGGAATCTCGAGATTGTTAACAACGAACGTAAGACGACATCGAGATTCCGGGTTCAAGGCCTGCGGCCCTGCCCCGGAATGACGGTGAGTGGGACTCGACTGATCAGCTCACGCCGCCTCGGCTGCCCCGCCCCACTCGAACTCGGGGTAATATTGCGCCATCATCCGGTCGGCATAGGCGACGAGGTTGGCAAAGCCTTCGGTGCGCCGGCGCAGCTCGGATTCGAAGAACGGGGTGAGAATGCCGGCGATGACGGCGAACGCCGTCGCATCGGTGCCGCACAGACGGTCGCCCATCAGATAAGGCCGGTCGCCGAGCTGCACCGACAGCGCGCGCAGCGAGCGCGCGGCGAGATCGACGTCCTCGTCCGGCGCATGGCGGCCGAGCCCGGAGATCAGATAGTTCTCGGCGACGCGAAACTGCGCGTCCTCGCGCAGCTTCTCGCGCTTGTCGGCCGGCACGCCGTCGAAGAAATGCGCCGGCCCCTTGGCGAAGTTGACCGGGTCGACCCAGCGCGCTCCGACCAGCGCGAAATACAGGTGATGCTCGATCATGCGCTCGAACCCCCAGGCCTGCGCCCGCGCGCGCACGTCGAGTCCATGATCGAAGTCGAAGCCATATTTGCGCTCGACATGGGCGCGGATGAAGGTCGAATCGGCGATCAGCTCGCCGCCGTCGTCGATGAAGGGCAGTTGCCCCTTCGGCGAGGCCGGCGGCATCGCCCGCTGCTTCCGAAAAGCGAGGCCCGCCATCTTCAATTGCACCTCCGTCTTGGTGACGAAGGGGCTGATCTCCGGCAGGCCGAAGCCCGCGCCCAAACCGAACAATGTGATCATGACAGCACTCCCGACTTCCTGAGCAGACGCCGGACGCTACGAACATGCTGCTGCCACCATGGTGTCAGCAGCGGCAGTAGCGTGGTGGCAAGGCCAAGGCCATAAAACATCATCATCGACATCACCCCTTCAATCTCGTTGTTGACCCGGTATAAAGGCGGGCTGCTGCCAGCATCCTGTCAGCATCGGCGGGGGTGCTCGCCCATGCAGGACACACCATGAGACGCGCCGACCGGCTATTCCAGATCATCCAGGTGCTGAGACGCACGCGCCGCCCCTTGACGGCGGACGCGATCGCGGCCGAGCTCGAGACCTCGAAGCGCACGATCTATCGCGACATCGCCACCCTGATCGGCCAGCGCGTGCCGATCCGCGGCGAGGCCGGCATGGGCTACATCCTGGAGAAAGGTTTCGATCTGCCGCCCTTGATGCTGACGCCGGACGAGATCGAGGCGGCGGTGCTCGGGGCGCAATGGGTCGCGGTCAATGCCGACCCGGTGCTGGCGCGCGCGGCGGAGGACCTGATGGCCAAGATCGCCGACACCGTGCCGGAGCGGCTGCGGCCGTTCGTGCTGGAGCCGGCGAGTCGCGCCCCGCGGCCGTGGATGCGCGAGCCGGACCACATCGACATGGCGCGCACACGCTCGCAGATCCACGAGGGCCGCAAGATCAGGTTGCGCTATCGCGACGAGCAGGGCCGCGACAGCGAGCGCGTGATCTGGCCGATCGCAATCGGCTATCATGACGCCGTCCGCATCCTCGCCGCCTGGTGCGAGCTGCGCCACGACTTCCGCAGCTTCAGGACCGACCGTGTCGTCGAGGCGGACTATCTCGACGACAAATATCCGGAAAGGCGCGAGGCGCTGCGCGCCAAATGGCGGCGCAGCCTGGTGTGGGAGGTTCCCAAGGATGTCTGAACCGATGCCCGATGACCTTGACGTCAGCCCCTGTCAGAGCTGCGGCGCGTGCTGCGCCTATTCGTCGAACTGGCCGCGCTTCACCATCGAGGAAGATGCCGCGCTCGACCTCATCCCGGCGGAACTGGTCAACGAGCGGCTGTCGGGCATGCGCTGCGACGGCGACCGCTGCTGCGCGCTCGATGGCGAAATCGCGCGTTCCGTCGCGTGCCGGATCTACGCGATCCGCCCCGAGGTGTGCCGGACCTGCATGCCCGGTGACGCCGAATGCGCGATGGCCCGACGCAAGTTCGGGCTGCAAGTGCTCGCCTGAGCCAAAGGCGAGGAAGACGGGAAGTCAGGCCATGACCGGCTCGGGGCTGTCGTCGAGATCATCCTCGAACGGCTTCATCACCGAGAGCGGCTTGGTCGACAGCGAGATCGGCTTGCGACTCGAGGTCGTGCTGGCCGGACCCGCCCGGCCCCCGCGGGATTGCGCATACAGCGCCGATCCGACCCGGCCGCCGAACTGCGACAGGTCCTGCTCGCTGCAGGTGGATGCAATCGCAAGCGCCAGCGGGTGAAGATGCGTGCGCCTGTAGCAGAACAGCGCCAGCATGGCCCTCACATCGGCGGACACGCTCTCGACCAGCGTGGGCAGCCCGTTGGCGTCGGCACGGTAGAGCTCGCCGAGAAGCTCGTCGCCGACCGGGCACGAATCGCTGTCGAACGCATCGCGGCTTTGAAGCATCGGTTTGATTGCCATGCCGCGACGATGCAGCGCGAATCGCTAACGGTCGGTTAACCAAACCGAACGGTCGTCCCACCCCCGGTTTGACACGGGGGCTGCCGCGGCCGGCGCGCCGAGACGCGCCGTGGCCGGGCTCAGCCGTTCGCGGCCATGAAGATCGAGAGACCGAAGCCGGTGAGGTGATGCAGCGCCTGATCGACGCCGATCAGGGTCCAGAACCAGGGGTGCTCGGTATTCATGCCGAACCGCGACGAGCAGATGCCCTTCAGGCGATCGATGGTGATGTGAATGGCGAAGTCGATCACGGCGACGAACCAGAATCTCGGCGCGACGATCAGGATCAGGACCATGGCGACGGCGAGATGGATCAGGCAGTGCACCAACAGCGGCAGCGCCCAGCCCTTCCGCTGGTCCTTGCCATAGGCCATCCAGGCGTTCTGCAGCACGAAGTCGCCAATGATGTGCTTGAAGGTCAGCAGCAGCATCCAGCCGACCAGCGCACCAACCGGAACCTGCGACGACAAAGAGGGAAAAGACAAAGCTGACGCTCTCGCTACGACTGACCCTTGGAACCCAACCTTGGACGCACGGGGAACTGGAGGCGTTCAGCGCAATCTGATGAGAATACCCGGCCAATTCGACGCGTATGCGACGCTTATGACATCTCCGGTAGCGAATTGCACGCGAAAGGGAACTTCAAATCGCACCCTGCTACCCTTCGCGGCAATCCCGCCGGGGGTAAGGTTACCCACGCCGCGGCAACCGTCGCTGCGGCGGCGTCATTCCGCGGCGTTGGCCTTCGGCACTGAGAGCGCCCTCGCCCGGATCTGCGCGATGGTCCGCTTCAGCGCCCCCTGTCCCGGCTCTGCCAGCGCAACGGCGCGCGCCTCAGCGATGGCGGAGGCAAGATCCGAGATCGGCAGGACGCCATCGAAGGTGGGCTTGGCCAGGCCATCGATGATGGCATGCCAATCGGCGAGACCCTGCCGGTAGCCGTCGCCCTGCCCCTGGATCATGGTCGCCGTCGCGATCACGGCGGGCGCCGCCGCAGGCTGCTTGTCCAGCGCGCGCGCGATCATGTGCAGCCACCGCTCGGCCCAGGCGCGCTCCTCGCCATAGCGCACCGACTGCAGCCGCCAGCGCCGCAGGCCGGCCATCAGCTTGAGGCGGCGAATGGCCAACCGCGATCGGACCGAAAAGCGGACCTTGACCCGGCGCCGACCCAGCCAGCCGATCTGCTCGAAGACTGCCAGCAACGATTCCGCCACGGCTTGCGGCAGCGCACCGATCAGCTCGTCGAGGCGGAACCTCCTGACGTCGTCGCTCTCGCGCCCCCCCGGGCGCCGCCCCATGTCGAGGCTGATCAATCTGAGCTGGGCGATCCGGATCGGATCCTCATAGGCCATGCGGGCGGCCAGCAGCTGCGCGATCTCGGACAGCATGCCGGCATCGACGTTCGATCTGCGCACGAACCGCTTGATGCGATCGACATAGAGCTGCGCGTAGCTCGCGCCCTGATACTCCATCAGCAGATGGATGCCATCGCTCACCGCCGGCACGGCGGCGTCAGGAAGGCCCTGAGGCAGAAAAGGCGGCTCGCCATCATCGCCGCCGATGACGTCGGCGAAGAGATATCGCAGCGAGGACCGGACGCTTTTCACTGGGCTTCAGGCTCCCGGATCACGCCGGCTTGGCGACGGGCGCCGGCGCGGTGGTCTGTTGCGCCAGACGCCGCTCGAGCGTTTCGATGTTCTGGAACAGCCGGGCGCTGGCGAGGCGCAGGAAGTAGAAGGCGAAGGCGGGGTTCTGGACGTAGAGCTGCTCGACCTGGTCATAGGAGACCGACAGGATCAGGCCGCCCTCGACGCATTCCAGTGTCTGCGTGCGCGTATTGGACGGCGAGATCATGCCGAACTCGCCGACGATCGCACCGACCGGCAGCTCGATACCGGATTCGACCAGGCGGAAGCGGCCGCTGACGATGTAGTACATGCTGTCGGCCTTCTCGTCCTTGTAGAACAGCACCTCGCCGGGACCGCATTTGCGCTCGGTCATGAACGGCTTCAGCCATTCCATGGAGAGGTCGCTGTTGACCGACTGCTTCACGTCGCGGACCAGCTGCAGCATCTGGTGGAGCCGGTAGCTGTTGAGCGGCAGCAGCACCCCGTGCAGGATCAGGACCGGATAGTTGTGCATCGGCACCGCAGTCGCGATCAGGACGATGTTGGTGAGGATGGCGAAAACCCGCAGCGGAATCATCGTCCGCATCGACAGCGTGGCGACCACGAAGATCGAGGCGAAGAGGCTGCCGGCGGCGCCCGCATGTTCGACCAGGTGTGAGGTATCCATCGGGATCAACCAGACTCTTGGGACGCGGGAGGGCGGACGCTCGGTTCCGGCCTCCTTTTGCCTAATTTAGCGTGTCCATGCCGACCTCTGATATACGGCGATCAGACGACGTTTGAACCGGTATTTGAGCCGGCACGGAAAAATTCCCCGCTCGAAGTAGAACGGCTGGACCTGCCGGATGACGCTGCCCAACCGACCGACCCGCATCGTTGACGGGATTTCCCCGATCGGGGCACCTTGACGCCGCCGCGATCTCCTGCGGCTCTGAGACCAGCGACTGACGCCCGCCGCCCATGACCAAACCGCAGCACCCTGCCATGGCGGCATTCGTCACCGCGTTGGCCGGGCGCAACATGACCAGAGCGGCCTATGTGGCCGTGGCGCTCGGCATGAGCGCCACGGTGCTGTTGACGATGGACCCGGCCTACGAAGCTGGACGGCGCTGGATCATCGCCCTGCTGTGGGGATGCCTTGTCTTTTTCGTCGTCGAATGGGCCGTTCGGGTTCAGCAGGCGGCGCGGGCGCAGCGCGCCGCCGCCTACCTGATGTCGGGCCGGGGGCTGCTGGACACGCTCTCCGGCCTTGCCGTTCCGGTCGCGCTGGTCTCGGGCATGGAGGTACGCACCGCGTGGCTGCTGGCGGTCATCTGGGTGCTCAAGGTGACCTCCGGCGTCCCGGGCCTACGCCAACTCCGCCGGGTGCTCGTGGTCGAAGCACGCCCGCTGCTGTCGGTGCTGGTGCTGTTCCTGCTGGTGCTGTTTCTCGGATCGGTCGCCGAATACGCGCTCGAGCACGACGAGCAGCCGGCCACCTTCGGCACCATCCCGTCCGCGCTATGGTGGGCCGTCGCGACCCTCACCACCACGGGCTATGGCGACGTGGTGCCGATCACGCCGCTCGGGCGGGTGGTCGCCGCCACGGTGATGATCTCCGGCCTCGGCGTCTTCGGCCTGTGGACCGGCATCCTGGCCACCGGCTTCGCCGCGGAAACCCGGCGCGACAACTTTCTGAAGACCTGGGAATCGGTCAGCAGGGTACCGTTCTTCGCCAGCCTCGGGCCCTCCACGATCGCCGACGTCGCGCAGATGCTGCGCACCATCGACCTGCCGCCGCGCGCCACCGTGATCCGCAAGGGCGAGCCGGGCGACTGCATGTATTTCATCGCCTCTGGCGAGGTCGAGGTCGACCTTCCCGGCAAGAAGGTCCGGCTCGGCGAGGGCGCGTTCTTCGGCGAGATGGCGCTGCTCGGGAACAACCTGCGCTCGGCCGACATCAGCACGACCAGGCTGTCGAAGCTGCTGGTCCTCGACCTCATCGATTTCCGCGTGCTGTTGGCACGCCACCCCGATCTGGCGCAGAGCATCGATGCCGAGGCCAAGCGCCGAACCATGGAGAACAGGACATGACGACCGGACGAACCACCCAGGCCGATGACGCGCCGAGCAAGCCGCTCCTGACCATCGACGGCGCCCGCGCCACCATTCGGCTCAACCGTCCGCGCCATCTCAACCGGCTGCAGCCGGAGGATCTCGGCGCGCTGCTGGCGCTGTTCGACCAGGTCGAGGCCGACCCGGCCTTGCGCCTGCTGGTGTTGACCGGCACCGGACGCGCCTTCAGCGCCGGCTTCGACCTTGGCGCCATCGGCGCAACGCCGGCGGATACGGCCGAGGCTTCCAGCCCGGCATTCGAGGAGGTCGTCGACCGGCTGGAGGACCTCGCTCTGCCGACGATCTGCCGGCTCAACGGCGGGGTCTATGGCGGTTCGACCGATCTGGCACTGGCCTGCGATTTCCGGATCGGGGTCGATACCAGCGAGATGTTCATGCCGGCGGCGCGGCTCGGGCTGCACTACTACCCGAATGGCATCAAGCGCTACGTGTCCCGCCTTGGTATCGACAATGCCAAGCGTCTGTTCCTGACGGCGGAGAAGATCAACGCGGCTGAGATGCTGCGCATCGGCTATCTCACCGGTGTGGCGACGGCCGATGCGCTCGACGCGGAGGTCGACCGGCTGGCGGCCATTCTAGCCGGCAACGCCCCGCAGGCCATGCGCGGCATGAAGCGCGCCATCAACGAGTTTGCACGCGGAGCCCTCGACGATGCGGCGGCTCGCCGCAGGCATCGGGACAGCATGAGCGGCGCAGAAATCCAGGAGGGCATGAGATCGTTTGCAGAGAAGAGAACGCCGACATTCTGAGCGCAGCCGCGCCCCGAACTGATAAATTTTGCATGCAAACGTCTGTATCCAGCCGGTGTTCTGACACACGCTCAACGAACTATCGACCTAAACCTCCAATTTGCGGTTGACAGCTTTTTGTCCGTGGCTAGCTTGAACCGCGGGCGGAGACTTTCACATGCAAGTGATGGACGCGTATTGGGGACGACGAGCTCTGGAGTACGTCGATGCGATCGAGGCGTCGAAGACCAGCGCAAGCGTGCTCTCCCAGTTCGAGAAGATGATCAGCGACCTGGGCTTTCACGCCTACATCATGGCCGGCGTGCCGACCTCGGGCCAATCGCTGCAGCAGACCATTCTCGCCAACGGCTGGCCGCGGGAATGGTTCGACATGTATGCGCGCGAGCAATTCCACCGCTGCGATCCGATTCCGCGGCACTGCATCTCGACATTGAATCCATTCGCGTGGACGGAGGTGCCCTACAACCGCGAGGACGAGCCCGGCGCGCATGAGGTGATGATGCGCGCGAAGGACTTCCGGTTGAACGAAGGCTTCTGCGTTCCCATCCACTACGACGATGCCGTGGGCGCCGTCAGCCTTGCAGGCGAAAATCCGAATCTCGCCCCGGACGCGCGGGGCGCGCTGCACCTGATCAGCATCTTCACGCACAGCAGGCTGCGCGCATTGGCGCGCTCCGCCGCGAGCAACCAGAGCCGACGCCTGTCGCGGATCGAGGCCGAGGTGCTGAGCTGGGCGGCGCGCGGCAAGACCGCGTGGGAGACGGCACGCATCCTCGGCGTCTCCGAACGCAACGTCCGTTGGCATCTGGAGGAGGCGCAGCGCAAGCTTTCGACCAAGAACAAGACGGCGACGGTTGCGACCGCTCTTGTCAACGGCGAGATCTCGATCTGATCTGGCGTTTCTCCCACTGGATCAATTCGAGCGCATCGGCAATCTGCAAACCCCAATTTGATTCAGACGACCGGGGGTTTCGATGCCTGAGATTCATGTCGTTCGAAAAGATAATCGCGCTCTGTACGAGAAATATTTCGATCCGTATTACCGGCTGCGCCACGAGATTTACGTCAAGCAGCGCAAGTGGACGGCGCTCGATCGTCCCGACGGGCGCGAGATCGATCAGTTCGACACCGAGGATTCGGTCTATCTGTTCTGCATCGACAACGGCCAGTTGATCGGCTCGATGCGCGCGGTGCCAACGCTGATGCCGACGCTGATGAGCGACATCTTCCCGTATCTGAATCTGCGCGGCACGATCCAGCGCCCGGACGTCTACGAGCTGTCGCGCATCTTCGTGATCCCCGAGCGCCGCGGCGAGCATGCGGGCCCGCGGATCGACATGCTGCTGCTGACTGCGATCATGGAGTACGGCATCTCGATCGGGTTGACCGGCTTTTCGATCGTGCTTGAAACCTGGTGGCTGCCGCGGTTCGAGAAGTGCGGCTGGAAGGCGCGGCCGCTCGGCGTACCTCACATGATGGATGGGATGTCGGTAATGGCCGTGCTCGTCGACTGCGATGAAACGACGTGGAAGTCACTCTGCAAGCAGATCGGCCTGACGCGGCCGACGCTGACGTGGCAAGGACTCGAAGACGTCAGCCGCCAGGCCCTGCCGGATATCTTTCTTCATCTTCCACGAGCCGCTCAGCCAGCGCAATGAGCTGTTCCCGGTGCCGCTTCAGCCTGAGCTTATGGAAAGCCTTCAAGAGGCGGTGACCAAGGAGCGTCGCCTCATCCACCTCGAGGACGTAAAGGTTGGAGGGCGTATTCATGGAATCCATCGCTGACACTTCAGGTTTTGAGCCGTGACTGAACCTTCAATCGAGAAGATCATCGAGCTACTACAATTTTGCATCGTTGACGCTCGGGCAATGCAACTCAAAATGTTGGAGAGGATTTTGTCAATATCATTGCTTGAAGCCCACGAGCTCAGGGAAAAATGCGCGCCCAAATCGAGCAACAGCAACCACTAGCGCTCCTGCACCGACCCTCGCCACCCCTCCGGTCCCCGCAGCAGTGAGCCTCGATTGGCGGATTGCGGACAAACTGTTGATTTCAGAGCGGCTTTCGATGTGAAGGTCGGGCAGGAGAGCGCGAGCATCGTTGCCGAAACGCGCTCGCCGAACGTGGACGACAGCTCGGCAAAATCATGGCACCGCCGCCCGAGCTGCTCCCTGTTCAGCAAACTCGGTTTACAAAAAGGGACTCGTGGGTCGTCCTGCCCCGTCCGGAGTCCCGCAAAACGGAACTCCGCCGGCAACAAATACGCGCGCACGACTTACGGACGCGAAGTTATTCGTCGTGAAAACGGACCGTCTCGGCAACCGCGGCGCGGCTGGTGCGGTAGGAGTTCGCCTTGTGACCGAGATCGGGATAACCGAACGAGATGCCGCAGACCACCTTGCGGTCGTCACCTAATCCGAAATGCTGCCGCACCACGTCGGAATGAAATGCCAGCGCCGCCTGCGGCACGGTGGCGATGCCGAGCGCCTGCGCCGCCAGCATGAAGCTCGTGACGTAGCCACCGCAGTCGATCGCGCCGTAGGTGCCGAGCGCCTCGTAGCTGTGGATGATCGCCACATGCGGCGCGCCGAAGAAGTTGTAGTTCTGCAGCGCCTGCCGGGCATAGCCGGCCTTGTCGCCGCGCGGGATGTCGAGCGCGTTGTAGAGCTGGAAACCACTCTCGCGCCGCCGGTCCAGATAGACGCCGGTGTATTCGCGCGGAAACGGGAAGTCGCCTGACGCCGGCTTGCCGCTGGAGGCCGCCGCATACATCACCTTCCGGAAAGCCTCGGTCGCCGGGCCCGACGTGATCTCGACCAGCCAGGGCTGGCTGTTGCACCAGGACGCGGTTTTCTGCGCCGCCGCCAGGATGCGCTCGATGGTGGCGCGCGGCACGGGCTCCGCGCGGAAGCTGCGGCAGGAGAAGCGCGCGGCCATCAGCTCTTCGAGAATGGTGATGGGATCTTGCTCTGACTTTGGCGCCGCTGATGACATGATAACCTTCCGTACAGTTCGACCGGAGGCGCTCGCGTTGTGCTCGCCCTCCACACCCCGCCATTCCGGGGGCGGTCGCCGCGGCGACCGCCCCCGGAATCTCGACATTGTTCAGAATAAACCCGAGCCGACATCGAGATTCCGGGTTCAAGGCCTGCGGCCTTGCCCCGGAATGACAGTCGTCGTGATGCCGTGGATTAGCTCCGCCCCTTGGTCGGCACCTTGTTGAACGGCACGTCCTTGTCGACCCGGATGTCACCGGGCAGGCCGAGCACGCGCTCGGCGATGATGTTGCGCAGGATCTCGTCAGTGCCACCGGCGATGCGCATCGAGGGCGAGGTCAGCAGCATCTGCTGAAACTGGCCCTGCGTCACCGCCTCGTCCGCGCCGGTCAGCACGCCGGCGCCGCCTTCGAGATCCATCGCGTAGGTTGCGATATCCTGCAGCATGACGCCGGCGACCAGCTTGCCGATGGAATTCTCAGGTCCCGGCCGCTCGCCCTTGGACAGCGCCGAGATCGCGCGATAGCTCGTGTATTTCAGCCCGCTGGCCTTGACCGCCCACGACGCCAGTCTCGAGCGCGTGGCGCGATCGTCGATGGCGAGTCCGCTCTCGGTCATCAGATTGGCGCAGAACTCGAACATCTCCGGGAAGCCGGTGGCGAGCCGCGCGCCGATCGACATGCGCTCGTTCATCAAGGTGGTCAGCGACACGTTCCAGCCGTCGCCGACCGCGCCGAGCCGCTGGCTGTCCGGGATCACCACGTCGGTGAAATAGACCTCGTTGAACTCCTGCATGCCGTTGGCCTGCTTGATCGGGCGGACCTCCACGCCCGGGCTCTTCATGTCCAGGAAGAACATCGTCAGGCCCTTGTGCTTGGGCACGGTGGGATCGGTGCGCGTGATCAGCAGGCCATAGTCGGAATAGTGCGCGCCCGAGGTCCAGATCTTCTGGCCGTTGATGAGCCAGTCGTCGCCGCGCTTCTCGGCGCGGGTGCGCAGACCCGCGACGTCGGAGCCGCCCGCCGGCTCAGAGAACAGCTGGCACCAGATCTCCTCGCCGGAAGCGAGCTTGGGCAGATGGCGCCGCTTGTGGTCCTCACTGCCATAGGCCATCACGGTCGGGCCGCACATGCCCTCGCCGATCTGGAACGGCTGCGTCAGCTTGCCGTACACGCCCTCCTCCTGCTGCCAGATCACGCGCTCGATCGGCGTCGCACCGCGGCCGCCATACTCCTTCGGCCAGTGCAGGCAGGCCCAACCGGCGTCGGACTTCTTCTTCTGCCAGGCCTTGCCGACCTCGACGATGTCGGCATGCTTGAGCCGGATACGCCCGAGCGAGGAGCTCGCCAGCTCCTCCTCCAGCTCCTTCGGCGCGTTGGCCGCGATCCAATCGCGCGCGGTGTCGCGAAAAGCGGCTTCCTGCGGGGTATCGTCGAAATTCATGGTCTAACCCTCACTCCCGATGCGTAGGGCGGGTTAGCCGAAGGCGTAACCCGCCACTTGATCAGCGTTGTACGAGCTGACGGCGGGTTACGCTGCGCTAACCCGCCCTACGACTGCACGTGTTAGTTTCGTCCCCGGGTCGGCACCTGATTGAACGGCACGTCCTTGTCGACCCGGATGTCACCCGGCAACCCGAGCACGCGCTCGGCGATGATGTTGCGCATGATCTCGTCGGTGCCGCCTTCGACGCGGGTGCCGGGCGCGCGCAGCAGCATCGCCTGGAATTTTCCGGCGAGCTCAGCCTCCGGGCCGCTCAGCACGCCGGCGGCGCCCTGCAGGTCCAGCGCGTAAGCCGCGACGTCCTGGATCATTGGTCCGGCGACCAGTTTGCCGATCGAGTTCTCAGGTCCCGGCCGCTCGCCCTTCGACAGCGCCGAGATGGCGCGGATGCTGGTGTATTTCAGTCCGCTCGCCTTCACCGCCCAGTTCGCCAGCTTCGAGCGAACGTTGCGGTCCTCGATCGCGGGCCGATCATCGAGCATGACGTTCGAGCAGAAGTCGAACAGCTCCGGGAAACCGGTGGAGACACCGGCGCCGATCGACATGCGCTCGTTCATCAGCGTTGTCAGCGCGACGTTCCAGCCGTCGTTGACGGCGCCGAGACGCTGCGAATCCGGGATCACGACGTCGGTGAAATAGACCTCATTGAAATCGGAGTGACCGCTGGCCTGCTTGATCGGCCTGATCTCGACGCCCGGGCTCTTCATGTCCAGGAAGAACATGGTGAGCCCCTTGTGTTTCGGCACCGTGGGATCGGTGCGCGTCAGCAGGATGCCGTAGTCGGAGTAATGCGCACCGGATGTCCAGATCTTCTGGCCGTTGATCACCCAGTCGTCGCCACGCTTCTCGGCTCGGGTGCGCAAACCGGCGACGTCGGAGCCGCCGGCCGGCTCGGAGAACAGCTGGCACCAGACCTTCTCCCCCGACGCGAGCGGCGGCAGATATTCACGCTTATGCTGCTCGGAGGCGTAGGCCATCATGGTCGGGCCGCACATGCCGTGGCCGATGATGAACATGCCGGAGAGCTTACCGAACGGCCCCTCCTCCTGCTGCCAGATCACGCGCTCGATCGGCGAGGCGCCGCGGCCGCCATAGTCTTTCGGCCAATGCAGGCAGGCCCAGCCGGCCTCCGCCTTCTTCTTCTGCCAAGCCTTGGCGACGTCGAGGATATTGGCGTCCTTCAGCGCGACGCGGCCGAGCGAGGAGGCGCGCAGCTCGTCCTCATACTGCTTTGGCGCATTGGCCGCGATCCAGGCGCGGGCTTCGGCGCGAAATGCAGCCTCCTGCGGGGTGTCATCGAAGTTCATGGTCAAACCCTGCTTTCGTAGGGTGGGCAAAGGCGCAGCGCGCCGTGCCCACCGTTGCAATCACATGACGCGATGGTGGGCACGCTTCGCTTTGCCCACCCTACGAGTTCTCACCTTGCCTCACGCCGCATTGCGCTTGCGGTCGATCAGCTGGTCCTCCCAATAGGACAGACTGCCGAGACCGAGCGCGAGCGCGTTGGCGCGTCGGTAGTACATGTGACAGTCGAACTCCCAGGTGAAGCCCATGCCGCCATGAACCTGGATGTTGTTCTTGGCGCAGTGTTGAAAGGCTTGCGTCGCGCTGATGCGCGCTGAGGCCGCGGCCTCCGGCAATTCCGGCGCATTGGTCGAGAGCGCCCAGGCGCCATAATAGGAGTTGGAGCGCGCCAAGGTCGCCGAGACGTACATGTCAGCCAGCATGTGCTTGACCGCCTGGAACGAGCCGATCGGCCGGCCAAAGGCGATCCGGTCGAGCGCGTAGTCGCGGCCCATCTCCAGCGCGCGGTCGGAGCCGCCGACCTGCTCGAACGCCGTCAGCACCGCGGCGCGATCGAGCACCTGGGTGATGATGCTCCAGCCCTCGCCGGCGGCGCCCAGCGGCTCCGCCTTGCAGTTGGTGAAGGTGAGCTCAGCCTGGCCGCGGGTCGGATCTAGGTTGGTGAGTTCCTTGGCCGCGACGCCACCGGCCTTCACGTCGACCAGGAACAGCGAGATGTCGCTGTCACGGCCGGTGGACGCGGTGCGCGCGGCAACGATGACGAGATCGGCAATGGCACCGTCGGCCACCGGCTTCTTGGTGCCGTTGAGCACGCCGTTGGCGGCCTCACACTTGATCGCCTTGGGCGACGGATTGCCGGTGCCCTCGAACAGCGCCAGCGTGCCGATGGCCTCGCCATTGGCGATCTTCGGCAGCCAGGCCTGCTTCTGCGCATCGCTGCCAGCCAGCATCAGCGCTTCGGCGGCGAGATAGACCGTCGACGAGAACGGCACCGGCGCCAGCGCGCGGCCGACCTCCTCGGCGATCACACAGAGCTCGAGATGACCGGCGCCCGCGCCGCCGTACTCTTCCGGAATGGCGACGCCGAGGAAGCCCATCTCGGCAAAGCCTTTCCACAGCGCGCGGTCATACGGCTCCTTGCCATCGAGCACGACACGCACCGCCTTGGGCGGACACTTCTCGGCGAGGAATTTCCGCGCCTGGTCCCGCAGCTGCTTCTGGTCGTCGGAGAAATCGAAGTTCATGGCCTCACCTGCTTCCTGATCGTCATTCCGGGGCGATGCGCAGCATCGAACCCGGAATCTCGATCTGATTTATCTCTGGATTCCGGGTTCACTCGCTGCGCGAGTGCCCCGGAATGACGGTTTCAAAATGCGTCATCACAGCACGATCACGTCGCTGTCGGGCTCGGCCGCGTAGAGCCGCTCGACCAGCGCGGCGCGGCGTTCGAGACCGGCGCGCTGGTTGATGTAGCCCTTGTCGGTCAGCTCATGGCCGTCGATCGAGGGCGGCTCGACCATCAACATGGCGCGGCCGATGCGCCGGCTGGTCGCGCCCTCGCACTCTTTATTATGGGCTTCGAGACCGCGGCGGACGCAGTCGATGACGGCCGGATGCTTCACCACGTCCTCGAACGTCGCATTGGGATCACCGACCAACTGGCGGCAGGCGTGCAGATTGGGCCAGGCCAGGAGACCGACATATTCGCGGTCCTGCCCCGTCACCAGCGCATCGTGGATCGCCGGCGTTGCGGCTGCAATCGCATCGGTGCGCAGCGAGCCGACATGGACGAAGGTGCCCGTCGTGAGCTTGAAATCCTCGACCACGCGGCCGGCGAAGATGATGCCTTGCGCCGGGTCATTGGGATCGACGAACACGCCGGCATCGCCGATGCAGTAGAACCCTTCCTCGTCGAACGCCTTCTTCGTCAGCTCGGGCTGACCGAAATAGCCGGGCATCACGTTGATGCCGCGCAGGCGCAGCTCGTACTTGTCGCCGGTCGGCACCATCTTCAGCTCGACGCCGGGGAACGGCAGGCCGATGAGGCCGACCCGCTCGGTGTTCCAATAGGTGCCGGTCGAGGTCGGCGCCGTCTCAGTCGAGCCCCAGCCGGTGTAGAACACGATGCGCTCGCCCGTGGTCTTCACCGCCAGCGCCTGCATCCGCTCATAGAGATCGTCAGGCAGCCGCGCGCCGCCATAGGCCATGATGCCCAGATCCTTGAAGAAGGAGCGGCACAGCGCGTCGTCCTTTTCCATCGCCGCCGCGAGCGCCGCATAGCCGGCGGGGACGTTGGCGTAATAGGTCGGCGAGACCTCGCGCAGGTTCCGGATGGTTTCGTCGAACATGCCGGGCATCGGCCGGCCGTCATCGATGTAAAGCGTGCCGCCCTCGATCAAGAGCGGATTGAACAGCGCGTTGCCGCCCATGGTGTGATTCCACGGCATCCAGTCGAGCACGGTAGAGACCGGCGCATCAGGCCCGCGGGGCCGCGTCTGCATCATCATCGCCGCATTGGCGCACATCATGCGCTGGGTGTTGATGACCGCCTTGGGCATGCCGGTCGAGCCGGAGGTGAACAAGAGCTTGCCGACGGTATCCGGCGTGATCTGCGCGATCGAGGCATCGACCTCGCCGGTGACCGGCGTCGCGGCGAGATCGGCGAAGCTGACGCTGGGGATGCCCTCGCACGGACGCGCGACATGAATGACGGTGACGCCGTCGAGATCGAGCGCCTTCAACGCCTTCTCGAAGGTCGGGCCGTCCTGCACCATGACAACGCCCGGCTTCACCAGCCCGAACAGATATTTGAGCTTCAGATGATCATGGCTCATCAACGAATAGGCCGGCGACACCGGAGCAGCCGGCGAACGGGCCTGCATCGCGGCCATGGTGATGAGCGCATGCTCGATCGAATTGCCGGAGAGGATCGCGACCGGGCGGCCGTCGAGTTTCAGATTGAGCAGACCCTGCGTCAGCCCGTCAACGGTCCGTTTCGCCTCGGCATAGGACAGCTTGCGCCAACGTCGATCGGGGCCGCTGCGTTGCGCGAGCCAGGTCCGCGTCGGCGCCTCCTTGGCCCAGCGGGCGAGCGGCGCCGCCAAATGCGGCTCATAGGCCTGCAGCGGAATGCGCGACTTGATGACGATGACGCCGTCACCGCGCCTGACGACATCGATGTCGCGCGCCAGCCAATTGACCTTGCGGAATGCCGGCTTCTCCAGCACCTTCGCTGCCGTCCCGTCCATTTTGCGTCTCCCGAAATATCGTCCTTTGCGGATCTTGATATCTAGCGGTTGGTATAGACCGGCTTTCGCTTCTCAAGAAAGGCTTGAATACCTTCCTTGAAATCTTCGGAGCGGCTGCACAGCACCTGGTTGCGATCCTCCATGGCGATCACGGCTTCGATCGACGACGCATCGACGCTCATGTTGAGGCATTCTTTCGACAGTCGAAGACCGACCGGCGATGCGGTCATCATCGCCTCGATGAACGGCGCGGCCGCGCTCTCGAGCATATCGTCCTCGACGATCTCCGACACCAGCCCGACCATGAGCGCGCGCTCGGCGCCGATGAAGCGGCCGGTGAGAATGAGCTCAGACGCGACGGAGACGCCGACGAGGCGCGGCAGGAAGTAGCTGGTGCCGATGTCGCAGCCCCCTAAGCCAAGCTTGATGAAGGCGCAGTTCATCCGCGCCGAGCGCGACGCGATGCGGATGTCGGCCGCGAGCGCCAGGGCGAAGCCGCCGCCGGCGGCTGCGCCCTGCACCAGCGCAATGATCGGCTGCGGACAGCGCCGCATCAGCATCACGATATCGGCGATGCGCCGCTGCGAATCCAAGGACTCGGTGACGCCAGGGGGCTCATTGACACCGCCGCGCCGCTGCATCGCGGCTTTCAGATCGAGCCCGGCGCAGAAGTTCTTGCCGGCGCCCTTCAGCACGACGACCCGCGTGGTACGATTGCGCTGCAGGCTTTCGAAATAGGCATTGAGCGCGTCGATCAGCGCCGGATCGAGCGCGTTGAGGCTGTCCGGACGGTTGAGCGTCACCCGGTCGACACCATTGTCGTGCTCGATCAGCAGCGGTTGGGACATGACGCGCGCTCCACCCTTATTATCATCCCGGCGAACGCCGGGATCCATAGCCACCGGCTTGTGTTGTACCTACGGCGTCTGTCAGATTGCCTGTTTCAGACGCCGCGGAGTATGGGTCCCGGCGCAAGGCCGGGACGACAGCGGAGCTTGCCGCTAGCGCGGCGCCATGCGGATGGCACCGTCGAGGCGGATGGTCTCGCCGTTCAGCATCGGATTCTCGACGATGTGAACCGCGAGGTTGCCGTACTCCGAGGCGTCGCCGAGGCGGGCCGGATGCGGCACCTGGGCGCCGAGGCTCTTTCGCGCCTCTTCGTTCAGGCCCATCAGCAGCGGCGTCAGGAACAGGCCCGGCGCGATGGTGTTGACACGGATCTTCTGGCTGGCGAGGTCGCGCGCCGCCGGCAAGGTCAGGCCGACGACGCCGCCCTTCGAGGCCGAATAGGCGATCTGGCCGATCTGGCCTTCATAGGCCGCGACGCTGGCCGTGTTGATGATGACGCCACGCTCCTCGCCGATCGGCTCGGCGGTGACGAGGCGCTCGGCGAACAGCCGCAGCACGTTGAAGGTGCCGATCAGGTTGACGTTGATGATGCGGGCGAACTTCGCGAGCGGATAGACGCCGTCCTTTCCGACGATGCGCTGCGAGCCGCCGATGCCGGCGCAGTTCACCAGCACGCGGGCGACGCCATGCGCCGCCTCTGCCTTGGCGATGCCGGCCTTGACCTGCTCCTCGTCGGTCACGTCGGCATGAACAGCAACGCCCTTCAGCTCGGCAGCGACCTTCTCCGCGTTCTCCTTGCTCTGGTCGAGCACGGCGATCTTGGCGCCCTTGGCAGCCATGGCGCGCGCCGTGGCGGCGCCCAGGCCCGAGCCACCGCCGGTGATGAGAACGGCAACGTTGTTCAACTGCATGATACGCTTCCTCCTTGGACGTTTTTTGTTTGCGAATAGCGAATGGTGAGTAGCGAATAGGGCGAACCTCTATTCGCTACTCCCTATTCGCCATTCGCCCTCTTCAATATTCCGCCGCAGATCAGCGCCTCCATGTGGGCGATGTACTGACGGCAGACATCATCGGTGACCGGGCCGACGCCGATCGCGCGCGACATCGCGTGGCGGCCGAAGAACAGATGATCGCAGGCGCCGATCAGGCTGGTATAGAACAGCACCGGATCCACGGCGCGGAACTCGCCCCTGGCGACGCCCTCCTCGATCAGTCGGCGATGGAAATCCAACAGCGGCGCGACGAAGAACTTCGACACTTCATCCGCGGCTTCGGCGCTGCTCTCGTGCAGCAGATAGTGGATCAGCCGGTTCATGTAGGGAAACCGGTGATAGGCGCGGATGATGCCGCTGATGTGCAGCTTGAGCTTGGCCGTCGGCGCAAGTGGCTGCGCCAGCAGATAATCGAGATTGGCGACCTCGGTCGCAGCATCGCGGGCGAGCAGCGCCAGCAGCAGCCCGTCCTTGTTGCCGAAATGATATTTGACCAGGGCGGCGTTGGCGCCGGACTTCTGGGCGATGTCGCTGAGCGAAATTTCGATCGAGGACCTCTGAATCATCAGCTCGCTCGCTGCGTCCAGCAGCTTCTCCGCGGTGGCATTCCGTCCCGCGGGAAGTTTTTCCGGCACGCTGTTCTGAAGCTGAGGTCCCAAGACGCATCTCGCTGATGATCGCGGCAGATAAGCCGAAGCCGGAGTTCATCTCAAGAGTTAATTGATCGATTGACTAACCGACATCGGAGCATTTAAATCGCGCGCAATCACGAACACCAAGTCTAGGGAGGACACGTCATGGCGGAAGCCTACATCGTCGCGGCCGCACGCACGGCCGGCGGCCGCAAGGGTGGCCGTCTGGCCGGCTGGCATCCTGCCGATCTCGCCGCGAAGGTGCTGGATACGCTGGTCGAGCGCTCCGGCGCCGCGCCGGACCAGGTTGAGGACGTGATCATGGGCTGCGTCATGCAGACCGGAGAGCAGTCCACCAACATCGCGCGCAACGCGGTGCTGGCGTCGAAGCTGCCGGAGAGCGTGCCCGGCACCTCGATCGACCGGCAGTGCGGCTCGTCGCAGCAGGCGCTCCACTTCGCTGCGCAGGCGGTGATGTCCGGCGCGATGGATGTCGTGATCGCCGCCGGCGTGGAGTCGATGACCCGGGTGCCGATGGGTCTCTCCTCCACGCTTCCGGCGAAGAACGGCTTCGGGCACTACAAGAGCCCTGGCATCGAGAGCCGCTATCCGAACATCCAGTTCAGCCAGTTCACCGGCGCGGAAATGATGGCGGAGAAGTACGGACTCTCGAAGGATGAGCTCGACGAATACGCCTATAACAGCCATCAGCGCGCGATTGCCGCCACGCAAGCAGGCCAATTCAAGGACGAGATCATCCCGCTCGAGATCACCCGTGCCGACGGCTCGACCGACACCCACTACATCGACGAGGGCATCCGCTTCGACGTCAGCCTCGACGGCATCAGAAACGTCAAGCTGATCGCCGAGAACGGCAAGCTGACGGCGGCCACGGCCAGCCAGATCTGCGACGGCGCCTCGGGCGTGATGGTCGTCAACGAGCGCGGCCTGAAGTCGCTCGGCGTCAAGCCGATCGCCCGCGTCCATCACATGACCATGATGGGCGGCGATCCCGTCATCATGCTGGAGGCGCCGTTGCCGGCGACACAGCGCGCGCTGCAGAAGGCCGGCATGTCGATCGACGACATCGATCTTTACGAGGTCAACGAGGCCTTCGCCTCGGTGCCGACCGCGTGGCTGAAGGCAACCCGCGCGGATCCTGACAGGCTCAACGTCAATGGCGGCGCCATCGCGCTCGGCCATCCGCTCGGCGGCTCCGGCACCAAGCTGATGACCACGCTGCTGCATGCGCTGAAGGCCCGCAACAAGCGCTATGGGTTGCAGACGATGTGCGAAGGCGGCGGCATGGCGAACGTGACGATCGTGGAGCGGCTGTAGTCCTCGCTACAGCAATGGTGTCGTCCCGGCCTTGCGCCGGGACCCATACTCCCACGTATTCGTGGTCGAGCTGAGCTGGAGCTCCAGCTCGCTTCCCAATTTCATTCGGTGGTTATGGGTCTCCGCTTTCGCGGGGACGACAGCCATCCTGATCAAGCGGTGTGCCCTCATGACCCACCCCTCCATCCACGCCCGAAGCCATCCCGACAAGATCGCCTATCAGATGGCCGGCAGCGGCAAGGCCATCACCTATCGCGAGCTCGACGAGCTCTCCAATCAGGGCGCGCAGCTGTTTCGTGCGCTGGGCCTGAAAGCCGGCGACCATATCGCCTTCCTGATGGAGAACCGGCTGGCCTTCATGGAGATCGCCTGGGCCGCGCAGCGTTCCGGTCTCTACTATACCGCGATCAGCCGCTATCTCACCAAGGACGAGATCGCCTACATCATCAAGGATTGCGGCGCCAAGGTCTTCATCACCTCGCCGAAATGCGCCGAGCAGGTCCGCGATCTCGTGAGCGGCACGGACGGCCCGCTGTTCTTCATGGTCGACGAGCCCGAGCCCGGCTTCCGCTCCTGGGACAAGGAGGCTGGTGCCCAGCCGACGACGCCGATTGCCGACCAGGTCGCCGGCTATGACATGCTGTACTCGTCGGGCACGACGGGACGGCCGAAGGGCATCAAGAAGGACTTCGAAGGCAATCCGATCGATCAGCCGAACCAGTTCCTGCGCGTGCTCTGCGCCGACATGTGCGGCATGAACGCCGACAGCATCTACCTGTCGCCGGCACCGCTCTATCACGCTGCGCCGCTGCGCTTCAACATGATGGTATCCGTGCTCGGCGGCACCTCGATCATCATGGAGCATTTCGACGCCGAGGAGTTCCTGAAGCTCGTCGAGACATACAAGGTCACGCAGTCACAGCTTGTGCCGACCATGTTCGTGCGCATGCTCAAGCTGCCGGAGGACGTCCGCAAGCGCTACGACGTCTCGACCTTGAAGGGTGCGATCCACGCCGCAGCGCCCTGCCCGGTCGACGTCAAGGCCAGGATGATCGAATGGTGGGGTCCGATCCTGATTGAATATTATGCCGGCTCCGAAGGCAACGGCGTCACCGTCTGCACCTCGAAGCAGTGGCTGGAGCACCGCGGCAGCGTCGGCCGTGCCGTCGTCGGCAAGATCAAGATCCTCGGCGAGGACGACCAGGAGCTGCCCATCGGGGAGATCGGCTCGGTCTACTTTGCCGACGCACCTGTGTTCTCCTATCACAACGATCCGGAGAAGACGAAGCGCGCTTATAATGACAAGGGCTGGTCGACCCTCGGCGATGTCGGCTATCTCGATGCCGACGGCTTCCTCTATCTCACCGACCGCAAGTCCTACATGATCATCTCCGGCGGCGTGAACATCTACCCGCAGGAGACCGAGGACGTCCTCATCACCCACCCGGAGGTGGCCGACGTCGCGGTGTTCGGCGTTCCCAACGAGGAGATGGGCGAGGAGGTCAAGGCGGTGGTGCAGCCGCACGACATGGCGCGCGCCGGCAAGGCGCTCGAAGAGCAATTGATCCTGTTCTGCCGCCAGCATCTGTCGCCGATCAAGTGCCCGCGCTCGATCGACTTCGAGCCGGAACTGCCGCGCACGCCGACCGGCAAGCTGGTCAAGCGCCACCTGCGCGAGCGCTACTGGCCGAAGAAGGGCGCGGCATAGCTCCAATAACGGTAGCTGTCGTCCCGGCCTTGCGCCGGGAACCATAGCCACCGCAGCCGATGATGCGAAGGGTATAAGCTCCAGCTTGGCGCCACATGAGCGCCTGTGGTTATGGATCCCTGGATCCCGGCTCGCGCTCGCTTCGCTCGCTTGGCCGGGACGACGCGAGGAGAGTGCACGCCATGTCCCAGTCCCTTCCCCCGCTTCCCCTCCCATCCACGATCCGCTCGCGCTTCGTCGACGGCATCAACGGCCTGCGCATGCACGTGCTGGAAGCCGGCTTCGAGACGCCCGGCCGCCCCTGTATGCTGCTGCTACACGGCTTTCCCGAGCTGGCCTATAGCTGGCGCAAGGTGATGCCGGCGCTGGCCGCCGCCGGATATCACGTGCTGGCGCCGGACCAGCGCGGCTATGGCCGCACCACGGGGTGGAGCGCCGACTATGACGGCGATCTCGCGCCGTTTCGATTCACCAATCTGGTGCGTGATGCGCTTGGCGTGGTCTATGCATTCGGCCATCGCCATGTTGCGTCTGTCATCGGCCACGACTTCGGCAGCCCCGTCGCGGCGTGGTGCGCGGTGATCCGCCCCGATGTCTTTCGATCGGTCGTGATGATGAGCGCACCGTTCCCGGGGCCACCGGCAGCACCGTTCGACATCGCCGGTCATCCCCTCGTGCCGCAGGAGGATCCCGTGCATCGCGAACTGGCCGCGCTGCCGCGGCCGCGCAAGCACTATCAATGGTACTACGCGACGCGGCAGGCCAATACGGACATGCATCGGGCGCCGCAGGGACTGCATGACTTCCTGCGCGCCTATTACCATCACAAGAGCGCGGACTGGGCGGGCAACGCCCCTTACCCGCTGCAGGCGTGGAGCGCGAGCGAGCTCGCGAAGCTACCGACCTACTACGTGATGGACCTCGGCAAGACGATGGCCGGGACCGTCGCCGAGGAGATGCCGGATGCGGCGGCGATCACGGCGAATCGCTGGCTGCCGGACCATGAGCTCGCCGTCTACACCGCCGAATATGAACGAAACGGCTTCCAGGGCGGACTGCAGTGGTACCGCTGCGGCACGTCTGGCCTATTCGACGCTGAATTGCAGACGTGGTCGGATCTCACGATCGACGTTCCGTCTGCATTCATCTCCGGCCTGCAAGACTGGGGCATCTACCAACGGCCCGGCGTGTTTGAGGCGATGCAATCCCGAGTGTGCACCAACATGATGCTGTGCGAGCTGATCGATCGCGCCGGTCATTGGGTGCAGCAGGAGCAACATGAACGAGTCAATGAGCTCCTGTTAACGTTCCTGAACAGACTGACAGCCTGATTTCGGACGCCGTTTCGAACTATCAGGCGAATCGAGGAACGAACATTCGGGGTTGACGTTTCTGCATCCGGGCGATGCGCATCAGGAGATGATTTATGGATAAGAAGATCGCAGGCTTGTTGGGCGCGGTCGCCGCTGTCGGCGCGCTCGGCACGGCGCAGGCGTCGGCGGCTCCCGCCCCGACCGATGTCCTGAAGGCCAATTCCTACGCCGACCTGCTCGAGCCGATTCCGAACGCCGCCAAGGTGCTTCAAGCACTCGACGAGCAGGGACCGCCGACGGCCGAGCCGAAGGTTCAGCTCGCGCAATGGTACCATCACCACCATCATCATCACCATCACCACCATGGCTACTGGCGCGGCTATGGCTATGGCTACGGCTATGGTCCGCGCGTCTACGTGGTGCCGCCGCGGCGCTGGTATCACCACCATCACCATCATCACCACCATCACTGGTACTACGATCGCTACTGATCGCATCGCGATGATGGTTTGACGGGGCGCCGGCCGCGAGGTCGGCGCCTCTTTCATGTCAGCAGGGCGTCCTCACGATTTGCGCGCCTTCTCCTTCGCTGCGCGATGCAGGTGGCGGTAGGTGCCGTCGAACACCGTATCGGTGCTCGACACCCATTCGGTGTCCTTGGCGAGGACCGGCCGGCTGGCATGGATCCGGCGCGACTGCAGCTCGCGTTCCGCCGCTTCGTCGGGGCTCATCGGCTCGACCGTGAAGTTCGCCTCCTCGGGAATCACGATCACCTGCGCGAACGGCTCGCCGGGGTGGAAGATATGGGTCCGGCCCTCGGCAGGCGCCTTGAACACGCAGAAGAACAGCATCGGCCAGAAACTGCGCACCAGCGCCGGCACGGCGATCGGGCAGGTATCGGTGCGGTCGGTGTAGAATCGCGGATGCGGCTCGGTCCGGATCGCAAAGCCGTTGGGCACCTTGAGATCGAGCAGGATCTGGTAGGTGTAGAAGGCATCGCCGAAATTGCGGAATGGCGGCCATTGCAGGCTCGGGCTCGGCGGCTCGCCCCATTCGCCGGACAGCTCCAGCCTGCCGTCGCGCGTGGTGACCTGCAGCTCGAAGTCGTAGGGATAAAACAGCTCGATGCCATATTGCGCACCTTCCGAGAATGGTACGCAATGCCAGACCTGCTCATGCGAGCCATTCGCGCGTGGCTGGCGTTCGCCCGCCCAGCCCGGGATGTCCATCCGGGTGCGGCGCGGCGCCAACCCTGGATCGTTGAGCCGATATTTGACGCTATCCATTGGAACTCCTTAGGTGGCTGAGCGGAACGCGAACGACGGACTATCCTCGCAGTTCCATGACTGGAGCTTGAATGCGACGTCACGAAAGGGTTTCGCGACCAATCTGCGGCCGGAGTTTGACCGCGGTGCAGCAAATCCATATAGACTTTAGAAACGTTCTAAATACTCGAATGTTGAGAGCGAAAGATCCGGGGACCTTGGAATGAAGAACTTCGCCGACCTCACCGAGCGCGAGATCCTGGCAATCGCGATCTCGGCCGAAGAGGAAGACGGCCGCATCTATATGAGCTTCGCGGAGGATCTGGCGGAACGTTATCCGGATTCGGCCAAGCTGTTCGAGCAGATGGCCGAGGAGGAGAAGGGCCACCGCCACATGCTGCTCGAGCTCTATGAGGAGCGCTTCGGCAAGAACCTGCCGCCGATCCGGCGCGAGAACGTCAAGGGCTTCATGCAGCGCCGGCCGATCTGGCTGACCAAGAACCTGTCGCTCGACGCCATCCGCCGCGAGGTCGGCACGATGGAGTTCGAGGCCGAGCGCTTCTACGCCAAGGCCGCCGAGCAGGCCAAGGACGTCGGCGTGCGCCGGCTGCTCGGCGATCTCGCCGAGGCCGAGAAGGGCCACGAGAAGGTCGCGGCGAAACTGACCGACAAGATCCTCAGCCCGGACGTCCGGCACAAGGAGGACGAGACGCGGCGGCGCGTGTTCGTGCTGCAATATGTCCAGCCCGGTCTCGCCGGCCTGATGGACGGCTCGGTCTCGACGCTGGCGCCGCTGTTCGCCGCCGCCTTCGCCACACATCAGAACTTCCAGACCTTCCTGGTCGGTCTCGCCGCCTCGATCGGTGCCGGCATCAGCATGGGCTTTGCCGAGGCGCTGTCCGACGACGGCTCGCTGACGGGCCGCGGCTCGCCGTGGCTGCGCGGCGCCGTGTGCGGCGCGATGACGACGCTCGGCGGATTGGGGCACACGATGCCCTATCTCGTCCCGGACTCCTGGACCAACGCGTTCTGGATTGCGACCGCGATCGCCAGTCTCGTCGTATTCTTCGAGCTGTGGGCGATCGCCTACATCCGCGCGCGCTACATGGACACGCCGTTCCTGCAGGCGGTGTTCCAGATCGTGCTCGGCGGCATCATCGTGCTCGGCGTCGGAATTCTCATAGGAGCGGCCTAGCATCCGCACCCCGGCGTCTTGCGAAACGTCCAGCCGCGAGGCTGATGGCGCCAGACCGATCACAACGGAAAACTCGTCATGACGCCACGCCTGCATTACGGCACGCCCGCGAAGATCCTGCACTGGCTGGTGGTGGCGCTGCTCGCCATCCAGTATCCGATCGGCTGGCTGATGCCGGACCTGCATGCCAACACGCCCCCCGGCGCGCCGATGATCCTGCACATTTCGTTCGGTCTCACCATCCTCGCGCTGATCCTGGTGCGCTTCTTCTGGCGGCTCACCCACCCGGTCGCACCGGAACGGTCACTGCCGCCCTGGCAGCGGCTGAGCTCGGAGGTCGTGCACTGGATGCTCTATGTGATGGTGCTGGCGAGCACCATCACCGGCTGGCTGTTCGCCTCCTTCCGCGGCTGGAGCGTGTCGTTCTTCTTCCTGCTTCCGGTGCCCATGCTGGCCGCGCGCAACCCGGCCGGGAACCGCGCCATCGACGGGCTGCACCAGGCCTCCGAATGGCTGCTGCTGATCCTGATCGTCGTTCACGTCGCCGCCGCGATCGCGCACGTCTTCATCTATCGCGACCGCGTCATGCAGCGGATGCTGCCGGGCTAGAGGATAGTCCGCAATTTTGGTCAAGCGATCGCCATCCGCATCGGATAAGACTCCCGGCAAACATCGTACCGGGAGGATCGACCTTGGCCGCACCGCAATGGACGTTCGCAACCGCCGTCGACACGGCGAAGGCATTGGCAGATCGTCAGATCTCGTCGGTGGAGCTGACCAAGCTCGCCATCGACCGCATCGAACGTCATGACTCCGAGATCAACGCCGTCTGCGTGCGCGATTTCGAGCGCGCGCTCGCTGCCGCTGACGTCGCCGACGCGGCGCTGGCGCGCGGCGAACGGCGGCCCCTGCTCGGCCTTCCGCTCACGGTGAAGGAATCCTACAACGTCGCCGGCCTGCCGACGACCTGGGGTTTTCCGCAGCATAGGGATTTCATCGCGGCCGAGGATGCGCTGACCGTGACGCGCGTGAAGGATGCCGGCGGCATCGTGCTCGGCAAGACCAACGTGCCGCTCGGGCTCGGCGACTGGCAGAGCTACAACGACATCTACGGCACCACCAACAATCCCTACGATCTCGACCGCACGCCAGGCGGTTCGTCCGGCGGATCGGCCGCGGCACTGGCGGCCGGCTACGGCTCGCTGTCGCTCGGCTCCGATATCGGCGGCTCGCTCCGGGTCCCCGCGTTTCATTGCGGCGTCACCGCGCACAAGCCGACCTACGGCCTCGCGGCCTCGCGCGGCCACACGCCACCGCCGTTTCAGCCGCTGCCGGGCGAGGCAGACCTCGCCGTCGTCGGCCCGATGGCCCGCTCGGCCGCTGATCTGTCGCTGCTGCTCGATGTGATCGCAGGCCCCGACCCGCTCGAGGCCGGCAAGGCGTTTCGCCTCGACCTGCCGCCGCCGCGTCACGGTCGCCTGCAGGATTTCCGCGTGCTGGTCGTCGCGAGCGATCCGCTGCTGCCGACCAACAGCGCCGTGCGCGGCGCGATCGAGCGGCTGGCGACCGACCTCGCGCGGGCCGGCGTCAGCGTCACGACGGAGAGCCCGCTGCTGCCGGACTTCGCCGCATCGAGCCGGCTCTACATGCGCATGCTGCTCGGCTTCATCGGCGCCACCATGCCGGCGGAGGTCCACGCCGGCGCCAGCCACGCGGCCGCGCAATTGCCGAAGGAGGCAGCGAGCCTCGCGGCCGAGCGGCTGCGCGGCATCGCGCTCAGCCATCGCGACTGGGTGCAGGCCGGCGGGGCGCGGGCGCGGCTGCGCGCGCAATGGCGAACGCTGTTCGAGAATTTCGATGCCGTGATTTGCCCGATCATGCCGACGCCGGCCTATCCGCACGACCATTCGCCCGACCAGGAGCAGCGCCGCATCAGCATCGACGGCGTCGAGCACTGCTACACCGATCAGCTCGCCTGGCCGGGCATCGCCACCTTGCCCGGACTGCCCGCCACCGCGATTCCGCTTGGGCTTGCCGACGGCCTGCCGGTCGGGGTGCAGATCGTCGGCCCGTACTTCGAGGACCGCACGCCGCTCAAGCTCGCCGAGCTGATCGAGCGCGAGTTCGGCGGCTTCGTTCCGCCGCCGCTGTTTGCGGACTAGTTAGCGATCGGGCTTCTTCAACAACGCCTCGCCAAATTCCGCCGTCGTCCTACATCGTCATGGCCGGGCTTGACCCGGCCATCCATCTTCCAGAGAGGCTGGATGCCCGGGTCAAGCCCGGGCATGACGGGTAACTAATAGGCAGACCCGCCGAACCTCATCACCTGCCTCACACCCGACCACCCACCTCACGCGTCGAACATGATCACGCTGCGCAGCGTCTTGCCGGCTTTCATGTTGGCAAAGCCCTCGTTGATCTCGGACAGCTTCAGCTTGGCGGAGATCCAGTCCTCCAGATGCAGCTTACCGCGCAGATAGAACTCAACGAGACGGGGCATGTCGACGCGGAAGTGGTTCGAGCCCATCGACGAGCCCTGGATTCGGCGCTCGCGCAGGAAGTCGAAGCCGTGCAGCTCGATCTTCTGGCCGAACGGGATCATGCCGACGATGGTCGCGGTGCCGCCAGGCGCCAGCATCGCGAAAGCCTGCTCGGCGGTCTCCTTGCGCCCGAGCACCTCGAAGGCGTGATGCACGCCGCCCTTGGTGAGCTCGCGCACCTGCGCCACGACGTCGCCCTCAGCGGGATTGATGATGTCAGTCGCACCCAGTTTCGTCGCAAGCTGCAGCTTGGCCGGATTGGTGTCGATGGCGATGATACGGCCCGCGCCCGCGATCTCGGCGCCGTTGATCGCAGCCATGCCGACGCCGCCGCAGCCGATCACGGCCACGGTCTCGCCGGCCTGCACCCGCGCCGTGTTGACGACGGCGCCATAGCCGGTGATGACGCCGCAGCCGATCAGCGCCGCGAGGTCGAGCGGCATGTCCGGGCGGATCTTCACGATCGCATTCTCGTGCACCAGCATCTGCTCGGCGAAGGACGAGAGGTTGAGAAACTGGTGCAGCTTCTCACTTCGTCCCCATGACAGCCGGTTGGAGGCGCCGGGCGGCATCTTCACCGTCGTATCGGTGCACAACACCGGGCGGCCCGTCGTGCAGTTGTCGCAGGTGCCGCAGAACACGGACAAGCACGTGACGACATGATCGCCCGGCTTCACATAGGTTACGTCGGCGCCGACCTGCTCGACGATCCCAGCCGATTCATGGCCGAGCACGGCGGGCAGCGGATGCGGATACAGGCCTTCGATGAAGTGCAGGTCGGAATGGCAGAGACCGGCCACCGCCGTGCGGATGAGCACTTCCCGCGGCCCCGGCTTGGGCACACTGATGTCCTCGATCACCAGCGGCTTGTTGACCTCCATCAGCACGGCGGCTTTCATTGGCGTTCTCCCGATCTTGTTTGTTGTTGGTCGCGGCAAGCCTACGCCGCTGACAGCAGTTCGCCAACCTCCTCCATGTCAGCGGTACGTTCGCCGAGCAGCAGCGTGGCGATCGCATCATCCATCCTATTTTCCGCAAGCCGGAACGGATCGGACGGCGTCAGCCGGTGCGCGACGACGAGCTTCGCCAGCAACAGCCTGCGCGCGTCGCCGCGCATCACGTGGATGCGCGCGCTTTCCCAGGTCGTCGAGACGGCGCTCGCCACGTGATACAGCAGGCTGGTGGCGCGGCGCGCTTCGGACTCATTGTCGGCGCGTCCAGCGACCTCGCGCGCAAAGCCGACGGCACGATCCACGAGTCGATGCAGCTGATCGCGCCAGGCCTGCGGCACGGCGGCGCTGTCGTCGAGCCGCGCATGCAGGTCGGCTGCCAGCGCGGCCTCCGCACCGTGCCGGCCCACGGCGCGCTTCAGCGCATCGAGCGCGACGATGTTGCCGGTGCCCTCCCAGATCGAGCCGAGATGGGCGTCGCGCAGCAGCCGCGCGGTGACGAACTCCTCGACATAGCCGATGCCGCCGCGCATCTCCAAGGCATCGCCGCAGACCTTGCGCGCGTCGCGCGTGGCACGGAACTTCAATGTCGGCGTCAGGATGCGCAGCAGCGCCGCGGCCTCCTGGCTGCCGGCCTCGGCACGGTCGAGCGCGTCGGCGGTGAGGAAGCTCATCGACAGCGCCTGCTCGGTCGCGAGCAGGATCTTCAGCAGTTGCCGCCGCCCGAGCGGCAGGTCGACGATGCGTTTTCCGAACACCACGCGGTTGCGCGCGACCGTGATCGCGTCGTGCCAAGCCCGCCGCATCAGCGCCGTCGACTTGACGCCGTTGGAGAGACGCGACGAGTTGACCATCTCGGCCATCTGCGCGAAGCCGCGATCGAGCCGCCCGACCGCATAGGCGATCGCGCCCTCCAGCTTGATCTCGCCCGAGGCCATCGAGCGGGTGCCGAGCTTGTCCTTGAGGTGCACGATCCGATAGTGGTTCTGGCTGCCGTCATCGAGGAAGCGCGGCATCAAGAACAGGCCGACGCCGCGCGTTCCCGCTTCGGCGCCTTGCGGCCGCGCCAGCAGCATCACCACTTTCGCATCGGCATTGGAGCAGAACCATTTCTCGCCATGCAGGCGCCAATGGTCGCCCTCCGGGACGGCGACCGTCGTCAAGGTGCCGACATCGGAGCCGCCCTCCTTCTCGGTCATGAACTGGCCACCCTGGGTCAGCTTTCTCATGTCGGTCTGCGTCAGGCCATCGAGGTACTTGGCCTTGAGCCCGTCGCTGCCGAAGCTCGCCAGCAGCTTGGCGCAGCCATCGGTGACATTGATCGGACATCCCAGACCGAACTCCGCCTGGTTGAACAGGAAGGTGAAGGCGTGCTTTGCCGCGACGGGATATTTGCTCGGCCAGCCGAGAATGCCCTTGCGGATCGACATCGCATGAATGCCGAACTCGCCAAAGGCGGCGCGCTCCAGCTCGCGATACGCGGGATGATACTCGACCCACTGCACGTCGCGGCCGAAGCGGTCGCGCTGGTGCAGCACGGGGCCATGACGGTCAGCCAAGCGGGCGCATTCGTCGAGATAGGAGCCGGCGAGCTCGCCGAGACGGTCGAGATGCGGCACGAGGTGCCGAAACAGCGTCTCGGGCAGATGGATGCGCAGGAGATCGGTGAGCGCCGGATCGGCGCGATAGAAGTTCAGCCCCGTGGTATCGGGCGCCAGCAACTCCGGCCTCGCGCCGCCGGTCATCACGTCATCGCGTTTCAGGAACTGATGCATGATCGTTAAGCCCTCGTTCGTTTCCGCAAGTCTCTGATGGACTCTTCGACAGGTTGCGCCTGATCGGATACACAACAAGCAGCGGCGTGCGCCGAACCGGGAGCAGATCCATGACCAATCAGCCGACGGAGGTTTATCGCATCTTCGGGGCGGAGATGTCGCCCTATTCGGTCAAGGTGCGATCGTATCTGCGTTACAAGGGCATTCCGCATCAATGGATATTGCGCAATGCGGAAAGCGAGGCGGAGTTCGCGCGGCACGCCAAGCTGCCGATCATTCCGCTGGTGGTCGGCCCCGGCGAGGTGCCGATGCAGGATTCGACGCCGATCATCGACGCGCTGGAGCTCGACTTTCCGCAACCCACGCTTCATCCCGGCGACGCGCTGACGAGCTTCATCTCGGCCTTGATCGAGGAGTTCGGCGACGAGTGGGGCAACAAGTGGATGTTCCATTATCGCTGGGCCCGCGATCTCGATCAGCGCGCCTCGGCCGGACGCATCGCCCGCATCCGCGCCCCCAGGGCGGACGAGGCCGAGTGCGGCAAAGTGGCGGATAAAGTCCGCGCCCGCATGGTCGAGCGGCTCTGGTATGTCGGCTCGAACGAGATCAACGCGCCGCAGATCGAGCAGGGCTTTGCCGAAATGCTCGACCTGCTCGAACGACATCTCTCGGTCAGGCCGTATCTGTTCGGCCACCGTCCGGCCTACGGCGATTTCGGACTGTGGGGCCAGCTCTACGAGCTGTGGACCGATCCGACCGCCGGCGCCCTGATCGAAGGCCGCGCGCCGCATGTGCTGGCCTGGATCCACCGCATGCTATGGCCGCGCGCCGAAGGCGAGTTCGAGCTGTGGCCGGAACTGTCACTGACCTTGATGCCGATCCTGACCCGCCAGGTCGGCGCGCTGTTCATGCCGTGGACGCTCGCCAACGAGCAGGCACTGGCGGGACAGCGCGACGTCTTCAGCGTGCAGCTGGGTGACTTCACGTGGACACAGAGGCCGCAGAAATATCATGCGCGCTCGTTGGCCATGCTCCGCGGCAAATACGCGTTCCTGCACGATCGCAGCCGACTCGACGTCGTGCTGGAGGAGATTGGTTGCCTCGCCGGATTGCAGCCGCACCCCACCTGAGGGCGCGTGGCAAAAATGTGGGGACGAGCCGTAGGAAGTCGGCCGCCGGTGCATTAGCTTGATTCCTGCGGACGCTTTGGCCCAAGGACCTGCCCATGGATATCCCAGCCTACAAGATCGCCCTCATCGTCGGTGCCGGCGAAGGGCTCTCGGCCTCGCTGGCGCGGCTGTTCGCGCGCGAGAAGATCCGCGTGGCGCTGGCTGCGCGCAAGATCGAGAAGCTCGGCGCGCTCTGCAACGAGACCGGCGCCCGCGCCTACCCCTGCGATGCGACCAATCCGGAGGAAGTCGAGCGGCTGTTCGGCATCGTCGAGCGCGAGATCGGCGCGCCTGATCTCGTGGTCTACAATGCCAGCGCGCGGGCGCGCGGAGCGCTCACCGATCTCGTGCCGGCCGACGTGCAGCAGTCGATTGCCGTCAGCGCCTTCGGCGGCTTCTTGGTGGCGCAGCAGGCGGCGCAGCGCATGCTGCCGAACAAGCACGGCGCCATCCTGTTCACCGGCGCCTCCGCCAGCGTGAAGGGCTACGCCCAGTCGGCGCCGTTCGCGATGGGCAAGTTCGCGCTGCGCGGCCTCGCCCAGAGCATGGCGCGCGAACTGTCGCCGCAGGGCATCCACGTCGCGCACTTCGTCATCGACGGCGGGATCAGGAGTGCGGCAAGGCAGGAGCCCGCCGAGCGCCCGGACTCGATGCTCGACCCGGACGCCATCGCTGCCAGCTATTGGAGCGTGCTTCAGCAGCCGCGCAGCGCCTGGAGCTGGGAGATCGAGCTCAGGCCGTGGGTGGAGATGTTTTGAGGCGCGGCGTAGTCATTCGATTGCCGATGCTCGCCTCACAACGACTGTCATCGCCCGGCTTGACCGGGCGATCCAGTACGCGCAGCTCGCGGAGAGGAACGTGGACAGACCGCAGCGCATGGGATACTCCGCCTGCGCGTGGCATGACGGACGTCATATCATGAATGTGCTATGATGCGCGGCTCACGGTCCACTACCCTCAGGCCGCCGCTTGGCGATTCCGTAGACCGGTGCCTCAGCTCCTTCTCGAACCGCACCAAGGTCCAGTCATCGGGATACTGGCGAAGATCGAAGCCGGACTTCCTGGCGAGCGCAATCATCACGTCGTTGGTACGCAGCGCATCGCCCGATAGCGTGACGCCGCCGAGCGCAACCGCGCGGCGCTCGAGATTCGCGATCAGCGCCGGGCCGATGCCGTGGCCCTGCCAGCGGTCCTGCACCGACAGGCCGAACTCGACGCGGCCGGTATCGCGGTCGAGCGCGTAGCGCGCCTCGGCCACGATGCTCTCGACGCCGTCGTGATCCATCACGCCGATCAGGCTGTAACGGTCGTTGCGGCCGAGCGCGACGAAATCGTCGAGCACAGCCGGAGGCAGTTCGCTCAGCGCGCCGAGGAAACGCTTGTGACGCGAGCGCGGGCTCAAGGAG
This sequence comes from Bradyrhizobium sp. SZCCHNR1053, assembly GCF_032381235.1. NCBI lineage: Bacteria > Pseudomonadati > Pseudomonadota > Alphaproteobacteria > Hyphomicrobiales > Nitrobacteraceae > Bradyrhizobium > Bradyrhizobium sp. SZCCHNR1053. The sequence continues at coordinate 390,430 of NZ_JAUHJM010000002.1, forward strand.
CGCACATAGGTCTGCAGCGCCTCGGCATCAGCCGATGTCACGAAGCGCAGCCGCACCTCCTCGCCACGCCGGGTGTGAATGGCGTTGGACGCGGCGGCGAAATCGGCAACGGCGGACGTCGGCATGATGGACTCCGGCGGAGATCAAATTGCCGGCGCCCTCCTTTGCGGAGCGGCGCCGGCGCGACGGGACGAGTGAGGGGCTCAACCCCGCCAGAACGGCTTGTCGATCTCGGCGGCGATATCGCTACGGGACAGGCCGAGGTCGTGCAGGTCGCGCTCCGACCATTGCGCCAGCTCGTGCCGTGTGCGGTAGCGGAAGCGCCAGGCGGCGAGCAGCTCGGCCACCCCCAACCAGAAGCCGGGAGTATGATGTTTCGTCATTGACGAGGAGACGTAGAAAGACATGAAAGCCTCCTGTATTGCACTGAGCCTGCACTATTGGAGGCTTGCCTTTCATCTACAAACGACATTTACTACCGCTTCGGATGATATAACGTCATGTAAACGGGAGACCCTGAGTGACCCGGCTGCCGTCGCTGAATGGATTGCGGGCGTTCGAGGCCGCGGCGCGGCATCTGAGCTTCACCCGCGCGGCCTCCGAACTGAACGTGACGCAGACCGCGATCAGCCATCAGATCAAGCGCTTGGAGGATGAGCTCGGGCTGCGCCTTTTCGTCCGCCAGAACCGTAGCTTGGCGTTGACGCCGCAGGCCCGCGACTATCTCCCGCTGGTGCGGGCGGCGTTCGACGATCTCCGGCTGGCGACCGAGCGGCTGGTGCGCAAGGACAACGCCAAGGTGCTGACGGTCTCCACCATCGCCTCGCTGGCCGCCAAATGGCTGCTGCCGCGGCTGACGGCATTCCAGGAAGCCCATCCCGGCATCGACGTGCGGATCACGACCTCGACCACCCTGGTCGACTTCCGCAAGGACGACGTCGACGCTGCGATCCGCTATGGCCGCGGCCACTGGCCGGGCGTCCGGGCCGAATGGCTGATGGCCGACGAGCTGTTTCCGGTGTGCAGTCCGGCGCTGCTGCAGGGCGACAAGCCGCTACGTTGTCCGGAGGACCTCGCGCATCACACGCTGCTGCAGGCGAGCGGCGGCTATGACGACGACTGGCGGCTCTGGCTGACCGCGGCGGGTCTGCCGGTGGAGATGTCGAGGCCGGGCCGGCTGAGCTTCGACCTGTCGCTGATGACCGTCCAGGCTGCGATCGACGGGCTCGGCGTCGCGATCGGCCGCACGGCCTACGTCCAGGACGACATCGCCAAGGGCCGGCTGGTGGTGCCGTTCAAGATGGCGCTGCCGAGCGACGCCGGGTTCTATCTGGTGACCCCGGAGGGACGAACCGATCCGCCGAAGCTGAAGGCGTTCCGGCAATGGCTGAAGGATGCAACGCAGCAGAAGTCGGCCGCCGGCAATTCTGTTCAGGCCTAGGGCGCCTTGAGCGCAAAGCTATTGGCCGCCAGGGCCTGGTGTGGCAGATTGTCGCACCTTTCCCCTCGGCCGGCGTAGAAATCCTCCGCACGAGCCTCTCGACGGTAGGAGTTTCCCCGCGTGTCCTCAACGTCAATCCCGCAGCCGGCTACGATCCATTCGCGCATCGGCGCGATCCTGCGCGCCACCAGCGGCAATTTCCTCGAGCAGTTCGACTTCTTCCTGTTCGGGTTCTATGCCCCGATCATCGCCAAGGCGTTCTTCCCATCGGAGAACGAGACTGCATCTCTGCTGAACGCCTATGGCGTGTTCTGGCTCGGCGCCCTGATGCGGCCGGTCGGCGCGATCGTGCTCGGTGCCTATGTCGACAAGATCGGCCGGCGCCAGGGCCTGATCGTGACGCTCGGCATCATGGCGGTCGGCACCGTTGTCATCGCGTTCTGCCCGACCTATGCGACGATCGGCATCGCGGCCCCGATCATCGTGCTGCTCGGGCGGCTGTTGCAGGGCTTCTCGGCCGGCGTCGAGCTCGGCGGCGTGTCGGTCTATCTGTCCGAGATCTCCACGCCCGGCAATCGCGGCCTCTACACCTCGTTCCAGTCGTCCAGCCAGCAGGTCGCGATCTTCGTCGCGTCGGTCATCGGCTATGTGCTCAACCAGGCCATGCCGGCGGACATGGTGGCGGCCTGGGGCTGGCGCATCCCGTTCTTCATCGGTTGCCTGATCATTCCGCTGATCTTCTTCCTGCGCCGCACGCTGGAGGAGACGCCGGCCTTCCTCGCGATGAAGAAGCACCCGACCGCGCGCGAAGTATTCGCCTCGGCGCTGGAGAACTGGCGCATCGTGATCCTCGGCATGATGATCGCAGTGCTGACCACGACGATGTTCTACTTCATCACCGTCTACGGTCCCGGTTTCGGCAAGGAGCTGAAGCTGTCGGCGGCGGATTCACTGCTCGTCACCCTGCTGGTCGCCGTAACCAACTTCTTATGGAATCCGGTTGGCGGTGCGGTGTCGGATCGGATCGGACGCAAGCCGGTGCTGGTGACCATCGCGGCTCTGGCGTTGCTGACCGCCTATCCCGCCTTGCACTGGCTCGCGGCGGCGCCGAGCTTCGGCAAGCTGCTCGCGGTCGAAATGCTGTTCTCGTTCTATTTCGGCGTCTACAGCGGCACCATGCTGGGCTGCCTGGTCGAGATCGTGCCTGCGCATGTCCGCACCACCTGCTTCTCGATCGCCTTTGCGCTGGCGGCTGGGCTGTTCGGCACCGCGACGCCGGCGGTCTCGACCTGGCTCATCAACAAGACCGGCGACAAGGCCTCGCCCGGCTACTGGCTGATGTGCGCCGCCGTGCTCGGTATTATCGCAGCGATGACCGTCTATCGCGGCGGCCGCCAAGCCGTCGCGGCGCGCGAGCCGGTCATTGCGTGATCGCTGCGAGGGGCAGCGCCTTCCTTGGCGCGCGCTTTCGGCGCATGATGGTGGGAATGAACAGCAGCCGGCGGCAGCGGGTGTCGACGCTGCCGAAGGATGACCGCCATGCAGCACCTCATCGCTGTCGCCGAGAAGGTCGCGGCGCGGCTGATCGCCAACAAGCAGACCATTGCCGTTGCGGAGTCCTCCGCCGGCGGCCTGATCGCGGCGGCGCTGCTCGCGGTGCCCGGCGCCTCCGCCTATTTCCTCGGCGGCGCCGTGGTCTATACGCGCGACGCCCGCCGCGTGCTGATGGACATTCCGGACGAGGCGATGAAGGGCATTCGCTCGGCGTCGGAGCCTTATGCGGAGCTGCTGGCGCGGCAGATCAGGACACGCTTTGCGACCGATTGGGGCTTGTCGGAGACCGGCGCGGCCGGCCCGACCGGTAACCGCTATGGCGACGCCGCTGGCCATGCCTGTTTCGCGGTGGTCGGCCCCGCGACCGCTGTGGTCACTCTGGAGAGCGGCCGCAGCGACCGCTTTGCCAACATGCAGCTGTTCGCGAAAAGCGCGCTGGAGCTGTTGCTGACGAAGCTCGAACAGTAAGTGCTCCGGTGTCGTCCCGGGCAAGCAGCGGCGGCGCGGCAGCGCGGCCGATGCGCCGACCCGGGACCCATACCGCGTGATCCCGCTTGGGGCACGCTGCGCGTTGAACCTGCGACGCAAGCCAATGTCCGCCGGTGGTTATGGATCCCCGCGTTCGCGGGGATGACACTGAGTTTGGGGCAGCGCCAATGGTCTCGAAGCAGCGGCGTGTCGCCCTTGCCTCACTTCTCCCGGAACGCACGCATCAGCTGGTCGTGCAGCGGCTTCATCAGGTAGGAGATCACGGTGCGGTCGCCGGTCTGGACGAAGGCTTCGACCGGCATGCCCGGAATCAGCTTGACGTCGCCGAGCCGGGCGATCTCCTCGGGCGGCATCGAGACGCGGATGGTGTAATAGCTCTGGCCGGTGCGCTGGTCGGTGGTGACGTCGGGCGAGACGCGGCTGACGACGCCATTCAATTCCGGCGTGGTGCGCTGGTTGAAGGCGGAGAGCCGCAGCAAGGTCTTCTGGCCGACCTGCAGCTTGTCGATGTCCTGCGGATTGACCTTGGCTTCGACCTGGAGGTCGTCGCTCTGCGGCACGATCAGCATGATGGCGTCGCCCGCGGTGATGACGCCGCCCACGGTGTGGACGGTCGACTGCAGCACCATGCCGTCCTGCGGCGCGCGGATGTCGACGCGGCGCAGCTGGTCCTCGGCGGTGACCTTGCGCTCGACAAACTCGCCGATCTTGTCGGTGGTCTCGCGCAGGTCCTTGGACACCTCGCTCACCATGTCCTTGTCGACCTGGATGATCTGCAGCTCGGTCTCGCTGATCTTGCCCTTGGCCTGGGCGCGGGCCGCGATGAACTGCGCGCGCTCGCCATTGAGGCGGGCGGCGTCGCGCTCCAGGGCGGTCAGGCGCGACAGCTGCACCAGATGCTGCTCATACAGCTGGCGCACGCCATCGAGCTCCTTCTGCACCAGCGCGATCTCCTGGTCCTTGGCGCTGACCTGCGCCGAGAGGCCCTCGATCTCCTCGTTCAGCTGGGTGACGCGCTCGCGCAGCTGCGCCTTCTGCCCGACGCGGCCGTTGACGCGGACCTCGAACAGCTTGGTCTCGGAGGCGAGCAGGCTGTTGACGTCGGGATCGCTCAACCGCTGCAGCAGCTGCGGCGGGAACAGGATCTTGGCCCAGCCGCGCTGCTCCGCCTCGAGCCGGGCGGCGCGCGCCTGCAGCGCGTCGAGATTCTTGGTGACGATGGCGAGGCTCGCCTTGGTCACGGTGTCGTCCAACCTGACAACGACGTCGCCGGACTTGACGACGTCGCCGTCGCGCGCCCTGAGCTCGCCGACCACGCCGCCGGTCGGATGCTGCACCTTCTTGACGTTGGATTCGACCACGATCTGGCCCGGCGCGATCAGCGCGCCGGAGATCTGCTGCGTCGCGGCCCAGCCGCCGAGCCCGCCGGCGACTGCAACGACGACGCCCATGCCGACCAGCAGGTGACGCCTTATCGACTCGCGCACGCTCTCCGGCTTGCGCGCCCTCGGAAGAGGAGCAGCGACGACCTGACTGCTCATGACTTCGTCACTCCGGCCTCCGAGACGATCTTGATCGGTGCCGGCGGGCGCGGCTGAAGCACCTGCGCCAGCACCGTCTCCTTCGGACCGAAGGCCTGCGCGCGGCCGTCCTTCATCACCAGGACCTGATCGACCGCCTCGATGCCGATCGGCCGGTGTGCGACGATGACCACGATCGCGCCGCGCGCCCGCGCCGAGCGCACCGCGCGCGACAACGCCTCGTCGCCTTCGGTGTCGAGATTGGAGTTGGGCTCGTCGAGCACGATCAGGAACGGATTGCCATAGAGCGCGCGCGCCAGCGCCACGCGCTGCGCCTGGCCCGCCGACAGCGCTGCGCCCTGCTCGCCGATCTCTGTATCGTAGCCGTCGCGCATCTTGATGATCATGTCGTGCACGCCGGCCTCCTTGGCGGCGGCGATGATGCCGTCGGCGGAGGCTTTCGGATCGAAGCGGCAGATGTTCTGCGCCACGGTGCCGCCGAACAGCTCGACATCCTGCGGCAGATAGCCGATGTGTCGGCCGAGCTCGTCCGTCGACCATTGGTCAAGCGCCGCGCCGTCGAGCCGGACATGGCCGCGCACCGGACGCCAGACGCCGACCAGCGCGCGGACCAGCGACGACTTGCCCGACGCGCTCGGGCCGATGATGCCAAGGCCGTTGCCGGCGGACAGCGCGAAGCTCACGTCCTGCACGATCGCCTTCTGATCGCCGGGCGCGACGATCGAGATGGCCTCGACCGAGAGCTTGCCGACCGGCGGCTGCAACAGGGTCGGCGCCGGTCGCTGCGGCATCGTCTGCAACAGATGGCTGAGACGGCGCCAGCTCTGGCGCGCGGCAACGAAGCTCTTCCAATGCGCGATCGCGAGATCGACCGGCGCCAGCGCCCGCGCGCTCAGGATCGAGCCGGCGATGATGATGCCCGCGGTCGCCTCCTGATGGATCACGAGATAGGCGCCGACCGCGAGCACCGCGGACTGCAGCATCATGCGCAGCACCTTGGCGATGGCGCCGAGGCCGCCGGCGACGTCGCTGGCGCGCTGGTTGCCGGCGAGATATTTCTCGTTGGTCTCGCTCCAACGCGACAGCATGCGCCCGGTCATGCCCATCGCGACCAGCACCTCCGCGTTGCGCCGGCTTGCGGTGGCGAGATCATTGCGGCGGGCGGCGAGCCCCATCGCCTCCTTGGCGGGAGTGCGGGTGAGGAATTCGGTGATCAGCGTCAGGGTGACGAGGATGATGGCGCCGGCCAGCGCGGTGACGCCGAGCATCACGTGAAAGGCGAAGCAGATTGCCAGATACAGCGGCAGCCACGGCAGATCGAAGAACGCGCCCGGCCCCTGGCTGCCGAGAAAGCTCCTGATGTTGTCGAGGTCGCGCAACGGCTGCAGCCCTTCGTTGCGACCGCCGGCCGCCAGCGGCAACCGCACCACGGTGTCGAACACCCGCGCGTTCAGGCTCTCATCCAGGGCGGTGCCGATGCGGCCGAGAATACGGCTACGGATCATGTCGAGCGCGCCCTGAGCGGCGTAAAGCCCGGCGGCGATGATGATCAGGCCGATCAGGGTCGGCACGGACCGGCTGGGCAGCACCCGGTCGTAGACCTCGAGCATGAAGATCGAGCCGGTGAGGTACAGCAGGTTGATGATGCAGCTCATCGCCCCAACGCCGATGAAGGCGCTGCGGCAACCGCGCAAGGCATCGCTGAGCTCGGATTGCCTCACGTGAGGTGCGGCCGCCATCACCACCATCTCTTCAATTGATCAAATGAGCTGCATGACCGCCGATCAAAAGCACAAACTGGCGGCAAACAAGGCGAAATATACTGATTCCTGCGGTGAGCGTCCAACGATGCTCACTTTAGCGTAAATTAGCTATGTGCTTAGGTATGTCGCGTGGCGCAGTGCAAACGTTCAGCCGCGCCGGATCGCAAGCCCTAGAGCCGCCCGCCGGTCCGCACCAGCCGCACCACCAGCAGAAGAATGATGGCGCCGAGCGCGGAGTAGACGATTTCCGACACGAGGCCGGTCCCGATCCGGACGCCAAGCCGCGGGAAGATCAGGCTCGCGACCAAGGCGCCGAGCACGCCGATCACGATGTCGCCGACCAGCCCGAAGCCGGTGCCGCGCACGATCTTGCCCGCGAGCCAGCCTGCAACTAGGCCAACGAACAGAATGACCAGGATACCTTCGTTCGATACGTGCATGGCGCGTCCTCATCCGGCGCGGACGATCGGTCCCACGCGTGCCAGCACCTTAGCGAGGCCGCCGCGACGCTTCGACACGCGATGCACGGTTTCGGCCGGTGAGTAGCGCGTTTCGGGCGAACCGTTACGTCGCCGCCACACTTGCCGGCGCCTCGGCCAGGATACAGCGCGCCAGCCGCTGCGGCCCGAGCGCAATGTTCGGCGGCATCGCCTCCGAGCAGCGCGGCTGCGCCAGGCTGCAGCGCGGTGCGAACGAGCAGCTCCGCGGCGCCCGGTCGAGCGAGGGTGGCGTGCCGGGAATGGCCTGCAGCCGCTCGCCGCGCCTGGCACCGTGGATCGTCGAAGCCAGCAGGCCGCGCGCGTAGGGGTGCATGGGTTGGCGCACGATCTCGCGCAAGCTGCCCTGCTCCACGATCTCTCCGGCATACATCACGGCGAGGCGGTCGCAGATCTCGATCGCGACGCCGATGTCGTGGGTGACGAAGATGACGGACATGCCAAACTCGCGCTGCAGTTCGCGCAGCAGCAGCAGGATCTGGATCTGCACGGTGGCGTCGAGTGCGGTGGTGGGCTCGTCCGCCAGCAGCACTTTCGGCCGGCACGCCAGCGCCAGCGCGATCATCGCCCGCTGGCGCATGCCGCCGGACATCTCGTGCGGATAGGACTCCAGGCGACGCTTCGCCGAGGGAATCCTGACGACGTCGAGCATCTCCAGCGCCCGCGCCTGCGCTTCTGCAAAACTCTTGCCCTCGTGCCGCATGACAGTCTCGGCGATCTGCCGGCCGATGGTATAGACCGGATCGAGCGCAAGTCCCGGCTCCTGGAAGATCATCGACACGGAGCGGCCGCGAAACTGCGACAGCTCCTCGTCGTTCATCGCCAGCACGTCGCGGCCCAGCACCTTGACACTGCCGGAGATCTGCGTCCGCTTGTTCGGCAACAGCCGCATCAGCGCCCGCATGGTCACGCTCTTGCCCGAACCGGACTCGCCGAGCAGGCCGAGCACCTCGCCGTCGCCGAGCGACAGGCTGACGTCGTTCACCGCATGCACGGTGCGCTCGCCGGTGAAGCGGATGGTGAGATTGTCGATCTCGACGAGGTTGGTCATGGGGAGGCTATCTCACCTTGCCGTCAGGAACGCCGTGGCCAATTGCGAAGTGAGCTGCCACCCTCCCCTGGAGGGGGAGGGTCGGCTCGCATGAAGCGCAGCGGAATGCGAGACGGGGTGGGGTGACAGCCCCTCCATTGACTCGCTTCCAAGGGGAGAGACCGTCACCCCACCCCGATTGCGCATTGCATGCGCAATCGACCCTCCCCCTCCAGGGGAGGGCGAGACCATCGAGCGGCATGCACAGATCTCCCTCATGGCAGCGTCGGCACCCTGGCGTGGAAATCAGTCGCGCGCTGGAAGGCGGCGCCGATGGTCAGGATCGTCGCCTCATCGAACGCGCGGCCGATCAGTTGCATGCCGACCGGAAGACCCGTCGACGTGAAGCCGGTCGGGATCGCCAGCGATGGCAGGCCGAGATAGTTCACCGGGCGGGTGAAGCGGGTGATGCGCTGGATCACGGCCTCCGCACCCGGCGCGCCGCCAACATCGCTCTCGACGATCGAAGGTGTCACCAGCGGCGACACCGGTGCGACCACCGCATCGACGCCTGACGTCGCTGCGACATGCGCCGCCAGAGCCGCACCGCGCCAGCGCAGCGCTTCGAGATAGGTCACACCGGAGACCGCCAGCGCGTTCTGCAGCCGCATCAGCACCTGCGGGCCATAGTCCTGCGGACGCTCGATCATCCAGCGCTTGTGGAAGGCGGCCGCCTCGACCGCTAGCACGAGCTGGCAGGCCGCGGTGAGCTGGCGCTGATCCGGCAGCTCGACCTGAACCACATCGGCGCCCTCGGTCTTCAGGACCGCGATCGTCGCATCGAGACAGCGCGCCACCTCAGGATCGAGGTCGTCGACATAGAACGCCTTGGGCACGCCGATCCTGAGACCCTTGATCGAGGCCTGGGTGGCCGCGACATAGTCCGGCACGGTCGCGGCACTGGCGGTCGGATCCTCGGGATCAGGACCGGCCATCAGCCCGAGCAGCAACGCGCAATCCTCGGCAGTCTGAGCAAGAGGTCCGACCGTGTCGAGCGACTGCGACAGCGGCATCGCACCGGCGCGGCTGACGCGGCCCCAGGTGACCTTCAGGCCGGTGACGCCGCAGAAATTCGCGGGCATGCGGATCGAGCCGCCGGTGTCGGAGCCGAGCGCCGCAAAGGTGAGACGCGCGCCGACCGCCGAGCCGGAGCCGGACGACGAGCCGCCGGTGACGTAGCCGAGCTTCCAGGGATTGTGCACCGGACCGTAATGCGCGTTGTGGCCGGTCGGGCCATAGGCGAACTCGGCCATCTGCAAGGTGCCGAGCCGGATCGATCCGGCATCCTTCAGCCGCTGCAGCGCGGTCGACGTCGTCGTCGCCACGAAGTCGCGCCGGATCAGCGAGCCGCAGGTCGAGATGTGGCCGGCCTCGTAGTACATGTCCTTGTGGGCGAGCGGCACGCCATGCAGCGGGCCCTTCTGGCCGTCCTTGGCCAGGGCGGAATCGGCCTCGGCGGCCGCCTTCAACGCCGGCTCGGACTCGATCGCCATGAAGGCGTTCAGCTTCGGCTGCCACTGCGCGATGCGGTGCAGGCAGGAGCGCGTCACCTCGACCGAAGAGAGCTTCCTGTCCGCGATCGCCTTCGCGACGTCGGTCAGGGTCATCAAGGCAGGTTCGGTGCTCATCGGCCCACCTTCAGCGTCTGCGCCACGACGTAGCTCGCAGGCTCCAGGTCGAACGGCAGGGTGCCGGCGACAGCGGCGAAGTTGTCGAAGGCCGGTCCGATCGACTCGGCGATGCGGGTCGCGACCTCCTTGTCGACGGGCAGCCCGGAGGCCTCCGCGATGGCACTGACTTGCTGGGGCGTGGGTCTGGTCATTCCGCTTCTCGCTGCTGGTGTCCGCTCGTCAGGCGGCCGGCGCCCGGCTGTGTCCCGAGCCGGATATCGCCATGTGGCAGGCGGCCTGATGGCCCATTGTATCCAGCTCCGTCAATCTTGGCGCGACATTCGAGCAGAGCAGCTCCGCGAACGGACAGCGGGTATGAAACCGGCAGCCGGCCGGCGGATCGATCGGATTCGGCGGATCGCCCGAGAGCGGCGGCAGCTCGGTGCGCCGGTCCGGATCGGACGACGGCATCGCCGCCAGCAGCGCCCGCGTATAGGGATGCGCCGGCCTGGCCCAGACCTGCTCGACCGGGCCGAGCTCGACGACCTCGCCGAGATACATCACCAGCACGCGATCGGAGATGTAGTTGATGACGTTGAGATCGTGGCTGATGAACAGATAGGTCAGGCCGAACTCGCGCTTCAGGTCCATCAGCAGGTTCAGCACCTGCGCCTCGACCGATTTGTCGAGCGCCGACACCGCCTCGTCGAGGATCACCAGGCGCGGCGACAGCGCGAGCGCGCGGGCGATGTTGACGCGCTGGCGCTGACCACCGGAGATCTCGTGCGGATAACGGTTGGCGAAGGTTTCGGACCTCAGGCCGACCTTGCCGAGCAGTTCGCGGGCGAACGCCCGTGCCGCGATGTCGGTCATGCCGTGCACCTTCGGCCCGAACGCGATCGACTCCTCGATCGTCAGCCGCGGATTGAGCGAGGCATAGGAATCCTGGAACACCATCTGCATGCCGCGACGCAGCTCGCGCAGTGACATCTCATGCCCGACCTGGCGGCCGTCGAAGATGATCTCGCCGGCATCCCGCTCCATCAGGTGCATCAAAAGCCGCGCCGTCGTCGACTTGCCGCAGCCGGATTCGCCGACGATGCCGACGGTCTCGCCCTTGCCAATGACAAACGAGACATCGTCGACCGCGCGCACCGTCTTGCGTGCGCCGAACAGGCCGCCACGCACCGGGAAATGTTTGGTCAGGCCATCGACCCGCAGCAGCGGCTGCGCCTTGCCGCCGAGGTCCTCGATCGGCTCCAGGCCGGTGACTGCCGTTGCTTCACTCATGATCATCAGCTCCGGATGTCCATGGCGCTGCGCAGGCCGTCGCTGAGCAGGTTGAAGCAGATGGAGACAGCAAAAATCATCACGCCCGGCAGCGCCGCCACCCACGGATTGACGTAGATCGCGGTGCGGAGCGTGTTCAGCATCAGGCCCCATTCCGGCTCCGGCGGCTTGGTGCCGAGACCAAGGAACGAGAGACCCGCAGCGAGGATCATCGATACCGAGATCAGGCCGGTGGCGTAGACGAAGATCGGCCCGAGCACGTTGCCGAGCATGTGCGCGCGCATGATCGTGAACGATGAGGCACCGGAGGCCCGCGCCGCCTCGACGAAATCGCGGTTGCGCACACCCGTGGTGACGCTCTCGGCGACGCGGGTGATCTGCGGCACGAACACGATGGTGAGCGAGACGATGGAGTTGGTGATGCCGGCGCCGAGCGCGCCGGAGATCGCGATCGCCAGCAGCACCGAGGGGAAGGCGTAGAACACGTCGATGGTGCGCATGATCGCGGTGTTGACCCAGCCGCCGACATAGCCGGCGACGAGGCCCAACGTGGTGCCGATGCCGAAGGCGAGAATGACCGGCGAGATGCCGATCAGCAGCGACAGCCGCCCGCCATAGATCAGCCGCGCCAGCATGTCGCGTCCGAGCTCGTCGGTGCCGAGCGGATAGCTCGCCGTGCCGATGTGGCGCAGGCGGCGGATCATCGAGCCCTGATAGGGATCGGCGAGATGCAGATAGGGCGCGAGCAAAGCGGAGAGCAGGATCAGCAGCAGGATCGCGACGCAGACCATGCTGACCTTGTCCCTGACGATGCGGCGGCCGACCGTCGCCCAATAGCCGCGCGCGTTCGCCACCGGCGCGGCCTGCAGAGAGGTGTCGTTCATCGTGCTCGTGGGACTGACGCTCACCGCACTAGCCTCGCTTGATGCGCGGATCGATCGCGGCCTGCGCGATGTCGACCACGAGGTTGAGGATGACGAAGAACATCGCCAGCACCAGGATCGTGCCCTGCAGCAGCGGCAGGTCGCGCTGGAAGATCGCCGAGTTCAACAGCAGGCCCGAGCCTGGCCATGAGAACACGGTCTCGATCAGGATCGAGCCGCCGAGCATGTAGCCGAGCTGCAGCCCCATGATCGCCAGCGCCGTCGGTGCGGCGTTCTTCAGCACATGGCGGAACACATGGGTCTCGCGCAGCCCCTTGGCGCGCAGCGCCTCGACGAAATCCTGGCTCAGGATGTCGCCCGTCAGCGCGCGCACGGTGCGGGTGATGATGCCCATCGGGATCACCGACGTGGTGATCGCGGGCAGCACCAGGAAGCGGATATGCGCCCAGTCCCATGACCACGCGCCCGAGCCGGACGGACCCGCGCCGACCGCGGGCAGCCAGTTCAGCTCGACCGAGAAGATGATGACGAGCACCATGCCGAGCCAGTAATGCGGCACCGAGACGCCGGCGATCGCGATCGAGGTCGCGACCTTGTCGATCCAGCTATCGCGGAAATAACCGGCGACGAGGCCGAAGAACAGGCCGAGCGAGAAGCCGATGATGGCGGCCGCGATCGCGAGCGTGACAGTGTTGGACACCGCGCGCAGCACTTCCGCCAGCACGGGGCGACCGGTCGCGATCGAGCTGCCGAGATCACCATTGACCGCGCGCCACAGCCATAGCCCGAACTGCACCGGCAGCGGCTTGTCGAAGCCATAGGCGACGCGGAGCTGCTGCGCGAGCTCCTGCGACGCGTCGGCCGGCAGCACCGCGACCAAGGGATCACCGGGCGTGATGTGAACGAGCATGAAGCAGACGAGCGCGACGCCGATGATGATCGGAATCGCATAGACCATCCGCCTGGCAGCATAAGAGAGCACGAGTCACCTTGTTCTTACCTTCTCCCCTTGTGGGAGAAGGTGGCGCGGACGCAGTCCGCGACGGATGAGGGGGCTTTATCCGCGGACTGTGCCCTGAGTGAGAGATCCGATTCGCGGAGACAACCCCTCACCCGGCTTCGCTTCGCGAAGCCACCCTCTCCCACAAGGGGAGAGGGTAAGCACCGCCTGATGCTACGGCTCCACCGAGATCGGCGAGAAGTCGATGAACCAGCTCTTCGGCTGCACCACGCCCTTGACCTTCGGGCTCATGGCGCGCGGGCCGACGTCGTGGGCGACGTAGAGGAACGCCGCGTCGTCGACCGAGGCCGCATGCAGCTCGGCCAGCGCCTTGTCGCGCTCGGCGGGGTCGAAGGTCTGGCGCGCCTTCTTCACCAGCTCGTCGAACTTCGGGTTGTTGATGAAGCCCCAGTTGTTGGAGACCGGCGGCGCCATCGAGGACTGCAGGAAGCGCACCAGCGCAAAGAAGGGGTCCATCGCTGCGTAGGTCACGTTGGTGGCGTTGGCGCCGTTGGCGGACGGATCCTTGGCGCCGCGGCGCCAGTTGGTGAACAGCGTGTTCCACTCGATGACGTCGAGCTTGACGTCGAAATAGCACTCGGCCAGTGCCTGCTGCAGATATTCGTTCATCGGCAGCGGCTGCATCTGGCCCGATCCCGACGCCGAGGTCTGCGTCTTGACCTCGAGCTTCTTGTTCGGACCGTAGCCGGCCTCCTGCATCAGCTTCTGCGCAGCCGCCTTGTCGTACTTGATCTCGAAGGTGACGTTGCCGCGCCAGGGATGGCCCTGCTCGAAGGTGCCGGTCGCGGGCACCATCAGGCCAGCGAGCAGTCCGTCGCGCAGGCCCTCGCGATCGACGCAGAGATTGGCCGCCTTGCGAACGCGGATGTCGTTCCACGGCGAGCCGTCGACGCGCGAGAACTGCCAGGGCCAGACATGCGGCTGCTCATTGGCGTAGAGATTGAAGCCGCGCTGCTTGATCTCGGGTAGCGCATCCGGCGCCGGCGCCTCGACCCAGTCGACCTGACCCGACAGCAGCGCCGCGGTGCGCGCATTGGCTTCCGGCATCGGCAGCAGGATCATCTTGTCGGACTTCGGCACGCGCGCCTTGTCCCAATAGGCGTCGTTCTTCGCCAGTTCCAGCCGCTCGCGCGGCGTGAACTTGGTCATCTTCCACGGGCCGGTGCCAGAGGCGTTCTTGGCAAACGCGGCCCAGGCGGCTTGCGACTTCGCCTTGTCGTCGGCGCCGGTCGCGGCCTCATAGAGCTTCTGCCACTTCGTCGGGCTCGCCATGAACAGGTTGGTGAGGTTGATCGGCAGGAAGCTGTCCGGCTCCTTGGTCGTCAGCTCGACCGTGAGGTCGTCGATCTTGCGCGCAGACGCCAGCGTCGGCATGCGCGAGGCGGTGACGCCGACCTGGCTCGGATCGAATTGCGGCGCGTCCTGCTTCAGCACCTTCTCGACGTTCCACACCACGGCATCGGCATTGAATGGCGCGCCGTCATGGAAGGTGACGCCGGGACGCAGCTTGAACGTCCATTTGGTCTTGTCGGCGTCATCGACCTTCCACTCGGTGGCGAGGCCGGGAATGACGACGCTCGGCTTGTCCGCCGACGACAGGTCCCACATCGTCAGCGCGTCGTACATCGTGAGGCCGGTGAAGCGGTTGCCCTCGAAGCCTTGATCGGGCTGGCCGAGCGTGCGCGGAATGTCTGCGGCAGTCATGCCGATGCGCAGCACGGATTCCGCGCAGGCTTGCGCCGGCAGCGCGAGGACCGAGACCGTCGTCATCATGGCAGCCGCAACAGCCGCACGTTCCTTCATTGAGGTCGCAATACGCGAAAGCACGATCAACATCTCCGATCAAGCTGGCTAAATTCTGTGCATCGTTATGCAACGGCTATGCCAGCGGTGCCTTCGCGCACGGCCCTGCGACGCGAGGTCACAACCGTTTGTACTCAAATGATCACGACCGGGGCTTGGCACCCGGATTGCAGGTTTCGCGGATCGAATTGATCCGATTGCCACGGAGCTTCACCCGCATGCGTATCCTCAACTCACTGCTTGCCACCGCGCTTGTGCTCGGCCTCTCGGCCGGCGCGGCGCGGGCCGAAACCGTTCTACGCTACGGCATCTCGATGGCCGACATCCCGCTGACGACCGGCCAGCCCGATCGCGGCGCCGGCGCCTATCAGTTTACCGGCTATACGATCTATGATCCGCTGGTCGCGTGGGACATGAGCACAGCCGACAAGCCCGGCAAGCTGATCCCGGGCCTCGCCAGCGAGTGGAAGTTCGATGACGCCGACAAGACCAAGTGGCGCTTCACCCTGCGCAAGGGCGTCAAGTTCCACGACGGCAGCGACTTCAATGCCGATGCGGTGATCTGGAATCTGGACAAGGTGCTCAACGATAAGGCACCGCAGTTCGACAAGCGGCAGAGCGCACAGGTCAAGACGCGCCTTCCGTCGGTGGCAAGCTACGCCAAGATCGACGACTCCACGGTCGAGATCACCACCAAGACGGTCGACTCGTTCTTTCCCTATCAGATGCTGTGGTTCCTGATTTCGAGCCCGGCGCAGTATGAGAAGCTCGGCAAGGACTGGGACAAGTTCGCCAGCCAGCCCTCCGGCACCGGGCCGTTCAAGCTGACCAAGTTCGTGCCGCGCGAGCTCGCCGAGCTGACGAAGAATTCCGAATATTGGAACAAGGACCGGCTGCCGAAGACGGACAAGCTGGTGCTGGTGCCGATGCCGGAAGCGCTGACCCGCACCAATGCGCTGCTCGCCGGCCAGGTCGACCTGATCGAGACGCCGGCGCCGGACGCCGTGCCGCAGCTCAAGGCCGCCGGCATGAAGCTCGTCGACAACGTCACGCCGCATGTCTGGAACTATCATCTCAGCGTGCTGCCGGGATCGCCCTGGACCGATATCCGCCTGCGCAAGGCGCTCAATCTTGCCATCAACCGCGACGAGGTCGTGGGTCTGATGAACGGCCTCGCCAAGCCGGCCAAGGGCCAGGTCGACCCGTCGAGCCCGTGGTTCGGCAAGCCGAGCTTCGAGCTGAAATATGATGTCGCCGCCGCCAAGAAGCTGGTCGAGGAGGCCGGCTACTCCAAGGACAAGCCGCTCAAGACCACCTTCATCATCGCGCAGGGCGGCACCGGCCAGATGCTGTCGCTGCCGATGAACGAATATCTGCAGCAGAGCTTCAAGGAAATCGGCATCGACATCGACTTCAAGGTCGTCGAGTTGGAGACGCTGTACACGCATTGGCGCAAGGGCGCGGCGGACGAGATGAACGCCGGCATCACCGCCAACAACATCGCCTATGTCACATCGGACCCGCTCTACGCGATCGTCCGCTTCTTCGCCTCCGACCAGATCGCGCCCGTTGGCGTCAACTGGGGCGGCTACAAGAACCCCAAGGTCGATGCGCTGATTGCTGAAGCCAAGCAGACGTTCGATCCGGCCAAGCAGGACGAGTTGATCGCGCAGGCGCATGCGGCTGTGGTCGACGATGCGGTGCTGGTCTGGGTCGTGCACGACACCAACCCGCACGCGCTAGCGCCGAAGGTCAAGAAGTTCGTGCAGGCGCAACACTGGTTCCAGGACCTGACGACGATCGGGGCGGAATAACTGACCGGGCCGGCTGCTGTCGCGCTCGCAAAGCAAGAAGCCCGGCGTTTTGCCGGGCTTTCTCTTCAGCACGATAGCCAATATTTCATTTCCCGAAGGCGCCCGAGTCAAATTTGTAGGAGGCCTGGAGAAAGCCGCCGTACCGCTCGTAGCTGAAGGTCGTGGGCGACCCCGGGACTCCAGGAAATTGGGTGGTCCCACTGGTCGTCCGGGCGTACCAATAGCGGCCACCGACGCCGACGCTGAAATTTCTCGTCACGTCGTATGACACAATGCCCTCGAGCTGGTAGCCCCAGCCATTTCCAGATTGCGGAAGCGGATTGATGTCGGGCCGCAGCCAGTGATTGTCGAATCCGCTCAGCCGGACATAGGGCAGAACGGCGCCATCGAGGGTGACGTTCCAGTTCTGGCCGAGCTTGAAGACGCCGTTCAAACCCACACGGAGCGAATCCCAGTTCTCGGTCTTGCTGAGCACCAGCACGCCCCCCGCAACAGGTTCGAGACCACAGATAAACGGATTGGTCGCGACCTGGATACATCCGTATGCGTTGACGGTTTCGTAGAAATGGTTGTAGCCGATGAAGCCGCCGACCTTGAACGCCGGCCCCCTCCAGAAATTGTAGCCGGCGTCGATCGTGCCGTACCAAAGCCTGCCGCTGTTCACGCTGCTGTCCGTATTCGAGTACGGAATGACGGCTGGCGGGAAGTCTTCGTCGTTGAGCCTGCCGCTGAAGATGTTGCCACCGCCCGCAAAGCCCTTGGCGAAGAAACCCAGACTGTGATCGGCCCTGGCGAACCCCTCGCCGGCATGGCTGTTGAGATTCTTGTAGGTCAGCAGAGAATTGGTTTGGCCAGCGACGAAAGGATCGCCCAACGTGTAGCGGGTGCGGCCCGAACTGTAGAAATAGCGGGCGCCGACCTCAAACTCCCACAGCGAGACCGGCGGAGGCGGCGCCTTGACCGGGAGATCCGCGGCCGACGCCGCGCCGGCGCCGAGCACACAAGCCACAGCAGTGATGAGGCTGCCCGCAACTGGTAGAGTGAAACGCTTGATCGCACCCCGTGCCGGCCTGGCCTGCGTCAAACCAGCCGCACTCCTGTCCTCAGAAGACTGCATCGATGCCCCCCTCTGCTACTCTTTCTATCTTGAGTAGAGGTATGCTACAAGTTCGCGCAGATTCATGCAATCGACGTCACATGACACAAGTTGCTTCTTATCCCCCTGTTGCAACCTCGCAACAAACGCAATGCGCTCGACGCCTGCTCGATTGCGCTATCCTTGTACCCGTCCCGCGGACTGGAGCGCGCTATCGTTCGGTCAAGCTCGTCATCCTGTCGCTCGCATTCATCGGCAAGCTCGCGGCGGTGGACGCCCAGACATCATCCAATGGGCCTGGAAACCCCTTCGTCCCATCGTCATCGAAGCACGATGCGGGCAAGCTGCCGCGTGCCAAGCGAAGCCTCCCGCCACGGCATTCCACCCGCCCCGTCCCCGGCACGGAAGAACGCAGCAAGCGTTGCCCGCCCTATTCGGCTTATGTGGTCTGCAAGTGATGAGCATACTCATCGCGCGGGCACCGAACCTGGCAAACGAGGCCGCCGCGATCTGATGCGAACTCGGGAACGGGGCACCGGCTACTTCGTCAGCAGTGCGTACGCCCCGTTCCAATCCTCGGGCGGCGGATTGACCTGGTAGTTGCGGATGCGTGCGTCATAGAGATCATAGAGCTTGGCCAAGTCTTGTCCCTGGTCGCTCTTGCGGCCGCGCTCGATCGCGGCCAGCGCCCCTTCCCAATCGCGGCTGCGATAGCTCGCCAGCATCTCGATGGTGAGGTTGCGGAGCAACTGGAAGCGCTCGGAATACATCACGTCCTCGCGGCCGGCGATGGCGTAGATCACCTCCGGCTCGGTCTTACCCTTGACCATGATGAAGTCGAGCTCGAGAATCGCGAGCCGGTCCTTCACGGCCATCGCAGTCGCCGAGCCGACGATGATCGGAAAGCCGTACTCCTTGGTCTGGCCCTCCAGGCGCGAGGCGAGGTTTACGCTGTCGCCAAGCGCCGAATAGTTGAACTTCAGGTCAGAGCCCATGTTGCCGACCACGCCGATGCCGGTGTTGAGGCCGATTCCGACCTTGAGCGGAATGTAGACGTGGCCGCCATGCTCGGCCTCCTGCTCGCGTTCGCCGTTCACCTGATCGATCCGCTCGAGCATGTCGAGCGCCGCCTCGCAGGCATTTATCTGATGATCCTTGTCGGCGAGCGGCGCGTTCCAGAACGCCATGATGGCGTCGCCCATGTATTTGTCGACATAGCCCTTGCGAGCGATGATCGCGTTGGTCAGCGGCGTGAGGAAGCGGTTCATCAGCTGTGTCAAGCCCTGCGGATCGTGCTTGTAGCTCTCCGAGATCGTGGTGAAGCCGCGCACGTCCGAGAACATCACCGTGATCTCGCGCTCCTCGCCGCCCAGCGTCGGCGGTGATTGGGCAAGCTGCTCGACCAGCACCGGCGACAGATATTGTCCGAACACCGAGCGCATCTGCCGACGCTGGTTCTGCTCGCGGACGAAGTTCGCGAAGATCAGCGTCAGATAGATCGCCGTCGTCGACAGCATCGGATAGGTGAAGTCGATCAGCAGCCGATGCTGGGTGTAGAAGTACCAGGAGATCCCGAGCAGAGCGGCCGCGAACAGCGCCCCGACCACCACGAGTGTGACGGCGCCGAGTTGCGGCGCGAAGACGATCACGAGCAGGCCGAGAAGGAGCGCACCGAAGAACTCGGCCGGGAGTCCCCAATAGGGCGGCGTCAGAATCGCACCGGTCAGAGCACTCTCGAGCACCTGAGCATGCACCTCGACGCCCGGCATGGCCGGAGAAATGGGCGTGGTCTTGATGTCGTTCAGGCCGGTGGCCGATGGCCCGATCAGCACCAGTTTGCCGGCGATCTTCTCCGGCGGCACCCGACCCTCCAGAACGTCAATGGCCGACACGTAGATCGATGGGTCACTCTCGGCATAATGCAGCCAGAGCTGCCCATTCGCGTCGGTCGGAATCTGTACAGCACCCAGACCAAGACCGATGATGCCACTCTTGTCAGTCCTGATCCGAATCGTATCCGTGCGGGTCGCGACCCGCAGCATCTCGAAGCTCAGGGAAGGCATGATATCCCCCTGAGCCAGCATGATCATCGGCACCCGGCGAATGATGCCATCGCGCTCCGGTTTGATGGTGAACAGGCCGCGACCAGCGGCCGCATGCTCGATCACGGGGACGTTGCGCAGCAGCCCGGGAAAATTCCACATGAATGGCGTTGCATCCTGGCTGTGGCCCAGCGTCGCGATGCCTGTCACAGGCAAAGTCTTGTCGAGGCCTGCACGAGCCTCAGGACCACCGGATTCGCCGAGCACTACGCGCGACCGCTTCAGCGCGTCGGCGAGCACCTGGTCATTGGATGGCAATATCCTCAGCTTCTCGCGCGTCGGCTCGTCGAGATTTGAAAAAGTCTCGGCCGCGAGCCCGGGATTGAGCCGGTCCGGCTCGGCAAACACGACGTCGAAGGCAATTACCACGGCGCCGAGTCGGGTCAGAGTGTCGATGATCTCGGCGATCCGCGTGCGCGGCCAGGGCCACTGACCGAGCTTGGGATTCGCGAGACTCTTCTCGTCGATATCGACGATGGTCACCGGCCGCAGCGTCTTGATCCGCGGACTCAGCACCTGGAAATTATCGAAGGTCCGGACGCGCAGCTCCTGCACCAGGGCAGGGTCTGCGACGCGTAGCGCCGCGAAGCCGATCAGCAGCAGCAGGCAGATCATGCGCGCATAGCCGAACTTGCGGGCGAACCACCGAGGTACTGCTCTCAATCGTTTCATGCAGCATCCGATATCACGCCGAAGCCGGCGATCCGAGTCGTCCGGTTATCCGGACCGCGTTCCGCTCGGCGACGCCGCCGTCCGCATCGCGCGGCGGACGCGCGGGCTCAGACGAGGTGAAAACCGTCGTGATGCGCCTTGAACTGCTCAAGCGTCACCCCCTTGAGGGTGAGCGTATCGTGGGCTGCGTCGGTGATGATCGTGTCGTGGCCGCCATTGGCGGACTGCGCCGAGGCCACGAGCGCAGCAACGCCGGCGAACAGCGAGTGATCGATCTCGACGATGTCCTTGTTGACGTCGAAATCGCCGATCGTGGCGCTGCCGAAATGCGGGTTGAAGACGAAGGTGTCGTTGCCGTCCTTGCCGAAGATCGTCACGCCACCGCCGACATTGACGAAATTGTCGCTCTGGTCCGTGCCGTTGACCGTCGATGCACCATTGCCCGCCAAGGTGACGGTCAGTGCCTTGGTCGCCGTGCCGCCGTGGCCGTCGCTGACCTTCGCCTGATAGGTGATGGTCAGCGTGTCGCCGGAATTGAGGAAATCCAGGTTCACGTCGGCCGGATGATATGTCCAGTGCAGGACATCGGAGCCGCCATCGGAGCTCGTGCTGTCGAAGGTGATCGCGTGGGCATCGGCCAGCGCCTGGACGTGGGCATTCGAAGGCAGGCTCAGAGAGCCATTGTATTTGATCACGCCATTTTCGACCACCGAAGCGGTCAGCGTGTCGCCGACATCCCCGTCGAGCACCGTCAAGGTGCCGGACATGCCGCTCGCCAATTTCACCGGCTGATCCGGGATGTAGCCCGCCGAGACGTTGTCGAGCTCGAACGCATTCTGGCTGCTGGCAAGCACCACCTTGTTGAACGGGGACAGGCCGAGGAACTCGACATAGCCGTTCGAGGCCAGCGAAGTCTGTCCGCCATTGGCGAGCAGCGGCGCGACGTCGCTGCCCGAGTAGGAGGCGACCAGCTTGTTGCCGTTGTAGAAGGAGATGCTGTTGTAGTTGTCGACCGAGCCCCAATACAGCCCGAAGCTGTTCTTGACGCTGTCGAAGGTGATGGTCTCCTGGGCGTGGCTGCCGATGCTGAGATAGTTGGTCTTGTCCACACCGTCGACCATGTAGGGCGCCGCCGACACCGGCGAGGAGCCGTGCACGATCCCCGCATTGCCGCTGGCCGTGAACGTCGCGTGCAGCGCCTGGCTGTAGAAGCTGCCATGGCCGCGCCCGTTGTCGGAGATGTTGCCGGCCGACACGCGATCGAACGTTTCGGTCGGCAGGCCCTCGGCATTGGTGCTGGCGGTGCTTGCGAGCACCCTCGCCTGCTCGGCCAGGATAACGGTCTGGACCGTCGGGTTCGTTTCACCTGTGATGACGGGCGCATCCTCTGCGCCGTTGACCGTGATGGTGACGGGCACATCGACCACGACGCCGTGACCGTCGTCGATCGCGACCGTGTAGGTCAGCGTGACATGCTCGTCGACACCGAGATAGTCGAACACCTTGTCATTGGCAGCGAAGGTCCAGGCCTGCGATCCCGCACCACTGCCGGATTCTGTGAGCGAGCCGAGCGACAGCCAGCTCTTGAGCACGGACAGATCCGACGGCAGCCCGTGGTCGTTGCCGGAGGTCGCGACGCCGGTCACCTTCAAGACATGCGCATCGGTGATGTCCGCATCCTCGAAAGCGATCGTGCCGCTTACAGTGTCGAGCAGATCCGAGCCGGACATCGCCGCGCGCTCGGCGATTTCGGCCGACTGCACCTCGCTCGTCACGACCGGCAGGTCGTTGGTCCCGGTGATGTTGACGACGATCGTCGAGGTCGCGCTCTTGCCCTGATGGTCGTCGAGCGTCACCGTGGTGGTGACCGTGACGGTCTGGCCGGCGCCGAGGAAATCGAGCGAGCCGTCGGTGATGGCATAAGTCCAGTCGACCTTGCCATTGTTGGCGTTGCCGCCCTGGCTCAAGTGCAGCGCCTGTTCCAGCGCTGCGATCTGGTCCGGCGTCAGCTGACTCGACAAATCTTTCTGCTGATCGGCCGCAGTCCAAGTCACGCTCTGCGCCCCGATCGATGCGGTTGGCCGATCGGTCAGGTCGACATCGGTGAACTTGACGCTGCCGGCGACGCTGTGCTGATCGGACGACCCTGTTTGCGCGGCCGCTTCGGTGATTGTGCCGGGCCGGCCGGAATCCGCGATCACAGGCGCCGTGTCTTCGGCCGTCAGCGTGATCAGCGTTCCGTCATGCCCGTCATTGCTGCCCGCGAAATGCAAGTCGCTGAAGTCGCCTTCGAGCGTCAGGGCAATGCTGTGCCCTTCGCCGTCGATGACGGTGAGCACGCCCGTCTCGACATCGTAAGACGCCGTTGTCGCCTCGCTCCACTTGATCGTCTGCAGATCGATCCTGTCGTCGACGCCGAGGCCGGCGATCTTGGCGGAGAAGCCGGCATCATCGATCACGAGTTCGCTGCTCCCCTCGCTGCTGAAGTCGATCGTCTGGTCCACGTGACCATCGACCGTCAGCGTTGCGCCGGCATCGACCTTGATTATCCCGGAGCCTTCGACGTCGCCGGCGATCTCGAACTTGCCCGCCGTGATCTCGATCGTGCCATAGTTGAAGATCGTTCCGCCGATGCCGCTCAGCCCGCTCGCGGAGATCGTGCCGTAGATGTAGAGCGTGCCGTCATGACTCACCTTGGTATCGGCAAGGTCGAGGATCGCACCGAGGTCGACGGTGCAGACGCCGAAATTCCAGACGTCCATTCCGGACAGGGTCACATCGTTGCCGGCGATCTCCAGCGTGCCGACGCTCCGAATTTCCAACGTGCCGCCGGTGAGCGTCGTGCTCCCGTCGAGCACCAGGGTCGATTCCACCGGCATCTCACCATCCTCATCGATGATGATCTGACCGTCCGTGTTATCGATAGTAACGTTGTCGAAGGTGGTCGCAGCCGCGGTCTCGACATGAACGATGCCGTGGTTGACGAGATCGCCGCCGGTGATCGTGCTGTCCTCGATCAGCAGCAGCGCGCCGTCGTCCACCTGGACAGTGCCGCCGTTGTCGACGCTGACGCCGATCAGTGTTGCGCTCTCCTCTGCAGCGACCTGAAGCATCGAGCCGTCGCCGATGACGATATCGACGTCGGTCAATGACGCGCTGCCCTGGACCGTCAGGATGGCCGTGATCTCCGCGAACGCGCCGGTCTCGCCGATCAGCAGCGTACCGCCCGCGACGGCGCTGCCCTCGATCGTGCTGTCGCCGTCGACGGAGATCGTCCCTTCGTTGCTGACAGCGCCGCCGGCGATGCTTGTGCCGGACAGAGACAACGCGCTGCCCGCCGCAATGGTGATGGCGGCGGCGTTCGCATTCGTGATCGTCTCGTCTTCGAACGCGTTGCCGCTGCCGGACACGGCGATCGTCTCGAAATTGTCGAGCGTGCCGCCGCTCAGCGCGGCGTGGCCGGTCAGGGCTATCGTTCCGCCGGACTCGTTGGTCAGCGTGCCGCCAGTAATATCCGCATGCGATAGCGTCAGGGTCGCGGAGCCCTCGACCGTGATATTGCCACCCGCATTATCGATGCTGGTGCCGCCGTTTAGCGTAAGCTCACCATCGGCCGCGACATCGATCAGGCCGGCATTCGTGACGGCTTCGTCCGAGAGGGTGTTGCCGCTGCCGGAGACCTCGATCGAGCCAAAATTTTTCAGCTCGCCATCACTGATCGCGGCTCCGCCCTTCAGAACGAGCAGGCCGTTGGCAGGTTGGGGTGTCTCCCCGCCGCTCTCCAACGTTCCGAAGTTCTGAACGATCGGCGCGCCCTGGATGACGATGGCGCCGCCATCGATGCTGCCGCCATCCAGAGTCAGCGTCGCGCCGAGGTCGACCTCGATGAGACCGGAGCTGTCCTCATCGGCGTTCGCAACGTCACCATGCACGGTCAGCGTGCCGCCGGACAGCTCGATCATTCCGGTGTTGACGATGCCGGCGTTCGCCCCGAAGACTCCGCCGCCAGCCAGCAGCACGGTGCCGGCATTGTGCAGCTCGCTTTGCTCGAGAATCTGCGCCGAGCCGCCGACGGTGATCGTCGCACCCGAGAAGTTGTAGATGCGCGAGTCGGCCTTGGCCGTCAGTGCGCCGCTGATCGTCAGCGTGCCGTTATTGTCGAGCTCCGGAACGGCGCCGCCGCCGAAATCATTCAGCGTGACCGATTTGGCGTAGGCGGCGTCGTCATCGATCGTCACCGGAAAGGCCGGCGTCAGGCCGTGCAGCTGATCGGTGATGATGATGACGTCATCATCGGCGGTCGGAGCCAGGCCGGTTGCCCAGTTCGCGCCGTCGCTCCACAGATGAACCTGGCCGCCGCTGCTTTCGCCGGGCTGGGTCGTGGCGATCCAGACCACGGCCGGATCGTCGGTGCCGGTGATCGTCACCGTGATCGTCTGGGTCGACGTCGCGCCATGCGAGTCCGTCACGGTCACCGTGTAGGTGAGCGTCACCTTCTGACCCGCGGGAATGAAATCGGCGACATAGACCGGTAGGTTGGCGAAGCTCCAGTTGATCTTGCCGGTGCCGCTGCCGGTGCTGTCGGAGGCCAGGGATGCCGTCAGCGCCTGCTCGAACAGCGCCAGTGGCGCCGGCGGAATGCTGCCGCCGCCTTCAAGAACCGCGCCGGTCAGCTTGGCCGACACGCTATGGGTGTCGGTGAGGTCGACATCCTTGAACGTCAGCGTGCCGGAGGTCGGGTCCTCGGAGGTGAGCGGCCCGCCGGGCACGCTGGTGCCGCCCTCGAACGCGATGGTCGGGACGTTCGCCGTGATCTCGGGCTTGTCGTTGGTGCCGGTCACCGTGATCGTGATCGGCACCTCGGTAAACTCGTTCGACGGCGCGAAATTGTTGTCGACGCGCACGACGTAGGTCAGCGTCAGCGTCTCGCCCGCGGCCAGAAAGTCGAAGTAGTTGTCGGGAACACTGTAGCTCAGCATTGCCGAGCCGAAATTCTTGTTGGTCGGATCCGGCACCACCGTGATCTTCACGGCCGTCGCCATGACATCCTGCAACTGCAGGGCGTTCAGCGATGCCGTGACGTCGGCCTGCTGCGCGCTCTTGAACGCATAGGACTTGAAGCTCACCGAGACCGTCGGCCGGTCGATGTTATTGACGTCGAGGAAATTGACGCGGGTGAGGACGGTGTCGAGGTCGGCGCCGTTGCCCGTCTGACCGGCCCGCTCGGCCAGACCGAAGGTCGTGGTCAGCCGGCCGCCGGCGTCGAGAATCCTGACCTCCGGCGCACCCGGAATGTGCGACGGCTGCTCGGACGTCGAGCTCGTCGTGGGTGTCGAGCCCGTATTGTCGGTCACCTGATAGGTCGGCGTCGCGCTGGTGCCATTGGGCAAGGTCAACGGCGTCAGCGTCTGCGGCACCCCGATGTCGGTGAAATGGGTTGTCGACTTCGGATTGGTGTTGTCGGTGAACTTCAGCGTGAAGACGTCGTTGATGAGCTTCTGGATGTCCGGCGTGAGCGGCACAGCGCTCTGATTCACGATTCCGTTGCTGATCTGGATCTGCTGTCCGGCCTGATTCACCACAGCGATCGGCTGCAGCGTCGTCTTGTCGAACAGCACGTAGGAGCCGGTGCGGCCATCGGGCTCGACCAGCACCTGGAACTTGGCATCGGGCAGACCGCCCTGCCCCGGCACCGTGAAGTCGATCTCGACCAGCACGGCGGTGCCGCGAATGCCCATGGTCGCCACGGGCGTGTCGACCTTCATGTCGCCGTGCTTGGCGGTCTCGCCGGCCACGAACGAGATCGTGCCGGCAACGAGGCTGATCAGCGAGGAATTGTTCGACCCGTTGGGGTCGTACACCATTTCATTCAGCACCATCCGCGCATTGGACGACAGGCCGAACACGGTGCCGTCGATGAAGGTGATGCCGAGCGTCGAATCCGAGCCGGACTGGACCACGTCGCCCTTCTCGACGTTGTCGCCGTTGTGAAGGAGGATCGAAACGCCGTTGCGGATGACGGTCGCGGTGCCCTGCAGCTTGGTCACATGGCCGATGACCTTGCTCACGCTCGCAGCCGCCCCGGCTTGGCTGACCTGCACCGCGCCGGAGAGCGCATTGACGAGGTCGCCGGTCAGATGCGCGCCGTCCGGCGAGGCCAGCGGCGCGCGTTTCTCGCCCTTGAAATAGTCCGGCAGCACCATCTCGCGTCCGTCGGACGACAGGATCAGGTCGAGACCAGACCGCTTGAAATCGGCATTGAACAGAAAATGCGCGTCCGGAACGACGATGGCGTCCGTCGGCGCATGGGCATGCGGTGCCTCCAGCCGCACGTGACCGTGCGAAGAGGCGCCCCGGCCTTCGGAGAAAAGCGCGGCGTCAGAATTGCCAGCGTAATTCACGGGGCCACCGACTATGGTTAATGAATACATAAGAATGAGTGTTCAAGGCGTGCATATCACTGGCAAGTGTCTGGCGGAACCACCTTCAGCTTGTGCTTCAGGTGGCCAAAAACGGCGACTTCCGCGGGATCGCTACGATGTTGTCGAGTTTTCGCCCTCTTTAAAGTTGGCGCCGGCCGAGGCCTTCCAAGTCAAAATTCGCATCGCTTCAGAAAACAAAAGTAATTCCAAGTATTCATAGACCATCCAATACCTTTGCCGACATCAACATCCGCACCGGCTTACCCCTGACAACGGATTTCAAGTGGAGGACTGCGGGTGGGAGAACAAGAATCGGCGAATTGCATCAATTTGGCAGGAGCTGCAGCTGAGTTCGAAGCACAACTTCACCGCGAACCCTCCTGACCTTCGCGACCCTCGCTCAGCTTTCGCTAGGATTTGTCGCATCGGAGCAACACAACGTTCAGCGTAAATCCTGCGATTTGGTCGCCGGATTGCCGGTTTTAAGCAGAGGCCAAGCCTCCGCACCCATGCTGACCCCCAACAAGCATCCGGTTCCGTCAGGCGCTGCGTCGCGCCGGCCGAGATCCGGGCACGGGGCGTCACATGAATTTTCTCGCGCTGATGCGCGCATCGCTGGCGGTCGCGGCCGCCAGCGCCGCCATGTGGATCGGCAGCCCAGCGAGCGCCGGTCCTGTCGCGCAGCCATTGGGGCTTGCAGCCGCCATCGAGGATACGGCGGAGCCATTCGGCCTGCCGCGGGTCGGCCTGGAGGCCGGCGCGTTGCGCGACAAGTGGTTGGCGCTCGCGCGCAAGCTCGAAGACGAGCGCGTGCAGCTTGCGCTGTGCGACGGCGACCGCGAGCGCTGCGTCTCCCCCGCCGCCCTCAGCCTGCTGGCGATCATCGATCAAGGCCGTCTCCGCGCGGGACGGGCCAGGCTCGGCGAGATCAATCGCGCGGTCAATCTGGCCATCCGGCCGGCCAGTGATCTCGCTCAATATGGCCAGATGGACGTGTGGGCCTCCCCTCTCACTACGTTCGAACGCCGTGCCGGCGACTGCGAGGACTACGCGATCGCCAAGTTCGTCGCACTTCGGATGGCTGGCATTGCCTCCGACGATCTGCGGATCGTGATCCTGCACGATGTCGTCCGGGGCGAGGATCATGCCGTCGCGGCGGCGCGCCTCGACGGGCATTGGCTCATGCTCGACAATCAGCGCATGGCGATGATCCAGGACAGCGATGCGCGGCAGGTGCGGCCGTTGTTCGTGATCGACGAGACAGGAATCTCCCGGTATCAGGCCTTGCCCCTGATGGCGGAGGTCCGAGCGCTGTCGCC
This sequence comes from Bradyrhizobium sp. SZCCHNR1053, assembly GCF_032381235.1. NCBI lineage: Bacteria > Pseudomonadati > Pseudomonadota > Alphaproteobacteria > Hyphomicrobiales > Nitrobacteraceae > Bradyrhizobium > Bradyrhizobium sp. SZCCHNR1053. Next base: position 418,838 of record NZ_JAUHJM010000002.1, read on the forward strand.
TGAGGGGACGGCTTCCGTGAACCATTGACGATCGCCGCATCGTTGCCGCGCGCCCACAACTTGAGACGTGGCCGGGAGTTCGCGGGACGAGCACGGCAGGAATGCGGACGGTGCGCCGACGGAACCGGCCGGCACCGAAGGACGCGATGCGGCGGCTCGTTCACCGCGCCGCAACGAGTTGCATCCACATTGCAGACGCGAACCGATCGAGGCGATAGTGCCGTCATGACCCCAGGCAGCCCCGCCCTCGCCGTGCGAGGATTGACGAAGTGTTTCGAACGGCCAGCGGTCGATGCACTCGACCTCGTGGTGCGCTCGGGCGAATTCTATGCACTGGTCGGCCCGAACGGCGCCGGCAAGACGACGACGCTGCGCATGGTCGCGGGCCTGCTGCGCCCGGATGCCGGGTGGATCGAGATCTTCGGCATCGATGCGCTGCGCGACCCGATCGCGGCCAAGCAGGTGATGGCCTGGGTCTCCGACGAGCCCATGATCTACGACAAGCTCACGCCGCTCGAATATCTCGAGTTCGTCGCCGGACTGTGGGGCATCGATCCCGCGACCTCGAGTAACGCGGCAACCGAACTTCTGGCCTCGCTCGGGCTGGAGCCGCATCTGCACGAGCGCTGCGAAGGCTTTTCCAAGGGCATGCGCCAGAAGGTGGCGCTCGCCGGCGCGCTGATCCACGACCCGCGGCTGATCATCCTGGACGAGCCGCTGACGGGCCTGGATGCGGTGTCGGCGCGGCACGTCAAGGGCCTGCTCGCCGAGCGCGTCCGCCGCGGCGGCACGGTGATCATGACCACGCACATTCTCGAAGTCGCCGAGCGCATGGCCGACCGGATCGGCGTGATCGCCGCCGGGCGCGTCGTCGCCGAGGGCACTCTCGCCGAGCTGCGCCAGCAGAACGGACGCACCGACACCAGCCTGGAGGAGCTGTTCATCGCGCTGGTCGACGTCGAGTCCGCGGCATGACGCGGGCGGCGACGCTCGCCTGGTTCGCCCGTCACGAGCTCAGGCTCGCCTGGCGGGAATGGCTCGGCATGATCACGGCCGGCAGGCGCCGCCGCACGCGGGCCGCCGTCATCGGTCTCGTGCTGTTCGGCGCCCTCATGCATCTGCCGGCCTGGGTCGTAGTCGGTCGCTACGCCGATCTCGAGCTGCCGCTCGACAAGACCGCGCTGATCGTCATCACCGCGACCATCATGCTGTCCTGGGCGCTGATGCTGTCGCAGGCGATCGAATCCGTCACCCGCGTGTTCTACGCGCGCGCCGACCTCGATCTCATCATGTCGTCGCCGGTGCGGTTGGCCGAGATCTTCTCCGTTCGGATCGCGGCGATCGCGCTCTCCGTGACCAGCATGGCGCTGCTGCTCGCGACGCCCTTCGTCGACGTGCTGCTGATCGAGGGCGGCGCACGCTGGCTCGCGGCGTTCGTCGTGGTCGCGGCCGTCGGCCTGTCGGCGGCGGCGATCGCCATTGCGATCACGATCGTCCTGTTCCGCCTGATTGGCCCGGCGCGAACGCGGCTGGTCGCCCAGATCCTGGCCGCCGTGATCGGCGCCGGCTTCGTCATCGTGCTGCAGATCGCCGCGATCGTGTCCTACGGCACGCTGTCGCGCTTCGCCGTGCTCACCTCGGATGCCGCAGCCGCCATCGCGCCCGATCCCGACAGCATCCTTTGGCTGCCGGCCCGCGCGGCGCTCGGCGACGGCCAGGCGCTGCTGATCCTGCTGGCCGCGGGCCTGCTGTTGCTCGGCGTCGTCATGGCGGTGTTCTCGCCGCGCTTCGCCGACACCGCGATCAGCGCCGCGGCCCAGGGCATCTCCAGCCGCGCCGGCGCACGCGTCAGGTCGTTTCGGGGCGGCTCGCAGCAGCAGGCGCTGCGGCGCAAGGAGTTCCTGCTGCTGCGGCGCGATCCCTGGCTGATCTCGCAGACGCTGATGCAACTGCTCTATCTGGTGCCTCCGGCGCTGCTGCTGTGGCGCAGCTACTCCGACAGCTCGCAGGCGGTGTTCCTGATCACGCCGGTCGTCGTGATGGCGGCGGGCCAGCTCGCGGGCGGCCTCGCCTGGCTCACCATCTCCGGCGAGGACGCGCCCGAACTGGTGGCGACGGCGCCGCTGCCGGCGACGCGCATCGTGCGCGCCAAGGTCGAGGTCGTGCTGATCACGATCGCGGTGATCTTCGCGCCTCTCGTGCTCGCGCTCGGCTGGGTCGCGCCGGCGCAGGCGGTGATCACGGCCGTTGCCGTTCTGGTCGCGACCGTCTCCTCCACGGCCATCCAGCTCTGGTTCCGGATCCAGGCGCGGCGCAGCCAGTTCCGCCGCCGCCAGACCTCGTCGCGGCTGGCGACCTTTGCCGAGGCGTTCTCCTCGATCGGCTGGGCGGCGACCGCTGCACTGGCGCTCGCGCTGCCCGAGGCTGCCATCGTCTGCGGCCTGATGACCGCGGGCCTCTTGCTCGCAGCCTGGAAGCTGAGGCCGGCACGAACCTGAAGCGTTCAGCGCAGCACCTCCATCACGGCGGCGGCGAACGCCGCCGGCTCTTCCTGCGGCAAATTGTGGCCGGCCCGCGCGATCACGCGATGGCCGATCCGGTTGCTGAACTTCGCAGCATGCGCCTGACCGTCCGTTGCCGGGATCACGCCGTCGGCGTCGCCATCGAGCGTGATCGTGGGCACGGTGATGACGGGCAGGGTCGCCAGTCGCCGCTCCAGCCCCTGATAGCGCGGATCCCCATCGGCCAGCCCGTAGCGATGGCGATAGCTGTGGATCACGACGTCGACGTGATCGGGATTGTCGAACGCCTCCGCCGCGCGCGCGAAGGTCGCGTCGTCGAAGCGCCAGTGCGGCGACCATTGCTGCCACAGCAGCCGGGCGATCTCGGCGCGGTGGGCGGCAAGCCCGGCGCGGCCGCGCTCGGTCTGGAAGTACCATTGATACCAGAACGCGAACTCGCGCGGCACCGGCGCCGGCTCCAATGCCCGCGCAATGTCCTGGATCAGATAGCCGTTCACGGAGACCAGGCCCGTACAGCGCTCGGGCCACAGCGCCGCGCCGACGCAAGCCGCGCGGCCCCCCCAATCATAGCCGGCGAACACCGCGCGCGGGGCCGCCAGCGCATCCATCAGCGCGATCAGGTCGGCGCCAATCGCAGCCTGCTGCCCCGAGCGCGGCGTCGATGCGTCGCGGAACCGCGTCGGGCCATAGCCGCGCACATAGGGGACGATGACGCGGCAGCCATGAGCTGCAAGGCGCGGCGCGACCTCGACGTAGGAGTGGATGTCGTAGGGATAGCCGTGCAGCAGGATGACGACGGGGCCGTCGGCCGGCCCGCTCTCGAAATAGGCGATGCGGAGCACGCCTGCATCGATCTCCCGCAGCGGCCCCAACACCCGATCCGTCATGCCATGCTCCCGCAACGTTGCGCCGCCCTGTCCAGCCGGACGTCGCGCCGAGGATAGTTCTGATCCGGATTCCTCGCTACACTCACACGCGCTGTTGAAGAGGAACCGCCATGCTGCGCCCGCTGGTCTCGCTGCTTGCCGTCCTGGTCGCGTTCGCATCGCCCGCTGTGGCGCAATCGGGGCCGCGCACCAGCGAGTGCCTGGCGATGGCCAGCGCCCCGCCGCGCGCCACGCCCGTCAGCTTGCGCCGGACGGCGGCGGCCGGCAACGAGGTGACGATCACCTATGCCGGCCACTCGACCTACTTCATCGACACGCCGATGGGCATCCGCATCGCCACCGACTACAGCGGCGCCTATCAGGTCGGACGGCTGCCCGACGTGATCACCATGAACCGGGCGCATTCGACGCACTACACGCTGGCGCCCGATCCGCGCATCCCGCACGTGCTGCGCGGCTGGGGCGACGACGGCAAGCCGGCCCAGATCTTCGAGCGGATCGGCGACGTGCTGATCCGCAACATCACCACCGACATCCGCCGCTATTTCAGCGATTCCATCGGCGCCGACATGATCAAGGACGGCAACTCGATCTTCATCTTCGAGGTCGCCGGCCTGTGCATCGGCCATCTCGGCCATTTGCACGTCAAGCTGGACGAGACGCATTTCGCCGCGATCGGCCGGCTCGACGTGGTGATGGTGCCGATCGACGGCACCTACACGATGTCGCTCGACGGCATCTCGGAGATCACCAAGCGGCTGCGCGCCTCCGTGGTGCTGCCGATGCACCGCTTCGCGACGCCGCTCGACGAGTTCATGCGCAAGATCGGCCAGCAGTTCGAGATCGACCGCCGCGCCGAGCGCAGCTTGAAGATGTCGCGCGAGCTGCTGCCACAGGTCCCGACCGTGATCATCCTCGACGGGGTCTAAGCGCCCGCGAGGCTGGTGCCGCGGCGGCCTTCCGGCGTCAGGAACATGCGCTTGAGCTTGTTGATCACGCGCACCGCGAGGCCGAGCAGGTAGGGCTGCGTCTTCAGGCAGAAGGCGAGCTTCTTGACGTGGCCCTCGACATGCCATTTGGCATGGGCGCCGTCGCGGAAGAAGATCACGTCGCCCGGCCCATAGCGCTTCGCCGGCATGCCCTCGCTCTCCAGCACGATCGCGCCTTCGAGGATCAGGATCGTCTCGTCGAAATCGTAGTACCAGTTGAACTTGCCCTCGGTGCAATGCCAGACGATGGTCGAGCCCAGCCCGTCGCTGCTGCGCGCGATGGTGCAGGAGGTCGCGGTCGGACTGCCCTCGATGATCCAGGACGGCTCGATCGGAGCGGGCGCCAGGTCGACGGCGAGATTGGCGGTTTCGATCAAGGACGGGGACATCTTGGACCTCAAATGCATCGGATTGAAATGACCGGCTGAACGGCGGCGTGAGCCCGCGACCGTAGCCGATTGCACCTAATGGCTGCTTTCCGAAGTCGTTAAGATTTGAACCGATCGCCGCGACCAGCCGTCGCATCACAAACACGCAAGCGCTATAAACTCCACGCGAACGCCGCAATTTGTTCGCGGCCTCGCCAAACCTGCTGATCTACTGTTTGACCGCACTGCAAGATGCGGACAGGCTTCCCGCTGGTCGCCCTGCCCATCCTGAGTTGTGCCGTCGCCTTTAAAGATTTGCCGCCTTCGCAGAGATAAGGATTTCCCAGGATGCGCCGACTGAGCCTCGCACTCGCCCTCACGCTGTCCGCCGCCACCCTTGCAACCGCCAGCCTCGTCATGGCGGGCGAAACGCCCGCCCCCGACAACGCCAAGGCCTACTTCATCAACCTGAAGGACGGCGACACCGTCTCCTCGCCGGTCCTGATCCGCTTCGGCCTGTCCGGCATGGGCGTTGCCCCGTCCGGCACCGAGGCCCCCAACACCGGCCACCACCACCTGCTGATCGACGCGCCCGCTCTCGAGGGCGACTCGCTCAACGAGGCGATCCCGGTCGATGCCGGCCACGTGCATTTCGGCAAGGGCCAGACCGAAGCCTCGGTCAATCTCACGCCGGGCAAGCACACCTTGCAGCTCGTGCTCGGCGACTGGAGCCACATCCCGCACAACAAGCCGGTCATGTCGGAGCGGATCACGATCGACGTGCAGGCCACCACCGGCAGCGCCAAGCAGTAGGCACGTTCGGCCGACGACGACACCGCCGCGAGCATCGCTCGCGGCTCGTTTCGGGCCGGTGCACGCGTGACGCCGGCCCGTCATGCGTCAGGCCCACTCGCCCTTGCGGAACACCGGCACGCGACGACCATCTTCATGGAGGCCGTCGATGTCGGTGTCGGCCGCGCCGATCATCCAGTCGATGTGGATCAGGCTTCGGTTGCCGCCCTGGGCGGCGATCTGCTCCGGCGACAGCGAGGTGCCGTTGATGAAGCATTTCGAGTAGCACTGGCCGAGCGCGATGTGCGAGGCGGCGTTCTCGTCGAACAGCGTGTTGTAGAACAACAGGCCGCTCTTGGAGATCGGCGAGGAGTGCGGCACCAGCGCGACCTCGCCGAGCCGGCGCGCGCCCTCGTCGGTGTCGAGCACCTTGTTCAGGACCTCCTCGCCCTTCGAGGCCCTGGCCTCGACGATGCGGCCCTCCTCGAACCTGACCTGGATGTTGTCGATCAGCGTGCCCTGATAGGACAGCGGCTTGGAGCTGACGACGTGACCCGACACACGGCGGCAATGCGGCGTCGTGAACACTTCCTCGGTCGGAATGTTGGCATTGCAGGTGATGCCGTTCTTGGCGGTCGAGGCGCCGCCCTCCCATTCGTGGTCGTCGGCGAGACCGATCGTCAGGTCCATGCCGGGTCCGGTGTAATGCAGCGCGCTGAAGCGCTGGCCGTTGAGCCACCCGGTGCGCTCGCGCAGCACCGCGTTGTGGCGCTCCCAGGCGGACACGGCATCCTCGCGATCGACGCGCGACGCGGCGAAGATCGCATCGGCGAGCTTCGCCACCGCGACCTCCTCTGGCACGTCCGGGAAAACCAGCTTGGCCCAGGACGGGCTCGGATAGGCGATGATGTTCCAGTTGGTCTCGAAATTGGTGATCTTCTCCAGCGCCGGCTGGTAGGCCTTGGAGTTCGCCTTGCTGGCACGTGCCACCTTGGCCGGATCCTGTCCCGACAGCAGCATCGGATTGTCGCCGACGATGGCGAGCCGCGCCGTATTCTCAGAGAATGCCTTGGCCATGCCCTGGTAGAGCCAGTCGGCGGCGCGATCGAAGCTGTTGTCATGACCGAAACGGTAGCGCGCCAGGGTCAGCTCCTCGTCGGAGAAGAACGAGGTCACGATTCCCGCACCGGCCTTGTAGGCGTGCTCGGCGACCTTGCGCACCAGCGGCAGCGCCACCGACGGCGCGGTCAGCAGCAGATCCTGACCCGGCTGCAATTGCAGGCCAACCTTCACCGCCACCTCGGCCAGGCGGTCGAGCTTGACGGGATCGATGGCGGCATCGAAGTTGCGCGGATGTGCGGTCATCAGGGTATCCAGTTCCGTTTCTTTGCGGTGTTGAAGAGATAGGCCAATCGAGAAGGGGGTCAATGGGAAAGGGGCTTCCGTGCCGCGTTGTCATCGCTCGCCGTATCCTCCGCTGTCTTCCCGGCGAACGCCGGGATCCATACTCCGCGGCGTCTGTGATGATGCGCGGCTGTGGCTCCAGCTCGGTCCAGCGCAGGCTTCGGTGTTTATGGGTTCCCGCTTTCGCGGGGACGACACGGGAGTATTCGGTGGGCCTGTCACCTTATCACTGCGTCATCGCTGCGCGGGATGGCCACGAAGTTTGCCGGCGTGGCAGCTCATCCTCGCACCCGCTTTCGCGTCCGAGTATTGCTCTTGCAGTCACCCTCTCCAAAGCGAGGGTGCAGGGAAGGCCGGACCTCGACTGAGGCCCGTGGCCCGCCTGCTCAAAAAATGCAGGCGGCAGGTACCACAGGTCCAGCCGGACGATCCGGCCCTCCCTGCGCGATGGCTTTAACGGCTGCTTCGCATTCTCCCCGGTGCGCCGGGCTTTCTGGTCACCGTCACCCACGCGGCGCCGTTGGCGCCGGCGCAGGCTTGATACTGGCATCGGAGTATCAGGACCACGCGACTTGACCGTGCGAGCCGATGTTGTTCGTCCGCGCGAATGACCACGCTGCAAACCGGCCCGCCCATCACATCCCACCTCCACGCTTCGTGACGACCGCGCAGCGCCCCTCGTCGATGAGGCGGGACAGCGACAAACAATCATGATTTTCCGAAATTGCCAAGCGGGATATTTTTTCTGCCGGGACTGGACAGCCCAAATCAGCCTGAACTTGCTCGTGAAATCGGATTCCGGACGCAGCGGCGATCGGGCGTATCTGACGCCTCGACAGGCTTGTCCGATCTCGGCGTGAGGGGCATGAGTCGCCCGACGAGCGGCATTCTTGATCGCGTCAGTCCTCGGCGCGCAGCCCATCACCATCGACGTACCAGTCGGCGCGGGACGCCCAATGCACGTGGCGATCGGGAACGGCGCCGAGCGGCTCATCGAAGCCTCCGGCGGGAATGATCGCCTCGCCGCCGCTGCGCGTCAGATGTGGCATCGGGCTGCCGCAAGTGCTGCAGAAGGCGGTGGCGAAACTGCGCGCCCGGGGCAAGTCGAACCGCGTGACGTTCGCCTCGCCGCGCAGCCAGCGCAGCGCCGACGCCTTGACGATGACCTCACAGGAGTGCGCCGTGCCGCTGGCCTTGCGACAGCGCGAGCAATGGCAATTGAGGAATTTGTCGAACGGCCCGTCGACCTCGAAGCCGACCTGGCCGCAGAGGCAGCTGCCGCGGAACGTGGTCATGACGATCTCCTGTCGTGGTCTGGAATGGAATGTCCAAGAGCGCCGCACGCGTGGAGGATGTTACTTGTCCTGATTGCTTATCCTGATTGCATCCTTGCAGCTATCAGGACGACTGAAGGCCAGCTGCGGTCGCCGCGCTGTTAGTCGGTAGTCTGACCTTCCCAAAGCGGAACATTCATTTGTTGTGAGTCATCCTCGACGTCGAGAGTCAATCATTCCGAATGATTTGGAACCAGTCTGAGCGGGCAGCGCCGTCCCGCATTTGCATGGCTCAGGGGTGATTCGGTCACCTTGAAGACATGTTTAGACGTTGATTGGCGCGCGGCAGGGGGATTTCACAGCGTACAGGAGTCCTCCGAATGTACCGCGTTGTTATTGTCGTCGCCGCATTGCTGGCTCTCTCCGTTCAAGCCGAGGCGCGTCCTCGTCACCATCATCATCACTACTCGCACCGTCACCACTCCTACATGAACGCGATGGCCTCGATTCCCGGCGAAGGTCGCGTCGTCGGCGGCCGCCCATCGGGATGTCCGCATGCCTTTTGCGGCTGCGAAGCGTCGCTATACACGTTCGGCCGGGTCGTTCCCGAGCTGAATCTCGCATCGAACTGGCGTCGCTTTCCGCGCGCAGCTCCCGCACCGGGAATGGCTGCCGTCCGGTCCGGCCACGTCATGATCCTGCAGCAGCAGGTCGCCGGCAACATCTGGTATGTGCATGACGGCAATTCCGGCGGCCACGTCACCCGCGAACATCCCCGCTCGATCGCCGGCTACACGATCGTGAACCCGAATGGCGGTTCCGCGATGTTCGGCGCGGCGGCTCGTGTCACGCGCGAGGCCCGTGCGCCGAGCTACCAGCGGCTCGCCCGCAACACGCGGCCGGACGGCTGGATGGCCAGCGCGGCGCCGATGGCCTTCAACTAGGTCCTTCATAGCTTCGCGACGCGGCCTGCGGCATCCGGATCGAATGCTGCAGGCCGCGTCGTCTAGCCTGCGCGCGCGTCCGCTGGCAGCACCAGTAACAAGCGGAACCGCTCACAGCGCGCCAAGGGCGGGCGCCAGGATCACACAGGCCAGCAGCGCCAGGGCCGCAGCGCTGCAGCGATAGCCGAGCGACGCCGGCACGACATGCCCGAGGCCGCAGCGCAGCGTCGCGCCGAGCACGATCCAGGCTCCTCCGATCGTCGCAGTCGAGAGTCCGAGCACGACCAAGAACGGCCATAGGCTCGCCGCATCGCCTTCCGGCGGCAGCAAGGTGAAAGCGAAGATGATGGCCTTTGGATTGAACAGCGTCGTGATGAACACGCCGCGCAGGGTGACCGGCGCCGCATCGCTTGCGCTGCTGCTGCTGCCGTGGCGCCAGAGCGCGGCAGCGAGGTGCAGCAGATAGAGCACGACCACGACACGGAGAGCCTGTCCGACCAGCGGCGCGGTCGCGACGAGCGGACCGAGCGTGATGCGCAGCGTCGCGATCGCGAGCAGATAGCCGGCAAGCTCGGCGAGCAGCAGATGAACGGAGGCGCGCACGCCACGACTCGCACCGGCAGTGGCGAGCAGCGTATTCGTTGGGCCGGGCGTAACGAGCAGCGCTGCGCCCGCCGCACCGAAGGTCAGGATATCCATGACCGCATCAAGCACGCGCGCCATGCGCTGGCCTTGACGCGCGTCAACGTCCGGCGCCGCGGGCTGCGGTCCCGTTTTCCGGAACGGCTCGTATGTCGGCTTCATTGCGGACGGTGGTCGGCCGCGCCGCATGATAGGATCGTATGGCAGCATGCAGGGCGACTGATTGACTTGGCTCTCGTGCAAACTAAGGTTCGCGGCGCCGGAAGTGGAACAGCGCCTGATCATCGCACCGTTCGAACGCGTAGCATCGATGGTCGGCGCGCAAGGATCGGAAGACAGATGACGTTGGCGATGAGCTGGGACGAGTGGGCCCGGCATGATGGCATGGCGCTGGCGGCGCGCGTTCGCAGCGGCGAGCTGACGGCGGCGGAGCTGGCAAGGCAGGCCGCCGAGGCAATCGCAAAAGTCGATCCCGCGCTGTCCGGCGTGGTCGAGGTCTTCGCCGATGCCGTGGAAGATCCGGGCAAGGCCGGCGCCGATCTCGCAGGCCCCTTCGCCGGCCTGCCGTTCCTGATGAAGGATCTCGGGCCGACGATGGCCGGACGGCTGCAGGAGCAGGGCTCGCTGTTCATGCGCGGCAACCGTCCCGCCGCCGACACGCACCTGACGGCGAAGATGCGCAAGGCCGGCCTCAATCTGATGGGCCGCACCACGACGCCGGAGTTCGGCGTCTGCAGCTCGGCCGAGAACCCGGCCGTCTACGTCACGCGCAACCCGTGGAATACCGACTACACGACCTGCGGCTCGTCGGCGGGCAGCGCGGCGATGGTCGCCGCCGGCGTCGTGCCGATCGCCCATGCGACCGACGGCGGCGGCTCGATCCGCATTCCCGCCGGCGTCAACGGCAATATCGGGCTGAAGGTCTCGCGCGGCGTGTTTTCGATCGCGCCGCATCTGTCGGATCTAAGCGGCCTGGTCTCGATCCAGGGCTGCCAGTCGCGCAGCGTGCGCGACACCGCGGCATTCGTCGATCATTGCCGCGGCGGCGCGCCCGGCGAGTTCATGCCGTATTGGACCACGCCGGAGCCCTATGTCGAGTTGATCAAGCGCGATCCCGGCAAGCTCAGGATCGCGCTGTCGCATCAATGGGGCGACTACCGCGCCACGCCGCATATTGCTTCTGAGCTGGAGCGTGTGGGCAAAATCCTCGAGGGCCTCGGCCACCACATCGGCTACGCGCTGCCCGACGTCGATTACCGCCAGGCGTTCGCGGCGCAGACCACCTGCTACATCTCGAACTTCGCGATCGTCATCAACAACCTGCTCGCGGCGCGCAAGCTCGGGCGGCCGCCGGCCGACCTGATCGAGCCGATCAACATCCGGATCTGGGAAGCGGGCAAGGGCACCAGCTTCGCCGAGCGTGCGGCGATGCAGGCGGTGTTCAATACGACGTCGCGCGCCTTCGGCGCGTTCTTCGAGGACTGGGACATCATCCTGACGCCGATCACGGCACTGCCGACGCCGAAGATCGGTACCACCGAATACCTGACCATCAGCGACAATCCCGACGTGCTCGACTGGTTCGAGAATCTGTGGCGCAACTTCGCCTTCACGCCCCTCGCCAACCTCTGCGGCGTCCCGGCGATCTCGCTGCCGCTCGCCACCAATGAGCACGGCCTGCCGCTCGGCATCCAGGCGATCGGCAAGCAGGCCGACGACGGCCTGCTGCTGCAGCTCGCGGCCCAGATCGAGCGCGCGATCGGCGGTCAATGGAACGGCGGCGCGACGCCGGCCGTGCATGTGACCAGCAAGTGAGCGACTCACGCGCCTGATCCTGATGACATGATCGGCTGCGCCGGGCGTGGACAAGGCGCTCGCATTTCCGGCAATCTTGCATTTCCGACCATCAGGCGCGCCCGATGAACATCCTGCTGCTCAATCCCAACATCCGCTCCGACATCACCGACCTGATGCTGCAGGTCGGCCGCGACGCCGCCGCGCCCGGCACGACCCTGATCCCCTGCACCGCGCCGCGCGGTGTGCCCTATATCGCGACCCGCGCGGAGGCGCAGATCGGCGGCGCCGTCGCGCTGGAGATGCTGGCGGAGCGCAACGGCAGCTTCGACGCCGCGATCATCGCCGCATTCGGCGATCCCGGCCTGTTCGCGGCCCGCGAGCTGTTCGACGTGCCGGTGATCGGGCTTGCCGAGGCGGCGATGCTGACCGCCTGCATGGCCGGACGCCGCTTCGCCATCGTCACCTTCGCGCAGGCGCTGGGTCCCTGGTACGAGGAGTGCGTGCGCATGCACGGCCTGATGGAGCGCTGCGCCGGCATCCGCATGCTCGACGGCAGCTTCAAGCAGATCTCCGACGTGCAGCACGAGAAGGAAGAGCTGCTGGTCGAGCTGGCGCTGCGCGCGGTGGAGGAGAACGAGGCCGACGTGCTGATCTTCGCCGGCGCACCGCTCTCCGGGCTCGCGGCCCGCGTCGCGCACCGCATTCCCGTGCCCGTGGTCGATCAGGTGATCGCCGCGGTGAAGCAGGCCGAGGCACTGCTGGCGTTGAAGATGCGCAAGGCCACCGCCGGCACCTTCCGCCGCCCGGCCGCGAAGCCGACGACGGGCCTGACGGAAGCGCTCGCGGCGCGGCTGGAGCATCGCGACGGGTAGTTGGGCCGTGTGAGTCGCAACGCTCTCTCCCCACGTCATTCCGGGACGCTGTCGGCGCGAGCCCGGAATGACGTGGGGAGAGAGCGAGCCAGATCTTGTTAGCTGCGAGCTCGGGCGAACCCCGTCATACTCCCATACCCCCACTTCCTCTTCTGTACACAAGCCGCCTTCGTTGCCTGAAAAGGCGGCACGCTTCTTGCTTTTTCATATCAGTTGAGCAGGAAGCCCATGGCCAGCGTATCGGAAGCCAAGTCGCTCGTTCTGGATCGGATCACCCACCGCTTCGCCAGCGGCACGATGGCCGTATCCGATATCAATCTCGACGTGAAAGGCGGCGAGATCATCGCCCTGCTCGGCCCGTCCGGCTGCGGCAAGACAACCTTGCTGCGCATCATCGCCGGCTTCATCGGCCAGAGCGAGGGGCGCGTCATCATCGGCAACGACGTCGTCGATGCGCTGCCGCCCAACCGGCGCGCGGTCGGCATCGTGTTCCAGAACTACGCGCTGTTCCCGCATCTCTCGATCACCGAGAATGTCGGCTACGGCCTCGCCGCGCGCGGCGTCGACAAGGCCACGCGCAATAGGGAGGCGCAGCGGCTGCTCGACATGGTGCAGCTCGGCCCGTTCGGTGAGCGGCTGCCGCGGCAATTGTCGGGCGGCCAGCAACAGCGCGTGGCCCTGGCTCGCGCGCTCGCGATCAAACCGTCGATCCTGCTGCTCGACGAGCCGTTCGCCGCGCTCGACAAGAATTTGCGGTTGGACATGCAGATCGAGGTCAAGCGGCTGCAGCGCATGGCCGGGATCACAACTTTGATCGTGACCCACGACCAGGAGGAGGCGCTGTCGATGGCCGACCGCGTCGCCGTTCTGAGCCATGGTCATCTCGAGCAGTTCGGCACGCCCTCCGAGATCTACGATCAGCCGCAGACGCTGTTCGTGAACAGCTTCGTCGGCACCGCGAACAAGATGAAGGGGACGGTGATCGCGACCGACGCTGATAGCGTCAAGGTCGGCCTCGAGGCCGGCGGCGAGATCATCGCGCGCGCCCCCACCCCGGTACGTGCCTCAGACAAGGTCACCGTGTGCCTGCGTCCCGAGCATCTCACCTTCGTCAGCGACGACACCGGCTTTGCCGGCGAGATCGGCATGGCGCTGCCGCTCGGCGCGACCGTGGTCCATGAGATCAAGGCCAGCGACGGCTCGAGCATCAAGATTTCGCAGGCCCGCACCGGCGACACGCCACTGCGCGATGCCGGCGCGCCGGTGCGGGTCGCACCGATCGCACCCGGCCTCGCCACCGTCTTCCCGCAATAGACCAACAGACACATCGGAGTGAAACATGATGCTTGATCGCCGCCGGCTCCTGACCAGCGCCTTGACGCTGGGAGCCATGCACGCCTTCCCGGGCCTGAGCCTCGCGCAGGCGCGGCCGCTGGTGTTCGCGACCTTCACCGGCAGTTGGGAGGAGGCGCACAAGGCGGTCCTGGTGCCGGCGTTCCGCAAGGCCAATGCCGATGCCGCCATCGTGCTCGACCCGATGCTGTCGGTCGATCAGATCGCCAAGGTCAATGCGGCCAAGGCCAATCCGCCGATCGACGTCATGCTGCACGATCCGGGTCCGGCGCTGGTCGCGATCGGCCAGGATCTCGTCGATCCGTTCCCGGCCGACAAGAGCGCGTACTTCAAGGACCTGATTCCGGAAGCGCAGGACGCGATGGGCCCGGCGCCGTTCTTCCAGGTCGTCGGCCTCACCTACAATCCAGAGACGGTGAAGACGCCGCCAACTTCCTGGGCCGACCTGTGGAAGCCCGAGTTCAAGGGCAAGGTCGGCATCACCAATCTGAACTCGACGCTCGGCACCGGCTGGCTGGTCGAGATCGCGCGCATGCGCGGCGGCTCCGAGGCCAATGTCGACGAGGGCTTCAAGGCGCTGGAGGAGCTGAAGCCGAACCTCGCCGCGGTCGCCGCCAATCCCGGCGCCCTGGCGACCCTGTTCCAGCAAGGCCAGATCGACATCTCGCCCGGCAATTTCAACGCCATCCAGATCCTGAAAGCGCGTGGCGTGCCGGTCGAGTTCGTGGCGCCCAAGGAAGGCGCCATCGCCTTCAAGACCACGATCCACATCGTCAAGAACTCGCCGAACAAGGAGCTCGCCTTCAAGCTGATCGAGGCGGCGCTGTCGCCGGAAGTGCAGACCACGCTGATGAACTCGCCCTATCTGATCGTGCCGACCAACACCAAGGTGGCCATGACCGGCGAGATCGCCAAGGTGCTGGCCAAGGACACCGCGGAGCTGAAGAAGAAGTTCGTGTTCCAGGACTGGAAGAAGATCAACGAGCAGCGCGCGTCCTGGATCGAGAAGTTCAATCGCGACATCAAGATCTAGCCATGAAGAGCGCCACGACCGCACCGGGAGACGTGACCAGCTTCAGCCTGGGGCTTGCGCTGCCCCTCGCTGCTGCGTTCGCGATCTTCTTCGTGCTGCCGTTGGCGCAACTGCTCTATCTCTCGCTGCACAACGACACCGCCGCGACGGTGTGGGGGCTCGGCCAGTACATCAAGTTCCTGACCGATCCCTTCAGCCTCGCCGTGCTCGGCTCGACCTTGCTGCTCGGCGCCGAGGTGACGCTCGCCTGCCTCGTGCTCGGCTATCCCATTGCCTGGCTGTACCAGCGCTCCGGCAGCCGGATGCAGACCCTGATCATCATGATCGTGCTGCTGCCCCTGCTCACCAGCGTCGTCGTCCGCACCTTTGCCTGGATCGTGATCCTCGGGCGGCAGGGCATCATCAACTCCGTGCTGCAATCGCTCGGCCTGATCGGCACGCCGCTGCGCATGATCTACACCCAGGGCGGACTGATCGCGGCGCTGGCGCAGGTGCAGATGCCGCTGATGGTGCTGCCACTGATCACCGCGATCGGCCGCATCGATCCCAATCTTTCCGACGCCTCGGCCTCACTCGGCGCCGGAAGCTGGCGCACCTTCGTCAAGGTGATGCTGCCGCTGTCGATGCCCGGCATCATCGCCGGCTGCACCCTGACCTATGCGGCTGCGATCACCGCCTTCATCACGCAGTCCCTGGTCGGCGGCGGGCAGATGCTGTTCATGCCGATGTATCTCTACCAGCAGGCCTCGACCCTGCAGAACTGGCCGTTCGCCGCGGCGATCTCGATCATCTTCCTGTTCGCGGTGCTGGCGATCGTCGCGCTGTTCTCGACACTCGGCCGCCGTGCTCGCGGCTACGGAGACGCGCGATGAGCGGCCGGCAGCGGAACTGGGAAGCGCTGAGCTTCCAGATCGTGATGACGGTCATCGCCGTGCTGGCGCTCATCCTGATCGTGTCGCCGTCGCTGGTCGTGGTGATCGTCTCGTTCACCTCGGGCTTCTCGCTGAAATTCCCGCCACCGGGCTATTCGACGCGATGGTATGTCGAATTGTGGAACGCTTGGCAGCTGCAGTTCGCAGCACGCAACAGCGTCGTCGTCGCACTGTGGTCGACGGGCCTGTCGGTCGTGCTCGGGGTCGCCGCGGCACTGGCGATCTCGCGCTCGAAGACGCTCACGGCGAAGCTCCTGGACTCGTTGTTCATGTCGCCGCTGGTACTGCCGGCACTCGCCTTCGGCCTGGCGGCGCTGATGTTCTTCTCGCTGATCGGCCTGCCGGTGTCGCTGCTGACGCTGGTGATCGGCCACACCATCGTCTGCGTGCCCTATGTCGTGCGTAACACCGTTGCCGCGCTGGCGCAGCTCGAGCCGACCCTGCTCGAAAGCTCGGCGATCCTCGGCGCCAGCAGGCTCTATACTTTCCGCCGCATCGTGCTGCCGCTGATCCGCCCCGGCATCATCTCCGGTGCGTTCATCGCCTTCATGTCGTCGTTCGACAACGTGCCGGTGTCGCTGTTCCTGCGCGATGCCGCCACCGACATGCTGCCGATCCGGATGTGGCAGGACCTCGAAGGCAGGCTCGACGTCACCATCGCCGCGCTGTCGAGCGTGCTGATCATTGGCACTATCGCGCTGATGGCGATCATGGAGCGCGCCACCGGCCTGTCGAAGCGGCTGACGGGCTGATCAATCCGACAGCGTCGCAAGGAGCTGAATAGTTGCGATTTGGCCGTCATTCCGGGGCAATCACCAATGCGACGGCGCGAAGCGGCGGCGCGTTGACGATTGAACCCGGAATGACGGTGGTCATGGCGTAGTAGGATTCATCCACTCGCTGCGACGAGCCCGCCGCAGGCGGGCGTCTCGAAGGACGGCCACACGCTCTAAGCGCCACGGAAGATCGAATAGCCCCAGGGGGTGAATTTCAGCGGCAGGTGAAAGTGCTCCTCGACCTTGTCGATCGCGAAGCGAAACGGCACTGTGGTGAGGAATTTCGTCTGAGCGCCAACCCCGAAGAACTCGCCGACATGAAACAGCACCTCATACTCGCCGGCGATAACGCCGTCGCCCTTGACGACCGGCGCCTGCAAGGTGCCGTCGGCGCCGAGCTGTCCCTCCGCGAGCAGCGTGCGATCGGGCGTCACGCGCCAGATCGCGACGCGCAGGCCACGCGCGGGGCGCCCGTTCGCCACGTCAACCGCATGAACCGAGATTCCACCGGCCATTTCGTGCTCCGCCATCAGGTTGTCGCGGCATGATAGCCGCGAAGCAAGTGTCAGCACCAGCGGCGCCGCTGTGGCCTGCGATCGCTGCGATGACCGCGCTGCAGGCCCTGGTGTCGCTGGCGCTGTTCGCGCCGGGCGTCGTCGCACCGCGCGCCGGCCTCGGCATCGAGCAGCTGTCGCTGTTTTCCACCGCGGCCTTCACCATCAGCCTCGTCTCCTCGTTCTGGGGCGGCACGCTGGTCCAACGCGTCGGCTCGCTGCGCGTCGCAGCGCTGTGCGCGGTCGCCGTCTGCGCCGGCATGTCGCTGGCCCTGTTCGAGGGTGGATGGGCCCTGCTCGGCGCCGGGCTGATGCTGGGGCTCGCGGTCGGACCGGAGACACCGGCAAGCTCAGAGCTGCTCGGACGTCTCGTACCGGCCGAGAAGCGCGCGATGGTGTTTTCGATCCGGCAGACCGGCAGCCAGATCGGCGCCGTCGTCGGCTCGCTGCTGCTGCCGCCGATCGCCGTGCTGCTGGCACCGAGCTCCGCCTATGCCGCCGTGATCGTCTGCGCCGCCATCGCCTTCGCCGGCTTCGAGCGTCTGCGGCCGGCCTATGCGATCACGCCGCCGGCCATGCCGCGGCTCGGCCTGTCCGATCGGCTGCGACTGATCAGCGCCGACCGCCGCATGGCCGCGCTCGCGGTCGCCTCGATTCCGTTCAGTGGCATGCAGGTCATCCTCAACACCTGCTTCGTCAGCTTCGGCACGGCGGAGCTCGGGCTCAGCCATGTCGAGGCCGGCTGGGTGCTGGCCTCGGCGCAAGGCGCCGGCCTGATGGGACGGCTGGGCTGGGGCGTGGTCGCGACGCGGCTGCGCTCGGCGCGGGCCGTGCTGGTGATGGCGGGCGTCGGCATGGCGGTCTGCGCGCTGCTGCTCGGTCTCTGGGGGCCGCTGCTGAGCCGGTCGATCCTGGTCCTGCTCACGATCGTGTTCGGGCTGACGGCGAGCGGCTGGAACGGCGTGTTCATCGCCGAGATCGCCAATCTCGCCAAGCCCGGACGCGTCGCCGAGGCGACCGGTGCGGTGCTCACCGCCTCGTTTCTCGGCCTCGTCGCCGCGCCGCTGCTCGTCGCCTTGCTGACGCCCCGCGTGGGACTCGGCGGCAGCTTCGTCGCACTCGGATTGACGGCGGCCGCGGGCGCGGCCGTGCTGCTGATGGAGCGATCCCATGCGCGCAAGTGACATCGCACGCGCCGTCATGGCGCGGCAAAGCACCGCCAGAGAGATGGCCGAGCAGGCACTGGCGCGCATCGCCGCGGCCCGTGACCTCAACGCCGTCGTCACGACAGATCCGGCGCGAACGTGCGCCGAGGCCGATGCCGTCGATGCGCGCGTGGCCGCCGGCGAAGCAATGCCGCTCGCCGGCGTGCCGATCGTGGTCAAGGACAATATCTGGGTCGGCGGCTGGCGCATCACGCAGGGCTCGCGGCTGTTCGCTGATTTCATCGCGCCCGAGGATGCGATCGCGATCGCGCGGCTGCGCCGCGCTGGCGCCGTGATCGTTGGCGTCGGCGCAACCTCCGAGTTCGCCTGCAAGGGCGTGACGACCTCGCAGCTGTTCGGACCGACTGTTCATCCGCAGGACCGGCAGCTCACGCCCGGCGGCTCGTCGGGCGGTCCCGCCGTTGCGGTGGCGGCTGGGCTCGTGCCGCTCGCGATCGGCACCGATGCCGGCGGCTCGAGCCGCCGGCCGCCGGCCCATGTCGGCGTGGTCGGCTTCAAGCCGTCGTTCGGTGCCATTCCCTACGGGCCGGGATTCCCCGAGCCATTCTGGCGCATCTCGGTGATTGCGCCAATTGCGGCCGATGTCGGCGATGCCAGGCTTGCGTTCGAGATCATGGCCGGCGCCGAGCCGCGCGATCCTGATACGTTCGATGTGGCCGCGGCGGATCATGCAACGCCGCTGCGCGTGGCGTTCTCGCCGCGGCTCGGGCTGGACGTCGCGGTCGATGGCGACATCAGCGCTGGCCTGCAGCGGGCGGTCGACCGCCTCCGCGCCGGCGGCATGCCGATTGTCGACAAGTATCCCGTCTGGCCGGCGGGCCTTGCCGAGGACGCGGTGATGCCGCTCCAGCATGCCGGGCTGGCCGCGCTCTACGGCGACGCCTTCCACAATGATCCGGCGCAATTCGATCCAGATATCGCCAAGCAGATCGAGCGCGGGCTCGGCCTGAGCGGCGCCGATGTCGCGCGTGCGCTCGAGGCAAGCGCGCAGATCGCGCGGGCCTTCGCAAGCTTCTTCACGCAGGCCGACGTGCTGCTGGCGCCGACCGTGCCCTGCGTCGCCTGGCCATTCACGCAGCTCGGCCCATCCAAGATCGGCGGCAAGCCGGTGAGCCCGCGCGCGCATGCGGTGTTCACGCCTTACGCCAATCACGCCGGCGTGCCGGCGATCTCGATCCCCTGCGGCACCAACGTTCACGGACTGCCATTCGGTCTGCAACTCATCGCGGCCCGCGGCCGCGACCGCCTGCTGCTCGATGTCGCTGCCGACGCAGAGCGGATCCTCGCTCAGTCCTGATCGAACTTCTTCGCCAGCCGGGCCCGGGTGATGTGACCGATCTGGTCGATGGCGTTGGCGATCTCGGTGTCCGGGTCGCTGCCGATGCGACGCTCCATCTCGGCGATGACCGAGGGGCGGTCGGCGTGCAGCGCCAGAGCGACGATCAGCGGCATGCCGAACTTGTCGCGATAGCGGCGGTTGATGTCGGCGACGCGCTCGAACTCGGAGCGCGACAGCGAGGTGAAGCCGAGCCGACCCTGCTCGCCGATCGAATCGTTCGTCATCTCACCCGCCAGCGCCTCGCGGCCGGCGAGCTCCGGATGGGCGCGGATCAGCTTCAGCTTCTCGTCGCGGCTCATGGCGCGAACGACGTTCATGAGCGTCGTATGCAGCGCATCCGCGGCGTCGTCGAAGGCGGACAGGCCGGCGCGATAGGCGCGGTCGGCAATCTCCGGGGAGTGCTCGAAGATGTCGCCATAGCGCTCGACGAACAGCACGCGCGACATCTGCGACGGCCGCCATGCGCCGGCCGGCGGATGCGTCCGGATCCAGTGCCGGGCGATGTCGAGCCGGGTCGCGACCCAGACCTTGTCATGACCCGTGATATAGTCAAGGAAGCGCGCCAGCGCGGCCGCGCGCCCGGGGCGGCCGACCAGCCGGCAGTGCAACCCGACCGACATCATGCGCGGGCTCTCCGCCCCCTCTGCGTAGAGCGTATCAAAACTGTCCTTCAGATAGGCGAAGAACTGGTCGCCGGAATTGAAGCCCTGCGGGGTGGCGAAGCGCATGTCGTTGGCATCGAGCGTATAGGGCACGATCAGTTGCGGGCCGTGCGGCCCCGAGATCCAGTACGGCAATTCGTCGGCATAGGAATCGGCGCTGTAGACGAAGCCCTGCTCATTCAACACGATGTCGAGCGTGCGCTCCGACGTGCGGCCCTGGTAGAAGCCGAGCGGCCGCTCGCCCGTCAGCTCGGTATGGAGCCGGATCGCCTCCTCGATATCGGCGCGCTCGTCGGCCTCGGGGACATCGCGGTAGTCGATCCATTTCAGGCCGTGGGAGGCGATCTCCCAGCCGGCTTCCTTCATCGCGGCCACGGCGTCTGGATTGCGGGCCATCGCGGTGGCGATCGCGAACACCGTCACCGGCAGCTTGCGCGCGGTGAACATCCGCCACAACCGCCAGAAGCCGGCGCGCGAGCCGAACTCGTAGATCGACTCCATGTTCATGTGGCGCTGGCCCGGCCAGGGCTGGGCGCCGACGATCTCGGACAGGAAGGCTTCGGAGGCGGCGTCACCGTGGAGGATGTTGTTCTCGCCGCCCTCCTCGTAGTTGATCACGAACTGCACGGCGACGCGGGCATCGCCCGGCCAGCGCGGATGCGGCGGCGTGCGGCCGTAGCCGACCATGTCGCGGGGATAGACGTCAGCACTCATCCGGCTCAGCTCCCGCGATAGGTCTGGTAGCTCCAGGGCGTCGCGAGCAGCGGCACATGGTAGTGCGCGCCAGCATCGGCGACGGAAAAGCGGAGCGGGATCAGATCGAGAAACAGCGGATCGCCCGAGGCGAGGCCGTGGGTCCTGAAATAAGCGCCCATATGGAAGGTCAGCATGTAGGTGCCGATGGCGAAGTCATCGTCCGCCAGCATCGGCTGGTCGGTGCGCCCGTCGGCATTGCTCCGGACCTGCTTGACGCGGCGCCAGGAGCCGTCCGGTTCGAGGACATCGAGATCGATCGCGACGCCGGCCGCGGGCTTGCCCCTGACCGTATCCAGAATATGCGTGCTCAGCCGCCCCATGCATCGTTACCTCTCTGCTGCCGGCTCGGAACACTATCAGCGCCCGGTTAAAGGTTCGAGGCGATTTCCAGTTCAGTTGCAGCCTACGGTCTGGTCACGTCGCGCTCCTTGCCGAAGCGCTCGACCAGGAAGTCGATGAACAGCCGCACCTTCACCGAGAGGTGCCGCGTCGGCGGATAGATCGCATAGAGCGCGAGCGGCGGCGCGGCGTAATCGGCGAGGATCGCGGTCAGCTCGCCGCTCTCGAGCGCGTCCGCCGCGATGAAGCGCGGGATCAGCGCAATGCCCTGTCCCTTGATGGCGACGTCGCGCAGCACCTCGGCATTGTTGACGCACAACGACCACGCCGGCTGGACCCAGTGGTCGCCGTCGCGGCCGGTGAGCTTCCACTGATTGCCGGTCAGCAGGAAACCGTAGGTGAGAGAGGTGTGGCGACGCAGCTCCTCCGGGCTGCCAGGCGTGCCGTGCCGCGCGAGATAGGCCGGCGCGGCGCAGATCACGCGCTCCACCGGCATGATCCGCCGCGCCACCAGGCTCGACGATTCCAGCTCGGCGATCCGCAACGTCACGTCGAAGCCGTCCTGCACGGGATCCAGCAGATCGTCGCTCAGCACGATCTGCAACTGCAGCTCGGGATAGCGGGCCATGAAATCGGCGACGACGGGACCGAGCCGCATGGTGCCGAACGACATCGGCGCGTTGACGCGCAAGAGCCCGCGCGGCGCGGCCTGCGACTGACTGACGGCCTGATCGGCGGCGTCGAGCTCCGCGAGGATCGAGACCGCGCGCTCGAAATAGAGCTGGCCGGTCTCGGTCGGGCTGGCATGGCGCGTGGTGCGGACGATCAACTGGACGCCGAGGCTCGCCTCCAGCTCGCCGATATATTTCGAGATCGCCGAGCGCGACAGCCGCAGCTGCCGGCCGGCCTCGGCGAAGCTGCCGCTCTCGACCACCTTCACGAAGGCCCGCAGGCTGCTCAGCTTGTCCATAGGGACGCCATTGTCGCCAAATCGTAGACAGAGACGTCACAAGAGCACGGATTGTCTCCAAATCAAAGCGAGCCAATATTGCACCCAGGAATTCAACGGCCCTTTCGGGGGTCCATCGACAGGAGACCCATATGCCCGGACTGCACCACGTGACTGCGATTGCCGGCGATCCGATCCGCAATTTCGGCTTCTACACCCGCGACCTCGGGCTGCGCTTCGTCAAGAAGACAGTCAATTTCGACGATCCCGGCACCTATCATTTCTACTACGGCGATGAGACCGGCCGCCCCGGCACCATCCTGACCTTCTTCCCCTGGGCCGGCGTGCGGCCGGGCCGCCGCGGCGTCGGCGAGACCCACCAGACCGCGTTCCGGGTGCCGCAGCGCTCCCTTAGCTACTGGACGCAGCGCCTCACCGAGAAGGGCATCGCCTATGAGGCGCTGGAGAAGCGCTTTGGTGAATCCGTGCTGCCGTTCACCGATCCGGACGGCATGGCGCTGGCGCTGGTCGGCGTCCCCGGCGCGGAGAACGAGCCCGGCTACAGCAACGGCGACATCCCGGCGGAGCACGCGATCCGCGGCTTCCACGGCGTGACCCTGCTGCTCGACTCCGCCGAGAGGACTGCCGCCGTGCTGACCGACGTGTTCGGCTTCGAAGAGACGGGCCGCGAAGGCTCGGTGATCCGCTTCAAGGCGCCGGGCGACGCCGAGGGCAGCGTGGTCGACATCTACGAGGCCAGGGGCTTTCTGCGCGGCGCGCAGGGCGCCGGCTCGGTGCATCACATCGCCTTCCGCGCCGCCGACGATGCCGCACAGGGCGTGATGGCACAGCGGCTGGTCGATCGCCACGGCCTGCATCCGACCGAGCAGAAGGACCGCAACTACTTCCGCTCGATCTACTTCCGCGAGCCGGGCGGCGTGCTGTTCGAGATCGCAACCGATATCCCGGGCTTCGCGATCGACGAGCCGGTCGCCGAGCTCGGACGAAACCTCAAGCTGCCCGCTTTCCTCGAATCGCACCGCAAGCAGATCGAAGGCGTGCTGCCCAATCTCGAGGAGGCCGCATCATGACCGAGGCATTGTCCTTCACCCACCGCTTCCAGCCCGCAACCACGCCGGGAGCAGCGCCGCTGCTGCTCCTGCACGGCACCGGCGGCGACGAGAACGATCTGCTGCCGCTCGGCGCTACGCTGTCTCCCGGCGCCGCCCTGCTGTCGCCACGCGGCCAGGTGCTCGAGCATGGCATGCCGCGCTTCTTCCGCCGGCTTGCCGAGGGCGTGTTCGACGAGGACGACGTCCGCCGGCGCGCGCTGGAGCTCGGCGCCTTCATCGACGCGGCGCGTCAGCACTACGGGATCGGAGCGCCGCTCGCGGTCGGCTACTCCAACGGCGCCAACATCGCCGCCGCGCTGCTGCTACTGCAGCCGGAAGCGCTGGCCGGTGCAGTGCTGTTCCGCGCCATGGTGCCGCTGGCGCATCCTCCAGCCGCCAGGCTCGCGCGCCGGCCGGTGCTGATGCTGTCGGGGCTCGCTGATCCGATTGTACCCGTCAGCAATTCGGCGAAGCTGTGCACGCAGCTCACCGAGGCCGGCGCCGACGTGACCCACACGACGCTTCCGGCGGGGCACCAGTTGTCGCAGGCGGATGTGACGCTGGCGCGCGACTGGCTCGCCGGACTGCCGCAGGCGATCGCCGCCTGAAGACGCTTGCGGCTGTCGCGGCTCCTGGCCAAGAATGTGGTCTCATCGGCACCAGCATCGGACCGCCCTCCGGCGGCTCCGATGCTGGCGGATAGATGGGAAGGATGTTGCGCATGGCCGTCGACAAGCTGTTCATCAATGCGCGGCTCGACCGCAGCGCGCGCCATGCGATCACGGTCGACGGCGGCCGCATCAGCGGGCTTCTCGCTGAGACCGAGCGCCCTGAGGCGCGCGAGGTGATCGATCTCGGCGGCGCGCTGGTCGTGCCCGGCTTCGTCGAGGGCCACATCCATCTCGACACCAGCTTCTACGGCGATGCCTGGAAGCCGCACAAGCCCTGCACCAACGGCTTCGACGTGCATGAGCGCGTCACGTTCCAGGCGCAGAACATGGCCGCGGCTGCACCGATGGACGTGCGCGCCCGCAACCAGCTCGATCTCTGTATCGGCCACGGCACGACACGGATGCGCAGCCACGTGATGGTGGACGGCTCCGTCGGCCTCACATCGCTGGAAACGATCCTGCGCGTCCGCGACGATTATCGCGAGCTGATCGAGATCCAGCTCGTCGCCTTTCCGCAGAGCGGCATCCTCAAGAGCCCGGGCACACCCGAGCTGCTCGACGAGGCCATCAGGCTCGGCGCCAACCTCGTCGGCGGGCTCGATCCCGCCAGCTTCGACCGCGACGTCGAAAGGCATCTCGACGTCGTGTTCGGCACAGCCCACAAGCACGGCGTCGATGTCGATATCCATCTGCACGATCCGGGCATGCTCGGCCTGTTCGAGCTGGAGCAGATCGCAGCGCGCACGCGCGCCCTCGGCATGCAAGGTCGCGTCGCGGTCAGCCACGCCTACGCCCTCGGCGACCTGCCTGCTGACCCGCTGAAGAAGATTGCCGACGTCCTGGCGGCGTCTGGCGTCGCCATCATGACCAACGCGCCGGGCGCGCGGCCCTTCCCGCCCGTGGCGCTGTTGCGTGCGGCGGGGGTCACCGTGTTCAGCGGCAACGACAACATCCGCGACTCCTGGTGGCCCTATGGCGACGGCGATCTGTTGAACCGCGCCATGACGGTCGGCTATCGCTCCGGCTTCTATGTCGATGACGAGCTGCGGATGGCCTTTGACCTCGTCACCGAGGCCGGCGCCAAGGCCTTGAGGCTTGCGGACTACGGCCTGCGCGTCGGTGCGCGGGCCGACTTCGTCACCCTCGATGCCGAGCACGTTCCGCAGGCTGTCGTCGCCGTGCCAAAGGGCCGCTCAGTCTACAAGGACGGCCGCCTCATCGCGCGCGACGGCCATGTGATCAGGCAGCCGACCTAGGCCCGCGTCATTGTGCCGGCTCGACCGGTGCCTGTGAGCGCGGCGGCTCGGCGCGCGACACCGTCGCCGCCTCGATCCAGCGCGTCACGGCCGACAACTGTCCGCCGGACTCGCGATAGGCCTGCAGCTGATAGTCAGCCGAGCTGCCGAACTGCATGATGATGCGGCAGTGCTCGACCTCGGCGAGACATTCCAGAGCCTCCGCATGCGGTGCGACATCCGCGATCATGCGGTTGAGGATCTCCTGGCCCGTCACGGGACCGTCCTCGGTCACGAACAGACAGTCGGTGCCATAGCGCTGCGCCCGCCACTTGTTCTCGACCGCGATCGCGCGCTCGACATTGCCGACGGTCTCCGCAAGATCGGGATTGAGATAGAGGTAGCGTGCCAAAGCGCGATAGAGCGAGGCAATCGCCACGGCGTCATCCACCGACGTGCAGACGTCGGGCGCACGCAACTCCAAGGTCGGATGCCGCAGCGACGGCCGCATCGCCCACCAGACATGACTCTCGTCCGGCATCACGCCGGACTTCGTCAGCGCCGCAACATAGCGATCATATTGCTGCTTCGAGGTGAACAGCTCGGGCAGGCCGCTGCGCGGCAGCTCGTCATAGGCGGCAAGCCGATAGCCCTTCAGGCCCGTCTCGCGCGAATTCCAGAACGGCGAGGACGCAGATAGCGCGACGAACACCGGGATATGCGGGATCATCGCCCGCATGACCGCGAACCGCCGCTCGGGGTCCGGCAATTGGACGTGCACGTGCATGCCGCACAGCATGTTGCGCTGGCCGACGATGCGGAGGTCCTCCATCATCTCCGCGTAGCGCGGCTTGGGGCTCGGCTGTGAGCTGCGCCACCTCGCGGTCGGATGCGTGGAGCAGGCCAGGATCGTCAGGCCATACTGACGCGCCACGCTGGCAACCTCGCGCCGCAGGAACTTCATCTCCTCGCGCGCGTCGCCGACATCGACATGGACGTTGGTGGCGACCTCGAGCTGCGCCTGCAGCATCTCGCGCATGGCCTGCCCGCCGGTCGACCAGTTGGCGGCCTCGAACAGATCGTCGGGCGTGCGGATCGCGACATCGCGCGTCTGCGCATCGACGAGAAAGTACTCCTCCTCGATGCCGAACGAATATTCCGTGACTTCCTCGCTGCCGCTGGCCGAGCGGATCACCAGACGACGCTCGTCATCGCTCAGGCCGAGCCGCAGCTTCTCCAAGATGCGTGGATCCAATCCCATGTGATCAATCCTGTCAGACGTCAAATGCCGTGAGTCTGCAGCCATGCCTCGAGCAGGGCCGCCTGCCACAGCCGCGAATGTCCCTTGGGGCTCATCTCGGCTTCGGGGTTTTGCAGCATGTGGTCGATAAGGTCGCGCTGGTAGAGGCCGCGTGCGCGCGCCTTCTCGTCGTTGAGAACGTCGCGGACATAGTCGAGGAACGGGCCGCGCAGATAGCGCAGCGACGGCACCGGAAAGTATCCCTTGGGACGGTCGATCACCTCCGCCGGCACGCAGCGGCGTGCCGCCTCCTTGAGAATGTGCTTGCCGCCGTTCTTCACCTTCAGCTCGGCGGGCATGCGCGCGGCGAGCTCCACCACGTCGTGATCGAGGAACGGCACGCGGGCCTCCAGCCCGAACGCCATCGTCATGTTGTCGACCCGCTTCACGGGATCGTCGACCAGCATGATCTCGGCATCGATCTGCAGCACCTTGTCCGCCGCCGAGGCGCCGGCATGATCTCCGAAGAAGCGCTCCACGAATGCCAGGCTCACGTCGTCGCCGAGCAACTCCGGCGCCAGCAGCCGCTGCAGATCCGAATGCGTCCAGTCGAAATAGGCATTCTGATATTGCTGAACGGGATCGTTGGCCGAGAGGAAGCCTGGATACCAGCTGTAGCCACCGAACACCTCGTCGGCGCCCTGCCCGCTCTGCACCACCTTGACGCGCTTGGCGACCTCCGACGACAAGAGATGGAACGCGACCGCGTCGTGGCTGACCATCGGCTCAGACATGGCGGCGATGGCATGGGGCAAGGCGTCGAGCGCGCGGTTGCCGCCGATCCTGATCTGCTCGTGGCTGGTGCCGAACGTCCGTGCAATGATGTCGGAGTAGTGGAATTCATCGCCGGTGTGCTTGCCCACCGCGTCAAAGCCGATCGAGAAGGTGCGGATGTCCTCGTGTCCCAGCTTGGACAGCAGCGCGACCAGCAGCGACGAATCCAGCCCGCCTGACAACAGCACACCGACGGGCACGTCAGCGACACGGCGACGGTCCACCGCCGATGTCATCGCGTCCAGCAATGCATCCGACCATTCTTCTTGACTCATGGCGCGATCGGTCGGACGCGGCGCGCCGACGCTGAACTGCCAGTAGCGTTCGCGGCGCTGCGCTCCATCGGGCTCGATCGTCAGCAACGTCGCCGGCTCGAGCTTCTTCACGCCATTGAGGATCGTACGGGGCGCCGGAACGGCGGCGTGAAAACTGAAGAAATGATGCAGCGCCGTTCGGTCGATCGAGGTGTCGACATCACCACCGGCGAGCAGCGCCGGCAGGGACGAGGCAAAGCGGAGGAAGCCCGGCCCCTCGGTGTAGTACAGCGGCTTGATGCCGAGACGGTCGCGCGCGATCACGACGCGTCCGCTGTCGCGCTCCCACAGCGCGAAGGCGAACATGCCCTTGAAGCGCTGAACACAGGTCTTGCCCCAGGCATGATAGGCCTTGAGGATCACCTCGGTATCGCCGTCGGAGAAGAAGCGATAGCCCTTCGCCTGCAGCTCGGCGCGCAGCTCGCGGAAATTATAGATGCACCCATTGAACACGATGCCGAGACCGAGCGCGGCATCGATCATCGGCTGCTGCGCGGCGGCTGATAGATCGAGAATGCTGAGACGACGGTGGCCGAGCGCGATTCCGCCCTGCACGTAGAGGCCGGCGGCGTCGGGACCGCGCGCCTGCAACGCATCGTTGACTCGGCCGAGCGCCGCGAGCGCGGGCTGTCCGGAAGTCCTGACTTCACCACAAATGCCGCACATCGCGGATCATCCAGTTTCTGTTGTGTTATGTGCCGCCGACAACCCTCTGTGATCGTTTGCGTTCCGCGACGAAGCCGGCAGAGTCCGTGGCAAATAGCGGAACGATTTCGGCGGGTCTGGACGCGCGCGCGACCAGCACGTGATCGGGCGGAACCTCGATCCAGTCCGGCTCCTTGTCAAAAGGCTCGGAGACGACGATCACTTGATCGCCATCTTCCCGGTAGTAGAGCGAGTTGGCGCGATCATTCTCAGCGAAGCGAAACGCGTAGAGATCGTGGCCGTTCGACAGGGCGGACGTGAAGCGCAGATGCTCACGCAGGCCGTCCTCGTTGACCAGCTGGCGGAGCGCGCGTAGCACGTTCGATGTCGCACCGATCGGGTCCTGATCGATGCCGGCGCCGACGATGGCGAGGAACACGGCTTCGGAATCGGTGGTGCCGAGCCGCGAAGGATACAGCGCGTCCGGAATCATAGCCTCGATCTTGCGGCGCAGCCTGTTCCAGCACCCGACGAAGCCGTTGTGCATGAACAGCCAGCGGCCGCAGGCAAACGGATGGCAGTTCTGACGGGTCACGGCCGTGCCGGTCGCGGCGCGCACATGCGCGAAGAACAGATGTGAATGCAGGTGCCGGCACAGATAGCGGAGATTCTCATCGGACCACGCCGGACGTGTCTCGCGATACAGGCCGGGCTCGGGATGATCGCCGTACCAACCGAGACCGAAACCATCGCCATTTGTGCCTGCGGTGGATTCCAGCGCGCGGATGCTCTGCGTCACCAGCGAGTGTTCCGGCTCGGTCACATAGTGCTCGAAGGCGGTCGTCTCACCGCGGTACGCGATCCAGCGGCACATCCTTGCCCTCCGGTTCAATCAATGAGCGCGCGGCACGCCTGCGCGTGTCACGTTCTTTCGGAGCAGGCGGAAACGCGTCAAAGCACCCCTGGTTCCCGCGCAGTCAGTCACGCACGGGACGTCAGCCTGTGGGACTGGGATTGGCGTCGCCCGGCTCCGGCAACATGCCAGTGCCGGGAGTCTTGTCCTTGTCGGTCAGGTCGGGCCGCGCATGTGGGCCAGAGCATGCTTTCCGGGCCTGGCCGCTTCGCCGCCGGAGCGTCCGCGTCGCGCAGCTCCCTGCGATCTCGCGGTTTGCGATCTGGGTGCTCGTGATCTTCCTCACTCATCGATTGTCCTCTCGCGCAGATCAACGAGTCAGCGCGCGAAGGCAACCTTCGTCAGCTCTTGCCGTTCCCGTCCGCACGTTCGAGATCGCCTCTCCGGGCTCCGCTTTCGCGTCGTTGCGACAGGTGCTCGATCATTGCGAGTTGTGCGTAGAGCTCAGGTCCTCGCCAATCGCCATGGCGACACCGACCGTCTCGCCGCACGTTCCTCGCAGATGAAGCGACATCGCCGCACTCGTGCTCACGCCTCGCCGCGCTCGCGCACCAACCGGAGCCACGCCGCCGCGGCCGGCGACAGATAGGCGCCACGACGCCAGGCCATCGCCAACGTCCATTCGGTGCCGGGCTCGTCGAGCAGGACGAGACTGATCGGCACCTGCGTGCGCTGGGTCGCGATCATGCGCGGCAGGAAGGCGACCCCGAGACCGGCGCCGGCGAGCTCGGCAATGAAATCGATCTGCGTGCTGCGTGCAGCAACCACCGGCTCGAAGCCATTGCGGCGGCAGGCCTCGCGGAGAATACGATTGAGCGCGAAGCCGGCTTCGAACAGCACGAACGGCGTGTCGCGCAGCTCGGCGAGCGTGATCGTTTTGCGGCGGGCCAGCGAATGATTGACAGAGACGAGCGCCATCAGCGGCTCGCGGCGCACGATCTGCGCGGCAAACTCATCGGCGATGGGCGGCAGCAGGCCGGCAAAATCGATATCGCCTGCAGCCAGCAATTCGCTGAGCCGGTCGCTGCCGTGCTCCACCAGGCGGATCTCGATCTCGGGATAAAGCTGGCGGTAGAGCGCGAACAACGGCGCGAACAGCGTGCTCGACCCGATCGGCGGCAGGCCGAGGCGCAGCACGCCGCGCTTCAGGCCGCGCAGTTCGGCAAGCTCTGCCTGCAGGTCGTCGCGCTCCGCCAGCAGCCGGATCGCGCGGCGATAGACGATCTCGCCGGCCGCGGTCATGCGGCTCTTGTGGCCGAGCCGGTCCAGAAGGGGTAGGCCGAGCTCGTCCTCGAGCTGCTTGACGGCCTTGCTGACGGTCGACTGGGTCGCAAACACCACCTTGGCAGCCTGCGAGAAGCCGCCTTGGCGGACGACCTCGACGAAGTTCCTGAGGGTTCGAAGTTCCATAATCAGGCTCAGTATTCGATTTTCGACTTGATATCATTCATTCAATTCGCTTTCTACATGTTGCGATGCGGCATACGTTGATCGCGCAATCACTTACGGACGCCGCCACATGATGCATCGCAGCATTTCCATTGGGGCTCATCGCCTGCTCCGCCGCAACCGGCTGGTGCAGATCGGTCTGCTCGGCCTGTTCTGGGCTGCCGGCGAGGCGCTGGCCCGGGCGACCGGCCTGCCGCTGCCAGGCGGCATCATCGGAATGGCGCTGGCGCTCACTCTGGTCCTGGCAGGCGGATTGAAGGTCGCCAGCATCAAGCGCGGCGCAAATTGGATGCTGGCCGAGATGCTGTTGTTCTTCGTGCCGGCGGTGCTGGCGCTGCTCGACCATCGCGAGCTGTTCGGCCTGCTCGGCCTGAAGATCTTCGCCTTGATCGTCGTCAGCACCACCGCCGTGATGTGCGTGACCGCGCTCACCGTCGACCTCTGCTACCGTTGGACCGAGCGTCATGACCCTCGCCGCGCTGTGGCGTGAGCCGCTGATCCAGGCGGCGGTCTGGTCGCTCGCGACGATCCTGCTCTATCTGCTGGCGAAGCGCGTGCACCGGCGCTGGCCGCGCTGGTGGCTGATGCCGCTCGCGGTGGCGCCCGCGCTGCTGATGATCGCGGCGCTCGCGCTCAACGTCTCCTATCGCGACTACATCCGCGGCACGCATTGGCTGGTGGCGCTGCTCGGCCCGGCCACCGTCGCCTTCGCCGTGCCGATCTATGAGCAACGCGCGCTGATCCGCCGCCGCTGGCCGCTGCTGTTGGCCGGCATGGTCGCGGGCAGCCTCACCGCCGTGGCGACCAGTTGGGCACTGGCCTATGTCCTCGGCATCGATGGCGAGCTGCGTCTGAGCCTGTTGCCGCGCTCGATGAGCACGCCGTTCGCGATGGAAGTCTCAGGCGAGATCGGCGGCATCCCCGATCTCACCGCCGTGTTCGTCGTGCTCACCGGCATCATCGGCGCCGCCGTCGGCGACGTCGTGCTGGCGCGGCTGCCGCTGCGCTCGACGCTCGCCAGAGGCGCGCTGTTCGGCGTCGGCGCGCATGGTGCGGGCACCGCGCGCGCCCACCAGATCGGGCGCGAGGAAGGCGCGATCGCCGGCCTCGTGATGGTGCTGGTCGGGCTGATGAACGTGGCGCTGGCGCCGCTCATCATTCAGTTCATGCGGTAGCGTTCTCAGCGTCACGCGAGCGAGGCGATCCAGTTGCTGATCTCGGCCTGCCGCATCCCGTCATTCGCGACGTCCTGGTCGAGCCCGAGCCGCCACAGAATGTCGCGCCGGGCGCGGTCGTGGTGCAGGGTGGCGAGATCGGCTGCGTAGCGCTCGAGCTCCGCCGGATCGACGAAGAAGCCCTCCTCGACCAGCGGCTGGCCGATGCGGCGAATCACCCAGGCAACGTCCTGCAGGCTGAATTCCGGATGATATTGGACGCCCCAGAACCGGCCGTGGCCGCTGCGGATCTCCGCGGCCTGCACCTCGCTCATGGCATTGTGCGCGGTGATCGTCGCATCCGACGGCAGCCGGGTGACGATGTCGCTGTGAATCGCCGGTGCATCGAACACGGCGCTCCGCGCCGCATGCATCGGGTGATCGCGGCCCGCATCCGTCAGCGCGATCTTGCGCGCAAAGCCGACCTCGCGGCCGGCCGGATTGAGCGACACCTCGCCGCCGGCCGCCACGGTTGCGAGCTGGAGTCCCCAGCATGAGCCGAACATCGGCACGCCCCGCGCGAAGATCGTCCGCACCAGCTCGATCTGGCGCAGCGCTTCCGGCTCGCGCTGATAGATGTTGAGCGCTGATCCCGTGATGACGATGCCCTGATAGGCCTCGATCGGCTGCGGCAGGCGCGCATCGGCATCGGCGGGTGTGGCGATGTCAATCGCCGCGTCCGGCGCCAGCGCGCGCAGCACGGCCGCGTAGCTCTCCGACGGCGTGGCGCCGGCGACCTCGGCCCAGCGGCGCCGGCCGTCCAGCGAGTTGCCTTCGAGCACGAGCAGTCTCAGCACTCGTCAATCCTCCGCCCGCCCGATCAGGGCTCCAGCACGCCGCGCAGGAATCGAGCGCTCCGCTCGCGCACCTCCGGCCGGTTCAGGATCGTGTGCACGTCGGCATCGATCACCATCACCTCCGCCTTCGCATCGTCTTTGAGCGCGGCGGCGCAGGAGCCGGTGACGGCGCGGTCCTTGTTCCAGGGATTGGCAGCCGAGAAATACGGATCGCGCGCCGAGATCGCGTTCAGCACCGGCTCCTTTGGGCCGATGCCGAGCCTGGGCGCGGTGACGAAGTAGTTGTCCTCGCACGACCACGAATAGATCAGCCGCGCCGCCACATCCTTGCCGGCGTAGCGGCCGACCGCCACCGCGCCCTCGCTGGTGCCTGCCAGCACGATCCGCAGCCGGTCCACCCAGCTCCAATCGCGCGACGCCTTCAGCGCGTTCTCCAGTTCGGCCAGCCGCAAGGCGTGGACGCGCTCATAGATCGCGACGTCGACCGGCGAGGCGTAGGTCAGCCGGTCGGGAATCGCGAGGCTGTCGGGCGCCACCGACGCCACGCCGAGCTCATCGGCGAGCCAGGCCTGGAACTCCTTCACCGCCGGCGCGACGCCGCTCGACCCGTGCATCACGATCACGAGCGGCGCGATCCCGATCACGTCGGGCGCGTCCTCCGCATGCCCCTCCCAGCGCCGTCCGCCGACGAGCGCCGCCGGCAACACCAGATGGGCCAGGCTCCAGGTCAGCGCGAGATTCGCCGACGATGGCTCCAGCACCGTGCCTCTGGTCTCGCCGGGCGTGTCGGCCGCGAGGCAAGCGGTCACGAGCAGCAGGGCGGCAGCCACCGACAGGACACGCGCCACGAACATGATCGATCCGTCCTCCTGCGAGGCGAGCACAGCGAGCCTGGCGCGCACCGTCCGTTTCAATCACGGCATCGGGCTGCGGACAAGCAAGGTGCGACGGACAGAGCATGCAGGGCACGCATGCGGTGACGCGATCAGCGCGCGCGCAGCCGCCGGCGCTGGGCGCGTGGCGTGTCCATCGACCGGACGTGATGACGAGGCGTGGCCGCAGCGCAGAAGATCGCATTGGGCGCGGCGGCCGGCACGGCGGCGGCCTCGCGCGCTCCTCCGCAGCCGCTGACGACGCGAAGCCGCGGCACAACCGGCGACATGTCCCGCAAGCTCTCCTGCCGTACGCTCCCATCGCTCGGGATCTCCACGGGAGAGAGAGCCAGCAGCGTCGCCCGCAAGCCGCGAAGGATGGCGGCCATTGCGCGCAACGGCCGCGCCCAGCGAAACCGCCGGGCCGACCGCTTGGCGCGGCCCTCGGCGCGCTTGGCTCGCCCGGCTCCGCTGCCGCGCCGGCCGCGCTGACTGGACGCGGATCCCTCTTCATCGACCTGCAGCATCGGCCGGAACGACAGTTCCGAGGGACCAGCCGCGATCAACAACTTGCGCATGCGTCTCACCTTGATCTCGTGACGGCCAACCCGGCGGCCGCGTTCGTCGAGACCATCGCGCAAGGACGGTGACCGCAAGCTGTTGCCCGATGTCAGCGACATGTCAGCTCCGCCGCCGGCGGTATCGTCGCCGGAAGCGGGTCATGGCTCACATTCTCTCTCCCAGCCGCGCCATCACCAGATCCAGCACGTCGGCCTCGTCGAACGCCGCCGCAGTGAGCGCCGCGCCCGCCGCGATCAGTTCGTCGTGACCGAGGTTGGTGCGCATGCCGACGGTGGCGATGCCGGCCGCCGTCGCCGCCGCGATGCCGGCGCGGGAATCCTCGAAGGCGACCGACCTTTCCGGCACGGCATCGATCGCACGCAGGCCTTCCAGATAGGGCAGCGGGTGCGGCTTGCCGTGCGGCAGCTCGTCGCCGATGATCACGGCGCGAAACCGGTCCATCAGCCCGAGCCCGTGCAGGATCAGCTCGGCATTGGCCCGCGGCGCGTTGGTCACGGCCACCACCGGAATCGCCGCCGCCGCAGCCCGATCGAGCAGCGCCGTCAGGCCCGGCAGCGGCTGCACCGCGCCGGCGGCGAGGCTGCGAAACACCTCCTCCTTCTGCGCCATGACCGCCGCGCGCCGCGCGGGCTCCTCATCCGGCAGAAATTGGGCGGAGATCGAAAGATTGGAGCGGCCGAGCAGTTCGCGGGCCGCCCGCGCGCGGTCGAACACGTGGCCATACGGCCCAAACACCGCGTTGAAGGCCTGCAGATGCAGCGCATCGGTGTCGGCGAGCGTGCCGTCGATGTCGAACAGCAAAGCCCGATCCTTATTAATAACGCCTCGCATCAGCAAATTGACCTCAACTCATCCGGATGTTGACGCGATCTGATCCAACTCTCGACCATTCCGCCTGTCGTTATTCCCCAAACGGCGTGAAACCGCGACGGGGGAAATTGCGATGATCGGCCAGTTGAGCGCATTGCCTGTTTTGACATCGTCGAGGCTCGGAGCGGCCGCCGCGCTGGTCTCAGTCATCTGGATTGCCGCACCCGGCGCCGCGCAGGCCGGATCCGCCAACGGCGACATGGTCAACGGCCAGTACTGCAACGATCTCTGCAAGGCCTATATGGCCTGGTCCAACCGCATGCTGGCCGTCACCCAGCCGGCGTCCTATTCGCGGCCGCAGGTGCGGGTCGCGGTGCCGCAGAGCATGACGCCCAAGAAGATGGACAAGGCCGAGAAGCCGGACCGGATGGCGCAGCACGGACCGAAGCCGCATCGGCCCGCCAACCTGAACTCCTTCGCCCAACTGCCCTCCGGCAGCCAGGCCACGCAGTCTTCGATGGAGCCGCCGCCGAGCGACCTCGCCGCGTCCGACGCGCCGGCGACAGGTCGGCTGTTCGCCGCCGACCCGCTGCCCCACTCCGCCATCGCCGACATGCGCCGCGCGACCGACGCCGCCGGCCTGCGGCTGGTGTCGATGACCGAGCCCGTCACGGTCGGCGAGGCCGGCGGCAGCCCGCGCTCGAAGATGCCCTCGATCTGGATCATGCTCGCGGCAGCCGCGCTGCTGGCCTATTTCGGGCACGGCTGGCTCAAGCGCCGCAACGGCGCGTCGCACCACCTCAACTGAGACGGCAGGAACTGCGACGTCAGGTCGCCCGCGCAACGCCGCGGGAACCATTCCGGACAAATTGACCACCTGCCCTCGTCTGCGACCGGAGCTTCGGTTGAACTCGCAGCGCCGCGGCTCTATGCGTGGGCGATGAACATCGCCCTCACCGCTCCACCGCTGAGTTCCTGGCCGCGCCATCGCGCGGACCTGAAGCCTGCGCCGTTCCTGCCGATGAGCCGCAAGGAGATGGACGCGCTCGGCTGGGACGCGTGCGACATCGTGCTGGTGACCGGCGACGCCTATGTCGACCATCCTTCCTTCGGCATGGCGATCATCGGCCGGCTGCTCGAGGCCCAGGGCTTTCGCGTCGGCATCATCTCGCAGCCCGACTGGCACTCCGCCGAGCCGTTCAAGGCGCTCGGCAAACCGCGCGTGTTCTTCGGCGTCACCGGCGGCAACATGGACTCCATGGTCAACCGCTACACCGCCGACCGCCGCATCCGCAGCGACGACGCCTATACGCCCAATGGCGAAGGCGGCAGGCGGCCGGATCGCTGCACGCTGGTCTATGCGCAGCGCTGCCGCGAGGCGTTCAAGGACGTGCCCGTCGTGCTCGGCGGCATCGAGGCGTCGTTGCGCCGCATCGCGCATTACGACTACTGGTCCGACAAGGTGCGCCGCTCGGTGCTGGCCGACGCAAAGGCCGACATCCTGATCTACGGCAATGCCGAACGCGCCGTGATCGAGGTCGCGCATCGGATCGCCGGCGGCGAAGCGCCGAAGGACATCCAGTCGGTGCGCGGCACCGCGCTGTTCCGCAAAGTGCCCGAGGGTTTTGTCGAGCTGCATGCCGACGATCTCGACTCCGCCGACGAAGGCGCTGCGCGCGAGAAGGGCGACGTCGTGATCCGGCTGCCGTCCTGCGAGCAGGTCGAGGCCGACAAGGAAGCCTATGCCCGCGCCTCGCGCGTGCTGCACCGGGAGAGCAATCCGGGCAATGCGCGTCCCCTGGTGCAGCGTCATGGCGACCGCGACCTCTGGCTCAACCCGCCGCCGATCCCGCTGACCATGGCGGAGATGGATAGCGTCTACGATCTGCCCTACGCCCGCGCGCCACACCCGTCCTATGGCGATGCCAAGATCCCGGCCTGGGATATGATCAAGTTCTCGGTGACGATCATGCGCGGCTGCTTCGGCGGCTGCACCTTCTGCTCGATCACCGAGCACGAGGGCCGCATCATCCAGAGTCGCTCGGAAGGCTCGATCCTGCAGGAGATCGAACGTATCAGGGACAAGACGCCGGGCTTCACCGGCGTGATCTCCGACATCGGCGGCCCGACCGCCAACATGTACCGGATGGCCTGCAAGGACCCCAAGGTCGAAGCCGCCTGCCGCCGGCCGAGCTGCGTGTTTCCGGAGATCTGTCCGAACCTCAACACCTCGCATGACGATCTCATCCGGCTCTATCGCAAGGTGCGCGAGGTCAAGGGCATCAAGCGCGTGATGGTCGCCTCCGGCGTGCGCTACGATCTCGCGGTCGAGAGCCCGGCCTACATCAAGGAGCTGGTCACGCATCACGTCGGCGGCTATCTGAAGATCGCGCCGGAGCATACCGAGCGCGGCCCGCTCGACAAGATGATGAAGCCGGGCATCGGCAGCTATGACCGCTTCAAGCAGATGTTCGACGCCGCCGCCAAGGAGGCCGGCAAAAAGTACTACCTGATCCCGTATTTCATCGCCGCCCATCCCGGCACGTCAGACGAGGACATGATGAACCTCGCGCTGTGGTTGAAGAAGAACCGCTACCGCGCCGATCAGGTCCAGACCTTCCTGCCGTCGCCGATGGCGACCGCAACGGCGATGTACCACACCGGCGTCAACCCGCTGCGCGGCGTCCGCCATGGTGGCAGCGACAAGGTCGAAGCCATCAAGGGCTTGCGCCAGCGCCGCCTGCACAAGGCGTTTTTGCGCTATCACGACCCCGACAATTGGCCGGTGCTGCGCGATGCGCTCAGGGCGATGGGCCGTGCCGATCTGATCGGCTCGCGTCCCGAGCAATTGGTGCCGGCGCATCAGCCGCCGGGCACCGGCAAGGCCGCAACGACACGGCGGCCGGTGCGCCCGGAGCAGCGACCGCAGCGTTTCACGACGAAGGGTGTGCGGATCAGGAAGTAGTCCGCGCTGGGCGACCTCCGATCTCGGCGTCAAGGGCAAGCCCGCGCCCCACACTCCCCCGTCGTCCCGGACGAGCGCGCATCGCGCGCGAAGATCCGGGATCCATAGCCACAGGGAGACGTGTTGGGCACATCCTGAGCCACCAGCGTGCCTCACACATCGGCCGGTGGTTGATGGGTCCCGGCTCAAGGCCGGGACGACACTGAGTGTGTCGCATGGCCGTTCCACCTCACAGGCGTGATGAGCATCGCGAGCGCGACGTATCCGCGCCCACGCACCACATCCACTGCACGATTTCTCCAAACAGCCCACCGCAGCCCCGCGGCGCATCCGCGCCCAGGTCATGCCGCCGACATCGCCCTCGACAAACGAGAGGGCGCGGGGAAGACCGGACCTCGACTGAGGTCCGTGGCCCGCCTGCAGAAAAAAAATGCAGGCGGCAGGTACCACGGTTCAGCCGGACGACCCGGCCTTCCCCGCGCGCTGGTTTTAACGGCTGCTTCGCGATCTCCCTGGGGACCGGGCTTGTCTTGCCCCCATCACCGGCGAGACGCGTCTCCGCATCATCAACCGGCTTGACCTCAGCATCGGGAGGCTAGGACCACGCGACTTGACCGTACGTCCCAGGCCTGCTCGCCGGCCCCGCAAATGCAGAGCCCCAAGCCCGACACGTCCACCGCTTCCCGCTTGCTACGCTCCGTGACGATCGGCCGAAACGCCCCTCTTCATCGCGAGCGGGATGCCCAGAAGCATCGTTCTGATTTGCCCGACGGTGCAAGCCGGGAAGCGTGCGACAAACTGGCGCGACGGGCAGTTTGCGCATGCGGGGATGCGGGAAATGCCTGTCGGGCAGCGACGGCGCCAAGGCTTTAAGTCCAACAAGACAGTTTTCGCATACTGTCCCTGTAACAAAGGCATCTAAAAAGGGGCAGACTGTTTTAGTGGACCGGTCAACGCTACAACACTCTTGATCTCACTCGATGGAATATATGCGACTCTGTCATTTACATAGATAAGAAAGCCGCTCGATGACGAGCGCAATATCTTGGCATCTGCAAATACACGCTCTTTTGTCGCAACTTCGAAGACCTCAGAACTCTTCATTTGAAGAGTGCAAACCCACGCACCTATCAAAACAAAAAACAGCATCGCTGCCCAAGATGAAAAGAAGATGCCACTTGAGTTTACCGACCCAGCACTGACCAAATCATCATAGCTAAATGCGGCCATGTAGATCGAAATAGCTGCCACCCACACGATGGCCGACGGCAAGGTGACGCCGTAGATATGACCGGCCATCATGCCCAATGGCGCACTCAAGATTAAAAGAGCCGCAAAAACCTTAGCACCGATCCCTCTTTTCCTTAGTTGCGCCATCACGCTGGGGCCGGACTCCTGAATAACTCCAAATATCGTTGGCCCAAGAAGAAGAATCAGAACAATCACCAAACCGAAAGAGTAGGCAATGTTGGTGATGTCCACAATTCCGATGAAATGAATGCCAATTGGCATAAAATAGCCGATGTTGAATAGCGATACGATTGCGATCGCAATCGCGGTGAAGATTGGCCAATGTTTCGAGATGCGTTCAAGCACCATTTTCCCCATTCGCCGGATTTGCGCTACGTCGAACCATAACACGGCGCGATGCCGGTCCCATCGACAATCACACAAGATTCCGTAACAGGCGAACCTTGTATTGCAGGCCGTCATGCCACGGTCCTCAGACCCTCGACGACAACTGCTCAAGCTTACCTCAGCTATCATGTACACACGCCGGACCCACAGTTGCCGGATTACCGCTCGCCGCCGTTCAGGCCGCGACGGCTAGTCTCAAGGAACTGCGATGACATCGTATATGGCAAAACGCCTTGCCGGCTCATGACCCGCTGGGCAGGAGCCGGCCAAGGCACCACCGTCGCCAACAGGCCTATGTCGTCTCCCGAGCTAGACCGCTTGCGGCTTATTCACCGTCTCGATGCGATCGAGAACCCTGCCAAGCTTTCGCTTGGCGATCTAGACATCATAACCCGTCTGCAGATTGAGCCAGAACTCCGGCGTCGTAGCGAGCGCCTTGCGAGCCGGAGCGCGGTGTCGGCCGTGATGCCGGTCTGCTCGCTAGCGATCCGCTCGATGCGGGTTCGCGGCAGGCCGCAGACCTTGGCGACGGCACCGGCCGACATTTCGATCGGAATAAGGAATTCCTCGCGCAGAACCTCGCCAGGATGCGAGGCTTGAGCTTCTTGGTCATCGCCGCGGCCGATCTCGGCGACTTGAGATCGCTCCCGGCAGTCCCTGCTCCGGCGGAGGCGCCCACTGACCGGCCTTCGCTCGACTATGCATTGAATGCACCGATCGTCGTTCGGAAAAAGCGGCTTGCGCCGCCCGATCTCGGCGTGTAGACGGCGCCTGTCGCGAAAAGCGGTCGTTGCCTACGGCCGAGTACAAGCCGTCCATCTGCCTTTTGGCATGGACCGGCCCAGCGTCTCCCACACATCGATCGCCTGACAGATCGTCAGGCTCCAGCGAGCGGTCGCGCGTGTTTGCGCCATCGGCTCGCGTGGACCGGAGCGCGCCATGACCAGGGCTGTTGCCGTCATCTATCTCACCATCGTGCTCGATGCCGCCGGCATCGGGCTGATCTTTCCGATCCTGCCGTCACTGCTGCACGACGTGACGCACACCGACAACGTGGCGTCCTCTCTCGGCGTCATGACGGCGCTCTACGCCGCGATCCAGTTCATCTGCGCGCCGATGCTGGGCTCGCTGAGCGATCGGCTCGGCCGGCGCCCGCTGCTGCTGGTCTCGCTGGCCGGAGCCACAGTCAACTACCTGTTCCTGGCCTTTGCACCCGATCTCTGGATGCTCCTGCTCGGCCGTGCCATCGCCGGCGCCACCAGCGCAAATGTCTCGGTGGCCGCGGCCTACATCACCGACATCTCGCGCGACGAGGAACGGGCCCACCGCTTCGGCCTCCTCAATGCGATGTTCGGCATGGGATTCATCATCGGGCCCGTGCTCGGCGGCGCGCTCGGCGACCATTGGCTGCGGCTGCCGTTCGTCGTGGCGGCGGCATTGAACGGATGCAACGTTCTGCTGGCGTTGCTGATGCTGCCGGAATCGCGACCACCGGACCGTAGCAAGATCGAGATCGCGGTTCTGAACCCGCTGCGGCCACTGCGCTGGGTGTTCGCCGTCAAGAGCCTGTTGCCGGTCGTTCTCCTGTTCTTCCTGTTCAGCGCGACCGGCGAGGCCTATGGCGTCTGCTGGGCGCTGTGGGGCGGCGACACCTTCCACTGGAGCGGTCTTTGGATCGGGCTGTCGCTCGGCGCCTTCGGGGTGTGCCAGACGCTGGCCCAGGCCTTCCTGCCCGGCCCGGCCGTGAGATTGCTGGCCGAGCGCGGCGCCATCCTGACCGGGGTCGCCTGTGTCTGCACGGCCCTCACCGCCATGGCGTTCGTCAACCGGAGCTGGATGGTGTTTGGCGCCATGCCGCTGTTCGCGCTCGGCGGCATGGGCATGCCGGCCCTGCAGTCGATCGCCACCCGGCAGGTGGACGAGGATTTGCAGGGGCAACTCCAGGGCGTGCTCGCCTCCACGGTCAGCCTCGCCTCGATCGTTGCGCCGCTCGGCTTCTCGAGTCTGTACTTCGTCGTCAGGGACGATTGGCCCGGGGCGATCTGGCTGTCGGTCGTCGCCATCTACGCGATCGCCGTTCCCATCGTTCTCACGCTGCGCCCAGCCAAGCCGGCGGCTGTGCCCTGATGTATCGGAACGATCGCCGTCGCCGTCCGTTGGACCCGATGCCTCAGATCGAACTTGTAAAGCCGCTCTCTCGCGCGATGCAGATCTATCGCCGCGTGGCCGGACACGATCTCGACCAGGGAACGCGACGCGCCCTCGCGCGGCATATCCGCGGGTTGGCCGAACAAGGCGTGCATGATCCCGGCCGGCTGACCGTCTGCGGCCTCAGCTATCTGCGCAAGCTCGACCGCCAACGCGGCCGCGAACGATCCTGATAACGATCCTGATCAAGGCACGCCGCCCGCGCTAGCAGCTCGAGTCCCCACCGGCCCAGCGATAGATGCGGCTGCTCAGGGGGCCTGCTCCCATCGGGTTGCTGACCTTGATGGTCACGCGGGATCCAGAGCCGGATTTTTCGATGCGCGCCGCGACGAAGTAGTTCATCCGGATCCCATAGCTGCCCGCGACCAGGCGAAACTCCGCGAAGCCGCGGTCGCGGTGCAGTTCGCCTTCGGCTTCGATCTGTCCCTGGGCCGGGTTGCCTGGACTGAAGACCGGGACGGGCGGATTGCAGCGCTTGCCGGTCTCGATCAAGCGGCGGTAGATTTCCTCGTAGCTTTCGGAAAAGCTTCTGCTATCGGCAACGTCGCGCGAATTCAGGCCCTCCGGCGACGTCGCACATCCACCGAGCAGCGCCATGGCAGCCGCCGTCAGCGCCGCACGCAAAGCGAACTTCATTCCCATGAACCGTCCCCCAGCGCCCAACGATCGCCTCGCCCCGAGTGATCACCGTCGTCTTCACGCTACCTGAAGGATACGCGAGTTCCCGTGAACCATGCAATATGCGACGCG
This sequence comes from Bradyrhizobium sp. SZCCHNR1053, assembly GCF_032381235.1. Lineage (NCBI taxonomy): Bacteria > Pseudomonadati > Pseudomonadota > Alphaproteobacteria > Hyphomicrobiales > Nitrobacteraceae > Bradyrhizobium > Bradyrhizobium sp. SZCCHNR1053. The sequence goes on from NZ_JAUHJM010000002.1 coordinate 461,497, forward strand.
TCCAGACTTGGTGCTTTTGCCCCGGAGATGTCTTGACATGGCGGTCGGAGACTGAGGTTGAGGTCAACCCGCCAGCAGCGATCGTCGTCTATCGGTAGGAGCCGAACGCGGGGACCATCCGCATCGTTTGCGCGTGAGCGAAATCAGCGGCGCACCAGTTGGCTCCGATGATGGGCCGGCATTCGGAACGATCGCCGCCGGCTTCCGTTGACTTCGATGCCTCGGATCGAACTTGCCAAGCCGCTCTCGCGAGCGATGCAGATCTATCGCCGCATGGCCAGACACGATCTGGACCAGGCGACGCGGCGCGCGCCGGCGCGGCACATGCGCGGGATGGCCGATCAGGGCGTGGATGATCCCGGCCGGCTGACCGTCTGCGGTTTGAGCTATTTGCGCCAACTCAACCGACAACGCGACCGCGAGCGATCCTGACCTGTCGCGTCGGACACATGGCGATTGATCGTGAGCGGACCGCACCTCCGATCCGCCCGATCGCTTGGCTACATCACGCCTTTCAGTTCAGGCGAGTGCGACGGAGATGGCCGGGGCAAGCCCGGCCATGACGACGATGAAATGGCGGGCATAACTTAGATCGACTACGCGATGACCGTCTCGCGCCCAATCAATCCTCTGCTGGTAGCGACCGCCTCAGTTCGCACTGATCGCGTGCAGATGCATCGCGAGCATCATCGGATCGTGGTGCGGCTCGGCGGAATAGGACGCATAGGCCGTTGCGTGGTCATGGTTCGCGCCGGCATCGGTGCCATTCAGCGCAGCAGCGTCGGCCTGGGCATTCGCCAGCACCTGCGCGGCGCCGGCGGCATCGCCCAGCTTGGTGAGGCTGGCGGCCGTCTCGGCGGCCACGGCGGAGGCGATCACCGCGGCCTGCTGCGGCGTCTGCACGGGCGCGGCGACGCCGGCGGCGTGCGGGATCTGGGCGAGCAGCGCCTGCGTGTCTGGGGTCGAGATATTGTAGCCGAGCGTCTCCAGCACCACGAGATCGATCGGCGACAGCGTCTGCGACGTGGTCGGATTGTAGAACTCGTTCAAGGGATCGCGGGCGCCCTGGATGCCGGTGTTGAGGAAGTCGGCCGGGTCCGACACCTGGCCGTAATCGGCGATCTTGGTGAGCCCGCCGTCGAGCGAGAAATAGGCCGGCGGCGCCGAGCTGATGCTGTTGTTGATCAGATGCTGTCCCGGCTTGGTGAAGTCGAACAGGTCGAAGATGTCGAGATTGCCCGGCGACGGCACGCGTCCCAGCGCATGCGACAGCTCGTGCAGTGCGACGCCGACCAGCGACTGCGTCGGGATGTCGGTGTTGAAGACGGCGAAGCCGTCCTCCGTCGTCGTGCTGTTTGGATCGATGAGCCCGAGCACCTTGGCCTGGGCGTTGGCGACGAACACCTGGGAATGGCCCTGCACTGCCCGCCCCGTCGGCAGGTTGTCGAACACCGTGTCGCCAGCCGCCGCGTGGTCCTGCAGATCGGTTCGGAGCTGCGCGTAGCTGGCGAGGACGCCATTGGAGACATTGGCGCCGGCGCCGCCGCCGGTGCCGGCGAAATCGATCGCGAGGTTGACCGTGGCCTGATCGGTGATCGCCGAGGACAGAATCGCCGCGGCCTGCTCGACGCCGGCGCGGAAGCTTTCGGGCGCGGCAGCAGCGGCGGCATCGAAGGTGAGGTTGAAGGTGAGACCGCCGGTGTGAACCGAGACGGTCTCGGAGCCGTCGGCATGCACCACCGGATCCGACACCGCGCCGGGCGGCAGCACGACCGGCGGGGCGGCCGCAGCCGTATTGGTCGTCGTGTTCTTCGCCGCCGCGGCCGGATCGGGCATCATGAGGCCATCTGAGCTCAGCCCGAGCTGGTCATAGGTCAGCGTGTTCATCAGACGGACTCCTCACTCATGGCCTCGCGTCTCCAGCTGCGAGGCGTTCGCAGGCCGCGACCATCGTCGGCAAGTGAGTGAAAAGTCTGACGCTGCCGGAACCTCTTCGGGGCAGCCGCGCCACGGTTTGGATGCGGCCGGGCGGGCCCGCCATGCTCCTGCCGCGCTGGTCTCGCGCGACGAATGACGGCAATCTGCGGCAGGCGTCCGCGACGGATGCAGCCAACATCATTCAGATCGAGAGCCTCCCATGAAGATGCGCCCGCTCGGCCGTTCCGGCCTCAACGTTCCGCCCCTCTGCTTCGGCTGCAACGTGTTCGGCTGGACGGTGGACGAGGCGGCCTCGTTCCGCCTGCTCGACAAGGTGCTGGAGTCCGGGATCAACTTCCTCGACACGGCGGACGTCTATTCGCGCTGGGTGCCCGGCCACAGCGGCGGCGAGTCCGAGACCATCATCGGCAAGTGGATGAAGCTGCGCGGCAACCGCGATCGCATCATCCTCGCCACCAAGGTCGGCATGGACATGGGCGACGGCAAGGTCGGGCTGAAGGCCGACTACATCGCGCGCGCGGTGGAGGACAGCCTGCGCCGGCTGCAGACCGACGTGATCGATCTCTATCAGTCGCACAAGGACGACGAGACGACGCCGCAGGAGGAGACGCTGGCGGCCTATGACAGGCTGATCAGGGCCGGCAAGGTGCGCGTGATCGGCGCCTCGAACTTTTCGGCGGAGCGGCTGCAGGCCGCGCTCGAGCTGTCGGCGAAGAGCGGCTTGCCGCGCTATGAGAGCCTGCAGCCGGAATACAGCCTCGCCGAGCGCGCATCCTACGAAGGCGCGCTGCAACGCGTCTGCGAGAACTACGGCGTCGGCGTCATCACCTTCTTCTCGCTGGCCGCCGGCTTCCTCACCGGCAAGTATCGCTCGGAGGCCGATTTCGGCAAGAGCCCGCGCGGACAGCGCGGCATCCCGAAATACATGAACGAGCGCGGCATGCGCATCCTCGCCGCGCTGGACGCGGTTGCAAGGGAGACCGGAGCGCAGCAGGCCTCGATCGCGCTGGCGTGGCTGCTGGCGAAGCCGTCGGTGACGGCGCCGATCGCCAGCGCCACCAGGCCCGCGCACGTCGACATCCTGGTGGCGGCGACGGAGCTCGCGCTGACCGCGGATCAGGTCGCGCGGCTCGACGCGGCCAGCGCGTGAGCGCCGGCGCGCGGCGCCATCATTCAGCGCCGAGCATGCGACGTTTCGACACGCACGCAGTACGATCGTTCTCCACCGAACACGGCCTGTGATCGAGTATTCGGCGCGCTCAGCGCCGGTCCTCGATCGCGGCACTTGATCACGCTGCTCCTGCACCGCATTTTCAGCACAGCCGTGAAGCGGGCCGGGCGACTTTGCAGCATCTCGCGGATCGCCACCTCACGGCCAAACTTCGGCCGGGATCGAACTGCTAAGTCCACTGTCAATTTAGAATGTATCGAGGAAGCGTTCGGTGAATCGTGTCGCGCGCGTAGCTGTTGGCGCATTCGTATTTGCATATGTTCTGTCATCCCTCGTGGCGCTGGCTGGCAGCGCCCGAGCGCAGCAATTGCCGCAGCGCCCGCCGACCGGCGGCGCCGTCGGTACGCTGCCGGACCGCGAGGCGCTGAACTCCGGCACCGTCACCGTGATCACCGCGCCGATCGGCGGGCCGATGTCGGTCATGGGCTCCGACATGGCCGCGGTGCTCGACGAGGGCGAGAGCCTGCGTGTGCTGCCGATCCTCGGCAGGGGCTCGGCGCAGAACCTCATCGACATCATCATGTTGAAGAACATCGACATGGGCTTCGTCACCACCGACGCGCTGGAATTCGTGAAGACGGAATACAACATTCCAGACATTGCGCAGCGCGTGCGCTACATCGCGCAGCTCTTCCACAACGACGTCCACATCGTCGCGCGGCGCGAGATCCGCTCGCTGGAGGATCTCAATGGACGGCGGGTGTTCGCCGAGCGCTCGATCGGCCTGCCGGCGGCGCGCACGATCTTCCGCCGGCTCGGCATCCGCGCCGACATCGACTCCCAGACTGATCCGACCGGCGGGCTGCAGAAGCTGATCGACGGCCAGGGCGATGCCTGGATCGCCTCGGTGTCGAAGGACGCGCCGATCATCAAGGGCATCAAGAACGAGGGCGGCCGGCTGCATCTCCTGACGATCCCCTATGACCACGCGCTGCAGGACATCTATCTGCCGTCGTCGTTCTCGTCCGAGGAATATCCGAACCTGGTGCCGCCCGGCACCAAGGTCGAGACCGTCGCCGCCTCGACCGTGCTGATGGTCTACAATTGGCCGGAGAACAGCGAGCGCTATCGCCGCACGGCGCGGTTCGTCGACGCGCTGTTCGGCAAGATCCAGGTGCTGCAATCGCCGCCGCGGCATCCGAAATGGCGCGACACCGTGCTGTCGGCGCCGGTGCAGGGCCTGGTCCGCTTCAAGGCGGCGCAGGAATGGCTCGACGGCGCCCGCACGATGCAGTCGCCGGGTCAGGATGCCAACCCGGCCGAATTCCGCAAGTTTCTCGACGAGCGCAAGGCGCAGGCGCGGATGTCGCCGGACGAGGCCGCGAGACTCTACAGCGACTTCCTGAAGTGGCAGCGGAGCAGGGAGCCGCGCTGAGCGCGGGCCGCGCGAGGTCCGGGCGCGGAATCGTTACACGGAGCGCGGCGGCGGCGCGGCCTTCTCGGCTGTGCGGCGGACCGCCGGGATTGCCGCCTCGGCCGCCGCCGGTGCACCGCCCGGCTGAGGCGCGGCAGGCGCGAAGCTGAGCTCGACCGTGGTGCCGCCACCTGGCGTCTCACGCAACGCCACGCGGCCGTGATGCGTCGCCATGACCTGCGACACGATCGAGAGCCCGAGCCCCATGCCATCGCCATGGGCGCGGCCGCGCTCGAACGGCTGCAGCAGGCGCTCGGGCTGATCGGCCTGCAGGCCGGGCCCCGAATCGATCACGCTCAGGCGCGCCGACGCATCGACCTCGACGAGAATCGGACCGCCGGCGCCGGCATGCATGACGGCGTTCCTGATCAGGTTGGAGAGCGCGACCGCCAACGCGGGCTCCGAGCCGAGGATCGAGACCGGCGCATCGCATCCGGCGAAGCCGATCTCGAGGCCGGCCTTCAGCGCCATCGGCACATGCTCGGCCGTGACGCGCCGGGCCAGCGCCACCAGATCGATCTCGGTCAGCTCGACCGGCTCCATCGAAATGCGCGCCAGTTGCAGCAGCATGGTGACGATCGACGACAGCTTCTGGTTCTCGCCGACGAGACGTGCCCGCAAGCCAGCATCCGGGATTGCCTCGAGCATGGTCCGCGCATTGGTCAGCGGCGTCCGCAGCTCATGCGCCGCGTTGGACAGGAAGTTGCGCTGCGCCTCCGCGGCATGATCGATGCGCGACAGGGCGCGATTGAACGCGGTGACCAGCGGCAGCAATTCCGCCGGCGCGTCCCGCTCGGGCAGCCGTCGGCCGTCCGGCACGCCGTCGATCATCTCGGCCGCGCGCGCCACCGCACGAACCGGGCGCGCGATCAGCGTCGGCACGAACACCAGGGCCGCGAATACCGTCACGACCAGCACCAGGATGATTGGAAGCGCAACGACCGTCGCGTCGGTCAGCGTGCCCAGCATCAGCTGCGTCGACGTATAGGCGACGCCGCCGGTCTCGATCCAGACCTCACCGACCGGCGTATTCCGAACGGCCGTCATGCGTTTGAAATTCCGCGTCTCGCCATCGATCGCATAGGCCAGAAAGCTGGTGCCGTCCTGCGACGACGGAGGCTTGTGCGGACGCCATTTCGGAATCGGCCCGTAGCTGACCTCGCCGCTCTTGTCGGAGACGACGTACCAGAATGTCGGGAAATCCTGGATGATCTTGTCGAGACGCGACGTCTGCTTGATGAGCAGGTGGCCGCCGGCATCGCGGGATACGGCCTCCTTCAGCGCATCGGCGACGTCGGCGGCGCCCCATGTGCCGTCATCGTCGCCGCCGAACCGGATCAGCAGGGCGGCCGCGCAGATCAGCATGATGGTGGTGACCACCCCGATCAACGTCGCCGAGAGCAACGTGATCGAGCGGCGGATACGGCTGAGCTTCTGCCACCTCACCTGCGTCACTCGCCGCTGAGGAGATAGCCGAGGCCGCGCACCGGCCTGATGGCGGCCTTGCAATTGGCCTCGCGCAGCCGGCGGCGCAGCCGCGAGACGTGGGCCTCGATGGCATTCGACTGGATCTCGTCCTCAAAGCCGTAGGCCGCGGCTTCGAGCGTCTCGCGCAGGACCACCCGCCCGCTGCGGCGGACCAGCGCCTCAAGGATTGCCAGCTCGCGCCGCGGCACCACGATGGGCACGTCCTCGACGCAGACGGCGCGATTGACGATGTCGTAGCTCAGATTGGCGATGGAGACCGTCGCGCCGCGGTCGAGAAACAGCCGGCGCAGCACCGCCCTCGCCCGTGCCACCAGCTCGATCGGCTCGAACGGCTTGGCGACGTAGTCGTCGGCGCCTTCGTCGAGCGCACGCGCGATGTCGGCGGGGTCATCGAGCGCGGTCAGCACGACCGTCGCCGGGCTCGGCTTCTGCTGCCGCAGGTCCGGCAACAGCGCCAGCCCGTCGCCGTCCGGGAGGCCGCGGTCGATCACCACGAGCTCAAAATTGCGCACGGCGATCGCCGCACGCCCTTCGTCGAGTGTCGTGACGATGTCCGACGAGCCGAACGCCGTCGCGAGCGCATCCCGCAGCCAGACCCCCAGCTGGGGGTCATCCTCAACGACCAGAACGCGCACGCGATTCTCCCGCATCATCGACAATCGGCTGTTCCTATCATTACGGAGGGATTACAATAGGATTACGTCGGCGGTGTTCTGATACTTTTGTTTGATCGCGCAAGCGAAGTTGACTCGTTCTGCCAGCGCCGATCGCGCGCAGCTCATATACTCCACGCTGCTGGCGGGCACTGGCCCTATCGCGACATCTCCGATTGCAAGCTGAACCGCTTCTCGGCTGGCGCGATTGCGGTCGTATGACGTGTCCCGCCGCGATGATCCGTTTTTCCATCGGCCGGCAAGCCGGCGGCGTCAGCCTTTCGTAATCGTCTTGGCCGAGACTGGCACACTCAAACAAACGCCGAGGATTCGCTCGCATGGAGCCTGCCGCATGATCGACCGGACACACCGGACGGTCCGCCCCCAATTATCGGCCGCGGCCGCTCACCGAACGTCCCGTTCGACGCACCATTTTTGATGCACACCGGCATGTTCCACGAGTTTGCGTTCTCGACCGTCGCTGAACGGTCGGACAGCCATCCGGCGGCCTGGCGCATTCCATTCCTGCGCTGGCTGGACGGCATCGAGGCCGGCTGGGCGGTGCCGCTGCTGCTGACGTGCTTCGTGGCCGTGTGGACGGCCTATCTCTCGATCGCCTATGCCGGCGCCGGCCTGCATCCCGACGTTCTCGAGACCTGGACATTCGGACGGCAGTTCGCCTGGGGCTACGACAAGCATCCGCCGCTGATGGGCTGGATCGCCGGCGCCTGGACCGCCGTCTTCCCTCTCTCCGACTGGTCATTCCACCTGATGGCGATGACCAATGCGGCGCTGGCGCTGTGGTGCGTCGATCTCGTCTCGCGCCGTTTCGTCACTGGGGACAAGCGGGTGATCGTGCTGCTGCTGCTGATGCTGACGCCGGCCTATCAGTTTCACGCACAGCGCTTCAACGCCAACTCGGTGCAGCTCGCGACGTGGCCGCTCGCCACCTACTGCTTCCTGCGCGCGTTCGAAACGCGAACACTGCCCTGGGCGGCGGCCGCCGGCCTGACGGCCGCGCTCGCGCTGCTCGGCAAGTACTACTCGATCTTTCTGGTGATGAGCTTCGCATTCGCCGCCATGGCGCATCCGCAGCGACGCGCCTACTTCACGTCGGCATCGCCGTGGATCTCCGGCGTCGTGGGCCTCGCCGCGCTGTCGATGCATCTCGACTGGCTCGTCGCCAACGATGCGGCCCCCATTCAGTACGCGCTGCTGCACGCCAGGTCCAACCTGTCCACGTCGTTACGGGATTCCCTGTTCTTCCTGCTGGGGCTCGCGGCCGCGATGGCCGTGCCGGCCGCGACCTGGCTGATCGTCGCCGGCGCCAGGATCAGGTCTTTCTCCACGGAGATGGCCACGCTGAACGACGGCCTCCGGCTGTTGTCATATATCGCCATCGGCACGCTCGGCCTGCCCGTCATCAACGCGCTGGTCATGGGCACCGACCTGCCGTCGCTATGGGCGCTGCAGGGACTGTTCCTGTTCGTCGTGGTCGTCGTCTGCGCCACCAGCTATCCGATCGCGCGCTTTCATACCGTCAACATCGCGGTGCTGACGGCCGGGATCGCCGTCCTGGCTGCGATCGTTGCGGCGCCGCTCCACGCCTTCTATCGCAACAAGCACGGCTATGAGGAAGGTCGTACCTTCTACCAGCAGACCGCGCGGGAAGCGACGCGACAATGGCGGGAGTTGACGGGGAAGCCGCTCAAGCATGTCGGCGGCACCGAGAGCCTTGCGCTCGCAACCACCTTCTACAGTGCCGATCATCCCGCTTACGGTCTGCCCACCACAGCCCACCAGACCGGTGCGGACTCTGGCAGCGGAGGCTGGATTTCGCTGTGCTTCCGCGACCAGGCGGATTGCATCGCCGCCGCGGAAGCGGCGGCCGCCGGATCCGGCAACTACGTCAAGCGCGAGTTCGCGGTGCAGGCCCGGCTGCTCGGCTGGACGGGATGCACACGGACTGTGGTCGCATTCCTGGTGACACGGCCGAAGGAACCATAGGGTTGAGGCAACGCTGGACGCGGCAGCCTCGTCAGCGGATCCGAACATTCGGATCAAGGACAAGGTCCCGCGTCGGCGGGACCTTGTCCTTGGGCGGCGGTCTCAGTCGTTGTCCCAGGATCCGTCGGAATAGCCGTCCCGGTAGCCGGACACATAGCCGTCGCCATAGTTGCCGTATTCCGCGTCGTACTCATAGACGCGGTGACGACGATAGACGACCCGCGGCGGCGGATAATCCTCGTAGCTGTAGACATAGGTGGGCGCGGAACGGGCGGTTGCCGCAGACCCGATCAGGGCTCCGATCGCCAGACCTCCGACGACGCCGGCCGCCACCGCCGCTCCGCGGTTGCCACCGGCATTGGCCGGCGTCGCGATCGTGCCTGCCATGGTCGAGGCCACGATCATAAGCGCGCAAATTCGTTTCATTGGGTTCTCCTTGCGATCAGCTCAGCCGTCGCTGCGGGAGACTCGCGGCTGCGGCTTACGGTATCATTACAGACGCAAGACGATGCGACCAACATGTGAGCGCGAGTGTCACCACGAGGTCCATCATTGCAGGCCGTTCGGACGTGTGGGGCTGGGACACAAACCGAACGGCCCGCTCACTGGACTCCGACGACGTTCGAAGCCATGCGGCGCCAGATCATGATGGAAGGTGCCGCAGGTGGGACGGAGCTGACCTGATCAGGCCGGGCTTTCGGGTCTGCGGCGGCGCTCCAATGTCCTTCCGATCGAACACCACATCGAGAGACGGCGAGCCATGGCTCATCGTGACACGCTGTCGATGGCGAAACCGATGTGATGTCGGTCGTAAGGACGCATTGAAGCTAGCGTCACGGCCTTACCGCAGCATTACAGTGGACGCAGATGACGCGGGCATCTCACCCGTGGACGCCGGGAAGAATTCAACGCGATCGTGCTGATTGCCCTCCGTGCTGACACACTGCGCGCGATCGAGCAGCCGGTTTCGAATGGATCGAAGACAACGCTCTCGGCAGGCGCGCTCGATGCACTTCACAGACGAACCGCTCCGACAGCGCAACGGCGACGCAGTTGCCTGCGGGCGATTTCGAAGGCGCCAAGCGGCGGGGTTGCGGTGGTCATGGTAGCACCGGCTGGGGCGGTTGCAGCTGACAATCAGAAGCTCTCCGCCATGTCAGTACCGACGGCTTCCCTTATACTGCGCGACCCGGCATCATGCCGATCATGAACGACGCAGCACAGCGCGCCCGCCGCGGCATCGGCCATTCCACCAACCTCGTGGGGCGTCCTTCCGAGTGGCTGGCGAGCGCTGCCTTCAACGAGGCGGCGGTGCCGCTGCACATCTGGGGCGTCACCGAGATGAACCCCAGCCTGTTCACGATGCTCGATCAGGCCGAACATCTCGCCGAAGCCGGCGAAGCCTTCACCACCTACATGATGGCGATGTTCGGCCTCGATCCCGAGCAACGCGCCGCGACGTCCGGCGGCCAGCGGCGTTTCCGCTCGTCCTTCCTGCGGCTGATCCAGGGCTGGGGCTTCGACAGCAACGGCCCGGAAGGCGCCGTGCTCAAGGGCTGGGTCGAGAGCCGGTTCGGCCTCGGCCCATCGTTCCACAAGGAGGCTATCGAAGCCGTGGCAAGCCGGGCCTGGACGACCTATGTCGAGGAGAAGATGTCGAGCCGCTTCCACAACAATACGATCTGGGTGCAGCTCGATCTGCTGTTCGAATTCTGCCAATGGGCCATGCGCCGCTTCACCTTTCCCGACCAGACGCATCTGACGCTGCATCGCGGCGTCAATTCGTTCGACGAGCATTGGATCGTGGAGCGAACGACGCGGCGCGAGGCGGTGGTCCGGCTCAATAATCTCGTCTCGTTCTCCTCCGACCGCGACACCGCCGGCTGCTTCGGCGACATGATCCTCACCGCGCACGTCCCCGTCAGCAAGATCGTGTTCTTCAACGGCCTGCTGTCATCACATGCGCTGAAGGGCGAAGGCGAATACCTCGTGATCGGCGGCGACTACCGCGTGAGCGTCGACTATGTGTGAGCGGATCGCAGCATGACCGCACTCGATGTCGAGGAACGCGCGCTCGCGGCCTATCTCGGCTTTGCCATCGGCGACGCGCTCGGCGCCACCGTCGAGTTCATGACCCGAGACGAGATCGCCGCGCAATATGGCGTGCATCGCGACATCATCGGCGGCGGCTGGCTGAAGCTGAAGCCGGGCGAGGTCACCGACGACACCGAGATGTCGCTGGCGCTGGGACGCTCGCTGATCCGCAATGGCGGCTTCGACGCACGCGACGTCTGCGAGGAGTTCGCGGCATGGCTTCGGACCGGGCCGGCCGATGTCGGCAACACCTGCCGCCGCGGCATCCGCCGTTACGTCATGCGCGGCACGGTCGAAGGTGTCTACGCCGAAGGCGACGCCGGCAATGGCGCGGCGATGCGCGTACTGCCAGTGGCGCTCGCGACGCTCGAGGCACCGGACAACGCCGAGACGTGGACGCTGGCGCAGGCGCGCGCCACGCACCATCATCCGTTGTCGGACGACGCCTGCGTTGCGCTGGTGCGCATGACTCATGCCTTGCTGCAGGGTGAGGGCCAGGACGCCGTCCGCCGCGAAGCCGAAGCTCTGATCGGCAAGCACCGCGCCTTCAGCTTCGTCCCCTACCCCGGGCAGAGCTCGGCCTTCATCGTCGACACCATGCAGACCGTGCTGCACTACTATCTCGCCATCGACTCGTTCACAGAATGCCTGGTGCAGACCGTCAACCAGGGCGGCGACGCCGACACGACGGGCGCTCTCGCGGGCATGCTGGCCGGCGCCACCTATGGGCTGGCGGCGATTCCTGCGCGCTGGCGCGACAGGCTCGACCGCGACGTGGCTGCAGCCATTCACGCGCAGGTGCCGCGGCTGCTGGAAATCGCGCGCGTGCTTCGGGTCTGATGTCTGGGACCAATGGCATCCAGACTTCGCAGAGTGTGCCGGTCGTGGCGGATCGGCTCCGACCGATCGTCATCTCAGCCACAACTCTCAACCATTCTGCGCCAGCACCTCGCGCAGCGCGTCCGTCAGCCGCGCGAGCTCCGTCTCCGAGCCGATGGTGATACGCAGATAGTCCGCGATCCGCGGGGCGGTGAAATGGCGGACGAGCACGGCGCGCTGACGCAAGGCCGTGGCCAGCGCCTGGCCGGAATGATCAGGATGACGGACGAAGACGAAATTGGCGCTGGACGGCAGGACCTCGAAGCCGAGACGGGCCAGCGCGGCGGTGAGGTCGGCGCGGTTCTTCATGATGACCGAGCGCGCCTGCTGGAAATGGGCGTCGTCCTCGATCGAGGCGATCGCGCCGGCCTGGGCGGGCCGACCGAGCGGGTAGGAGTTGAAGCTGTCCTTGACCCGCGTCAGGCCTTCGATCAGGCCGGCGGCGCCGATCGCGTAGCCGACCCGCAGCCCGGCCAGCGCGCGCGATTTCGACATCGTCTGCACCACCAGCAGGTTGGGATGCTCGGAGATCAAAGGGATCGCAGTCTCGGCGCCGAAATCGACATAGGCCTCGTCGATGACGACGGCCACATCGCTATGGGCAGCAGCCAACCGTGCGATCTCGGCACGCGACAGCGCAATTCCGGTCGGCGCATTCGGATTGGCCACGATCACGGGGCCGGGGCGGTCGACATAATCGTCGATACGCACGCGCATCTCGGCATCGAGCGGAACGGTCGCGTAATCGATTCCGAGCAGCCGGCAGTAGACCGGATAGAAGCTGTAGGTCACGTCAGGGAACAGCAGCGGCGCAGGTTGCTTCAGGAGCGCCGCAAAGGTATGCGCGAGCACCTCGTCCGAGCCGTTGCCGACGAACACCTGCTCGGGTGAGACCTTGTGATAGGCCGCGAGCACCTCGCGCAGCCGCGTTGCCTGGGGATCTGGATAGAGCCGCAAGGTGTCGGCAGCGGCGGCCCGTATGGCCTCGATCGCCTTCGGCGACGGCCCGAACGGGCTCTCATTGGTGTTGAGCTTGACCAGGCCCGGGATCTGCGGCTGCTCGCCAGGCACATAGGGCGACAGCCCATGAACGAGCTCTGACCAGAAGCGACTCACGATTGTTCTCCTGCGCACCCGAGATCCGCCAATCGACGCATCGACCGGAAGCGATGGACGTGCGAATTGAACGTGCTGTGGTTCATCGGCGAATGGCGCGCCCGGAACGTTTCGAACGTCCGACCCTCAGATTCGTAGTTCAAAAACATTGCTTCGCCACGCTATCCGACTGTACGCCACAGCGCAACGATAGACGCAAAAGTCCTTAATTTCGAGCCTTTTATCGCACATCCTCCTACAAGGTCGGGGTCGAACCGTCGAACTCCCCGATTTGCCAAAACCGTTTGAAAAACCGTTTTAGTTTCGGAGCGCTCCGATGGCCGATGTCCACCTCCTGCTGACCGACAAAGAAATCGCTCGCCCGCCGCCCCCGAGGAAGGGCTGGTATCTGGCGCGCGACACCGAACTGAAGGGCTTCTTCGTCGTCGTCGGAAAGCGGAAACGAACCTTTACCGTCCAAGGCGACCTTCGCGAGGACGGCAAGCGAGCGACGTCGATCCGGGTCGCAATCGGCGACGTCAAAGAACTCTCGACAAGGACGGCCCGAGCGACTGCCAAGGAATATCTTGCTCAGATAAGCCGGGGTCAGCATCCCAAGGCCGGGTCGAAACCGAGTCGCGACGCGGCCAGCGGGGATAGCCCGACCGCGCATCAATCCGGCGGCATCACGCTCAGGCAAGCGTGGGAGCGATATCGCGACGCCCACATGATTAGGAAAGGCCGTAGCGAGCGCACAATCGAGAGCTATCGGGATCACGTGGAACGACTCTTCATCAAATGGCTCGATACGCCATTGGAAGATTTGGGCCGCCACCCTGTAAAGGTGGTCGAGAGACATGACGAAATCACCAAGGAGAACGGGCCATATATTGCGAATGGAAGCATGCGCACTCTCCGGGCCATCTATTCCCACGCCCGAAAAGCCAACAAGACCTTGCCGCCCGATAATCCCGTCGGGGCTATCGACTGGGATGGAGAGAAGCGACGCGACACCGGAATGGGGCCCGGTGATCTGAGGGCCTGGTTTTCCGAATTGCCGGCTTTGGACAATCCGATCCGCCGTGAATTCCATCTCTTCACGCTGCTTTCGGGATGTCGGCCCACCGCGTTGCAGGAAACCACTCCGGGCAATATCGATTTCAAGAGACGGATCCTGCACATTCCCAAGCCCAAGGGCTGCGCGAAGCGGGCCTTCGACATCCTCTATCTCGGGAAATGATCCGCTGCCTGATCCGAGTCATGCGTTTCGGACATCAGATGCATCCGTCGCATGCCCGCCAATGGATATTCCCGGCCGACAGCGTGTCGGGGCACATCGTCGAGCAGAAAGAAGATCGGGCCACGCTGTCGAAATGGGGTAACGATCTACGGCAGAGCTTTCGCACCATCGCCGCCGCAGCCGGCGTGTCGGAGTTCGATGCGAAGCTGCTGATGAACCACGCAATTCCCGGCGTGAACGCAGGCTACATCACTCGCCCCAAGCTGCTGGAGGATCACCTACGACGCCAACAACAAGCGATCAGCAGTACGGTATTTGCGGCATTGAATGCGAATAGCCCAAGTATCCGTCGGTGGCCAAAATCCACCAACTCGCAACTTCTCAACCCACATGCCCATGTTATCGCTGACGACATTCGCGGGCAACAAGGGCTGAAGTCAGCGATCGCGGAATAGCAAGAGCGCGCTCCGTGGGAGAGAGGTGCTTAGTGTCGGCTCCTAGACGCGCGAAACGCGTGTAGCGATCCGCTCTTCTGCATAGATGACGGCACAAGCTCCCCTGTGGCGGAGAGAGTATCAGTCAATCTCCATTGAAAGAGAACGCATTTTCGTTCTTCCCCGACCCAAACCCACCGATTGAGCTACGGCCGGAGAATAGGGTTTCGCCCCCGACAACGACCTGTTCCGCCAATAATCCATCATCGCCGAAAGTCCATCAAGCGAGTCGATCAATGGCCGGCCTGCAATACGCACCCTCCAATGCGTTGATGCCTGGGACAAAGTCCTCGGCAAATGAGGTCTCGAACATCAATATAGCTATACAAAACAACTTCATTGGTATAATTGATCGAACAGCTAGCACTTTTACGTGCAGTATTGATGCACAAAATATCAGTACTGGCATCTCGACGATGATCACCGCAGCACAGCTCCGCGCGGCCAGGGCGCTTCTTGACATCGACCAGCGCCAGCTTGCCGAACTGTCTGGCCTTTCGGTCCCCACGATCCAGCGTATGGAAGCGAGCGAAGGCGTCGTGCGCGGCAACGTCGATTCCTTGATGAAATTGATCGAGGCGCTGAACCAGAGCGGTATCGAACTGATCGGCGACGGAGCAGCCAGTCAGACCGGAGGCCGCGGAGTCAGGCTCAAGGAGCCCGCACTCTCCGACTCGCGCCACGTGAAGGGTATGGCGAAGAGGGCATAGGATCCAATTCAGATGAGTGTCGTTGCATTCCTCATGCTCTGCGCAGCGGCGATGTTGGGGGTTGCGCTGTTGGCGGTAGCCATCGCGCGCGCGTATGCGGCGACTCGCATCATCTACGGCACCATGCTGGCGCTGTGCAGCGCGGCGACGGTTTTTTCGCTTCTCGCGCTTGCCGGCCATGCCGGCGCCCCGACTGACCTCGTTCTGCCGCTCGGCCTGCCCTGGATCGGCGCACACTTCGCGATCGATGCGCTCGCGGCCTTTTTTCTCGTTGTCGTGAATATCGGCGGCGCCGTGGCAAGTCTCTACGCGCTCGGCTACGGCGCGCACGCGGAGGAGCCGCATCGCGTGCTGCCGTTCTTTCCGGCCTTCCTCGCCGGAATGAATCTGGTCCTGCTGGCGGCTGATGCCTTCAGCTATCTGTTATCCTGGGAGTTCATGTCACTGGCCTCCTGGGCGCTCGTAATCGCGCATCATCGCGATCCCGAGAACATGCGCGCCGGCTACGTGTATCTGATCATGGCGAGCCTCGGCACGCTCGCGCTCCTGCTCGCCCTCGGCCTGCTCGCCGGGCCGGGCGGCAGTTACGACTTCGAGACGATCAGACATGGCGTGCGAACGCCGCTGACGGCTGCGATGGTCCTCGTGCTGGTCCTGATCGGTGCAGGATCCAAGGCCGGGCTGGTGCCGCTGCATGCCTGGCTGCCGCTTGCGCATCCGGCGGCGCCAAGTCACGTTTCGGCTCTGATGAGCGGCGTGATGACGAAGGTCGCAATCTACGCCTTCATCCGCATCGTGTTCGACCTTGCCGGCGACCTGCCCTGGTGGTCGGGCGCGCTGCTGCTCGCGATCGGCAGCCTGAGCGCAGTCCTCGGCGTGTTGCAGGCCCTGATGCAGGACGACGCCAAGCGGCTGCTCGCCTATTCGACCATAGAAAATATCGGCATCGTCTTCATCGGGCTCGGCCTCGCGCTGTCGTTCCGAGCCGACGGCATGAATGCGGCGGCCGCGCTGGCCATAACGGCGGCCTTGTTGCACGTGCTCAACCATTCCCTCTTCAAGAGCCTGCTGTTCTTCGGCGCCGGCGCGGTGCTGACCGCAACCGGCGAGCGCGACATGGATCGTCTCGGCGGATTGATCCACCGCATGCCGGTGACGAGCTTCCTGTTCCTGGTCGGCTGCATGGCGATCTCGGCGCTGCCGCCACTGAACGGTTTCGTATCGGAATGGCTAACCTTCCAGGCCGTGCTTCAGAGTCCCGACCTGGCGCGATGGTTGCTGAAGGTCATGGTCCCGGCGGCAGGCGGCCTGCTCGCGCTCGCAGCAGCGCTGGCGGGCGCGACCTTCGTCAAGGCCTTCGGTATCACCTTCCTCGGCCGTCCACGCAGCACGGAAGCGGGACAAGCAGCGGAGGTGGACCGCTTCTCGCTCTCGGCCATGGCGACACTTGCCTTGCTCTGCCTGATCACCGGCATCGTTCCGGGCTTCATCATCGATGCCATCGCCCCGATCACGCACCAGCTTGCCGGCACGGCGCTGACGCCGCAGGGGAGCCGGCCCTGGCTCACGATCGTGCCGGAGGCCGAAACCGGCAGCTCCTATAACGGCTTGCTCGTCTTTCTCTTCATCACCACGTCCGCGCTGCTGGCGGTGTGGGCCATCCACCGCTTCGCCTCGCACGCGATCCGCCGCGGCCCGGCATGGGATTGCGGCTTTCCCGATCCCAGTCCGCTGACGCAATATTCCGGCTCGAGCTTTGCCCAGCCTATCCGCCGCGTGTTCCTAGCGCGGACTCCTGTCACGAGTGAAGAGGTCACCATGCCCGCGCCCGGCGACACACGTGCCGCCCGCTTCACGCTGACGATCGCCGATCCGGTGTGGGACTGGCTCTACGAGCCGTTTGCCGGCGCCGTCGAACGCGCCGCGCTCCAGCTCAACAAACTGCAATTCCTCACCATCCGCCGCTACCTCAGCCTTGTCTTCCTCTCCCTCGTGCTGCTCTTGCTGGTGCTGGCGATATGGAGCTGATCTCCGCCCTTCTCGTTCAGGTCTCGCAGATGATGCTGGTGCTGCTGGCGGCGCCGCTGCTGACCGGCTTCATCCGCAAGGTGAAGGCGCGCCTCCAGCGCCGCCGCGGCCCGCCGATCGTGCAGCCCTATCGCGATATCCTACGGCTCCTGAAGAAGGAGGTCGTGGTCGCGGACAATGCCTCGTGGATATTCCGCGTCGCGCCCTATCTGATCTTCGCGGCGACCTGGGTCGCCGCCGCGCTGGTGCCGACCTTCGCCAAGGGTTTGCTGTTCAGCTGGTCCGCGGACCTCATCGCCATCATCGCGCTGCTCGCCAGCGCGCGGTTTTTCCTCGCGCTCGCCGGCATGGATATCGGCACCGCCTTCGGCGGCATCGGGGCGAGCCGGGAAATGATGATCGCCTCGCTCGCCGAGCCGGCCATGCTGCTGGTCGTCTTCACCATGGCGCTGGTTGCGCACTCGACGCAGCTCTCGGCCGTGGCCGATCTGTTCGCCTCGGGCGTCGGCCTGCGTGTCTCGCTGGGCCTTGCGATGGTCGGGCTGATCATCGTCGCCATCGCCGAAAACGGCCGCGTTCCGGTCGACAACCCGGCGACCCATCTCGAACTCACCATGGTGCATGAAGCCATGGTGCTGGAATATTCAGGTCGCCACCTCGCCATGATCGAACTCGCGGCCGCGGTCAAGCTGCTGCTCTACATCTCGCTGATCGGCTGCATCTTCGTGCCGTGGACGCTGGCTGCGCCCAGCGCGAGCACCGCAAGCCATCTGACCGGATTCACCGGCTATCTCGCCAAGCTCACTGTGTTCGGCTTTCTGCTCGGCGTGTTCGAGACCGCCATTGCGAAGATGAGGGTGTTCCGCCTACCGGATTTCGTCGGCGCTGCCTTGATGCTCGGCCTGCTCGGCACGCTGCTGTTGTTCGTATCGAGGAGCCTCTAGCAATGGCGCACGGACTGACATTCGACGTCGCGCACCTGTTGGCGGGCAGCCTGTTGCTGGTCAGCTTCCTGATGATCACACAGCACCGGCTCTATGCCCTGCTCAACGCCTTTGCGCTCCAGGCCGTGCTGCTCGCGATGTCGGTCGCCTGGCAGGCCCACGTCCAGAGCGCGCCGCATCTCTATGTCACCGCCATGATCGCGCTGGTCTTCAAGGCCGTGGTCGTGCCGGTCGGGCTGCATCGCATCATCCAGCGGCTCGGCATCCATCGCGAGATCGAAACCGTGATCGGTTCCGGAACGACCATGCTGACCGGCATGGGACTGGTCGCGCTCTCGATGACGGTCATGCTGAAGGTCACCCCCGCCGCCGATCCGCTCGCGCGCGAGGACCTCGCCTTCGCGCTGTCGGTCGTACTGCTCGGTCTGTTGATGATGGTGAGCCGGCGTAACGCCGTGAGCCAGGTGGTCGGCTTCATGTCGCTTGAAAACGGGTTGGTGCTCGCAGGCACCGGCGCGCGCGGCATGCCGCTGGTGGTCGAGATCAGCGTCGCCTTCTCGATCCTGATCGCCTTCTTCGTGATCGGCGTCTTCCTGTTCCGGATCCGCGAGCGCTTCGATACCGTCGATGTCCAGGCGCTGGATCGCTTTCGCGGAGAGCGCCGATGATGTTGTCCACCAACGAGGGCGTCGTCCTCGTCACCGTCATTCCGGTCGTCTCGGCCGCTGTGCTGGCCCTGCTTCCCGGCTATCGGCTGTCCGCGCGCCTCAACGTGCTGGCGTCGGGGTTGACCTTCGCGGCCTCGCTCTCGATGTTCTTCGCCGATCACATCCAGCCCGGCTCTTACCTGTTCGTCGATGAACTCAACATCGCGTTCATCGTGCTCAATACCTTCGTCGGCTTCACCACCAGCGTGTTTTCGGCAAGCTATATCGGCCACGAGCTGGCGACCGGGCGGCTGACGCCTGCATACTTGCGTTTCTACCACGCCATGTTCCAGGTCATGATGGGCGGGATGAATCTCGCGCTGACCGCCAACAATATCGGCTTGATGTGGGTCGGCATCGAACTGGCGACGCTGACGACCGTGCTGATGGTCGGCATCTACCGCACCCATGAAGCGCTCGAAGCCGCCTGGAAATATTTCATTCTCGGCAGCGTCGGCATCGGGCTCGCGCTGTTCGGTACCATCCTGGTCTACATGGCTGCGCTCCCCGTGGTGGGCGAAGGCATCAACGGCATGGTCTGGACGGTGCTGGTCGCGCATGCCTCACAGTTCGATCCGGCGCTGATCAACGTCGCCTTCATATTCCTGCTGCTCGGCTACGGCACCAAGGTGGGGTTGGCGCCGCTGCACGCCTGGCTGCCGGATGCGCATGCGGAAGGGCCGACGCCGATCTCCGCGGTGTTGTCCGGCCTCCTGCTCAACGTCGCACTCTACGCAGTGCTTCGTTTCAAGATCGTGCTGGCAGCCAATCCGAGCGCGGTGGCTCCTGGACCCCTGATGGTGACACTCGGTCTGGTGTCGCTGGTGTTCGCCGCCTTCATGCTCTACCGGCGGCGCGACATCAAACGCCTGTTCGCCTATTCCTCGATCGAGCACATGGGGATCATCACCTTTGCCTTCGGGATGGGCGGGCCGGTCGCCAATTTTGCCGGGCTGCTGCACATGGTGATGCACAGCCTTACCAAGTCGGGAATCTTCTTTGCCGTTGGCCATGTCGCGCAGATCAAGGACACGCAGAAGATCGCCGATATCCGCGGCCTGACCGCGACCCATCCGGCGCTCGGCTGGAGCCTCGTGATCGGTGTCGTGGCCATCGCCGGATTGCCGCCGTTCGGCGTCTTCATGAGCGAATTCCTGGTCGTGACCTCGACCTTCGCGCGCGAGCCGCTGCTTGCCATCCCGCTCGTGTTCGGCATCCTGCTCGCGCTCGGCGCGCTGTTCTATCATCTCAACGGTATCGCCTTTGGCGTTCCGACCGGGAGCACTGCACCATCGGATGCCTCCTACATGCCGATGATCGTGCATTTCGGTCTCGTGCTGATCGCCGGAATCTTCCTCCCGCCCACGCTGGTCACGTGGTTCCGGCACGTCGCCGATATTCTGGGGTGATCGCAATGGGCCTCGACGAACTCCTGCGCCAAGGCGAGCTTGCATCGAACCCCTGTCCCTGGCCGCGCGCCGTCGTCGGCGTTGCGACCTGGAACGAGGCGATCGCGGGACTTGCCGGCGCCGACTGGGAACTGCTCGGCCTTTGGGGCGAGGCGGATCGCGTTCACATGGCGCTGCTCGATGCGCCGAAGACTGTGGTCGGCATCATCACGCTCGATTGCCCGACCCGCCGCTATCCGTCGGTCGGTCTGCACCACCCACCGGCACTTCGCCTGGAGCGGACCATCAGCGATCTCCGCGGCCTGGAGCCGCAGGGCCTGCCGGACCCGCGCGCCTGGCTCGACCACGGCAATTGGGGCCTGCGGCATCCGCTCGCTGCGAAGCCCGAGCCGACGCCGATCGACAAGACCTATGCGTTCCTTCCCGTCGAAGGCGACGGCCTGCATCAGATTCCGGTCGGCCCGGTCCATGCCGGCATCATCGAGCCCGGCCACTTCCGCTTCACAGCCAACGGCGAGACCGTTGTGCGGTTAGAGCCTCGGCTCGGCTATGTGCACAAGGGTATCGAAGGCCTGATTGCGGGCGCGAACCTTGCGAAGGCGGGCAAGCTCGCAGCGCGCGCCTCCGGTGACAGCACGGTCGCCTACGGACTGGCCTTCGCGCGCGCGGTGGAGGCCGCGTTGGGGGTGGAAGTTCCGCTGCGTGCGCACCATCTGCGCGCGCTGATGGCGGAGCTGGAACGTCTCGCCAATCATCTCGGCGATTTCGGCGCAATCTGCAACGACGCTTCCTTCGCCCTGATGCTGGCCCATTGCGGCGTGTTGCGCGAGAAGGTGCTGCGCGGCGCGGGCAATGTTTTCGGGCACCGCCTGATGCGCGACTTGATCCTGCCCGGCGGCGTTGCGACCGATATCAACCAGGATGGCATCCAGGCGATCCGATCGCTGGTGAGCGATATCCAGGCACGCTTCCCAGCCCTGGTGGAACTCTACGACAACACGGCCTCGCTCCAGGATCGCACCGTCACCACGGGCACGGTGAAGGCCGATCTCGCCCGTCAATACGCGCCCGGCGGCTTCATCGGCCGCGCATCGGGCCGCACCTTCGACGCGCGCAAGCATCTTGC
Source organism: Bradyrhizobium sp. SZCCHNR1053 (assembly GCF_032381235.1). Classification (NCBI taxonomy): domain Bacteria; kingdom Pseudomonadati; phylum Pseudomonadota; class Alphaproteobacteria; order Hyphomicrobiales; family Nitrobacteraceae; genus Bradyrhizobium; species Bradyrhizobium sp. SZCCHNR1053. Next base: position 482,954 of record NZ_JAUHJM010000002.1, read on the forward strand.
CTACGCGCCCTATGACAAGCTCGCCTTCGAGATTCCTGTGCTTGAGGCCGGCGACGTCAACGCGCGGGTGTGGATTCGCGTTCGCGAGATCGAGCAGAGTCTAGGGCTCGTCACCCAATTGCTGGAGCGGATGCCGCAGGGCGAGTTGCGGATCGATCTGCCCACGGCCGGCGAGGTTCGCGAGGGCATGGCGCTGGTGGAGGGTTTTCGCGGCGACATCCTGGTCTGGCTCAGGCTCAATGCCGACAACAGCATTGCGCACTGCCATCTGCGTGACCCTTCCTGGTTCCAATGGCCGCTGCTGGAGGCCGCGATCCAAGACAACATCGTTGCCGATTTCCCGCTCTGCAACAAATCGTTCAACTGCTCCTACTCGGGCCACGACCTCTAGGGACGTCCATCCAGATGAGAAAGCTGCTGTTCCAGAGTCTCGTGCAGATGCCGTTGACGGAGCCGGCGCCGTCGGCCGACGACCGGGCACTTGCAGAAGTGGGCGCTGCGCTGGAGCGGGCGGCCCGCCGGCGCCTTGGCCGGTCGCTGTCGATCCGCGAGGTCGACGCCGGCTCCTGCAACGGCTGCGAGCTGGAAATTCATGCGCTCAACAACGCCTATTACGATCTCGAACGCTTCGGCCTCCGCTTCGTCGCCTCACCGCGCCACGCGGACGTGCTGCTGGTGACTGGGCCGGTGACGAAGAACATGCGCATGGCGCTGGAGCGGACCTACAACGCAACACCAAATCCGAAGTGGGTCGTGGCCGTGGGCGACTGCGCCCGCGACGGCGGGTGCTTCGCCAGCAGCTATGCCGTGGTGGGGGGCGTGGGAGAGGTCGTGCCGGTCGATCTGCATGTCCCGGGGTGCCCGCCCGCTCCGCTCGAAATTCTCCGCGGGCTATTGGCTCTTCTCGAACGCGTGGCTTCGGCCACGCCATAGCCATCTCGACGGCTTCGATGATTTATAGGACCTCAGAGGCACTGGCGGAGAGAGTGGAATTCGAACTCCCGTTAATTCTCCGATCAGGATGCAATCCTTTGCCAGGAGCGGCACCGTCCACAAGCATGCATGTCGCACACCAAAACCATTTGAAAAACCGTTTCAGTTTTCAAATCTCAAACGGTGATTTTAGCTAAGTCATTGATCTAAATGGCGCGCCCGGAACGATTCGAACGTCCGACCCTCAGATTCGTAGTCTGATGCTCTATCCAGCTGAGCTACGGGCGCGTTTTTCGCGTTTGGCAGGCTCCGGGCCAGGGGCCGGATCCCGGAAGGCCGGGGCGGCAAATGCCGGCAGGCCTCGCGAAGGGCCTTTGACTAACGGCTCGGAGACCGCTTGGCAAGGCTGGAGCGGGACATTTTGCGACCATTTTTCCGCAGACGCGCTGGCGCGGTTCGGTAGGGCCGGAGCGGACGGGCTTCGTTCCGGCACGCCCGGAGTTCCAGGCTCGACGCCTGCGGCATCGCCCCGGAATGGCAGGTGAGGCCGGTCCGGTTCAGGCGCTGGCGCGCTCGGTCCAGAAGGTCTGCAGCTCGACAGGGCGGTCGGGAATCGTGATTCGGAAGGTGGCCCCCAGGGTCCCTTCGACCAGCTGGATGTCGCCATCGTGGGCCCGGACCAGCTCGGCCGCGATCGCAAGGCCCAGCCCCGAGCCGCCCGGACGACCGGCACCACGGAAGGCCTCGAACAGGTGCTCTCGCACCTTCGCCGGGACGCCGGGACCCGTGTCCGAGACCTCCAGGATCGCCACCCCGCCCTCGCGGCGGCCGGTGATGCGGATCTGGCGCACGCCGGCATCCGCCGCGAGGCTGTCCAAGGCCTGGGCGGCATTGCGCACCAGGTTGAGCAGCACGCGGAACAGCTGGTCCGGATCAGCATCGATCTTCAGCCCGCGCTCGATCGCCGCGATCCACGTGATCGAGGCATCCGGCGACAGGCCAGCGGTCTCCCGCACCTCCGCCACCACCTGCTCGACCGCCACCATGCGGCGGTCCGGCGCCGGCTCCTGCACCTTGCCGTAGGACAGCGTCGACTGGCAGAACGCGATGGCGCGCTCCAGCGAGCGCATCAGCTTCGGCGCGAAGCGCTGCACCCGCGGATCGGGAACGCTGGCGAGCTGGTCCGACAGCAGTTGCGACGAGGCCAGCAGGTTGCGAAGGTCATGGTTGATCTTGGACACGGCGAGGCCGAGGGCGGCGAGCCGGCTCTTCTGATGCAGCATCGAGACGAGGTCGCGCTGCATGTCGGCGAGCTCGCGCTCGGCGACGCCGATCTCGTCGGAACGCTGGCTCGGCACGATGATTCGCGCCACGCTCTCCGGATTTTCGTGGAAGCCGACGAGGCTCGCGGTGAGGCGCCGCATTGGCCGCACGAACAGGAAATGCAGAGCAAGATAGACCAGCGCCGCGGTCAGCACCGCCAGCAGCAGCGACACGCCGAGCAGATTGCGCGAGAAGCGATACATCGCCTTGCGCAACGGCTTCTCGTCGGTCACGACCTCGATGAACTGGGCGCGGCCCGGCGACGGCCCGATCACGCGCATGGTGTGATCGCCGGTCTCCGTCATCATCGTCAGCGAGTTCACGATCGACGACCACACCGTCATGTCGCGCATGTCGAAGTCGTGGTCGATCGAGGCGGGCAGGTCGGCGCTGGCGAGCAGGCGGCGCTGCTGGCCCATCTTGATGGCGACGCCGCGCGCGTTGATGGAGGTGAGGATCTGCCGCGCCAGCGAATCCGGCACCATGCCCGACGGCGCGGCATCGAGCACCAGCGCAGCGGTATTGGCGGCCGCCAGGCGATCGTTGAGCCGGTTGGTCCAGAAATTGGCGATCGCCGGCACGTAGATCAGCACCTCCGCGATCATCACCAGCGGAATGGTCAACAGCAGCAGCTTTCCAGACAAGCCGAGCCGGCGCGACCTTTTCGGTCGCAGGCGCTCCAGGATTGGCTGGTTGTCGCTCTCGGTCACGTATCGCCCTTGTAAGAGACACCCCCACCCTTACGGGACCGCAAGATGGGACTGCACCGGAGTCCGGTCAAATTACGGATCGCTCATGTTCCGGTTTCCAAATCGTTCATAATGGAACCCAAAACTGCACGACCTCTGACGTCTTCAACCCCGCCGTGTCGAGGCTATTCTTGCGTCTTGCGCCCAGGGTCTTGCGTTCTCGTCCTGCTTCGTCTCATTCGCCACGCCGACCCACGGCCGGTGACGAAGGCCTTTACGAGATCTCGGCGCCGTCGATCGCCTGCACGGCCTAGTAGGCCTTGCCGCGATTGACGAAGGCGGGACGCTCCCTTATAAGCCGCGCCAACCGTCCGCGATGACCCGGCCCGCCCGGGAGCGGCTCGATTTCAGGGCCGGCAGCGGTCCATTTCGGGCCCGGAAGCATCACCGGACATCAATCGACATTTCAAGCAGGCAAGTTGTCAACTGGCAAATTGCCCGGCAGCGGAGAACGACCCGTGAAGCGGACTTATCAACCCAGCAAACTGGTGCGCAAGCGCCGTCACGGCTTCCGCGCCCGTCTCGCCACCACCGGCGGCCGCAAGGTCCTTGCCGCGCGTCGCGCCCGGGGCCGCAAGCGTCTCAGCGCCTGAAGCCAGGGCGTCTGTCCCGGAGATTTCCATCATGGATCGGCTGCGGCAGCGGGCGGACTTCCTCGCCGTTGCCGATGGCGTGCGGGCGAACAGCCCTGCCTTCGGGGTCCAGCGCCGGGAACGGCCGGACCAGGGCCCGATCCGGATCGGCTTTACCGTCACCAAGAAGAATGGCACCGCCACGGAGCGTAATCGCATCCGTCGGCGGTTGCGCGAGCTTGTGAAACGGCTCGATCCCCTGTCGATGCGGCCGCACAGTGATTACGTGCTGGTCGGCCGGCGGGATGCCCTGTCACGCGACTTCTCGACCATGCTCGCCGACCTCCAGGCGACGCTCCGCCGCCTCGACCGGCCGCAGGCCAAGCCGCAGCCGCGCAAGCCGTCGGATGCGGACAAGCCAAACGCTCCCGCACCGGACGCGCATTCCCGCAAACCGGATTGAACGACGAGACGATAAGAAAACGATGACCGACAATCGCAACACCATCCTCGCCGTCATTCTGTCCGGCCTCGTGCTGATCCTGTGGCAGGTCTTCTACAACGGACCGCAGATGGAGAAGCAGCGCGCGCAGGCCCAACTGCAGGCCGAGCTCGCCAAGAAGCAGGCGCCGGCAACGCAGCCCGACAGCACCGCTCCGTCTGCCACCCCGCAGCCGGGCGCTTCCGCAACCGGCAGCCCGAGCGCACCGGGCGGGGCCGTGATCAGCACAGGCGTGATGCCGCGCGACACCGCCATCGCCGCCACCCCGCGCGTCAAGATCGACACGCCGCGGCTGACCGGCAGCATCTCGCTGAAGGGCGCGCGCATCGACGATCTGGCTTTCGTGAAGTACCGCGAGACGGTCGATCCGAAATCGCCGGCGATCGTGCTGTTCTCGCCGTCCAACACCGCCGAGCCCTATTACGCCGAGTTCGGCTGGGTCAACGCCGCCGGCGCCAAGGTGCAGGTGCCGGACCAGAGCACGATGTGGCAGCAGGACGGCTCCAACGCGCTGACGCCCTCGACCCCGGTGAAGCTGACCTTCACCAACGGCGACGGCCTGACCTTCCAGCGCACCATTTCCGTGGACGACCACTATCTCTTCACCATCAAGGACGACGTCACCAACGCCGGCAATGCGCCGGTGACGCTGTATCCCTACGGCCTGATCTCGCGTCATGGCACGCCGCAAGTCTCGGGCTATTACATCCTGCATGAAGGCCTGATCGGCTATCTCGGCGAAAAGGGCCTGCAGGAATTCACCTACAAGAAGATGGACGACGAGAAGGCGGCGAAGTTCGACGTCACCAATGGCTGGCTCGGCATCACCGACAAATATTGGGCGGCCGCGCTGCTGCCGATGACGGATGCCCGCCTGCAGGCGAACTATTCGTCGAAGCTGGTCGACAACCAGCATCGCTACCAGACGGACTATGTCGAGACCCCGCAGACGGTACCGGCCGGCGGCTCGGCCAGCGTCTCCACGCGGCTGTTCGCCGGCGCCAAGGAGGCCGGCGTCGTCGGCATCAACTTCCCGATCGGCGGCCTCGGCGGCTACAACCAGCAGCTCGGGCTGAACCATTTCGATCTCCTGATCGACTGGGGCTGGTTCTACTTCCTGACCAAGCCGATGTTCCTGGCGCTGGATTTCTTCTTCCGCTTCTTCGGCAATTTCGGCATCTCGATCCTGCTGGTGACGGTGCTGGTGAAGCTCCTGTTCTTCCCGCTCGCCAACAAGTCCTACGCCTCGATGGCGAAGATGAAGGCGATCCAGCCGCAGCTCCAGGCGCTCAAGGAGCGCTATCCGGACGACCGGATGAAGCAGCAGCAGGAGATGATGGAGATCTACAAGAAGGAGAAGATCAACCCGGTCGCCGGCTGTCTTCCGGTCGTGCTGCAGATCCCGGTGTTCTTCTCGCTCTACAAGGTGCTGTTCGTCACCATCGAGATGCGGCATGCGCCGTTCTATGGCTGGATCAAGGACCTGTCGGCGCCGGATCCGACCAATCTGTTCACGCTGTTCGGCTTGATCCCGTTCGACCCGACCCAGCTGCCGCTGTTCGGCCACTACCTGGCGCTCGGCATCTGGCCGATCATCATGGGCATCACGATGTGGTTCCAGATGAAGCTGAACCCGACGCCGCCGGACCCGACGCAGGCGATGATCTTCAACTGGATGCCGCTGATCTTCACCTTCATGCTCGCGGGCTTCCCGGCCGGCCTCGTGATCTACTGGGCCTGGAACAACACGCTGTCGGTGCTGCAGCAGGGCTTCATCATGCGCCGCAACGGCGTGAAGGTGGAGTTGTTCGACAACATCCGCGGCACGTTTAAAAAAAAAGTAGCGTGACGAGTAAGGCGGCGTGAGCCGGACGGCGGCTTCGGCCGCCGTTTCGTCATTGCGAGGAGCGCAGCGACGAAGCAATCCAGACTTCTTTTCGAGCCCTGGATTGCTTCGCTTCGCTCGCAATGACGAGGCGATGGCATTCATGACGACCAGCGACACCGACGAGCGCCTGATCGAAAAAGGCCGCAAGCTATTCGCCCAATCGTGGCGCTTCACCCATGCGTCGCCGTCCATCGAAAGTCTGCCGCCGATGGGGGCGATCGAGGTCGCCTTCGCCGGCCGCTCCAATGTCGGCAAGTCCAGCCTTATCAACGCACTGACCGGCCAGAACGCGCTGGCGCGCACCTCGCATACGCCGGGCCGCACCCAGGAGCTGATCTTCTTCGAGGGGCCCGAGCATGCGCCGCTGCGGCTGGTCGACATGCCCGGCTACGGCTATGCCGCCGCGGCGAAGACCAAGGTCGCGTCCTGGACCGAGCTGATCCACAAATTCCTGCTCGGCCGCGCCTCGCTCGCCCGCGTCTATGTGCTGATCGACGCCCGCCACGGGCTGAAGGAGGTCGATCAGGAGATTCTCAAAACGCTCGACAGGTCCGCCGTCAGCTATCAGCTCGTCCTGACCAAGGCCGACCAGATCAAGCCGGCTGAGCTCGCAAGCCGGATCGCCGAGACCGAGGCCGCGCTCGCCAAGCATCCGGCGGCGTTTCCTCAGGTGCTGGCGACGTCGTCACGATCCGGCACCGGCATGCCGGAGCTGCGTGCCGCCATGGTGCGGCTGCTGGAAGAGCGGAGCACATGATGACGCCGTGGCGAATCCTGGTCGCAATGGCCGGGCTGATGGGCGCCACGGGCGTCGCGCTGGCGGCCAAGGCCGCGCACGAGCCCGATGCATCGCGGCTCGCGACCGCCTCCACCATGCTGCTGTTCCACGCCTGCGCCCTGCTCGGCACCATCGCGCTGGCAGAGCGCGGCGTGGTTCATCGGCGCATCGGCCTGATCACGGCGATCGGCTTCGTGCTCGGCCCGGCCCTGTTCGCCGGCGACCTCTTGATGCGGCAGTTCACCGGCGACCGGCTGTTTCCGTTCGCGGCGCCGATCGGCGGTAGCTTGCAGATCGCGAGCTGGCTCGCACTCGCGGTCTGCGCGCTGTGGCCGCGGCGGGTGTGATCCGGCGCTTTGCGCCGCGGGCGGCAATCGGCTAGAACGCGGCGCGACGCCCCCGACAGCCGAGACCTCCCAGACATGACCGACGCGACCACCATCAGCCCGCTCGATCAGGCCCGCATCCTGTCCGAAGCGCTCCCGCACATGCAGGAGTATGACGACGAAACCATCGTCATCAAATATGGCGGTCACGCCATGGGTGACGAGGACACCGCGAAAGCGTTCGCGCGCGACATCGTGCTGCTCGAGCAGACCGCCATCAATCCGGTGGTGGTGCACGGCGGCGGACCGCAGATCGCGACCATGCTCAAGCGCCTCGGCATCGTCTCCGAATTCGCCGCCGGCCTGCGCATCACCGATGCCGCGACCATCGAGATCGTCGAGATGGTGCTGGCCGGCTCCATCAACAAGCAGCTGGTCGGCTACATCAACGAGGCCGGCGGCAAGGCCGTCGGGCTGTGCGGCAAGGACGGCAACATGGTGCGCGCGGTCAAGGCGACCCGCACCATGGTCGATCCCGACAGTCACATCGAGAAGGTGGTCGATCTCGGCTTCGTCGGCGAGCCGGACAAGGTCGATCTGACGCTGCTCAATCAGCTGATCGGCTACGAGCTGATCCCGATCCTCGCGCCGCTGGCAACCTCGAAGGAAGGCCAGACCTTCAACGTGAATGCCGATACGTTCGCCGGGGCTGTGGCCGGTGCGCTGAAGGCCAAGCGCCTCTTGCTGCTCACCGACGTGCCCGGCGTGCTCGACAAGTCGAAGAAGCTGATCCCGGAATTGTCGGTGAAGGACGCGCGCAAGCTGATCGCCGATGGCACCATCTCCGGCGGCATGATCCCGAAGGTCGAGACCTGCATCTACGCACTCGAGCAGGGCGTGCAGGGCGTCGTCATCCTGGACGGCAAGGTGCAGCACGCCGTGCTGCTCGAGCTGTTCACCAACCAGGGCACGGGCACGCTGATCCACAAGTGAGCAGGCGCGACCATCTCTCTCCGTCATGGCCGGGCGAAAGCGCGGAGCGCGTCTTCGCAATGCAGACAGCCCGGCCATCCACGTCGTTCGGCGAAGTCGGAGAGAGAGACGTGGATGCCCGGGCCTCCGCCGCGCCGAAGCGGCTTCGGCCGCGCAGGCGGGTCAAGCCCGGGCATGACGATGTGGGGATATGCGGGCCTGCAATGCCCCTCACGACTCGCCTCTTCCTCGCCCTGTCTACGATCCTCCTTACCCTTCTCGTCGCGGCCACCCCCGCTCGCGCCGACCTCAAGCTCTGCAACCGCATGAGCTACGTCGTCGAGGCCGCGATCGGCATCGACGAGAAGGCCGCGACAGCGACGCGCGGCTGGTTCCGGCTCGATCCGTCGACCTGCCGCGTGGTGCTGCAGGGGACGATGACCGCCGATCGCATCCTGCTGCATGCGCGCGCGCTCAGCCTGTACGGCGCGTCGCCGATCGCCGCGAACGGCAATGACCAGCTGTGCGTCGCGACCGACAATTTCGTCATCGCAGCCGCCCGGCAGTGCCGCACCGGGCAGACGCCGGCGCCGTTCACGCAGGTGACGCCGACCAAGGCCGACGACGGCACCCTGATCGCCTACCTCGCCGAGAGCGCCGAATATGACGACGAGCAGGCGCGGCTCGCCGGCATCCAGCGGCTGCTCGGCATCGCCGGCTACGACGCCTCGCCGATCGACGGCGTTGACGGGCCGAAGACCCAGGCCGCGCTCGCCGCGTTCCTGAAGAGCCGCGGGCTGTCATCCGACGTTGTGTCGCAGCCGAATTTCTTCGCGACCATGGTGGAGGCGGTGCAGACGCCGGCGCCGACCGGGCTGACCTGGTGCAACGACACGCCGCACAAGGTGATGGCGGCGGTGGCGACGGACGACGGCCGCACCGTGGTCAGCCGCGGCTGGTACCGGATCGATGCCGGCAAATGCCTGCATCCGGACATCACCGGACAGCCGAAGAAAGTCTACAGCTTCGCCGAAGCGGTCGACGATGAGAACCGCACCATCAAAGTGAAGAACAAGCCGCTGAACTGGGGCGGGCTGGTGCAGCTCTGCACCCGCGAGAACAAGTTCGAGACATCCGAGCAGGGCGACTGTCCGAGCCGCGGCTTCACCGCCACCGGCTTCACCGCCGTCGACATCACCCGCGGCGGCAAGACGCTGCGATTTGCACTGCCGTGATAGGCATATCGATGTTGCCCACGTTGCCACCACACCCACAGCTGTCATCCCGGCGAACGCCGGGATCCATAACCACCGGCCGAGGTTTGGGCCATCGGCATCAGCCATCATGCCGCAAGATAGCTTCCGCGGTATGGGTCCCGGCGTTCGCCGGGACGACAGCGGAATATGCCGCCCTAGCCGGGCATGATGACCGAAGGCAGGATGGACCGACGCCCACATGACAGAATCCCCCCGCAACTTCGACCACGTCGATACCTGGGTGTTCGATCTCGACAACACGCTGTATCCGCATCACGTCAATCTGTGGCAGCAGGTCGATGCTCGCATCGGCGAGTTCGTCTCCAACTGGCTCGAGGTCGACGCCCAGGAGGCGCGGCGCATCCAGAAGGACTACTACCGCCGCTATGGCACGACGATGCGCGGGATGATGACCGAGCACGGCGTGCACGCCGACGACTTCCTCGCCTACGTGCACAAGATCGACCACTCGCCGCTGGAGCCGAATCCGGCGATGGGCGCGGCGATCGAGAAGCTGCCCGGACGCAAGCTGATCCTGACCAACGGCTCGGTCGACCATGTCGATGCCGTGCTGGCGCGGCTCGACATTGCCGGCCATTTCCATGGCGTGTTCGACATCATCGCGGCCGAGCTGACGCCGAAGCCGGCGCGCGAGACCTACGACAAATTCCTCAAGCTGCATGCCGTCGATCCGACACGGGCGGCGATGTTCGAGGACCTTTCCCGCAACCTCGTGGTGCCGCACGACCTCGGCATGACCACGGTGCTCGTGGTGCCGGACGGCACCAAGGAGGTGGTGCGCGAGGACTGGGAGCTGGCGGGTCGCGACGACCCGCATGTCGATCATGTCACGGACAATCTGACCGGATTCTTGCAGCGGCTGGTGGGGTGAGACCCGCCACGCATTGAGCTGTCATTCCGGGGCGATGCGAAGCATCGAACCCGGAATCTCGAGATTCCGGGTCCGGTCCTTCGGACCATCCGGAATGACGGAGCATGATAAGCCGCACCTCCCGCGCGGACGGCCCCCGCCACCGATGCGTCCTTGACTCTCCGGGTCCAAATCCCGAAAAAGCCGCCCTGCCCACCATGCTCGTACACGGCCGTCCCCGGCTTTCTGCCCAGGGACCAAGCGAGGATCGACCGATGTCACTGTCCGCCCTGGAATCCACCATCAACAGCGCCTTCGATGCCCGTGACGGCGTCTCGACCACGACCAAGGGCGAGGTCCGCGACGCCGTGGAGAGCGCGCTGGAGCTGCTCGACAAGGGTGAGGCGCGGGTCGCCGAGCGCGGCACTGACGGCAAGTGGAGCGTCAACCAGTGGCTGAAGAAGGCCGTGCTGCTGTCGTTCCGCCTCAACGACATGAGCGTGATCCCGGGCGGCCCCGGCCAGGCGTCGTGGTGGGACAAGGTGCCGTCGAAGTTCGAAGGCTGGGGCGAGAACCGTTTTCGCGATGCCGGCTTCCGCGCCGTGCCCGGCGCGATCGTGCGCCGCTCGGCCTACATCGCCAAGAACGTCGTGCTGATGCCGTCCTTCGTCAATCTCGGCGCCTATGTCGACGAAGCCACCATGGTCGACACCTGGTCGACGGTCGGCTCCTGCGCCCAGATCGGCAAGCGCGTGCACATCTCCGGCGGCGTCGGCATCGGCGGCGTGCTGGAGCCGCTGCAGGCCGGTCCTGTGATCATCGAGGATGACTGCTTCATCGGCGCGCGATCGGAGGTTGCCGAGGGCGTGGTCGTGCGCAAGGGTGCGGTGCTGTCGATGGGCGTGTTCCTGGGCGCGTCGACCAAGATCGTCGACCGCGAGACCGGCGAGGTGTTCGTCGGCGAGGTGCCGGAATACGCCGTCGTTGTGCCGGGCGCACTGCCGGGCAAGCCGATGAAGAACGGCCAGATCGGCCCCTCCACCGCCTGCGCCGTCATCGTCAAGCGCGTCGACGAGCGCACCCGCTCCAAGACCTCGATCAACGAGCTCTTGCGCGACTGATCGTCCGCGCTCGGGCGGCCGCACTAGCCGCCGCCCGAGCGCCCATGTTAAGCGGGGGCATGACCGATGCCCTAGCCATCACCCGCGACCTGATCCGCTGTCCCTCAGTGACCCCCGCCGATGCCGGGGCGCTCGGCGTGCTCGAGGCCCTGCTGAAGCAGGCCGGCTTCACGACCCATCGCGTGACCTTCTCGGAAGCAGGCACGGCCGACATCGACAATCTCTACGCCCGTATCGGCACCGAGGGGCCGCACATCACCTTCGCCGGTCATACCGACGTTGTGCCGCCCGGCGACGAGGCGGCGTGGAGCCTGCCTGCGTTCTCCGGCGAGGTGAAGGGCGGCTACATCTATGGCCGCGGCGCCGTCGACATGAAGGGCGGCATCGCCTGCAGCGTTGCGGCCGTGCTCGACTATCTACGCGATCACGGCGGACAGCCAAAAGGCTCGATCTCGTTCCTGATCACTGGCGACGAAGAGGACGTCTCGGTCAACGGCACCATCAAGCTGTTGCAGTGGGCGGCCGAGCGCGGCGAGCGGTTCGACCATTGCGTGCTCGGCGAGCCGTCCAATCAAGAGGTCATGGGCGACTGCATCAAGATCGGCCGCCGCGGCTCGCAGTCCGGCACCCTGATCGTCGAGGGCAAGCAGGGCCACGTCGCCTATCCGCACCGTGCCTCCAACCCGGTGCCGGACATCTCGCGCCTGATCGTCGCACTGTCGGACGAGCCGCTCGATCATGGCAGCGCGCAGTTCCAGCCGTCGAATCTCGAATTCACCACCGTCGATGTCGGCAACACCGCAACCAACGTCATCCCGGGCCTGGCGCGGGCGAAGTTCAACATCCGCTACAATGACTGCCATACGCAGGAGACGCTGCGCGCGCTGGTGGAAGAGCGGCTCGCCAAGGCCTGTGGCAACCGCATCCGCGCCCACATCGACTGGCTGCCGTCGAACTCCAACGTGTTCCTGACCAAGCCCGGACCGTTCACCGACCTCGCCGTCGCCGCGATCGAGAGCGTGACGGGGCGCAAGCCGGAGCTCTCCACCACCGGTGGCACCTCGGACGCGCGTTTCATTTCGAGCTACTGCCCGGTGATCGAGTTCGGCCTGGTCGGCCAGACCATGCACCAGATCGACGAGCGCGCCTCGGTCGCCGACATCGCGACCCTGACGAAGATCTATCGCGGCATTCTCGAAAGATATTTCGCCTGAGCGGCGCGCCTGATCCTGATCAGGCGGCCTTCACCTCCGCCAGGAACTGATCGACCTCGCGACGCAGGTCGGTGGCCTGGCCGGCAAGGCTCGCCGCGGAGTCGAGCAGCGAGCGCGCCGATCCGCGGGTGTCCGCGGCGGCCGCGCTGACCAGCGCGATCGACGACGAGACGTCGTTGGTGCCGCTCGCGGTCTGCTGCACACTGCGGGCGATCTCGCGGGTCGTGGCGCTCTGCTCGGCCACCGCGCTCGCCACCGCACCGGTGACGCCGCTGATGGTGTTGACGACGGCGGCGATCTTCTCGATCGCGGCCACCGTGCTGCCGGTCTCGTTCTGGATCGCGGCGATCTGGCTTTCGATCTCCTCGGTGGCCTTGCTGGTCTGGGATGCGAGACTCTTCACCTCTGACGCGACCACGGCAAACCCCTTGCCCGCCTCACCCGCACGCGCGGATTCGATCGTGGCGTTGAGCGCGAGCAGATTGGTCTGCGAGGCGATGGCGCGGATCAGTTGCACGACGTCGCCGATGCGGGTGGCGCTGCCGGCGAGCGTGCGCACCTTGTCGGTGGTGTCGAGCGCCTGGCTGGTCGCGTTGGAGGATTCCGACGCGGCTTCCGCGATCTGCCGGGTGATCTCCTTCATCGACGCGTCCAGCTCCTCGGAGGCAGCCGCCACCGTATTGACGCCAGAGGTCGCCTGCGCCGCCGCTTCGGCCACGGCGGTGGCACGGGACGCGGTGGTGCTGGCCGAGCCGTCGAGCGTCTCGGCCGATTGCTTCAGGCCGCTCGCGGCATCGCTCAGCCGACCGCACAGCGTGTCGATGACCTCGCCGAACCGCCGGGTGAGCGCCTCGATCTTCTGCCGGCGGGCGTCGCGCCGGGCCTCGGCATCGGCGCCCTGCAGCGACAGCCGGTCGGCCTCCGCCGATTTCTCCTGCAGAACACCGATGGCGTTGGCGAGTGTGCCGATTTCGTCGGTCCGATCGCCATATCCGATCTCGACGCTGCGCTCGCCACCGGCGATCCGACGGATCATCTCGGTCAGATTCGACAGCGGCTTGATCACGCGGGCATTGAACCAGACCGTCCCCAGTGCGGCGGCCGCGACGTTGACCAGCAACAGGACCAGTGCCAGGGCAAAACGGGTCTGCGACTCGGCAATCGCGACCTCGCTCTGGCTCAGCGCCTCGGCAAGGGCTGCATCCCGCAGCGGCAGGATCGTATCGAGGATCGGGAATACGGACCGCAGGAACTGGTCGGGATCGAGCTCGAGCACCTTGCCCCGGTTCGGCACCACCTGCGACGAATAGAACTCGCCACCGCGGGCCCAATAGCCATTCTCGACCTCGGTCAGGGCCGCGAAGATCGGCTTCTGGTTGATCTCGGCGGCAGCGAGCTTGGCGGTCGTCCAGATGCGCTCGATGCGTCCCTTGAACGTCGCGAGCGCCTCGGCCGGTTCACCCGCCATCGGCTGCTTGGTCGCGATCATGCGAACGAACGTCGTCGTGGCGCGACCGGCCCAGTCGCGCAAATCCCAGCCGATCACTGCGAGACGCGCCGCCTGGCCTACTGCGGGATTGGCCGCATTGATCCGGCGCACGATCACGTCGACATGGCTGCCGGTCGTTTCCTGGATCGTGAACATCTGCGGCACGTAATCACGGACGATTGCTTCGGATCGCGCCGCCTTGGCCTGCGCGACGGCATCGAGAGCGGCCCCGCGCGTCGCACGCAATTTCTGCTGGATCGAGTCCAGCGCGGCGCTGTCTTCACTCAGCAGCGCCAGGCTGCGCGCCTTGGCAAAGGCGTCGTCAGAGCCTTGAAGTATCTTCTGCAGCGAGGCCAGCTCATCGGCCGTCGCCGGATTCGGCGATGCCAGCCGCGGATTGACCATGGCGCGCTCGAGGTTCAGCTTTTCCGGCAGCCGCAGCATGGCGGCCAGCAGCTGCGTATCACGGCCTGCCGTCCTCGCGGCCTGCAGCGAGGTCAGCTGCTGCCAGGCGAACAACATGGTTGCGAGCAGGCCGATGACGGCCCCGAGCAGCAAAGAGAGCAGGAAGACTTGACGAATGCGCACGATCGACCTCGCTGGACAGCAGCCTGAGGTCCGGATAGCAGCGAGGGCTTCAATTTGGAGTTAATGAATCCTGTCCCTTACTCCCGAAACGACTACTCATTAGGATAATCATTGGCAGCTAATAGCGATTCGCGGGTTCCACTGCAGAACAATCTCAATAGTCGACTTTCACGAGATAGAGGCCTTCCGGCGGCGCGACGACGCCACAGGCGGCGCGATTGCGCGCGGCGAGCGCGGCAGCGAGATCATCGGCGCTCCAGCGGCCCTGCCCGACCCACACCAGCGAGCCAACCATCGAGCGCACCTGGCTGTGCAGATAGGAGCGTGCGGAGGTGAGAATGGTGACCGCATCGCCGTCCCTGACGACGTCGAGCTGATCGAGCGTCTTCTCCGGCGATTTTGCCTGACATTCCGTGTCGCGGAAAGTCGTGAAATCATGTTTGCCGATCAGCCGCTGGGCCGCCGCGTGCATCGCGTCCGAGTCGAGCCGCTGCGGCACGCGCCAGACGCGGCCGACCTCGAGCGCGAGATTGGAGCGGCGGTTGACGATGCGATAGCGATAGTGCCGCCTGCGGGCGGAGAAGCGTGCTTCGAAGGTGTCGGGAACGATCTCGGCGTCGAGCACCGCGATCGGGTTGGGCCGCAGATGCGCGTTGAGCGCATCGCGCAATTTGTCGGGCCGGAATTCTTTCTCAACGTCGCAATGCGCGACCTGACCGGTGGCGTGGACGCCGGCATCGGTGCGCCCCGAGCCATGCACCCGGGTCGGAACGCCACAGGTTGCCTGCACCGCCGCTTCGAGCGCGCCCTGCACCGACGGCAAGGTCGCCTGCAGTTGCCAGCCGCAGTACGGCGCGCCGTCATATTCGATGGTGAGCTTGTAGCGGGGCATCTGACCCGATCGAGTTTTGCCGTCATTGCCGGGCTCGACCCGGCAATCCATCCCTGGGCGAAGCTTGTTCTTGAGATGGATGCGCGGGTCAAGCCCGCGCATGACGAGATGAGGTGGTCAGCCGAAGCGCAGGCCCGGCGCGATACGGGTGCCACGCAGGAAATCCGCGGCCTTCATGGGACCCTTGCCGGCGCGCTGTAGCTCGGTGACGCGGATGGCGCCGTCGGCGCAGGCGATGGTGAGCTGCTCGTCAAGAACGGCGCCCGGCTCGCCCCTGCCGTCGGCAAGCGCGCAGCGCAGGATCTTCAAGCGGACCGCTTCGCCATCAAGCGTGAACTCACTCCAGGCGCCAGGAAATGGCGACAGGCCGTGGATGTGCCGCAGCACCGCGTGGGCCGGCTTCGTCCAGTCGATCCGCGCCTCGGCCTTCTCGATCTTGGCGGCGTAGGTGACGCCTTCCTCTGCCTGCTTCGTCAGCGTCAGCCCGCCGCGCTCTAGCGCCGCCATCGCGCGCACCATGAGATCGGCGCCGATCCGCGACAGGCGGTCGTGCAGATCGGACGCCGTCATCGCGTCGGTGATCGCAAGGCGCTCGGCCATCGCGACATCGCCGGTGTCGAGCCCGACATCCATCTTCATCACCATGACACCGGACTCGGCATCACCCGCCATGATCGCGCGGTTGATCGGCGCGGCACCGCGCCAGCGCGGCAGCAGGGAAGCGTGGAGATTGTAGCAGCCGAGCTTGGGCGCATCGAGAATGGCTTGGGGAAGGATCATGCCGTAGGCGACGACCACGGCCGCATCGGCCTGATGAGCCTGAAACTCGGCCAAGGCCGCCTCGGTCTTCAGCGTCTTCGGCGTGAACACGGCAATGCCGAGCCGACGCGCCTCGGTCTCGACCGGCGTCGGCTGCAGCGCGAGGCCGCGGCGGCCGCCGGGTTTCGGCGCGCGCGTATAGACCGCCGCGATCTCGTGGCCGTGGCCGGCGAGTTCGAGCAGGGTCGGCACGGCGAAATCCGGCGTGCCCATGAAGATCAGGCGAAGCGGCATCTGGTGGAAGATCCTGCATTGCCGAATCCTCCGCGTCATGCCCGGGTCAAGCCCGGGCATGACGGAGGAGAGAGTTGACCGTTAGTCGCTGGCGCGCTTGGCGGCCTTGGTGAACTTCTTCATCACGCGGTCGCGCTTCAGCTTCGACAGATAGTCGATGAACAGCACGCCGTTGAGATGATCGATCTCATGCTGGATGCAGGTGGCGTAGAGCCCCTCGGCATCCTCCTCGCGGACCACCCCGTCCAGATCGGTGAAGCGCACGCGAACGCGTGCCGGCCGCTCGACCTCCTCGTAATATTCGGGGATCGACAGACAGCCTTCCTCGTAGACCGACAGCTCGTCCGACTTGGCGATGATCTCGGGATTGATGAAGACGCGCGGCTCGCGCTTGCCCTCCCCGTTGGCATCGGGCTTGGCCAGATCCATGGTGATGACGCGCAGCGGCTGCGCGACCTGGATCGCCGCAAGCCCGATGCCGGGCGCGTCGTACATGGTCTGGAACATGTCGTCGACCAGCTGCCGGATCTCCAGCGTGACCTTCTCGACCGGCTTGGACACCAGCCGCAACTGCCGGTCCGGCAGGATGATGATTTCTCTTAGGGACATGGCGCGCGATTTAAGCCGCGGAACCGGCGGGGTCAATGTGATGGCTCGCGGTTAAGACTTCACTAACCATGAATTTCAACGTTTCGTTAACCATGATTCTTAACGTGCCCTTAACCATAATTGTTCTCTCTTCGTTCGCGAGCTTGCGCGAATCGGATAGACGGGGGTGATGACCGTCAGCCAATCCCTCAATCCTGTCGTCGTCATCATCGGCGACCTGCCCATCAGGGCGAGCGATGCGCTGATCGGATTCGGCGTACTGGTGCTGCTACTGCTCGTGATCATCGTGGCCGCCGTGGCCCGCTCCGGACGGCGCGGCGCGGAGCTCGCCGCCCAGCAGGCGATGCGGGCTGACGAGCTCGAACAACGGTTCGGCGAGATGATCCGCGTCCAGAGCGAGGCCTCCGGCCGGGTCGACGCGATGGCCCAGCTGCTCGCCGGCCGTCAGGTGGACCTGGCCCGCAGCGTGAACGAACGGCTCGATGCGGTCACCCACCGCGTCGGACAGTCGATGGAGCAGAGCACGCGCCACACAATGGATAGTCTGCGCGTGCTGCACGAGCGCCTCGGCATCATCGACAACGCCCATCGTGATCTCAGCGAGCTGACGACGCAAGTGACGACCTTGCGCGACGTCCTCGCCAACAAACAGTCGCGCGGAGCCTTCGGCCAGGCGCGCATGGAGGCGATCGTCCAGGACGGGCTTCCGAAGGGCAGCTACGCGTTTCAGCACACGCTCGCCAGCGGCAAGCGGCCCGACTGCGTCGTGTTCCTGCCCGATTCGCGACCGCTGTGCATCGACGCCAAGTTTCCGCTGGAAGCCGTGACCGCACTGCACGACGCCGTGACCGAGGAGGAGAAGCGCGCCGCGGCGCAGCGGCTGCGCACCGACGTGCTCCGCCACGTCAATGACATTGCCGAGAAGTACCTCGTGGTCGGCGAGACGCAGGACACGGCGCTGATGTTCGTGCCGTCGGAATCGGTCTATGCCGAGATCCATGACGGCTTCGACGACGTGATCCAGAAAGCCTATCGAGCGCGCGTCGTGCTGGTGTCGCCGTCGCTGCTGATGCTCGCGATCCAGGTCATGCAGCAGATCATGAAGGATGCGCGCATCCGCGACGCCGCCGACCAGATCCGCAACGAGGTGATCCATCTCGGCGACGATCTCGGCCGCCTGCGCGAGCGCGTGCTCAAACTGCAGAAGCATTTCGGCGATGTCGGCGAGGACATCCGCCAGATCCTCATTTCCGCCGACAAGATCGAGAAGCGCGCCGCCCGCATCGAGGAGCTCGATTTCAGCAAGCAGGATGCGCCGGTGGACTCACCACGCATCGCGCCGGCTGCGGGCACGACGCCGGACCTGTTTCCTCTAGCGGGGCGCATGCAGGCCGGAGAGTGATCGTTGGCTGCGTCTGTTGCATGAGAGGGCAATCCAGACAAGATTGTCATCGCCCGGTCAAACCGGGCGATGACGGCTGTGTTTGTGGTGCTGTCGAAATCTGTTACCACCCGGTCATGACTGCACCCGACACCGCTTCCGAGATCACCGCGACCGCCGCAGAGTCCGCCGCCAAACCCGCCCCCACCTGGCGCGAGAGCATGGCCGTCTACCTGCAGCCGCGCGTGCTCGTGGTGCTGTTCCTCGGCTTCTCGTCGGGACTGCCGCTGGCGTTGTCCGGCTCGACGCTTCAGATATGGATGCGTGAGCTCGGCGTCGATCTCGGCACCATCGGGCTGTTCGCCCTCGTCGGGACGCCGTACACGCTGAAATTCCTCTGGGCGCCGCTGGTGGACGCGCTGCACGTGCCGCTGCTCACGCGCGCGTTCGGACGGCGGCGCGGCTGGCTGGTATTCGCACAGCTGCTCTTGATCGGCGCCATCCTGCTGCTGGCGCTCACCGATCCGGCACATGCGCCGTTCATGGTGGCGCTGGCCGCGCTGCTGGTCGCCGCGATGTCGGCGACCCAGGACATCGTGGTCGATGCCTTCCGCGTCGAGAGCCTGCCGGAGAGCGAGCAGGCCGCGGGCATGGCGGCGTATGTCGCCGCCTATCGCATCGGCATGCTGGTCTCGACTGCCGGCGCGCTGGTGGTGGTCAGTGCGTTCGAAACCAGCGGACTGTCGCGGCCATCGTCCTGGATGTGGGGCTATGTCGCGATGGCCGGACTGGTGCTGATCGGCACGATCACGGCCCTCGCGGCGACTGAGCCGGCTCAGTCGCAGCAGGCGGAGGCCGCGATGGGCGCCGACACCGCGCTCACCCGCGTGATGCATGCGGCTGCCGGGGCCTTCGTCGAGTTCCTCGGCCGGCGGGATGCGCTCACGGCGCTCGCCTTCGTCGTGCTGTTCAAGTTCACCGATGCCTTCTCCGGCACGATGACCGCGCCGTTCGTGATCGATCTCGGCTTCAGCAAGGTCGACTACGCCGCGATCGTGAAAGGCGTGGGTCTCGCCGCGACGCTCGCCGGCGGCTTTGCCGGCGGCTTCGTCGCGCGACGCTATTCGCTCGCGACGAGTCTCTGGATCGGCGGCGTGGCGCAGGCGATGGCGAACCTCTCGTTCTCCTGGCTTGCGATCGTCGGAGTCAATCAATGGGCACTGGCGCTGGCGATCTCGGCGGAAAACTTCACCAGCGCGGTCGGCACCGTGATCTTCGTCGCCTATCTCTCCGCGCTGTGTCAGAACCCGCTGCACACCGCCACCCAATATGCACTGCTGACCGCGCTCGCCGCGGTCGGGCGCACCTATTTGTCGTCAGGCGCCGGCTACGTGGCGAAGGCGACCGGCTGGCCGCTGTTCTTCGTGATCTGCGTGCTGGTCGCGATCCCGAGCCTTGTGCTGCTCGCCTGGCTGCAGCGGCGCGGACATTTCGACCAGTTGGGGCCAGTGAAGGTGTAGCTGCGCCTCACATTCGACCGTCGTCACCCACCACCGGGTGTCGTCTTCGACGAGCCCGATGACAGGCTCCGACGGGTGACCCAGTATTCCAGAGACGTCAGCCATCGACCGAGCAGCCGCGGGGTACTGGATCGCCCGGTCGAGCCGGGCGCTGACAGCGGAAAGTCAGGACGCCGCGCTCGCGTGGACGGCCCAATCAGGTCTCACCGCTTCACTAAGCTCCACTTGGTCACGACCGCCTCGCTCATCTGTCCCGCATCCTGGGCGCAGGCGATCTCGTCGACCTTGACCGCGATCTGCTTGCCGAGCAGACCCTTGAGCTGCGACGCCTGCGCCGTGTTCGCGGTAACGAGCTGGAATGTCTCCGGGCCGGTCTCCAGATTGCACAGCCCGCTCGGCGGCGGCAGGCGGCGCGGCTCGCTCGTGATCTGATAGGCGGCGGACGGCTGGCCCGGCTTGGCGCCTTTGAGCTTCAGCGCGTTCAGCTCGCCCGACAGCACGTCACCGGCATTGAGCGGCTTGCCCGCCTTCTGCGCCGCCTCGCTTTGCTGCGCCAGCACTGACGGCGCCGAGAGCGCCGCCAGAATCGCGCCCAAAGCCAGCCGTTTGCCGAATCCGCGTTTCGTCATCATTCCACTTCCGTCTGTGCTTAGAACAAGGTCCGCTGCCGCATCGCGGCCGAGAGCGTGCCTTCGTCGAGATAGTCGAGCTCGCCGCCGACCGGCACGCCATGTGCCAGCCGCGTGACCTTGACGTTCGCCTCCTGCAGGAGGTCGGTGATGTAGTGCGCGGTGGTCTGGCCGTCGACCGTCGCATTCAAAGCGAGGATGATCTCGGACACCTCGGGCGCATGCGCGCGCTGCACCAGCGCATCGATGGTGAGATCCTGCGGGCCCACGCCGTCGAGCGGCGACAGCGTGCCGCCGAGCACGTGATAGCGGCCGTTGGAGGCCTTGGCGCGCTCCAGCGCCCAGAGGTCGGCGACGTCGGCGACGACGACGATCATCGCCGGATCGCGACGCGGATCGGTGCACACGGTGCACGGGCTTTGCGTATCGATGTTGCCGCAGGTCTTGCAGACCTGGATGCGATCGATCGCGACCTGCAGCGCCGAGGCAAGCGGCACCATCAGCGCCTCGCGCTTCTTGATCAGATGCAGGGCGGCGCGCCGCGCCGAGCGCGGACCGAGGCCGGGCAGGCGCGCAAGCAGTTGGATAAGGCGTTCGATCTCGGGACCGGCGACGGCCATCAGTTCACGAATGTCATCAGGTCAACTAACCGAAACCGAAGCCCGGCGGCAGGCCGAGCTTGCCGGTGATGGCCTGCATCTTCTCCTGCATCGCGGCTTCCGCCTTGCGCCGCGCATCGCCATGCGCCGTGACCAGCAGGTCCTCCAGGATCTCGGCCTCCTCCGGCTTGAGCAGCGACGGATCGATCTTGACGCTCTTCACGTCCATCTTGGCGGTCATGCGCACGGCAACCAGACCGCCGCCCGAGATGCCCTCGACCTCGACGTTGCCGAGTTCCTCCTGCATCTCCTGCATCTTCGTCTGCAGCTGCGCCGCCTGTTTCATCATGCCGAGAAAGTCAGCCATCGGAGCACCTCATCATCAGCCATCTTGTTGAGCATGATCTTTCGGAAAACCGGTTTCCACTTTTCCGGATCATGCTCTAGAAATCATCATCGTCGGACTCGTCAGGCGGCTCGACAGCACTGGCGTCCGATTCGGGCGGCTCGGGGGCGAGCCGGCGCACTTCGACCACCTTGGTGCCCGGGAACCGCGCCAGGATCTCCTGCACGCGCGGATCGGCCTCCGCCGCCGCCTCGCGCTCGCTCTTGGCGCGCAGATTCTGCTCGCGCAAGGTCGCCTGGCCCGGCTCGTTGGAAACGATCACCGTCCAGCGCCGGCCGGTCCAGTCCTCCAGCTTGCGCCCGAGGTCCGAGACAAGCGAGCGCTGCGCCGTCCGTTCCAGCGCGATCTCCAGCCGTCCCTCCTCGAAGCGGACCAGCCGCACGTCCATCTCGAGCGCGCTCTTGGTGATCAGGTCACGGTTCTTGCCGGCCAGCGCGACGAGTTCCTGAAAGCTCCCTATGCGCAGTGCGGGCTGGTCCTGTGATGCCGGCGACGGCTGCGATGACATCGCCTGCGGGCGCATCGAACCGCCGACCGCGGCGAGCGTCGGGCCTTGCGCGCGCGGCGCCTGCATCGGCGCCGACGTCATCACAGGCGGCGCCCCCGCGCTCATGCCGGATGCCGGCGCAGGACGCGCCGCGCCGCCGTTCGTGACGATCGGCGAGCCACCACTGTTCTGCTCGATCATACGAATGGCTTCGTCGGGCGTCGGCAGATCGGCCGCGTAGGCGATGCGCACCAGCACCATTTCCGCCGCTGCAGCCGGGCGCGTCGCGCCTTGCGTCTCCGCAATGCCCTTCAGCAGCATCTGCCACATCCGCGACAGCACCCGCATCGACAGCTTGGTGGCGAAGTCGCGCGCGCGCAGCCGCTCGGTCTCGCTGAAGGCGACGTTGTCGGCCGTCGCCGGCACGACCTTCACCCGGGTGACGAAGTTCACGAACTCGGCCAGATCCGACAGCACGACCACGGGGTCGGCGCCGACGTCATATTGCTCGCGGAATTCCTTGAAGGCGGCGGCGATGTCGCCGCTGGCGAGATGGTGGAACAGGTCGATCACGCGGGTGCGGTCGGCGAGGCCCAGCATCTGCCGGACATCATCGGCGCGCACCTCGGCGGCGCTGTGCGCGATCGCCTGATCGAGCAGCGACAACGAATCGCGCACCGAGCCTTCGGCGGCGCGCGCGATGATGCCGAGCGCCTCGGGCTCGATCGTCACGCCTTCCTTGGTCGCGATGCCCTGGAGATGCTTCATCAGCACCTCGGCCTCGACCCGGCGCAGATCGAAGCGCTGACAGCGCGACAGCACCGTCACCGGCACCTTGCGGATCTCGGTGGTGGCGAACACGAACTTGGCGTGCTCCGGCGGCTCCTCCAGCGTCTTCAGGAAGGCGTTGAACGCCGCCGTCGACAGCATGTGGACTTCGTCGATGATGTAGACCTTGTAGCGCGCGCTGGCCGGCGCATAGCGGACGCTGTCATTGATCTGGCGGACGTCGTCGACGCCGGTATGGGACGCCGCGTCCATCTCCAGGATGTCCATGTGCCGGCTTTCCATGATTGCCTGGCAATGGGTGCCGAGCACCGGCATATGGATGGTCGGCCCCTTCACCGAGCCGTCCGGCAGCTCGTAATTCAGGGCGCGGGCGAGAATGCGGGCGGTGGTCGTCTTGCCGACGCCGCGGACGCCGGTCAGAATCCAGGCCTGCGGAATCCGGCCGGTCTCGAACGCGTTCGAGACGGTGCGCACCACGGCGTCCTGGCCGATCAGATCCGCGAAGCTGGAGGGGCGGTATTTGCGCGCCAGCACCCGGTAGGGCTTGGCGGGAGCGTCGGCGCTGTCAGGCGGAACAGGTGGGGCGCCAGCGTCGGTCATCGAGCGATCCGCAAGTGAGTATTCCAGGCCGGCATCGATCGCGATCGTCGACGCAATCAGCCGGAGCGCGGTCGAGCGCCCGCCCTGCGCGGGGTCCCCGCCATCTTTGCGCGATTCGCTCGAGAAAACAGGTAGGAGACTGACGAGCGACCCGATCCGGACCTCGTTAGGGCTGCTTCCTTCCGGACCTGACCCGGTTGGCGAGTGGCTCGTCCACCGCCAATCTCCCGCTGCCTATTTGGGGCCAAACGGTCCGGAAAGCAAGCGCGAGCTTCGCCGGGGCGGCCCACCGCCCCGCGGGCTTGTGCCGCAGCTCGGAAAGGCTTTAGGTGCCGTCGAATTCCCCGCCAGACCGTCCGCCAGGAACCGCCGCATGCCCGAATCAGCCTGGTCGCTGCATCCGCAACTTGCGAAGGATACGATCGACATTGGCGACCTGCCGCTGTCCCGCGTGCTGGTGATCAAGGACGCGAACTATCCTTGGCTGCTGGTGGTGCCGCGCCGCGAGGGCGCGGTCGAGATCATCGATCTCGACGAGGTCGCGCAGGCGCAGCTGATGACCGAGATCACGCGGGTGTCGCGCGCGCTCAAGGAGATCACCAAATGCGACAAGCTCAACGTCGCCGCGCTCGGCAACATGGTGCCGCAGTTGCACGTCCACATCATCGCGCGACGCACAAGTGACGTGGCCTGGCCGCGACCGGTGTGGGGCGCCGCGCCGCCTGTGCCGCACGATGCGCAGGAGGTGCAGCAGTTCATCAGCGCTGTCAGGCGCAAGATCTGGTTAGGGTAAGAGATGTCGCCATTCGACTTGTTTCCGCTCGGCAAGCCGGCCTTCGTCAGCCATCCAATCGATCGCGCCGCCCATCTGCGCTTCCATGATGACAAGCTGATCGCCTTCGAGAGCAATCCCTCGACGCGCGCCTATGTCGTGCACCGCGATTCGCTGGTGCTGAAGCGCGACGGCGACCAGCTGCGCGCGCTGCTGTCGATCGACGAGGCGCTGAAGTTCGGTGCCAATCCGGGAACGATCTTCCTCGGGCTGCAGGACGGCGCGGCCGTGTTCGGCATGGGCATCTCGCCGGCCGCCGTCGAAAAGCTCGCCGGGCGCGACGATGTGTCGGTCGCCGAGCTGCGCGGGATGGCGATGCAGGGTGCGACCCCGGTCGACCAGCTGGCGACGATCGCGATGGCGAAATCCCTGGTGTCCTGGCATCAGCGTCACGGCTTCTGCGCCAATTGCGGCGCCAAGACCGCGATGCGCGAGGGCGGCTGGAAGCGCGAATGCCCGAGCTGCAAGACCGAGCATTTCCCGCGCACCGATCCGGTCGTGATCTCGCTGGTCGCTTCCGGCGACAAGTGCCTGCTCGGGCGGCAGAAGCAGTTTCCGGCCGGCATGTATTCCTGCCTCGCCGGCTTCGTCGAGGCGGCCGAGACGATCGAGGACGCCGTCCGGCGCGAGGTGTTCGAAGAATCCGGCATTCGCTGCACCGACGTGACTTATTACATGACCCAGCCCTGGCCCTACCCGTCGTCGCTGATGATCGGCTGCAGCGCCCGGGCGCTCAACGAAGACATCGTCATCGACCGTAACGAGCTCGAGGACGTGCGCTGGTTCAGCCGCGACGAGGCCCGGCAGATGCTGGTGCGGCAGCATCCAGATGGCTTGGCGGGACCGCATCCGTTCGCCATTGCTCATCATCTGGTCGGCCGCTGGCTGAAGGAGAACGACGAGCGGTAGCAGGAAACCAGCCTACCCCTCCGCGGAAGCGGCCAGACCCGGCCGCAAAGGGCTGAACGGCCGATCCTTGCTTTGGAACGATTTTCTCTATATGAGGGTTTTATAGCCTTCATATGGAACAAGTTTCTCCATGACCGATGTCGCCGCCCAAAGCTCCGAGGCCAATCGCCGGCTCGATGCCATCGACCGCAAGATTCTGATGGTCCTGCAGGAGGACGCTTCGCTGTCCGTCGCCGAGATCGGCGACCGGGTCGGACTGTCGTCGACACCGTGCTGGAAGCGCATCCAGCGGCTGGAGGCCGATGGCGTGATCCTGCGCCGGGTGGCCCTGGTCGATCAGAACAAGATCGGGCTCGGCATCTCCGTGTTCGTGTCGGTGGAGAGCGCCGACCATTCCGAGGCCTGGCTGCGCAAATTCGCCGAGGCGGTCAGCTCGATGCCGGAGGTGATGGAGTTCTACCGGATGGCCGGCGACGTCGACTACATGCTGCGCGTCGTCGTTGCGGACATGCAGAGCTACGATGTCTTCTACAAGAAGCTGATCAGCGCGGTGCCCCTCAAGAACGTCACCTCGCGCTTCGCCATGGAGAAGATCAAGTCGGTGACGGCGCTGCCGGTGCCGCCGGTCTGAGCCGAGCATTCCGGGCAGCTTCGACGTTGCAGCGCTAGCGTCCCGAACCTCGGTCGTCATCCCTAACGAACGTTTACCTGAAGTTATTCCCATCCCTCTATTCTTGGATGCGATGACGTCCGGTGCAACCATACCTCAGCCTTCGCGCGCCTGGCTCAATGCCACGGCGCTCCTGATCGCGAGCTTTGTCGCGGTTGCTGCGCTGTCACTCCAGGTGCGCATGGGGAGCGAAATCGTGGCCGTCGCTTTCCCACCTTGGTGGAGCGCGCAACAGGCGATGCTCGCTGCGGCCTCGGCTGACGCCGCTCTCGTGCGCACGACGACCGTTTCATCGCTGCTGGTCGTCCGTCCCGGCGAACACGACGGCTTGGCGCGGCTGCGCGAGGCTGGCGCCTGGCTCATCATCGATCCGCAGGCGGTCTCCGCCTGCTTTGCAAAATGATCTCTTTGGGGGAATAGGAAATGACCGTCGAGACCAGCGATCTGGCAACCCTCCGGCACACGACCAGCAAGCTTCTGCTGGCGGTGCTCTGGGTTCACGTTCCGCTCTCCCTTATCATCGGGCTGTCGCGCGGCGACTGGTTGATGCCGACCATGCTCATGGTCGTCATGGCAGTGGTGGCAACCCTTTCCTGGCGCAGCGCTGGCGACACTTTGTCGACCCAGCTCACCGTCGCAGTCGCCGTCATGGGCGGCGTATCCGTGCTCGTCTACCAGATGTCCGGACATGCCTGGCAGATCGACATGCACATGTATTTCTTCGCGGCGCTGGCCTGTCTGGTCGCATATTGCGACTACCGGCCGATCCTGGCCGGCACCGTCGCCGTCGCGCTTCACCATCTGGTCCTGAACTTCGTCTTTCCTGCAGCGATCTACCCGGGCGGCGCTGATTTCGGCCGCGTTGTGCTGCATGCGGTCATCCTGCTGATCGAGGCCGGCGTTCTCATCGCCCTCGCGCTCAAGCTGACGCAGTTGTTCGAAACCAGCGCGCGCAAGACCGCGGAAGCCGAATCGGCGATCGCTGCCGAGGCGCGCGCCAACGCCGAGCGGTTCGAGGCCGAGCAACGCGTCAAGCAGCAGACCGATCTTGCCCGGCGCGAGCTGGCAGAGGGCTTCGAGCGCAAGATCGGCGGCATCGTCGAGGCGGTGGCCGTCGCCGCCAACGAGATGCAGAGCCTGTCCTCGTCGATGAGCCGGAGCAGCGCCGAGTCCTCGCGCCAGACGTCGGCCGCGGCCGGCGCCTCGCAGCAGGCGTCGACCAATGTCGAGACGGTCGCTGCAGCAACGGAAGAGCTGACTGCGTCGATCAACAACATCTCACAGCAGGTGACACGCTCGGCGGAGATCGCCGCGAAAGCGGCGGACGAAGCTCGCCGCACCAACACGGTGGTCGAGAGCCTGGCTGCCGGCACCCAGAAGATCGGCGAGGTGGTGACGCTGATCCAGACGATCGCAAGCCAGACCAACCTGCTGGCGCTGAATGCCACCATCGAGGCGGCGCGCGCTGGCGAGCACGGCAAGGGCTTCGCCGTCGTGGCAAGCGAGGTCAAGGCGCTCGCCAACCAGACCGCGAAGGCCACCGAGGAAATTTCCAGCCAGGTGCAGAGCATCCAGAGCGCCACGGGGGACGCCGTCAGCGCCATCCAGGCGATCGGGGGAACGATTGCCGAGATCGACGAAATCTCCAAGGAGATCGCCACCGCGGTCGAGCAGCAGGGCCTCGCCACCGGAGAAATTTCCGGCAACGTGCAGCAGGCGGCCGAAGGCACGCGGCTTGTCAGCCAAAGCATGGGCAGCGTGACCCGTGCCTCCGACGAGACCGGCAGCGCCGCGTCCCGGCTGCTGGAGTCGGCGAACGGACTATCCTCGCAATCCACCCGGCTCAAATCCGAGGTCGATCAGTTCCTGAGCTCCCTGAGGGCTGCTTGATCCCATCGAATAGGATGGGATCAGCGCGAGCATCGGCCCCAGCGCGACATCATCAACGCGGCCTCAGATCGTCTGGTTGTAGGCGCCGACTTCGGGATGCGTCCGCAGCACCTCGTTGACCGCCTCGAACATGTCGTGCATGCGCCGCTCGGACACCGGGCTTTCGACTACCACCACGAGCTCGGGCTTATTGGATGACGCTCGCACCAGACCCCAGCTGCCGTCCTCGACCGTGACGCGCACGCCATTGACGGTGACGAGATCGCGGATCGGCTGGCCCGCGACCTTGCCGCCCTGCTGCTGCAGCGCCTGGAAATGCTTCACTACGGCGTCGGCGACGCCGTATTTGACCTCGTCGCCACAATGCGGCGACATCGTCGGCGACGACCAGGTCTTCGGCAGCGCGTCCTTCAGGTCGGCCATCGATTTTCCGGGCGCGCGATCGAGCATCTCGCAGATCGCGATCGCCGAGACCAGACCATCGTCATAGCCGCGACCGAATGGCTTGTTGAAGAAGAAGTGGCCGGATTTCTCGAAACCGGCGAGCGCGCCGAGCTCGTTGGTGCGGCGCTTCATGTAGGAATGGCCGGTCTTCCAATAGACGGTCTTCGCGCCCTGGGCCTGCAGCACCGGATCGGTCATGAACAGCCCGGTTGATTTCACGTCGACGACGAACTGCGCGTCCTTGTGGATCGCGGACATGTCGCGCGCCAGCATCACGCCGACCTTGTCGGCGAAAATCTCCTCGCCGGTGTTGTCGACCACGCCACAGCGGTCGCCGTCGCCGTCGAAGCCGAGGCCGACATCGGCCTCGTGCGCGAGCACGGCGTCGCGGATGGCGTGCAGCATCTCCATGTCTTCGGGATTGGGATTGTATTTCGGGAAGGTGTGATCGAGCTCGGTGTCGAGCGGGATCACCTCGCAGCCGATCGCCTCCAGCACCTGCGGCGCGAAGGCGCCCGCGGTGCCGTTGCCGCAGGCCGCGACCACCTTGAGCCTGCGCTTGAGCTTGGGTCGGCTGGTGAGGTCGGCGATGTAGCGCGCCGGATAATTCTCGTGAAATTGGTAGGAGCCGCCACCGCCGTTCTTGAACTCGGCGTTGAGCACGATCTCCTTCAGCCGGGTCATCTCCTCGGGCCCGAAGGTGAGCGGACGGTTGGCGCCCATCTTCACGCCGGTCCAGCCGTTGTCATTGTGCGAGGCGGTCACCATGGCGACGCAGGGCACGTCGAGATCGAACTGCGCGAAATAGGCCATCGGCGTCACCGCGAGGCCGACGTCATGCACCTTGCAGCCGGCGGCCATCAGGCCCGAAATCAGGGCATATTTGATCGAGGCGGAATAGCCGCGGAAATCGTGCCCGGTCACGATCTCCTGCTTCACGCCGCGTTCGGCGATCAGCGCGCCCAGCCCCATGCCGAGCGCCTGCACCCCCATCAGATTGATCTCCTTGTTGAACAGCCAGCGCGCGTCATATTCGCGGAAGCCCGTCGGCTTCACCATCGGCTCGGATTCGAAGGCGTAGGTATTGGGAACCAGGACGGGCTTGGGTTTCGGAAACATCAGGAGACGGCCTCGGCAATATCACATCAATGGAAGAAGGCGTTCATGCTTAGCACGACGTCAGACAACAGTGTCAGAAGGCAGAGGAATGCAGGCAACAATCGGGCAGGACCGCTCGAGCAGGCCACCCGACGAACTATTCAATGACTGCGACTCGGGATCGGCCTGCCTGCCGGTATATGGGGGCCGGTGACGCGCGAAACAACATTCCGCTTCGGTGCAGCCTACTGCTCCAGCACCATCTGGCCGTTGGCGTAGGCGAAACGCTTCAGCTTGGACAGGAACGACAGGCCAAGCAGATTCTCCGACAGCGCCGTATCGGGCAGCACCAGGGCATCGACGTCACGCACGGTGAGCTCGCCGAGCTCGACCATCGCAAGCTTGGCCCGGGCGGCCTTCACGGTGCCGTTGGCCGTGGTCACGGTGGCGGTGTAGTCGCCGCGCGCCGGACGCAGGCCGAAACGGGCGGCCGAGCTCTCGTTCAGCGCGACCATCGAGGCGCCGGTATCGACCATGAAGCTGATGCGCTGGCCGTCGATGCGGCCGTCGGCGCGGAAGTGACCGCGGCGGTCGGTCGGAATGCTCAGGCTGCGCTGGCCCGCGGCAGACGGTTCCACCGCGGCAACCCGCGCGGACGGCGTCGCGGATGCCGACGCGGGGGTCAGGCGATCGGCCAGTTGCGCCATGAAGGTGCCGAGACCGACGAGAACGGCCGCAAAGATCATTATGTTACGCATGACGCAAACGCCCGACTTTACCCCGCAACCGATTTGACCATCAAAGCCGCTGACGGGCGACTGCGAGCGACCGGCTGCCGCCGCCATTTTGGCGAAAACGATGAGTGAAGCGTTAACGACAACGATAGCGGCGGTACAATTTGCATGAGCTACGTCCCCCGCGGCTTGGCCCGCCGGGTCGGCTCGGCATGGGCCGGATCATCAGGCCAGGGATGGCGCGGATAGCGGCCGCGCAGATCGGTGCGGACGGCCGCATAGGAGCCGCGCCAGAAGCCGGGCAGATCGCGCGTCACCTGCACCGGCCGCTGCGCCGGCGACAGCAG
The DNA here is from genome assembly GCF_032381235.1 of Bradyrhizobium sp. SZCCHNR1053. Taxonomy (NCBI): domain Bacteria; kingdom Pseudomonadati; phylum Pseudomonadota; class Alphaproteobacteria; order Hyphomicrobiales; family Nitrobacteraceae; genus Bradyrhizobium; species Bradyrhizobium sp. SZCCHNR1053. The sequence goes on from NZ_JAUHJM010000002.1 coordinate 513,425, forward strand.
CTCCAGCACCAGCGGCACCGCGCCTCTGGCAATCGAGGGGTGGACGTTGAGCCCAAACAGCTCTTGTAGCCGGACGGCGATGGTGGGCCCCTGCTCGGCCTCGTAGTCGATCGCCAGCATGGTGCCGGTCGGCGCCTCGAAATGCGTCGGCGCCTCCCGGTCGAGCCGGGCCCGCAGATCCCAGGGGAGCAGTGCCATGACGGCATCCGAGACGTCGCCGGGCGAGACATCCTTGAGCGAGGTCTTGTCGGCCAGCAGCGGCACCAGCCAGTCCTCGCGCCGCTCGGCGAGGCCCGCATCCGACAGGTCCGGCCAACTGTCGCCTTCCGCCTTGCGCAGGAAGGTGACGCGGTCACGCCACTGCTTGGCGGCCTTCGACCACGGCAGCCGGTCGAGCCCGGCCGCGCAGATCCCTTCCGCGAAGATGCGCGCGGTCTCCTCCGACGGCGTCAGCGCGACCGGCGCATCGGCCATGGTGATCGCATGCAGCTTGCGCCGGCGGCGCGCCCGCAACGCCATCGCGTCTTGATCGAAGCTGACCTCGTCTCTCGCTTCGATATGCGCAGCAAAATGCCGCTCGATATCCTCGATCGCCAGCGGCGCCGCCAGCAGGATGCGGCCGCTGGCCGCCGTTCCCGTCAGCTCACCGACCGCGATATAGGGTACGCGCGCCAGCGACGAGGTCGGCTCGACGGCGGCGCCACGGCCATTGGCGAGCACGAAGCTGGCATTGCCGCGGTTGCGCGCGACCCGGTCCGGAAAGGCAAAGGCGAGCATCAAGCCGGTGCTGAGCTGCCCTTGCACTTGCGGGGAGGAAGCCGCCCCGACCTGCTGCGCCCAGCGCCGTGCCATGTCACGCGCACTCTGCGCCCGTTGCGAGCGGTCGCGACGGAACTGATCGAGCCTAACCTCGAGATCAACGCTGTCGCCGCCGAGCCCGCGCTCGGTCAGGATGGCGGCGATGTCGGCGGCCTGCGCGGCGGCGCCATAATCAGCGGCGTCGACGATCATGCGGGCCAGCCGCGGCGGCAGCGCCAGCGCCCGCAGGCGGCGGCCCTCGTCGGTGAGGCGACCTTCTTCGTCGAGAGCGTCGATCTCGCGCAGCAAATCACGCGCCTCCTTCCAGGCCGGTTGCGGCGGCGGATCGAGGAAGCTCAGCGCGGAGGGGTCACTGACACCCCATTGCGCCAGATCGAGCACCAGCGAGGACAGGTCGGCGCTGAGAATTTCCGGCTGCGTATAGGCCGCCAGCGAGGCCGTCTGCGGCTCGTCCCATAGCCGGTAGCAGACGCCAGGCTCGGTGCGGCCGGCGCGGCCACGGCGCTGATCGACAGCGGCGCGCGAAGCCCGCACCGTCTCTAGCCGGGTCAGGCCGATGTCCGGCTCGTAGCGCGGCACCCGGGCGAGCCCGGAATCGACCACGATGCGGACGCCTTCGATGGTCAGCGAAGTCTCGGCAATCGAGGTCGCCAGCACCACCTTGCGCTGCCCTTTTGGGGCGGGCGAGATGGCGCGGTCCTGGACCGCGGCATCGAGCGCACCGAACAGCGGCACGATCTCAACGCTGGCATCGTGGACGCGCTCGGCGAGCATGGTCTGGGTGCGCCGGATTTCGGCGGCGCCCGGCAGGAAGGCGAGCACGGAGCCGGCATCGGCGCGCAAAGCGGTCGCGATGGTCTCGGCCATCTGGCGCTCGACCGGCGCATCCGGCTTGCGGCCGACATAGCGCGTCTCCACGGGATAGGCCCGCCCCTCGCTTTCGACCACCGGTGCATTGCCAAGCAGTTTGGCGACTCTGGCGCCGTCGAGCGTCGCCGACATCACGAGAATGCGGAGATCCTCGCGCAGCCCCTGCTGCGCGTCGCGCGCCAAAGCGAGGCCGAGATCAGCATCGAGCGAGCGCTCGTGGAATTCGTCGAACAGCACGGCGGCGACGCCGGTCAGCTCGGAATCATCCAGGATCTGCCGGGTGAAGATGCCCTCGGTGACGACCTCGATGCGGGTCGCGCGCGAGATCTTCGAGCCGAACCGCACGCGGTAGCCGACGGTGTCTCCTACGCGCTCGCCGAGCGACTTCGCCATCCGCTCGGCGCTGGCGCGGGCCGCGATCCGGCGGGGCTCCAGCACGATGATCTTCTTAGTTCCGACCCACGGCGCATCACGCAAGGCCAGCGGCACCCGCGTGGTCTTGCCGGCGCCGGGCGGCGCCACCAGAACGGCGGTGTTGCTGCGTTCGAGCGTGCCGGACAGTTCGTCCAGCACGGCATCGATGGGCAGCGGCGTGTCGAAGCGAAGAGGCAATCGTTGAACCCGTCATTGCCCGCGAAGGCGGGCAATCCAGTAGACGCAGATCTCGCGGATGACGAAGATCGAGGCTACTAGATACCCCGCCTGCGCGGGGTATGACAACGCCATGTCACGCTCCTCGCATCACGCGCCCTTCACCGACGGCCTGCCCACGCTCTCGTAGACGAAGCCGTGAGCGGCCATCTCGTCGGGGCGGTAGACGTTGCGCAGGTCGACGACGACCGGATGGGCCATCACCTCCTTGAGGCGATCGAGATCCATGGCGCGGTACTGCACCCATTCGGTCACCAGCACGATCGCATCGGCGCCCGTCGCGCACTCATAGGGATCGTCGAAATAGGCGATCTCCGGCAGCTCCTTCTTGGCCTGCTCGATGCCGACCGGATCATGCGCGCGCACCTTGGCGCCCATGTCGAGCAGCCCGGTCACCAGCGGGATCGACGGCGCCTCGCGCATGTCGTCGGTCTCCGGCTTGAAGGTGAGGCCGAGCACCGCCACCGTCTTGCCGCGCAGATTGCCGCCGACCGCATGCGCCACCTTGCGCGCCATCGCGCGCTTGCGGTTGTCGTTGACGGCCAGCACCGATTCGACGATGCGCAGCTGCGTGTCGTAGTCCTGCGCGATCTTGATCAGCGCGCGCGTATCCTTCGGAAAGCACGAGCCGCCGAAGCCCGGACCGGCATGCAGGAACTTGGAGCCGATGCGGTTGTCGAGACCGATGCCGCGCGCCACCTCCTGCACGTCGGCGCCGACCTTCTCGGCGAGATCGGCGACCTCGTTGATGAAGGTGATCTTGGTGGCGAGGAACGCGTTGGCGGCGTACTTGATCAGCTCGGCGGTGCGGCGCTCGGTGTACATCATCGGCGCCTGGTTCAACGACAGCGGACGATAGATGTCGCCGAGCACCTTGCGGCCGCGCTCGTCCGCGGTGCCGACGACGATGCGATCCGGCCATTTGAAATCGCGGATCGCGGCACCTTCGCGCAGGAATTCCGGGTTGGAGGCAACGACGACATCGGCCGCCGGATTGGTCTCGCGGATGATGCGCTCGACCTCGTCGCCGGTGCCGACCGGCACCGTCGACTTCGTCACGACCACGGTGAAGCCGGTGAGGGAGGCTGCGATCTCGCGCGCTGCGGCATAGACGTAGGTGAGGTCGGCGTGACCGTCGCCGCGCCGCGACGGCGTACCAACCGCGATGAACACGGCATCGGCCTCCGCGACCGGCTGCTTGAGGTCCGTGGTGAAATCGAGCCGCTTGGCCTTTACGTTGGCCGCGACCAGCGCATCCAGGCCGGGCTCGAAGATCGGGATTTCTCCGCGATGCAGCGCGGCGATCTTGCTCTCGTCCTTGTCCACGCAGGTCACCTGGTGGCCGAAATCGGCGAAGCAGGCACCGGACACCAGCCCCACATAGCCCGTGCCGATCATCGCAATTCGCATCGAAACCCATCCTTCAAGGTTAATACTTTCGCGTCTTAAACCATTTGCGGTTCAAGGGGAATTTAGAAAACGGCATGACGTTTGGATGACAAGGAGGAGTATTAACGGCTCTGCCCGACAATGCGGCAGCTCCGCGCCAAAGAGGGACAGCATGACCGCAAATGGTACGCCGAAATCGGCCGGAACCGAGGCGCGCATCGACTGGGTCGACTACGCCAAGGGTATCTGCATCATCATGGTCGTGATGATGCACTCGGTGCTCGGCGTCGAGCTGGCCGCCGGCGAGACCGGCTTCATGCACGCCGTCGTCGCATTCGCCAAGCCGTTCCGGATGCCCGACTTCTTCCTGATTTCCGGCCTGTTCCTGCCGCTGGTGATCGACCGGGATTGGCGCACCTATATCGACCGCAAGGTCGTGCATTTCGCCTATTTCTACGTGCTGTGGGTGACCATCCAGTTCGGCTTCAAGGCGCCCGGCTTCGCCGCCGCGTCTGGCTGGCAGCATGCCGGCTATCTGTATCTCGAATCCTTCGTCGAGCCGTTCGGCACGCTGTGGTTCATCTATCTGCTGCCGATCTTCTTCGTCGTCATCAAACTGACACGAAAGCTGCCGGCGCCGGTGATCTGGGGCATCGCGGCCGGCCTGGAAATGTCGCATATCGTCACTGGCTGGACCGTGATCGACGAATTCTGCGCCCGCTTCGTCTACATCTATTCCGGCTATCTGTTCGCGACCACCATCTTCGCGCTGTCGGACCGCGCGCGGGCGCAGCCGATGCTCGCCATCGTCGGCCTGCTCGCCTGGGCTGTCATCAACCAGTCGCTGGTGAACCTCGGCGTCGGCGAATGGCCGGCGGTGTCGCTCATCCTCGGCTATGCCGGCGCGGTCGCCATCATCATCGCCGGCACGCTGCTGGCGCGCGCGCAACTCCTCAATGCGCTGCGCTTCTGTGGCGAGCATTCGATCGTGATCTACCTCGCCTTCTTCCTGCCCATGGCAGCCACACGCACAGTCCTGCTGAAGACCGGGGTGATCGGGGACATCGGAACGATCTCGCTGCTGGTCACGATCGCCGGCGTGCTCGGCGCGCTCCTGATCTGGCGCCTCGCGCTCCGCGTCGGCGCCCGCTTCCTGTTCGAACGCCCGATCGCGTTCTGGATCGCGCCGCCGAAGCCGAAAGCCGTGTTGCAGCCGGCGGAGTAGCCTCACCGTCAGGGCACCAGAAGCAGCGCGCCACGGCTGCGGCCGCTCTCCAGATCGATATGGGCCTCGACGACCCGCGCCAGCGGATACGCGGTGCCGTGGCCGACGAGATCGCCATCGGCGAGCGCGGCGAGAACCGTCGCTGCATCCCTGCGATAGTCGGCGACATCGTTGACATGGGCCATCACGCTCGGCCGTGCCAGCGACAGGCTGCGGCGCGGCCCCAGCTCCTCGACGGCAAGGCTTGGAATTGGACCGCCGGACTGACCGATGCTGGCGACCGTCCCGAACGGCCTGACGCAGGCGAGCGTCCGCGCAAGCGTCTTGCCGCCGACGCCATCATAGGCGACGTCGACGCCGCGCCCGTCGGTCAATCGCTTCACGGCATCGACAAAGTCAGCATCCCGGCCGACGATCAGATGGCGCGCGCCAGCGGCACGCGCGAGCTCCGCCTTGGCCTCCGAGCTCACCGTGCCGATGACGGTCGCGCCGCGCAGCCGAGCCAGTCGCGTCAGCACCTGGCCGAGCCCGCCGGCGGCACTGTGCACCAACAACGTCGTTCCGGCTCCGACGGCATAGGTACGATTGAGCAGCATCGCCGCGGTGATGCCTTTCAGCAGGGTCGACGCAGCGCTCGCTTCAGACACGGCGTCGGGCAGCGGCACCGCGCGCCAGGCGGGCAGATTTCGCTCCGAGGCATAGGCGCCGACCGGGGCGCCGGCATAGGCGACGCGGTCGCCGACGGACAACCCTGTCACGTCCGCGCCTTTCGCCGTCACGATCCCCGCCCCTTCGACGCCAGGAACTCCATCGGGCAGCGGATAGAGGCCGCTGCGCTGATAGATATCGATGAAGTTCACGCCGATCGCGGTGTGGCGCAGCCGGATCTCGTTGGCGCCCGGCGCCGGCAGCTCAACATTCTCCAGCACCAGATTCTCCGCGCCACCCGGTGCCTTCAGTCGAACGATAGCAACCATGCCCGTCTCCGCACATCTTGCCTTGATCCGGACAGTGTGGTCAGCGTTGGCATTCTGCGGAATTGCCCAATTTGGCTCCCCTATTGTGAATATTCGAACATGCGGATCGACTGGACCGACCTTCACCACTTCGTGACCCTGGCCCGCGAGGGCACGCTGTCGGCCGCCGCACGTGGTCTCGGCGTCGATCATGTCACGGTGGCCCGCCGGATCGCGGCCCTGGAACGGGCCACCGGGCTGAAGCTGGTCGACCGCCGAGCGCGGGCCTATGAGCTGACCGAGGACGGCCGCCGCCTCGCTGCGGCCGCCGGCCCGATGGAGCAGGCCGCGTTCGCGATCGAGCGCGCCGTGGTCGCATCGCGTCCCGGTCTGGCCGGTGAGGTCTCGGTCAGCGCGCCGCCGACGCTCGCCAACAGGCTGATCGCGCCACGGCTGGTCGAGCTGCACCGACGGCATCCCGCCATCATCATCAAGCTGATCGGCGAGAAGCGCAGCGCCTCGCTCAACCGACGGGAAGCCGACATCGCTCTGCGACTGTCGCGTCCCGACGAGCCCGGCCTGATCGCACGCAAGATCGGCAGCTTCGGCTTCAACCTCTACGGCGCGCCGCACTATCTCAAGGAGACGCCGCAGCATGCGCTCGGATTCATCGCCTATGATGCCAGCATGGACTCGGCACCCCAGCAGCAATGGCTGAACGCGGTCGCCGGGCAGCGCACGATCGTGTTTCGGAGCAGCGATCTCGAGAGCCAGGCCGCAGCGGCGCGCGCAGGGCTGGGGCTCGCCGCCCTGCCGCATTTTCTCGGCGATCATGATCCCGACCTCACCCGCTTCGAAGCCGGCGCGGCCATCAGCAGGGACATCTGGCTCATCGTTCATCGCGACCTCAGGCGCACGCCCCTCATTCGCGCCGTCATGGAGTTCCTGACCCGCTGCGTCCGACCGGACTGAGGGGCGGAAAAATCCGGTGCGCATGGCGTCGTCACGGCTGTCAATGCGAGCGAAAATCCCTACATTGCGGCCATGCCCAAAGCTCCCCAGAAAGCCGCCGCCACGCCCGCCGCTCCCGCGCCTGCCGCCGCCAAGGGCGCGGCCAAAGGCGACCATGTGTTCCTGGTCGACGGCTCGTCCTACATCTTCCGCGCCTATCACGCGCTGCCGCCACTCAACCGCAAGTCCGACGGGCTGCAGGTCAATGCCGTGCTCGGCTTCTGCAACATGCTGTGGAAGCTCTTGCGCGACATGCCCGAGACCGACCGTCCCACGCATCTGGCCATCGTGTTCGACAAGTCCGAGGTCACGTTCCGCAACAAGATCTATGCCGACTACAAGGCGCACCGGCCGCCGGCGCCCGACGATCTGATCCCCCAATTCGCGCTGATCCGCGAGGCGGTCCGCGCCTTCGAGCTGCCCTGCCTGGAGCAGGCCGGCTACGAGGCCGACGATTTGATCGCGACCTATGCGCGGCTTGCCTGCGAGCGCGGCGCCACCACCACCATCGTGTCCTCCGACAAGGATTTGATGCAGCTCGTCAACGACTGCGTCACGATGTACGACACGATGAAAGACCGCCGCATCGGCATCGCCGAGGTCATCGAGAAGTTCGGCGTGCCGCCGGAGAAGGTGGTCGAGGTGCAGGCGCTGGCCGGCGATTCCACCGACAACGTACCGGGCGTGCCCGGCATCGGCATCAAGACCGCCGCGCAGCTGATCACCGACTATGGCGATCTCGAACGGCTGCTGACGCGCGCGGGCGAGATCAAGCAGCCGAAGCGGCGCGAGGCTCTGATCGAGAACGCCGAGAAGGCGCGGATCTCGCGCCAACTGGTGCTGCTCGACGACAAGGTCGCGCTCGAGGTGCCGCTCGACGACCTCGCGGTGCACGAGCCGGATCCGCGCAAGCTGATCGCGTTCCTGAAGGCGATGGAGTTCACGACGCTGACGCGCCGCGTCGCAGAGTATTCGCACATCGATCCCGCCGACGTGTCGGCGGATGAGCAGTTGAAGAGTGGTGCGGGCACTGCTGCCTCCGTTCCCTCCCCCCTTGTGGGGGAGGGTCAGGGAGGGGGGCACCCCACCAACGGTGCCTCCGCAGCACCCCTCTCCCCAGCCCTCCCCCACAAGGGGGGAGGGAGCCCTCGCACCGGTGATCCGCGTACCGACAAGTCGGCGATGAGCAAGGGCACGCCGGCGAGCCTCGCGGAATCCAGGGCGGAGGCGGCGAAGAGCGGGCGGATCGATCGCGACAAGTACCAGACGCTGCGTAGCCTCCCAGAGTTGAACACCTGGCTCGCGCGCATCCATGACTTCGGCCGCGTCACTCTCGAGGTCAAGGCCAGCTCGATCGATCCGATGCAGGCTAGCTTGTGCGGCATCGCCCTGGCACTTGCGCCGAATGAGGCCTGCTACATCCCGCTGGCGCATCGCCAGGCCGGCGATGGCGGCGGCCTGTTCGATGCCGGGCTCGCGCCGGACCAAATCAAGGAGAGCGATGCGCTCGCCGCGCTGAAGCCGGTCCTCGAATCCACAGGGCTGCTCAAGATCGGCTACAACATCAAGTTCATCGCCGTGCTGCTGGCGCAGCACGGCATCACGCTGGCGAATGTCGACGACATCCAGCTGATGAGCTACGCGCTCGATGCCGGGCGCGGCTCGCACAAGCTCGAGTCTCTGGCCGAGCACGTGCTCGGCCACGCCGTGCTCGGCGAAAGCGAGCTGATCGGCAGCGGCAAGAACAAGCTGACGTTCGAGCAGGTCGCGATCGACCGGGCCGCGGCGCATTCGGCCGAAGCGGCCGATGTCATTCATCGCGTCTGGCGCGTGCTGAAGCCGCGCCTCACGGCCGAGCGCATGACCGCCGTCTACGAGACCTTGGAGCGGCCGCTGGTGCCGGTGCTCGCGCGCATGGAGCGGCGCGGCATCTCGATCGACCGCCAGGTGCTGTCGCGTCTGTCCGGCGATTTCGCCCAGACTGCCGCTAGGGTCGAGGCCGAGCTGCAGGAGCTGGCCGGCGAGCCGATCAATGTCGGCAGCCCCAAGCAGATCGGCGACATCCTGTTCGGCAAGATGGGCCTTTCGGGTGGCACCAAGACCAAGACCGGCGCCTGGTCGACGTCCGCATCGATTCTCGACGACCTCGCCGAGCAAGGCAACGAGTTCGCGCGCAAGATCCTGGAATGGCGCCAGGTCTCGAAGCTGAAATCGACCTATACCGATGCGCTGCCGACCTATGTCAACCCGCAGACGCATCGCGTGCACACCACCTACGCGCTGGCGGCGACCACGACGGGGCGGCTGTCGTCGAACGAGCCGAACCTGCAGAACATCCCAGTCCGGACCGAAGATGGCCGCAAGATCCGCCGCGCCTTCATCGCGACGCCGGGCCATAAGCTGGTGTCGGCCGACTACTCGCAGATCGAGTTGCGGCTGTTGGCGGAGATCGCGGACATCCCGGTGCTGAAGCAGGCGTTCAAGGACGGGCTCGACATTCACGCGATGACGGCGTCCGAAATGTTCGGCGTGCCGATCAAGGACATGCCGAGCGAAGTCCGCCGCCGCGCCAAGGCGATCAATTTCGGCATCATCTACGGCATCTCCGCGTTCGGCCTCGCCAACCAGCTCGGCATCGCCCGCGAGGAGGCCTCGGCCTACATCAAGCGCTATTTCGAGCGCTTCCCCGGCATTCGCGACTACATGGACGCGACCAAGGAGTTCTGCCGCAAGCACGGCTATGTCGTCACGCTGTTCGGCCGCAAGTGCCATTACCCGGAGATCAAGGCATCGAACGCCTCGGTGCGCGCCTTCAACGAGCGCGCCGCGATCAACGCGCGGCTGCAGGGCACCGCAGCCGACATCATCCGGCGCGCCATGACCCGCGTCGAGGAGGCCCTGGCGCAAAAGAAGCTGTCGGCTCAGATGCTGCTGCAGGTGCATGACGAACTGATCTTCGAGGTGCCGGACGACGAGGTCGCCGCGACCTTGCCGGTGGTGCAGCACGTCATGCAGGACGCCCCCTTCCCCGCCGTGCTGCTCTCGGTGCCGCTGCACGTCGATGCGCGGGCCGCCGACAATTGGGACGAGGCGCATTGAGCTGATCGCGGTGATCTCTGCTTCGTCATCGCGAGCGCCGAAATCCGTCCACGAGCGAGATGCCACCCTCCCCTGGAGGGGGAGGGTGGGCAGTGTGCCTCGCAACGCAGCCCTCATACGCATCCGTTTGATGCTCCCCGATACGATGATCATTGGCTACAACGCGAGGCGTAGACATGCCTCAGCCTTCTCGCAGCATGATTTGCTCGAGGGATGCATGTCGTTCGCCCTCTGAATTTTGCAAAGGGCGCAGGGAAGGCCGGGCCTCGGCTGAGGCCCGTGGCCCGCCTGCTCAAAAGAATGCAGGCGGCAGGTACCACAGGTCCAGCCGGACAGACCCGGCCCTCCCTGCGCGATGGGCTTAACGTCTGCTCCGAGCTCTCCCCGGGGACCGGCTTGTTTGCCCCCGTCACCAGCGCGACACGTGATGTCACGCAGGCTTGGCGCCAGCTTCGGGGCGCCAGGACCACACGGCTTGAACGTCCGCGAGCTGCCAATCGTCCAGTGCATCAGCACCTGACAGGCCCGCGGCCACCGCTCCCCGCCTCAACGTATCGTGACGACGCGTACGCCCCTCTGCATGAAGACGGGATGCGCTGAATAGAGCACAACTTCGGAAAAATAGCAATATAAATCTTGACGAGCGCGTTGCCCGATGCGGAGCGATGACCCGGTCCCCTGTCCACGGTCACTCGGAAGGCGGCGATTTTACCCCTCGTTAGGCACGATGAGATCGCGCCCGGCCGGATGGACGGACGGTAACACGGCGTGCAGCGCACCCTGGCAAGGTTGGAGAGGCACCGCACGCGAGCGATCGCTGACAGCTCCGATCATCCCCATGCCACGACTGCGCCGAGGGCGCGAACGAAGAGCTCCATGACCGCGACCTCATCCGCAGCTCACCCCAAGACGCGCGACCGGCGCGCGGTGCTGATCCTGCTGGTCGCGATGGCGCTCTACAACGGCGCCTATCTCGTCGGCTGGGCGCTGTCGTCGCCGCAGCCGGCGTTTGGCGACTTCTTCGGGCTATGGTCGTTCGGCAGATTTGCCGCGCTGTCCGGCGCCAGCATCTACGATCCGGTTGCGCTCGCGCGCTATCAGCAGGCGCTGGATCCGACGCTGGGTGGCGGCGGCTTTCCCTATCCCTATCCGCCGACCTTCCTGCTGGTGCTGATACCCCTGGGCATGCTGGCGCTGCCGGTGGCCTATGCCTGCTGGATCTCGGTCACCTTCGCGCTTTATGGCCTGGCGACGCTGGGGCGCGATTGGCGCTCGTTAACCTCTCTGGCGCTGCTCGCGGCGCCGACGACGCTGATCAACGCGATCACCGGCCAGAACGGCTTTCTCTCGGCGGCCTTGCTGATCGGCGGACTGCGGCTGCTCGCGAGCCATCCCATCATTGCCGGCGCCCTGCTCGGCCTGCTCGGCTACAAGCCGCAATTCGTGCTGCTGATGCCGGTCGTGCTGCTGGCGTCACGCAACTGGCGCGCCATCCTCTCGGCCATCGCCACGACCGTGATCGTCGCGGTCGTCACCAGCGCTGCACTCGATCCGTGGATCTGGCTCGAATGGATCGTGAAGTTTCCGAGCTATCAGGCGCAATTGCAGGCCAACCAGGCCAGCCTCGATCACATGATGCCGACGGTCATCGCTGGCTTGCACGCGCTCGGCGCGCCGCCGCCGATCGGCTATCTGGTTCAGCTCCTGTTGTCCTGCTCCATCGTCGTGATGGTCTGGGACGCCTGGCGGCGCGGCATGACGGAGCAGGCGATCGCGCTGATCGCGGTCGGCAGCGTCATCGCCACGCCCTACGCGATGATCTACGACATGCCGATGGTGGCGGCGGGGATCGCGATCCACTGGAAGGCGCGGAGCGACGCCGGCGAGCCGATCGCGCCGCTGGAGATCGGCCTCGTGATCGCGCTCGGAGCCTGCCTGCTCGCCATGATCGGGCACTCCGTGCCGCTCGCGGCGGCCATTCTGCTGGTCCTGCTGGCGTTGAGCATCGCCGGTGTGTTCGACCGCTCCGGCAGACCGCTGCCTGCGCTGGACGTCGCGCCGCCGGCGGCGGGCTGATTGCTCTCGGTGCAATTGACCGGATGACGATGCGTGATCGTCCGCGCTAAAGCAGCGGCAGAGATCCCGATCATCGAACCAGTCATGCCGCACACATCCTCCCTGCTCGCTTTCGCCCTCGTCTCGCTCGGCATGGTGCTGACACCAGGGCCGAACATGATCTATCTGATCTCGCGCTCGATCACGCAGGGCCACGCCGCCGGCCTGGTCTCGCTCGGCGGCGTTGCCGTCGGCTTTCTGGTCTACATGCTGGCGGCGGCGTTCGGCATCACGGCGCTGCTGTTTGCCGTGCCGTTCGCCTATGACGCGCTGCGCCTCGCCGGCGCGGCCTACCTGCTCTATCTGGCGTGGCAGGCGGTGAAGCCGGGCGGACGCTCGCCCTTCCAGGTGAGGAAGCTCGCCATCGACAGCCCGCGCCGGCTGTTCCTGATGGGGCTCGCCACCAACCTGCTGAACCCGAAGATCGCGATGCTGTATCTGGCGCTGCTGCCGCAGTTCATCGATCCCGCTGTTGGCGGCGTGCTGACGCAGTCGGTGGTGCTCGGCGCGATCCAGATCGTGATCAGCGTCAGCGTCAACGCCATGATCGCCATGGCGGCGGGATCGATTGCCCTGTTCCTGGCGACACGGCCGAGTTGGGCGCTGGTGCAGCGCTATCTGATGGGCACGGTGCTCGCGGGACTTGCGGTGCGCATGGCGCTGGAGGCGCGGCGGGGGTGATTTCCATCGGCTCCCCCACCTTGTCCGCCGAAGCCTCCCGGCAAAGGCGGACGAGAGCGGGAGAGGGGGCACCGCGCGTGCGGCAAGATCTCGGAAATCATCGTCGGCAAAGAACGGCCGATGAGCTTCTCAGTCCAGCTTCGCCTCCATGCCGCGCTCCACGGCGGGGCGGGCCATCAGGGTATCGTACCAGCGCTCGACGTGGGGAAAGTCGGCCAGATCGACCTTGTGGCGCGGGTGGCGCCAGGCCCAGCCGAGGATGGCGAAGTCGGCGATCGAGAGCGCGCCGGCGACGAACTCTTGCTGCGCCAGCCGGCGGTCGAGCACGCCATAGAGCCGGACCGTCTCGGCCATGTAGCGCTTGAGGCCGTAGGCGCGGTCCTGCTCGTTGGTCAGCGCGATGAAATGGTGCACCTGGCCGGGCATCGGGCCGAAGCCGCCCATCTGCCACATCAGCCATTCATAGACCGGAATCCGCTCGGCGAGGGATCTCGGCAGGAACTGCCCGGTCTTCTCAGCCAGATAGAGCAGGATGGCGCCGGATTCGAATACGCTGACCGGCTTGCCGTCGGGGCCGTCCGGATCCACGATGGCGGGAATCTTGTTGTTGGGGCTGATCGCCAGGAACTCCGGCGCCATCTGGGCGCCCTTGGTGATGTCGACCGGAACGACGCGGTATGGCAGCCCCATCTCCTCCAGCGCGACCGAGATTTTGCGCCCGTTTGGGGTGTTCCAGGTGTACAGCTCGATCGTCATGCGGGGCATCCTTCCCAATCGTCCGTGCTTGGTCGCGGGCTCCCATTAGCTCGAAACTGCATCCGGCTTCAAACGTACCGTTGTTGATGGGACATCGTGGCGGCTGGTCTCCGCCGCCCGCCCCCGATAGATTGCGCCACCCAAGAATCCACCCTCAGGGGAAAACGCCGTGTCCAAATCCGCCTCCCGCGCCCGCCTCCTCGAGATCATCCGCAGGCGCTCGTTCGGCCGTGGCGAGGTCACGCTGGCCTCCGGCCGCAAGAGCGATTTCTATTTCAACCTGAAGCCGACCATGATGGACCCGGAGGGCGCCACCTTGCTCGCCGAGCTCACCTATGAGGCGCTGAAGGACGAGGGCTTCGATTATATCGGCGGCCTGGAGATGGGCGCGGTGCCGCTCGCCGGCGCGATCGCCCAGATCTCCTGGATCAAGGGCCATCCGATCGCGGCCTTCTTCGTCCGCAAGAAGCCGAAGGAGCATGGCGCCAGGCTCGCGATCGAGGGCCTGACCCGCGACGAGACCCTGGCCGGCAAGCGCATCGTCGTAGTCGAGGACGTCACCACCACCGGCGGCTCGGCGATGAAGGCCGTGGAAACCCTGCGCGAGGCCGGCGCCGAGGTGACGCTGGTGTTCACGATGGTCGACCGCGAGGAAGGCGCCGCCGAGACCTTCGCCCAGGCCGGCCTGCCGTTCCAGGCGCTCTTCAAGGCGCACGAATTCCTCTGAGGCGCTTGGCGCGCGGCGCAATTCGCCGCCCGCGCATACCGCTCATTTACCAACGCCCGTTAAGGTTACCGCAAAGCTGATGGCGCCATGCCTTGGGCAAGGCGCGTTCGATCGCACATGATCGAGCGACGCGGGTTGCCGCGTCACGGCGTGGCTTTGCGGTGAAGATCCTGGCGATGGAGCGGGCGTTGCGTAGCGTGTTGTCGTTTCGGCGGAGGTCCCGCCACGTCGCTGTCGCGGCGACGGTCGGCCTCGTCGCGGCCGGCGCGCTGGCGCCGCGGATGGCGTCGGCCCAGGGCCTGTTCGACTTCCTGTTCGGCGGCTTCAACAAGCCGCAATCACAGCGGCCGGCGGCGCAAGGCGGCCTCTTCGCCGATCCGTTCGGCACCAACCCGCAGGCCCCCGCCCAGCCGCGCGCCGCGAGCGGCGGATCGGGGGCAGCGTTCTGCGTGCGCACCTGCGACGGCCGCTATTTTCCGCTGGCGCGCGGCCTCGCCTCGCCGGCGCAGATGTGCCAGGCGTTCTGCCCGGCCAGTGCGACCAAGATCTATTTCGGCTCCAACATCGACTACGCCACGGCGGCGAACGGGGAACGCTATGCCGACAGCGAGAACGCATTCGCCTATCGCCAGGCGCTGCGCGCCGACTGCACCTGCAACGGCCGCGATCCGGCCGGGCTGGCGCCGGTCGATCTGTCGCTCGACACCTCGCTGCGCCAGGGGGACGTCGTCGCCACGGCCGACGGGCTGGTGGCCTATTCCGGCGCGCGCGGCAGCGGCGGCCAGCCGGCCGACTTCAAGCCGGTCGCGTCCTATCCCGGGCTCAACTCGGACATGCGGGCCAAGCTGAGCGAGATGAAGGTCGCGCCGGTGCGCGCCGACATGGTCGGCGCAGACGCGCAGGCCATGGCTCTGCCGGCGGACGTCAATGTCAGCGCCGCACCGCCGCCCCTGAGCATCGCGCCAAAGCCCGCCGCAAGCCGGCTGAAGCAGGCGGATGTGAATTGAACACGCGCTGCGCCAAGGCGCAGCGCCGGCGTCGGTGCAGGCCGGCTCGGCACAGCGACCTCTGGAGCTTGAGCGCGCACTGTCCGCCGGGACTGACGGCCAGGGCTAGCGCGCGACGATCACGCCGATGACGTTCGGCGCTTCCAGATATTTCTCCTCGATCGCCGCGCGGGCGGCGGCGCGGTTGTCCGGCGTCAGCAGGCCGCGCTTCTCGGCCAGGATCATCCAGCAGAAGCCCCACCAATCGGTCAGCATGCCCTCGTCGTCGACCAGGTCATAGCCCTGCTCCGCGGCGAAGATGCGCGCTCGCGCCTCGTCGAGGCCATCGAGGAAGGTGTGGTCGGTGGCCGAGAACAGGTCGTCGGAAATGTCGTCGGTGGTGTAGCCCCAGACCGACATGCACACCGCGTTGAAAGCGCGGTCGATCTGGTCGTCGTCGACGGCCCGCCGCCGCGCCGTCTTGTGCAGCCGCGTCAGGCTGCGCGCGAAATCGGCAATGCGGGTCAGGGCCAGGGGATCGAAGGCGATATGGGACATGGGTGTCCTCGCGGGATGCACTGATGCCGGTTTGTCTGGGGCGGATCGAATCGCAATCAGGATAATCGATCGCCTGCTGAATTGTTCTTAATTTGTTCTTGCGAAAAAAGGAAGTGCTGATTTATCGTCGTCCCGGCCCCCGAGCCGGGACCCAGAGCCACCGCAGCAGCCCTTTGGTTTGCACGGACCGATGAGCACCCAGGCCGCATGGACGGTCTACATTCTTGCCAGCGGGCATCATGGCACGCTGTACATCGGCATCACCAATGATGTCAGAAGGCGCCTCGAAGACCACCGTGCCGAGCGAGGGCTCCAAGTTCGTCAGCAGGTACAAGGTTTTTCGCCTGGTTCACGTCGAGAGCTTTCCAACTCCGATCGAGGCGATCGCTCGCGAGAAGCAGCTCAAGAACTGGCACCGCGACTGGAAGGTCGAGCTGATTGAAAGGGACAACCCCGATTGGAGTGACTTGTCGGGCCTCATCTTCGGCCGGTGAGTCTGGATCCCGGCTTTCGCCGGGATGACGATGTGGAGAGTCCTTTCAACATCACCGCATATGCAACCAGCCGCCAGCGTGTTCCGCCCCCGGAACTCCGGCCCCGTTTTTGCATCATTTTCCATCACCTAGCTGTGCGGACCAGCCTTTCCCCGGGTTTCGGACCGCGCGCAACCATCGTATGCTTTTACCGGTTCCTCGTAGCATCACAGGTTTCCAAGGTGACAGATCAGCCGTCCCAGCGCAGCTTCGTAAGCATCGGCCAGCCCGTCGACGAATTGGCGGTCGCGGAGATCAAGAGCGACATCCTGGCCAAGCTTCGCCTCGCCATCGGCAAGGAAGCGAGCCAGGCGACGCAGCAGGACTGGTACCACGCCGCGGCGCTGACCTTGCGCGACCGCATCGTGCATCGCTGGCTGACCGCGGACAAGGAGAGCTACGACGCCGGGCGCAAGCGCGTCTACTATCTCAGCCTCGAATTCCTGATCGGCCGCCTGTTCACCGACGCGCTCAACAACATGGGCCTGATGAAGGTGTTCGAGACCGCGCTCGGCGATCTCGGCGTCGGCCTGATGGACCTGCGCAAATGCGAGCCGGACGCCGCGCTCGGCAATGGCGGCCTCGGCCGCCTCGCGGCCTGCTTCATGGAGAGCATGGCGACCTTGCAGATCCCGGCGATCGGCTACGGCATCCGCTATGATTTCGGCCTGTTCCGCCAGGTGATCGTCGACGGCTGGCAGCACGAATATCCCGACGTCTGGCTGTCGTTCGGCAATCCCTGGGAATTCCAGCGCCCAGAGGTGGTCTATCACGTCCATTTCGGCGGCGGCGTCGAGCATGTCGACGACAAGGGCCGCGACCGCGCGATCTGGCACCCCGGCGAGACCGTGCAGGCGGTCGCCTATGACACCCCGATCGTCGGCTGGCGCGGCCAGCATGTGAATGCGCTCAGGCTGTGGTCGGCTCGCTCGCCAGACCCGCTGAAGCTCGACGTCTTCAACTCCGGCGACTATCTCGGCGCCTCAGCAGAAGAAGCGCGCGCCGAGGCGATCTGCAAGTTCCTCTATCCGAACGACGAGAGCCCGGCAGGACGCGAGCTGCGGCTGCGCCAGGAATATTTCTTCGTCTCGGCCTCGCTGCAGGATCTCGTCAAGCGCCATCTCGGCTCCGACGGCCAGCTGCGCAGCCTGGCGCAGAAGGCCGCGGTGCAGCTCAACGACACGCATCCTTCGCTCGCCGTGGCCGAGCTGATGCGGATCCTGGTCGACCTGCACAATTTCCGCTGGGACGAGGCCTGGAAGATCACCATCGCGACCTTGTCCTACACCAACCACACGCTGCTGCCGGAGGCGCTCGAGACCTGGCCGGTCGAGCTGTTCGAGCGGCTGCTGCCGCGGCATCTCGAGATCATCTACCACATCAATGCGCAGCATCTCGCGCTCGCCGAGCAGCGCGCACCGGGTGACATCGACTACCGCGCCTCGGTGTCCCTGATCGACGAGAAGAGCGGCCGTCGCGTGCGCATGGGCCAGCTCGCCTTCGTCGGCTCGCACCGCATCAACGGCGTCTCGGCGATGCATTCCGACCTGATGAAGGAGACCGTGTTCCACGATCTCAACCATCTCTATCCCGGCCGCATCACCAACAAGACCAACGGCATCACCTTCCGCCGCTGGCTGACCCTGGCCAATCCCAAGCTGACGAACCTCTTGCGCGAGGCCTGCGGCGACGCCGTCGTCGACGATCCGACGCTGCTGTCGAGCCTCGAGAGCTACGTTGCCGACGCCAGCTTCCACCAGAAGTTCCGCGCGGTGAAGCATCACAACAAGGTGCTGCTGACGCGTCTGATCGTCGAGCGCATGAACGTGCGTCTCGATCCGGGCGCGCTGTTCGACGTGCAGATCAAGCGCATTCACGAATACAAGCGCCAGCTCTTGAACATCCTCGAAGCCGTCGCGCTATATCAGGACATGAAGGACGACCCGCAACGCGACTGGGTGCCGCGGGTGAAAATCTTTGCCGGCAAGGCGGCGGCGAGCTACCGCTACGCCAAGCTGATCATCAAGCTGATCAACGACGTCGCCGACACCGTCAACAACGATCCCGCGATCGGCGGCAAGCTGAAGGTCGTGTTCATGGCCGACTACAATGTCAGCCTGGCGGAAACGATCATTCCCGCGGCCGACCTGTCCGAGCAGATCTCGACCGCCGGCATGGAGGCCTCCGGCACCGGCAACATGAAGCTGGCGCTGAACGGCGCCCTTACCATCGGCACGCTGGACGGCGCCAATATCGAGATCCGCGACAATGTCGGCGCCGACAACATCGCGATCTTCGGCATGGAGGCCGACGAGGTCATGCTCCGCCGCAAGCAGGGGCTGGACGCGTCCGACGTGATCCACCGGTCACCGCGGCTGGCGCGCGCGATCGATGCGATCGCGACCGGCGCGTTCTCGCCGGACGAGCCCGGCCGGTTCGAGCCGATCGCGCATGCGCTGCGCCATCTCGACCACTACATGGTCTCGGCCGATTTCGATTCCTACTACGAGGCCCAGCGCGGCATCGATGCACGCTGGCAGACCGTGCCGGCCTGGACCCGCGCCTCGATCCTGAACGTCGCGCGCATGGCGTGGTTCTCCTCCGACCGCACCATCCGCGAATATGCCGACGACATCTGGAACGTGCCGGTCGGCCCGGTGATGGCGCCGGTGCAAGCGCAGCGGGCGTGAAGGGCCCTTCCCTCCCGCCTTCAGCAATGACCCATGACGTCATTGCAAAGGCCTTCGATTGCTTTTCACCTGACGGCCATCATACGATGACCGTCGGGAGGAATGCATGACCGAACCGCCAGTTCACTTGTTCGACGAGGCGACCCGCGTCACCGCCGGCGACAGCCGCTGGCAGGGCCGGACCAGCCCGGACTACTGGGCCTTCGTCGGGCCGTTCGGCGGCGTCACCGCGGCGACCGTGTTGCACGCGTTGATCCAACATCCGCAAATCCAGGGCGATCCGCTGGCGGTGACGGTGAACTATTGCGCGCCGATCGCGGAAGGGCCGTTCGATCTCGACGTGCGGTTGGTGAAAGCGAACCGCTCCTCGCAACATTGGTGCGTCGAGCTGAGTCAGGGCGACTCTGACGCGGCGACGCTCGCCACCGTCGTGTTCGCCGAGCGCCGGCCGTCCTGGTCGCACCAGCCGGCCACAAAGCCCGAGGCGCCGCCGTTCGACCAGGTCAAGCGTCATCCCGACACGAACATGTCCTGGACCAAGCAGTACGATTTCCGCTTCATCGAGGGCCGTCCGGCATTTGGCGCATCGTCGTCGGGTGAGCCGCACAGCAGCTATTCCCGGCTCTGGATCTCCGACCGCAAGCCGCGCAAGCTCGACTGCCTGTCGCTGCTGTCGATGTCGGACGCCTTCTTCGGCCGCGTCTTCCACGCCCGCGGCGAGCTGGTGCCGTTCGGCACGGTGTCGCTGACGACCTATTTCCACGTCAGCCGGGACGAGCTCGCGGCCGAGGACATCACGCACGTGCTCGCAACGGCCGATGCCAAGATCTTCAACCGCAGCTATCAGGACCAGCATGGCGAGCTGTGGTCACCCTCCGGCCGCCTGCTCGCGACGACGACGCAGATCGCGTATTTCAAGGCGTGAAAGCCGGGACGCAAGCCAAGAAAACGGCGTCGTCCCGGCCTTGAGCCGGGACGACAGCTGTGGGTATGGCTTGAGCCCGCGCCTCTCGTGCATTGAACGGGGCGGAGCGGGAAGATGTGGGGTCAGCCGCAACGCGACCGCCCCCTTTGACGTTTGCAGCCCTACTCCGCCGCCAGCTTCAGATCCGGCGCGGCGTTACGGACCTCGGCGTCGACCTGGGCTTCGAACTTGGCGAAGTTCTTCTGGAACATGCCGACCAGGGCGCGCGCAGTCTTGTCGAACTCGGCCTTGTCCTTCCAGGTGTTGACCGGGTCGAGGATCTCGGTCGGCACGCCCGGTAGCGCGGTCGGCACCGCGAAGCCGAAATATTTGTCGGTGCGGAACTCGACGTTGCGCAAGCTGCCGTCGAGCGCCGCCGTCAGCAGCGCACGCGTCACCTTGATCGGCATGCGCGAGCCCGTGCCGTACTTGCCGCCGGTCCAGCCGGTGTTGACCAGCCAGCAGTCGACATTGTGGTCGGCGATCAGTTGCCGCAGCATGTTGCCGTAGACGGACGGATCGAGCGGCAGGAACGGCGAGCCGAAGCAGGTCGAGAATTCCGGCTGCGGCTCGGAGCCCAAGCCGCGCTCGGTGCCCGCGACCTTGGCGGTGTAGCCGGACAGGAAGTGGTACATCGCCTGCGCCGGCGAGAGCTTTGCGATCGGCGGCAGCACGCCGAAGGCGTCGGCGGCGAGCATCACGACGTTCTTCGGATGCGGCGCGCGGCCGGTGCGCGAGGCGTTCGGGATGTAGTCGAGCGGATAGGCCGAGCGGGTGTTCTCGGTCTTGGAGCCGTCGTCGAAATCGGGAACGCGCGTATCCTCATCGAGCACGACGTTCTCGAGCACGGCGCCGAAGCGGGTCGACGCCGCGAAGATCTGCGGCTCGGCTTCCTTCGACAGCTTGATGCACTTCGCATAGCAGCCGCCCTCGAAGTTGAACACGCCGGACGGGCCCCAACCATGCTCGTCGTCGCCGATCAGGGTGCGGTTCGGATCGGCCGACAGCGTGGTCTTGCCGGTGCCGGACAGGCCGAAGAAGACCGCGGTGTCGCCCTTCGGCCCGACATTGGCCGAGCAGTGCATCGGCATCACGCCGCGCTCGGGCAGATAGTAGTTGAGCGTCGTGAACACGCTCTTCTTCATCTCGCCGGCATAATAAGACCCGCCGATCAGGACGATCTTGCGGGTGAAATCGATCGCGACGACGTTCTGCGAGCGCACGCCATGACGTTTCGGATCGGCACGGAAGCTCGGCATGTCGATGATGGTGAGCTCCGGCACGAAGGTGTCGAGCTCGATGGTCTCGGGGCGGATCAGAAGGGTGCGGATGAACAGCGAGTGCCAGGCGAGCTCGGTGAAGACGCGCGTCTTGATGCGGAACGTGGGATCGGCGCCACCATAGAGGTCCTGCGCGTACAGGGTCTTGCCTTCGGCGTGCTTGATGAAGTCCTGATGTAGCGCCTCGAACTGCTCGGGCGTGATCGCCTGGTTGCCCGCCCACCACATCTTTTCGGTGGAGGCGTCGCGCACCGTGAACTTGTCCTTCGGGCTGCGACCGGTGAACTCGCCAGTATCCGCGCACAGCGCCCCATCGGCCGACAGCACAGCCTCGCCCGCCGCCAGCGAATACTGATAGAGCTGAGGAGCGCCGAGATTCCAGTGCACCTGCTTGAGGTTCTTTAAGCCGAACTTGTCGGCACCGAAGGCGCCGTTGCGAATACCCGTCTCTTGCACGAAGATCCCTCCTGAGAGCCCGCATCTGTTGCGCGCAGTCGCGCGCGTTGCGCGGTGACCGTTG
Organism: Bradyrhizobium sp. SZCCHNR1053; assembly: GCF_032381235.1. NCBI lineage: Bacteria > Pseudomonadati > Pseudomonadota > Alphaproteobacteria > Hyphomicrobiales > Nitrobacteraceae > Bradyrhizobium > Bradyrhizobium sp. SZCCHNR1053. The sequence goes on from NZ_JAUHJM010000002.1 coordinate 535,255, forward strand.
CCGTTACATCGCCTTATCGAAGCGCGGTCGCCGACCTAATACTGATCAACGCTGGTCTTGCCAAGACGATCCGGCCCAATTGGTTATTGGCAAGCCGTGATGCACGTAGCTCATGTTTTGCCGCGTCATGCACATTCCAGCGGCAGCCGCCTGCGCTCCGCCGAGATGCTGCAACGCAACAGATATATCAGCGCGGTTGGATTTCACGAGAGGGACGGACGATACTCGAATCGATAGATTCGCGCCGGCAAGCGAAGACCAAGCATCCAGCAACGCCTGTCGCAGCGCCTCGCTGCAACCAATCACGGGACGCCGCCAGAGCCGACGGAACGTGTCGGTGATCAGCCGTGTCGTCGCCACGCGCGATCAGCCGGCTTCCACTCACGATTTTCTCGCGCTTGCAGGATCACGTGATTCGATTCTCCCAGCCGGGACGATGGTCCCAGCGTTGGTCCATGGCACTCAACGCCGCACGCGTTCACCCCAGCCGCGACGTCAACGAGCTGACTAGCGCCCACGCCGTGGAGTTCGCGCGGCGCTCACCCTCCGCTGGACAGGCAGCGTGCACATCGAGCATCACTACAAACTGCGCTCATGGGTGAACTTCACGGTCTTTCATCACGAGACGATGAGCGCAGCCATCAAAGGGCGCTCGAACTACACCTCACTTCGCGCGTGCCTCGTCAGCAAGCCTCACCAGCATCTTGCGCAATGCCCCGGGCGTGGTCACGCGCTCGGGAAACTCCAGCCGCAGCGTCCTGCCGTCGGCCATCAGATCCAATCCCTCCGGGTCACAGCCGCTACACCGCCACTCCGCGGCTTCGGCGCCGAGCAGCGTCGTCGCGTAGAGGGCGAGCGCCTCGCGATGATCTTCGTTCATGTGATCGACGGCGCCCTGCTCTGCCAGAATCAGTTCGTCAGCATCGGATATATCCGTGAGAAACTGCTCGGGCTTGAGATCGACGATGCGGCCGAATCCGGCGACGAGATGTGTGCCTGACGGGCGAATCACGAAGAACGAGAAGTCGGCGAAATCCGCGTAGTCCGCAGCAGACGGATGCGCATTGAGATACCGACGGCGCAGCATCTCGCGATTGTCGTCGCTGGCCTGCTCGGCTTTTCCCGACAGCATGATGCGCGAACCTTCGAGCGGATCGCCGGGCGCGCGTTCGTCGAGCATCAGCGACACGCGCGAATCGGCAAGTACATTCCTGGTGTGCACGGCTAATCGCGAGATCAGGATGATCGGAGCACCATCGGACGCAGTGGCGACATTGACCAGCGAGCAGTAGGGATCGCCCGAGCCAACCATCAAGGTTGCAAGTGCGCCCTGCCGGCTCCGGCGCAGCAGGGAATCCGTCACGCGGTTAGGGTTAAAGCTCGCAGACATCATCTTTCCCTCGTCCAAGCAGTTGCACTGAAGGCCTTTTTTCGGCTAAACGGACCACAAACTTGGGCGGGGCACAAACTTTGCCATGCTATTTGTGGAACTCGGTCACACTTCAGCCCAGCTTGCATTGCTCGTTGACCATGTTCGAAGCCCAGTTATGCGGCCCTTAGCTCGATTCTCGTGTCTCGGCTAACCAGACTCTGAAAGCAGGCTCATGCCCACAATCGCCTTGGTCGATGACGACCGCAACATTCTGACATCCGTCTCGATCGCGCTCGAGGCCGAAGGCTATCGCATCATGACCTATACCGATGGTGCATCGGCGCTCGACGGATTCCGGACCAGCCAACCCGACCTTGCCATCCTCGACATCAAGATGCCGCGCATGGACGGCATGGAGACGTTGCGGCGGCTGCGGCAGAAGTCCGACCTGCCCGTGATCTTCCTCACCTCCAAGGACGAGGAGATCGACGAGCTGTTCGGCCTGAAGATGGGTGCGGATGACTTCATCCGCAAACCGTTCTCGCAGCGCCTGCTGGTCGAGCGCGTCAAGGCCGTGCTGCGTCGCTCGCAGCCGAAGGATCCGACGGCGCTGCCGAAGGAGAACGACGCCAAGGCGCTCGATCGCGGCCTGCTGCGCATGGATCCGGAGCGTCACACCTGCACCTGGAAGAACGAGCCGGTCACGCTGACCGTCACCGAGTTCCTGATCCTGCAGGCGCTGGCGCAGCGTCCGGGCGTGGTCAAGAGCCGCAATGCGCTCATGGACGCGGCCTATGACGACCAGGTCTATGTCGACGACCGCACCATCGACAGCCACATCAAGCGGCTGCGCAAGAAGTTCAAGATGGTCGATGAGGAGTTCGAGATGATCGAGACCCTCTACGGCGTCGGCTATCGCTTCAAGGAAACCTGAAACGATAGCTCTGAAGCCCTGGCCCTGAAGCAAGGGACCTGAAGCATTGCCTTGCGCGACGTCATGCGAAATTGCGCGCTGACGTCGCGGTCTCGATTGGATAGGCTACGCCTCCTGCGCGTTTGTCCGAGCGCAGATGCCGGAACGGGGCCATTGTTGCGGCGAATTCGGGTGCGGCAAGTCGATTTCTCACGGGAATTCGCCGCACGACCCCTACGAAATTCGGAATCGGAGCACTCACATTGCTCGATCGCACGCAGCTTGACCCAGCCGTGAATGCCCACGACGCCGCGGCGACGATCGCGTCCGAGGCGGCGGACGAGACCCCGCAGGTCTCCGGCTGGCAGCGTCCGCTGAGCTGGCTGCGCCGCGCCGGACAGTTCCTGTTCGCGCTGTCGTTCTCGAGCCTCACCCGCCGCATCGTTTCGCTGAACATCGCCGGCCTGCTCGCACTGGTTGCAAGCATTCTGTACCTGTCGCAGTTCCGCGCCGGACTGATCGATGCGCGCGCGCAGAGCCTTCTGGTGCAGGCCGAGATCATCGCCGGCGCCATCGCCGCCTCGGCCACGGTGCAGACCAACACCATCACCATCGATCCCGAGCGCCTGCTCGATCTCAAGCCCGGCGAGAGCTACGGCGCGCCGGACGAATATTCGCCGCTCGACTTCCCGATCAATCCGGAACGCGTCGCGCCGGTGCTGCGCACGCTGATCTCGCCGACCAAGACCCGCGCACGCATCTATGACCCGAATGGCGGCCTGTTGCTCGATAGCCGCAATCTCGAGAACGTGCTGCGCTTCGACCTGCCACCGCCGTCGAGCGAGAAGCCCGGCTTCGTCGAGCGCGCGCTGATCTCGGTACGCACCTGGCTCAATCGCGGCGACCTGCCGCTGTACCGCGAATATGGCCCCGAGAACGGCAACGGCTACGAGGAAGTCGCCGACGCGCTGAAGGGCCAGAAGCGCAGCATGGTCCGGGTCAATTCGCGCGGCGAGGTCATCGTCTCGGTCGCGGTGTCGGTGCAGCGCTCGCGCACCATCCACGGCGCCTTGATGCTGTCGACGCAGGGCGACGACATCGATCAGATGGTCACCGCCGAGCGTCTCGCCATTCTGAAGGTCGGCGGCGTTGCCTCCGCGGTCATGATCGTGCTGTCGCTCTTGCTCGCCAGCACCATCGCCGGGCCGGTGCGCCGGCTCGCCGACAGTGCCGAGCGGGTCCGCCGCCGCATCAAGACCCGCGTCGAGATTCCCGATTTCACCCGCCGCCGCGACGAGATCGGCCATCTCTCCGGCGCGCTGCGCGACATGACGGACGCGCTCTACAACCGCATCGAGGCGATCGAGATGTTCGCCGCCGACGTCGCCCACGAACTCAAGAACCCGCTGACCTCGCTGCGCTCGGCGGTCGAGACCCTGCCGCTGGCGCGCAACGACAACAGCCGCGCCCGCCTGCTCGCCGTGATCGAGCACGACGTGAAGCGGCTCGACCGGCTGATCTCCGACATTTCCGACGCCAGCCGGCTCGATGCCGAGCTGCAGCGCCAGGACATGACCCTGGTCGATCTGCGCCGCCTCCTGAACACGCTGACCTCGGTCGCCAACGAGACCAAGCTCGGCACCGACGTCGCCGTCGAGGTCCGGTTCGAGGGCCGCGGCGCCAACGACACGTTCTCGGTGCCCGGTCATGATTCGCGGCTCGGCCAGGTGATCTCCAACCTGCTGTCGAATGCGCAGTCGTTCTCCGCCGCCGGCGGCAAGGTACGCATCACCTGCCGGCGCGTGCGCTCGGAGATCGAGATCACGGTCGATGATGACGGTCCCGGCATTCGCGAGGACGCCCTGCAGCGCATCTTCGAGCGGTTCTATACCGACCGGCCGCACCAAGGCTTTGGCCAGAATTCCGGCCTGGGCCTATCGATCTCCAAGCAGATCATCGACGCCCATGGCGGGCGGATCTGGGCCGAGAACCGGCCCGGCCCTGTCGACGCCGACGGACATCCGACCTCGGCCGGGGCCCGCTTCATCGTCCGGCTGCCGGCGTCGTGACGAACGAAGCGGCGAGCATCCATGCGTCTGCCGTCCAGGTGGGGGAACTGGCCGTCCTGATCCGGGGTCCCTCCGGGTCCGGCAAATCCCGTCTCGCCTTCGATCTGATGCTCGCCGGACGCGCGGGACAGCTGCCGCCGACGGTTCTGGTGGGCGACGACCGTGTTCATCTCGCCACACGCGGCGGGGAAATGTGGGTAAGTCCCGCACCCGCTCTGGCCGGACTGATCGAGATCCGCGGCCTTGGAATCCGCGCCTGCGACCATGTGTCGGAGGCGAAACTGGGGCTGGTGGTCGACCTGATGGCCGAGGATGCCGCCCGCCTGCCGAACGCCGAATCGCTTCGCATTCATCTCAACGGTATCAAATTGCCACGCATACCGGTTGGGCCGGGTTTTCCACCCCTCCCTTTGGTTGTAGCGGAGCTTATTACCACTCCGACTTTCATGTTCCGGTAATCTTTCGGCCGATTGTGTGGAGCAAATTGGTAACCATATCAGCCCCACTATCGCGACCGATTAGACCGCCGCCAGCTCCCATTCTGTATGCCAGAATCCGGGAGGCTCGCGAATATGCCCTCTTGCGCGGGGGCTCCGGATGGTCAAAGTGGCGCGTTCGTGCGGTGCACCCAAGGCGCCCGCGAGGAGTATCCGATGATTGGCCTGGTACTGGTGACCCATGGGCGCCTCGCCGACGAGTTCAAGGCGGCGCTGGAACACGTCATGGGCCCTCAAAAACAAATCGAAGCGGTCACGATTGGCGCCGACGATGATTCCGATCTCTGTCGCAGCGACATCATCGAAGCCGTGAACCGCGTCGACACCGGCGACGGTGTCGCCATTCTCACCGACATGTTCGGCGGCACGCCTTCGAACCTCGCCATCTCCTGCATGAGCCGGCCCAAGGTCGAGGTGCTCGCGGGCATCAACCTGCCCATGCTGGTCAAGCTCGCCAAGGTGCGCGAGGAGCGCTCGCTGCCCGACGCCATCGCCATGGCGCAGGAGGCGGGACGCAAATACGTCACCATCGCCAGCCGCGTGCTCGCCGGCAAATGAGCGACGAGGACGCCCCGCAGGACAACGTCGCCGGCCCGGCGGTCCCTGCCGGAGCCCTCTCGCGAGAGCTGCTGATCACCAACAAGCGCGGCCTGCACGCGCGGGCCTCGGCGAAATTCGTGCAGATGGTCGAAAAGTTCCAGGCCGAGGTCTGGGTGACGCGCGGCGGCGAGACCGTCGGCGGCCGCTCGATCATGGGCCTGATGATGCTGGCGGCGGCGCCGGGAACCAAGATCCTGGTGTCCGCCACCGGGCCCGAGGCGGAGGCCGCGCTGCAGGCGATCACCGACCTGGTGAACGACAAGTTCCACGAAGAAGGCGTGTGAGGGACTCCCGAACCTCGCTTTGCCTGCCGCAATGGGCATTCTACCCGATGTGCGCCTATCCTCGCATAGCGACGCGGTAAGGATGGCATGTCCAATAGCGCTATTCGGCTGAGCGAGGCAGACCTGCGAGCCGTGGCTGAATACGCAGCCCTCTCTGCACTTCCGGCGCTGGCGATCTTCGAACGCGACCGACCGGATGATCTTCGCGCACGAGCCGCAATACAGGCCGCCCGAAGCTTTGCGAGCGGTGGGAATCGGAGCAAATCCCTACGGGATAGCGCGTGGGCGGCGCAGCGGGCGGCAATCGAGGCCCGCGATGAGGGGTTGCGCGCGGCCTATGAGGCCGCTCGCGCTGCCCTCGCCGCGGCGGGCGCGGGCTTTCTTCATCCCCTCCCGAACCCTTCCCAGGTCAAGCACATCCTCGGAGCTGCCGGCCACGCGGCGCGAGCTTTCGAAATCTCAGCCGGAGACGTTCCCGCCGTCGGCGCTGACTACCTCGCGCGATCACGGCTTCTCGCTTCTCAAGAGGTCGTGGACGTCCTCAGACGTTATCCTTGTCCACCGCCCGGGGGAGGCCGGGTCGGAGAGCTGATCCGCCAGCTCGATACCCTGCTCCGGTGATCGGGAGGCCTCGCGCGCAGGAGCGCTTGGCCGGTACGGCAGCGGAGCTATCTCCCCGGTCCCTGAATATACACCTTCCAAACGATTGCAGGGCCCGCCTGGCCGTGGAAGAAGCGCTGGGTGGTCATCACCAGCGGCTCGGCTTTCGGCGCCTCCTTGGCCATCCAGGCCTCGCAGGCCGCGATGCGGTTGTCGGTGGTGTCGCAGATGCCGATGAATCCCTCGCGCTTGAGGTCCTCCAGCGTGCTCAGGCCGGAACTCCAGGTCTCCTCCGCCGTGGTGGGCACCGTGAACGGCCGCGGGTGGTCCGGGCTATAGAAGGTCATCGGCGTGTTCATCTCGGAAAAGCCGGCCACGAGGGGCCAGGGCGAGCCGAACCGGGCGTGCCAGGCCTTGGTCAGCTCCCGCGCCAGCTCCGAACGGGCGCCATAGCCGGTCGCGCCATTCGGATTGGCGGCCATCTCGCGCCGGGCAATCCAGGGCGAGGCGACCAGCGTCAGCAGCGACAGCACCAGCCAGACGGCGGCCAGCCGCGGCACCATGACCCGCCGCAGCCGCAGCGCGGGGATCGCGACCAGCGCCAGCGGCACCAGGAAGAACAGCGAGATGCCCCAATCGGTCTTCATGTAGATCGTGAAAGCGAGCCCGCCGAGCGGCGGCCCGACGGCGACGATCGCCTGCACCAGCCAGACATTGATCGCCTGGCTCACATTCACGCCGGGATTGGGACCGCCGCGCCAGTTGTGAAACGCAAAGCGCGGCGGCCAGGCCAACACGAGTGCCGCCAACACGACCGGCAAAGCGAGCAGTGCGAGATTGTGGCCGACATAGCCGAGCACGAGCTCGGCGGCCCGGCCGCGATCCGACAGCGTATAGACGTCCCCGGCATAGGTGATGGCGACGAAATCGACCCGCCACAGCCAGACCAGATGCGGGATCATCGCCACCAGCATCGTGACGATGGCGACCCAGGGCGCGGGCGACGCCAGGAAGCGCAGCCGCTCCGGGTGCAGCAGTGCCGCAAGGCCGATGGCGCCGATCATGGTCAGCACCCAGTATTTGGTCATCAGCGCCGCCGCGCCGGCGAGGCCGAGCCACAGGCCGGAGGCGGCGCTGCGCTTTTCGAACGCGTTGAGATAGGCCAGCACCAACAGCGGCAGGGTCAGCAGCTGGACCAGGTCGGCGTTGTACTTGAAGCCCTTGAAATTGAAGATCGGGTACAGCGCGACCATCACCACGACGAAGAAGGCGCGGCGGCGGTCGACCACCTTGAGGCTCGCGAGCCAGACGATCACGAGGCCGCTGCCATTCACGGCCATCGCCAGCGCATAGGTCGCCCAGTCCTTGACCGGAAACACTGCGAACCACAGCCCGGCGATCCAGCCCGACAGCGGCGGATGCTTGCCGTAGCCGAGCAGGAAGCGACTGCCCCAGGCATAGGCCTCGGCGACGTCCATGTGGACGTCCTGCGCTGCCTTCAGATTGGTCAGGATCGCCGTCCACAGCACGGCATGGACGATCGCGAAGGCGACGACGACCCAGAGCGACGTTGCCGGCGCCGTGGCGCACGCCACCAGCCAGGCGGAGATTCGCCGCGGTCCGAAACGGCCGCGCATGCGCGCCGCGAGAGGCGGGAGAGAGGTACTCGACATCCGCCCTCGGTAGCCTGTTTTCAGCGCCCGGGGAATCAGCTTGCCGTGAAGAAAGGCCCTGGAAATTCAGCAATATGGTTGCTGGTTGGGGGCTCGGGGTGCTATCTGCGCGACCCATGACGACCGTCCCCATTCCCAACATCCGCAACTTCTCCATCGTCGCCCATATCGACCATGGAAAGTCCACGCTCGCCGACCGCCTGATCCAGATGACGGGCGGGCTGTCGGACCGCGAGATGGCGGGCAAGGAGCAGGTGCTCGATTCGATGGACATCGAGCGCGAGCGCGGCATCACCATCAAGGCGCAGACCGTGCGCCTGCGCTATCGCGCCAAGGACGGCAAGGACTACATCTTCAACCTGATGGACACGCCCGGCCACGTCGACTTCGCCTACGAAGTCTCCCGGTCGCTGGCGGCGTGCGAGGGCTCGCTGCTGGTGGTCGACGCCAGCCAGGGCGTCGAGGCGCAGACGCTCGCCAACGTCTACCAGGCGCTCGACAACAACCACGAGATCGTCCCGGTCCTCAACAAGATCGACCTGCCGGCGGCGGAGCCCGAGAAGATCAAGCAGCAGATCGAGGACGTCATCGGCATCGATGCCTCCGATGCCGTGATGATCTCGGCCAAGACTGGCCTCGGCATTCCCGACGTGCTGGAGGCGATCGTCACCCGGCTGCCGCCGCCGAAGGGCGATCGCGACGCCACCCTGAAGGCGCTGCTGGTCGACAGCTGGTACGACGTCTATCTCGGCGTCGTCGTGCTGGTGCGCATCGTCGACGGCGTGATGAAGAAAGGCCAGCGCATCCGCATGATGGGCACGGGTGCGGCCTATGACGTCGAGCGCGTCGGCTTCTTCACGCCGAAGATGACCCAGGTCGACGAACTCGGCCCCGGCGAGGTCGGCTTCATCACCGCCGCGATCAAGGAAGTGGCGGACACCCGCGTCGGCGACACCATCACCGACGACCGCAAGCCGGTGACGGAGATGTTGCCGGGCTTCAAGCCGGCAATCCCCGTGGTGTTCTGCGGACTGTTCCCGGTCGATGCCGATGATTTCGAGACCCTGCGCGCCGCGATGGGCAAGCTCCGCCTCAACGACGCCAGCTTCTCCTTCGAGATGGAAACGTCGGCCGCGCTCGGCTTCGGCTTCCGCTGCGGCTTCCTCGGCCTGTTGCACCTCGAGATCATCCAGGAGCGCCTCTCCCGCGAGTTCGATCTCAACCTGATCGCGACCGCGCCAAGCGTCATCTACAAGATGAAGCTGACCGACGGCGAGGAGATCGAGATCCACAACCCGGTCGACATGCCCGACGTGGTCAAGATCGCCGAGATCCAGGAGCCGTGGATCGAGGCCACCATCCTGACGCCTGACGAATATCTCGGCAGCGTGCTCAAGCTCTGCCAGGACCGCCGCGGCAATCAGAAGGAGCTCACTTACGTGGGCAGCCGCGCCATGGTCAAATACGACCTGCCGCTCAACGAGGTGGTGTTCGACTTCTACGACCGGCTGAAATCGGTCTCCAAGGGCTACGCCTCGTTCGACTATCACCTGACCGACTACAAGCCGGCCGACCTCGTCAAGATGCAGATCCTCGTCAACAACGAGCCGGTCGATGCGCTGTCGATGCTGGTGCACCGGACCCGCGCCGAAGGCCGGGGACGCGCCATGGTCGAGAAGATGAAGGACCTGATCCCGCCGCACATGTTCCAGATCCCGATCCAGGCGGCGATCGGCGGCAAGGTGATCGCGCGCGAGACCGTGCGCGCGCTGCGCAAGGACGTCACCGCCAAGTGCTATGGCGGCGACATCACGCGCAAGCGCAAGCTTCTGGAGAAGCAGAAGGAAGGCAAGAAGAAGATGCGGCAGTTCGGCAAGGTCGACATCCCGCAGGAAGCCTTCATCGCCGCCCTCAAGGTGGATAGCTGAGGCGCGGGTCTGCCCCTCTCCGGTTTCATCAGCACGATAGGCTGAAGAGAATCCGGATTCCAAAGCGGAACCAGCGCTCCCGTGCAACTACGGTATCCGTTCCTTAATGGTATTCTGGGACCATTGCTGCAAAGCAAGGAATGCCCCGAATGTCCCGCCTCCGGTCCATCTCCGCCCGCCTCATCGTCGCGCTCTCGCTCACCGTCGCCATCGCCTGTGCCGTGCTCGGCACCTTCTCCGTCATCCAGCAGCGCACCCTGACCCGGCTGGCGCTGGAGCAGCAACTCAAGCTGCAGTTCGACAGCGTGTCGGCCGGCATCGACTATGAAGGCCGCGCCGCGCTGGCGGTCAGCTCCACCCTGGCGGCGCTGCCGCCGATCGCCGATGCCTACCTCAAGGGCGACCGCGACGCGCTGGGCGCCCTGCTCGGCGGCGCCATGACATCGCTGAAGGCGCAAGGCATTCCGCTGGTGAACGTATGGGCGCCGCCGGCCACCAATTTCTATCGCGTGCACGAGCCCAAGGTGTTCGGCGACGACACCTCCAAGCGCCGCATCACGGTGGTGCAGGCCAACCAGACCGGCCGCCTGATCGCCGGCGTCGAGCAGAGCCGGCTGTCGCTCGGCATCTTCGGGATGACGCCGATCGTGCGCGACGGCAAGGTGATCGCGACCGTCGACGTCGGCGCCGCCTTCGGCAAAGAATTCGTCGAGCGCGCCAAGCAGCGCTTCGGCATCGATCTCGCGGTCTACTGGATCGACAACGGGCAGCCGAAGCGGCTGTCGTCGACGTTCGGCGACGATGTCGTCGCCACGCCGGATGAGGTGCTCGCGGTGTTCAAGGGCACGGCGCTGCTGCGCGATGCCACCCTGGCCGGCAAGCCCGCCGCGGTCTATGCCGGCCAGATCAGGAACTACGCCGGCGACCCGATCGCCGTGCTCGAGCTGATCAAGGACACCACGGCCTATGAGGCCGCAGCCAGCAGCGCGCAGCAGCAGCTGATCATCGGCACGGTCGTGATCCTGCTGCTCGCCGTCATCGTCGCGCTGTTCGTCGCCCGCGGCATCTCGCGGCCGCTGGTCGCGATCACCGCCGTCATGCACCGGCTGTCGAGCGGCGACACCGAGGTCGCGATCCCCGGCGGCCAGCGCAAGGACGAGCTCGGCACGATGGCGCAGGCGGTCGACGTGTTCCGCCGCAACATGATCGAGACGGCCAGCCTGCGCGAGGCGCAGGAGGCGACGCAGCAGCGCGCCGAGCAGGAGAAGCAGGCGCTGCAGCGGCAGATGGCCGACCGGTTCGAGGCCGACGTCAAGGGCGTGGTGTCCTCGGTTGCCAAGGCCACGGCGGACATGGAGCGCGTCGTCCACGAGATCACCGTCAGCGTCAACGGCACCTCGCAGCGTGCAGCGGCCGCCGCTGCCGCGTCCGAGGAAGCCTCGAGCGGCGTGTCGACCGTCGCCGCGGCCTCCGAAGAACTCGCCTCCTCGGTGACCGAGATCGGCCGCCAGGTCGCGCATTCCAGCAAGGTCGCCGATGCCGCGGTCGTCAAGGCGCGCCAGACCACCGAGATGGTCGGCAGCCTCGCCGCAGCCGCCGAGAGGATCGGCGACGTGCTGCGCCTGATCGACGCGATCGCGAGCCAGACCAACCTGCTGGCGCTCAACGCGACCATCGAGGCGGCGCGTGCCGGCGAGGCGGGCCGCGGTTTCGCGGTCGTGGCCGCCGAGGTCAAGGAGCTGGCCGGCCAGACCGCCAAGGCGACGGAAGAGATCGCCGGCCAGGTCAGCTCGATCCAGGCCGCGACGTCCGACTGCGTGACTGCCATCGGCGGCATCAGCACAACGATCCAGGAGATCAGCGGCATTGCCGCGACCATCGCCGCCGCCGTCGAGCAGCAAGACTCGGCGACGCGCGAGATCGCGCGCAGCGTCCAGCAGGCGGCGTCCGGCACCAACGAGGTGTCGCAGAACGTCGTCGGCGCCAGTGACGCCGCCGAGCAGTCACGCCAGCTCGCCGACCACGTCATGGTCGCCACGCGCGACCTCGGCAAGCGTGCGAACGACCTGTTCAAGAGCGTCGACACCTTCCTCGCCGGCCTGCGCAAGGCCGCGTAGCTGGCGGGCCGCTTGCGCTCAGCCGCCCGGCGTGAGCGCAAAGCCCTCGTCGAGCCAGCCGGCAATGCCGCCGATCATCATCTTGACCGGCAGCCCGAGCTGCGCGAGGCGGATGGCCGCCCGGTTGGCGCCGTTGCAATGCGGACCGGCGCAGTAGACGACGAAAAGCCCGGTCTTCGGATACTCTGCCATCCGCTCCGCGGTCATGGTCCGGTGCGGAATGTTGATGGCGCCCGCGATGTGGCCCTTCGCGAACGAGGCCGGGCCGCGGACGTCGACCAGGATGAAGTCCGGAGCGGCCGCGCGGAGGCTCTCGTGAACGTCCCAGCAATCGGTCTCGAATCCGAGCATCGCCTCGAAATGCTGGAGCGCCAGCGCTGAGGGAGCGGCGGGTACTTCGGTGACATGCGTGGTCATTGGGTCTCCATGCGGTGATGTAAACAGACCCGAATCTCGCCCGAGATGCCCGGCGCCCCAAGTGACGGATCCGACAAAGTCCGGTAAGTTTCCGCCAATGCCGCCAGCCGCAGCCAGCAGCCATCGTCAGGATCCCGGCCTCGTCGCCGTCATTGCCTATGACGGGCTGTGCACGTTCGAGTTCGGCATCGCGGTCGAAGTGTTCGGACTGCCGCGGCCGGAGTTCGATTTCTCCTGGTATCGGTTCAAGGTGGTCTCGGCCGAGGGACGGCGGTCACGCGCGATCGGCGGCATCGTCGTTGAGGCCGGCGCGCCGCTCGCGCGCCTGAAGGACGCCCGCACGATCATCGTGCCGGGGTGGCGCGATCGCACCGAGCGGCCGCCCGAGCGCCTGCTGCGCGCCATCTCGCAGGCGGCTGCGCGCGGCGCGCGATGCCTGTCGATCTGCTCCGGCGTGTTCGTGCTCGCAGCCGCAGGCCTGCTGGACGGCAAACGCGCCACGACGCATTGGCGGCACATCCCCGACCTGAAGCGGCTCTACCCCCGCATTCAGGTCGAGGAGGACACGCTCTATGTCGACGAGGGCAACGTCATCACCTCGGCCGGCAGCGCGGCGGGCATCGACGCCTGCCTGCATCTGGTCCGGCGTGATTTCGGCAGCAAGGTTGCGAACACCGTTGCGCGGCGGTTGGTGATGCCGCCGCACCGGGACGGCGGGCAGGCGCAGTACGTCGTCGCACCGGTCCAGGCGCGCCCGGGACGGACGATCGGCGAGGTCATGGACTGGGCGCGGGCGCGACTGGCGCAGCCGATTGCGATCAGCGCGATGGCAAAACGCGCCGGGATGAGCGAGCGCACCTTGCTGCGGTCGTTCAAGGACAGCACTGGCGCGAGCCCTGCGGCCTGGCTGCAGCAGGAGCGCATGGCGCGGGCGCGGGAGCTGCTGGAGACTGCGACGCTCTCCCTGGCGGACATCTCGGCGCAGTGCGGCTACCGGTCACTCGAAACGTTTCGCGTCGCTTTCCGTCGCATCGTCGGAACATCGCCCGCGGCGTATCGCCGGCGCTTCGAGGCGCGCCCGACATCAGCCAGCGTCGCTCGCTCAAGCCACCAGCGCGTTGCCAGATGAGGCACCGTCCATGGCATCTCGCTGCGCCTGCAACAGCCGGACGATGTCGACATTGGGCCGGGGCCGGCTGAACAGATAACCCTGCCCTTCATGGCAGCCCTCGGCGCGCAGACAGCGGAGCTCCGCCTCGGTCTCGACGCCCTCGGCCGTGATGATGACGCCGAGCCCCTTGCCGAGGCTGACGATCGAGCGGACGATCGCCTGCGCCTCGCGATTGGCGGCGAGATCGCGGATGAAGGATTGGTCGACCTTGATCTTGTCGAACGGAAAGCTGCGCAGATAGCTCAAGCTGGAATAGCCGGTGCCGAAATCATCCATCGAGATGCGGACGCCGAGCGCGCGTAGCGCATGCAGGGTCGCCAGCACCTGGCCGCTCTTTTCAAGCACCAGGGTCTCGGTGATCTCGAGCTCGAGCCGGCTCGGCGGCAAGCCCGACTGCTTCAGCACGTCCATGACCAGCGACAGCACGTTGCCGACGCGAAACTGCAGCGGCGACATGTTCACGGCGACGCGGACGTCGTCCGGCCATTTTGCAGCGTCGCTGCAGGCCTGGCGCAGCATCGCGCGGCCAAGCGCCGAGATCAGGCCGGTGTCCTCGGCGACCGGGATGAACTCCGACGGCGGGATCATGCCGCGCTCGGGATGCGGCCAGCGCACCAGCGCCTCGAACCCGGTGATGCGTCCGGTCGAGAGGTCGATCAGCGGCTGATAATGCGGCTGCAGCACGTCGCGCTGGATGGCCTCGCGCAGCTCGGATTCGATCTTGCGCCGGCTCTGCGCGCGGGCATCCATGCCGGGTTCGAAATAGCTGAAGGTGCCGCGCGTCTCGTTCTTGGCGCGCGACAGCGCCATGTCGGCGTTCTTGAGCAGCTTCTCGGCATCGTCGCCGTCGTTCGGCGCCATGGCGATGCCGATCGTGGCGCCGATCGTCACCGAGCTGCCGTCGATGAGATAAGGATCGGCGATCGCCTGCAACAGCCGGCGGCAGAGCTGGGCCGCATCCTCCGGCCGTGCCTGCCCGCCTTGCACCACCGCGAACTCGTCGGAGTTGAGACGGGCGACGATGTCCTCCTGGCGCAGGATCGAGCGCAGCCGCTTGCCGACCCCGCGCAGCAGCCGGTCGCCGACGGCGTGGCCCAGCGTGTCGTTGATCGACTTGAAATGGTCGAGGCCGAGCACCAGCACGGCGATTTTCTCGGAGCCGCGCCGCATCTGGGCGAGCTTGTCATCGATCTTCTGGCGCAGCAGGTTGCGGCTCGGCAGGCCGGTCAGTGCATCGTGCTGGGCCAGGAAGGCGAGCCGCGCCTCGGCGCGCTTGCGTTCGGTGATGTCCATCAGCGCCAGCAGCACGGCGGGCTGGCTGTTGTGGACGAGATGGCGTGAATAGATCGCGAGATCGATCAGGGCGCCATCGGCGCGGACATGCTTCCAGGTGCGCGCCGCCTGCTCCTCGCCGGACTGCTCGCCGGCCCAGGGCGGCTCGCTCTCATAGGCCTGCAGGTTGCGGATGCCGAGCCGCTCGAAGGCGGCGCGGCTATAGCCGTAATGCTGGGCCGCCGCTTCGTTGACGCCGAGCACGCGCCCATCATCGGTCGCGCAGACGATCATCGGCACCGGATTGCCGTCGAACAGCAGGCGGAATGATTCCTCGCGCTGCTTCAATTCGGTGATGTCGACGCGCAGGCCGACGATCCCGCCATCGCCGGTCAGGCGCTCCTCGATCAGGATGGTGCGGCCGTCGGACAATTTCTGCTCGTGGCGGCCGCTCGGCTGGAACAGCCTCTCCAGCCGCTCGGCGATCCATTCCTCCTCGCGCCCGGCGGCTTCCGGATAATCGCCCCGCGCCACGCCGACCCGGATGGTGTCCTGCAGCCGCGCGCCGGCTTCGAACAGGTCCGAGCTGCGGTTGTAGATTTCGGCGTATTTCTTGTTCCAGAGAATGTAGCGGCCGTCGGCGTCGAGGAACACGATCCCCTCGGGAAGAATGTCGATCGCTTCGATGAGACGATCATGCGCCTTCTTCGCCTCCGCCATCGCCACTTCGGCGCACTTGCCCGCGCTCTCATCGACGGGGCCGAGGTTACGCAGGTTGTGCCGCCGCAATTTCGGGCTCGGCTTGACCGGGTGAATTGCATCGCGGGCGCTTGGCACGCGATTGCGCTTTTTTGCCGTGGGTGGCCGAACGGGCCGCATTGCGTGCCTCACTCTCCTTCTCGACGAGCAGTTTTCGGCCACGTTTCTGAAAAAATGGTATCTTGATGCGGGACACGACAGCCACTGGTTACGGGAATAGGCAGATGCACTCGCGTATTTGGAGAGCTGAGACTTGCGCGGAGGATCAACCAAGGGCTGCGGTACAACTAGCGATAAGTGACGTCGGTTGCCGCAGACCAAAAAAGACCCGCATACCGTGCAATGGCCCCGCACATGGTGTTCATTTACCGAACGAACTCACGCAATTGAGCCGTGTTCAGCCGGTTCCGCCAATCCGGCAGCAGGGTTAAAGTCAGGTTAACGTGGCTCGAATGCCTGACGTTGACGCAGAATTGGGCATCTCGACCGGTCGGCAGCCGCTACACTCGCTCCATGCATGTCCGCCTGATTCTGGTCGCCATCATCAGTTCGGCCGTCATTGCCGCGACGGCTCCGGCCCATGCCCAGGACAAGGGCAGCGTCGAGCCGAAGGCCCTGCCGCCCTTGGCGCATCCGGACGATCCGAATACACCGGCCAAGGAGCTGTTCGCCCGCAGGATCCTGCCGTCGGCGCAACCGACCAAGGTGATTGGAACCTATAATCGCGGCTGCATCGCCGGCGCCGAGCGAATGCCGATCAATGGCGAGGGCTGGCAGGTGATGCGGCTGTCGCGCAACCGCAATTTCGGTCATCCCAACCTGATCGCGCTGCTGAAACGGCTGGCGACCCGCGCGCACAAGGATGCCGGCTGGCCCGGCATCCTGGTCGGCGACATCAGCCAGCCGCGCGGCGGGCCGGCGCTGAGCGGCCATGCCAGCCATCAGATCGGGCTCGACGCCGACATCTGGCTGACGCCCATGCCCGACCATCGGCTGTCGCGCAACGAGCGCGAGGAGATGTCGGCGGTCATGATGGTGCGGCCCGATCGCCTCGACGTCGATCCGCGCGTGTTCACGAAGGGTCACCTCGCCGTGATCCGCACCGCCGCGCAGGAGCGGTCGGTGCAACGCATCTTCGTCAACGCCGCGATCAAGAAGGCACTGTGCCGTGACGCGAGGGGGGACCGCAGCTGGCTCACCAAGGTGCGGCCGTGGTGGGGCCACGACTATCATTTCCACATCCGCATGGTGTGCCCGCCGGGCAACCCGGACTGTCATGGCCAGACCGACCAGGAGGGCGGCGACGGCTGCGGTGACCTCGACTATTGGTTCTCGGACGCGGTGCTGCATCCGCCGCCGCCGAAAGAGCCGCCCAAACCGCCGCAACCGATCACGATGGCGCAACTGCCGCCTGGCTGCCGGGCGGTGCTGCATGCGCCGGACGCCAAGAATTGATGCGGCCGAAAGCCGACGCGACGAAGGAGTCGCAGGAGCGCCTGGATCACTCTCGGATGACGGCGCTCGCGCCGTGAGCACGACGATCGAAGGGGATGACGGTCCCTCCACCTCCTGTTATCGCGGTATCGAAATGCCGCGGGCCGCTGCGCGGCGTAACGGTAGCGAGTCCGTCATGATCCTGATCCGTCCCGCCGCGACTGCCCTCCTCCTCACGCTGGCCGCCAGCACGGTCGCGCTCGCCACCGAGCCGAGCGGCTGCGACAAGTTCAAATGGGACATCGCGCGCGAGCGCGCCGCGCTGACCTCGGCTGACCGCCAGAAGCTCGCATCGGGTGTGGAGGTCGCCACCATCCCTGCGACCGGCATCGTGCTGGAGCTGCGTCCGACGGCTGAGGCCAAGCTGGCGGTGCCGCCGGAACGCGCGCCCAAGGACGGCACCTTCGCCGGCCTCACGCGGATCACCGCGGCGCCAAAGGCCGGCGTCTACACGATCAGCCTGTCGGCCGCGGCCTGGATCGACGTCGTGCAGGACGGCAAGATCCTCAAGCCGGCCGGCTTCAGCGGCGCCACCGATTGCGACGGCATCCGCAAGACCATGAAGTACGAGCTGGGATCGCAGCCCTTCGTGCTGCAGGTCAGCGGCGCGCCGGAGAATACGATCTCGATCGCCGTCCTGCCGGCGGCAGAATGACGCTCACACCCCCGCGACCGACGACCAGACACTGGCCAGCCTGCGCTTCATCCGCTCCTTGCGCGTCAGCACCGGCACATCCTCCTCGTCCTCCGGCAGGCGCAGGCCGACCACGTTGACGCGGCCGCCGGAGATCGAGCGAGCGACCAGCACGATGGTATCGAGCGCCACGGTCGCGCCTTCCCTCGGCGCGTTGTCGAGGTGAATGTCGAAATAGTCGGCGAGCGTCAGCTTGTCCTCGCCCTCGTCGAGCTTGATGCCATAGATGCCGGCGACCTCGTCGAGCGTATGCTCGGCCGAGACCATGAAGTCGCCGAGCAGATGCGGGTCGGGCGCCGCCGACGGCGGCATGTCGACGAAGAAGCGGTCGAGCGACTCGGCCTTTTCCGGCGGTGCCAGCAGATAGAGATAGTCGCCCGGAGCGATCGGCTCGGCCTCGGGCGGCGACAGAATCTGCTCGTTGCGGATCACCAGCGTCGGCTTCGACCAGGACGGGATCAGGCCGCGGCGGAAGTACAGGCTCTTGGAGCGGATCGAATAGCCGACCAGCTGCTGCTCGAGCTGGCCGGGCAGATCGAGCTCGATGCGGCGCGGGCCCCGATCGGTGCGCGGCAGCGCCACGTGCAGCTTGCGCGCGGCCACGCCGAGCGTCCAGCCCTGCGCGAGCAGCGAGATGATCACGACCACGAACGCGACGTCGAAATAGAGATAGGCCTTGGACAGCCCGACCAGCAGCGGGATCGAGGCGAGGAAGATCGCGACCGCGCCGCGCAGGCCGGTCCAGGCGATGAACGCCTTCTCCCGCCAGTTGAAGCGGAACGGATAGAGGCAGAGAAACACCGCGACAGGTCGCGCCACCAGCATCAGCATCAGCGCAACAGCGATCGCCGGCAGCAGGCTGTCGAGCAGCCGCTGCGGCGACACCAGCAGCCCGAGCAGCACGAACATCACGATCTGGGCGAGCCAGGTCGCGGCATCGAGGAAGGTGACGACGGAGTTGTGCGCGCGGGTCGGCCGGTTGCCGACGATGAGGCCGGCGAGATAGACGGCGAGGAAGCCGGAGCCGTGCGCGATCTGCGCCATGCCGAAGATGACCAGCGCGGCCGTGGTCACGAACGGCGCGTGCAGGCCCTGCGGCAGCGCCACCCGGTTGAGGCCGATGACGACGAGGCGCCCGCCGACGATGCCGAACAGCGTGCCGAGCACCGCTTCGCGGACCAGCTCGAACGCGAAATGTCCGAACGAGCCGTGACCGACCGAGATCAGCTCGACCAGCATCAGCGTGAGGAACACCGCGAACGGATCGTTGCTGCCGGACTCCGCCTCCAGCGTGGCGCCGACGCGCGGGCGCAGCCGCAAGCCTTGGGCGTGCACCAGCAGGAACACGGCCGCCGCATCGGTCGAGGCGATGACGGCGCCGACCAGCATCGCCTCGGTCCAGCCGAGGTCGAGGGCATATTTCGCCACCGGCGCGGTGATGAACGCGGTCATCAGCACGCCCACGGTGGCCAGCACCATCGAGGGCGCCAGCACGGTACGGATGCTCTGGAAGCGCGTGCGCAGGCCGCCGTCGAACAGGATCAGCGCCAGCGCGACGGAGCCGACCAGATAGGTGGTACGGACGTCCTGAAATTCGATATGACCAGGGCCGGAATCGCCCGCCAGCATGCCGATGACCAGGAACACCAGCAGCAGCGGTGCGCCGAAGCGCAGC
This sequence comes from Bradyrhizobium sp. SZCCHNR1053, assembly GCF_032381235.1. NCBI lineage: Bacteria > Pseudomonadati > Pseudomonadota > Alphaproteobacteria > Hyphomicrobiales > Nitrobacteraceae > Bradyrhizobium > Bradyrhizobium sp. SZCCHNR1053. Next base: position 554,790 of record NZ_JAUHJM010000002.1, read on the forward strand.
GCCAGCAGGCTCGACAGAATGCCGGCCATGACGAGGACCGCACCGAGGAGGATGGCAATGCTGACGGCGTCGAGGGATGTCATGAAAAAACGCTGATGAATCCGAGTTTTACATCCTTATCGTCGCCACACTTGCACGCCAACCGGATTTGCTCCTATCGCGGCGATATGCCCATTTTTCCATCCTTGGCCGTGTTCGGGGTATATTTCGCGGCAATCGCCCGTGACGAACACGAACTAAATCCCGCTGATCCCGCCACCCCGCGCCACTGTTCCCCTCCGAGACCCCGCTGATGGACCTCGACCTGAAAGACGTTCTCGAATTCCTGCAGACCGTTGGCCGCTCGATCGGCGCCGAGGTCACCTCGCCGTGGTTCTACCTTCAACTCGGGCTGGTGCTGAGCGGCGCCGGCATTGCCTTTGCGGCACGCGCCGCCGTGCGCGCGCGCATCGACATGACCTCGCTGGCGATGGGCTGGCCGGGCCCGCTGCGGCAGCTGCTACGGGTGCTGCTGGAGAGCGTCGCCACGGTCGTGTTCGTGATCCTGATGCGGATCGCCCGCACCGGCATGTTGCTGTGGACCTGGCCGAGCCGCAGCTACCTGCTCGCCGTCGCGCTCAAGCTGGCGCTGGCCTGGCTCGTGATCCGGCTGATCACCTCGGTGATCCGCAGCACCTTCATCGTGCAGATCGTGTCGATCTCGGCCTGGCTGGTCGCCGCGCTCAGCATCATCGGCCAGCTCGACAACGTGGTCGACGCGCTCGATTCCATCTCGGTCGTGCTCGGCGGCCTCAGGCTGACGCCGCTGCTGGTGATCAAGCTCGGCGTGCTGCTGCTCGCGGTGCTGTGGCTGACCAACATCGCCAGCAATTTCGTCGAGAGCCGCATCACCCGCTCGACCGACCTGACACCGTCGATCCAGGTGCTCTTGATCAAGATGGTCCGCATGGGCCTGATGATCCTCGGCGTCGCGATTGCGATCAGCGCGGTCGGCATCAACCTGTCGGCGCTCGCGATCTTCTCCGGCGCCGCCGGTGTCGGTATCGGCCTCGGCCTGCAGCGCATCGTCGCCAATTTCGTCGCCGGCATCATCCTCCTGGCCGACAAATCGGTGAAGCCGGGCGATCTCGTCACCATCGGCGACAGCTCGGGGCGCATCAGCGCGATGAACACGCGCTACATCTCGGTCGCCGCCGGCGACGGCCGCGAGTTCCTGATCCCGAACGAGGACCTTGTCACCCAGAAGGTGACCAACTGGACCTACACCGACAAGAACACGCTGGTGAAGGTCAATTTCGGCACCAACTACGACGCCGATCCCCGGGTCGTCTGCAAGCTCGCCACCGAGATCGCGGCCGAGACGCCGCGCACCTTGAAATCGAAGGCGCCGAACTGCCTGCTGACCGAGTTCACCGAGGCCGGCATGAAGTTCTCGCTGACCACATGGATCGCCGACCCCAGCTACATGGACAGCGTCAAGAGCGAGGTGATGCTGGCGCTGTGGGAGGCATTCAAGCGCGAGGGCATCAGGGTGCCGTATCCGGTGCGAGAGCTTCGCGTTCGCGGCGGTGCGCTGCCGGTGGAGACCACGCTGGAGGTGCCGACCGGCTAGGCGGCAGATCCGGCCGTGCACACCCGGCTTGCACCGGCCGGCACGATCATTAAATTAGGTGATCACCCCGCGACACCCCTGAGAACGAAACAGGCCCATGAACTATATCGAAGCGACCGACACCACTGCGCGCAAGAACGGCCAGATCAAGCTGCACGGCCCAAGCGGCTTTGCCGGCATGCGCAAGGCCGGCGCGCTGGTGTCGAGGTGCCTCGATGCGCTCACCGACATCGTCAAGCCGGGCGTGCCGACCTCGCGGATCGACGATTTCGTCCGCGACTTCGCCTTCAGCCACGGCGCCTATCCGGCGACGCTGATGTATCGCGGCTATCGCTATTCGACCTGCACGTCGATCAACCACGTGGTCTGCCACGGCATGCCGAACGACCGGCCGCTGAAGGAAGGCGACATCATCAATGTCGACGTCACCTTCATCGTCGACGGCTGGTACGGCGATTCCAGCCGCATGTACGGGATCGGCCCGATCGCGCGCAAGGCCGAGCGGCTGATCGAGGTCACCTACGAATCGATGATGCGCGGCATCGCCGCGGTGAAGCCCGGCGCCACCACCGGCGACATCGGCCATGCGATCCAGAGCTTCGTCGAGCCGCAGAGCATGAGCGTGGTGCGCGACTTCTGCGGCCATGGCCTCGGCCGGCTGTTCCACGACGAGCCGAACATCATCCATGTCGGCCGGCCCGGAGAGGGCGTGCTGCTCAAGCCCGGCATGTTCTTCACCATCGAGCCGATGATCAATCTCGGCAAGCCGCATGTGAAGATCCTGTCCGACGGCTGGACCGCGGTGACGCGGGACCGCTCGTTGTCGGCGCAGTTCGAGCATTCGGTCGGCGTCACCGCCGACGGCGTCGAGATCTTCACGCTGTCGGAGCGCCATGGCGAGAAGCCGCTGACGCAGGTGTGAGCGGGCTCCCTGGACGAATGGTCGCAGGGCGTCCGATTGTTGCCATGTCCGGCTGATCGACTGCCGCCTCCATCGCATGCGATTGCGGGAGGCAGCTCTGACCATCGCAACACGCCGTGGCGTTCTCGGCCTTCTCTCCGCGGGCGCAGCGCTGCTGACGCCGCCGGCGCGCGCCGCGTCGGAGACAGTTCCTGCATCGGCGAATGCCGACGATGCCTGCATCCTGACGCCGCAGTCGGAGTCGGGACCCTATTATCTCGATCCCAAGCTGGTGCGCGCCGAGATCGCCGAGGACCGGCCGGGCGTCCCGCTCAGGCTGCGCCTTCGCGTCATCGAGGCCGGCTCCTGCGCACCGATCCCGAGCGCACGGGTCGACGTCTGGCACTGCGACGCCCGTGGCATCTATTCGGGCTATCCCGGCCAGAGCGACAATCACAAGCTCGACCAGAGCGGCAAGACGTTCCTGCGCGGCACCCAGATGGCCGATGCCGCCGGCTGGGCCGGCTTCAGGACGATCTATCCCGGCTGGTATGCCGGCCGCGCCACCCACATCCACTTCAGGGTGTTTGTCGACGAGGCCACGGTGTTGACGGGACAGACCTTCTTTCCCGAGGCGCTGAACGAGTTCATCTACACCAACGTGCCCGACTACACTGGACGGCCGAAGCAGCGGCTCGTCATCAATGCCAACGACCGCGTCGCGACCGAGGCCGATCCCGATCACCGCGCGCATTGCGCGGTGAAGGAGGAGCGCGACCATTATCTCGCAACATTGACGCTGGCTGTGAGGCGCAACCCGGCCGCCGCGGTCGAGATGCCCACCGGCAAGCTGCCGCCAGCGCCGTGGATCAAGGACCGGCTGGCGGCGCTGGTGCCCGGGCTGAGGCGCAGCCCGTTCTGATCAATTCGGCTCGGTGAACTGATAGGCCAGCGCGGCGAGCGGCAGCGCCATGCCGAATGCGGCGGCGGCCGTCCAGCCGCCATGCGCATAGGCCCACGCGCCGAGGCCCGACCCTGCTGCGCCCGCGACGAAGAAGGTGGTCATGTAGAGCCCGTTGAGTCGGCTGCGCTGGTCAGCGCCGAGCACGAACAGCACGCGATAGCCGAGGATGAGGCTGAGCTGCGCGCCGCAGTCGATCGCGATGGCGGCGATCACCAGCGCGGCCAGCGACCCAGTCGTTCCGAGTGGAACCGTCAGCGTCAGCGCGAAGCCGACCGCGCACAGCAGCATCGACGCGACCGTCGCCGGTCGCGTCCAGCCGCGGTCGGCGATGCGACCCGCCACCGGCGCCATGATCGCCCCGGCGACGCCGGCCAGCGCGAACAGGGCGATGCCGGTCTGCGACATCCGGAAATCAGGTCCCGCCAGCAGCAGCGGCGACGTGGTCCAGAACACGCTGAAGCCGCCGAACAGCGCAGCCTGGTACAGCGCCCGGCGGCGCAGCGCCGGCGTATCGCGATAGAGCTCCACCATCGAGCCGAGCAGCCGGCCGTAGCTTAGCCGCGCCTGCGGCTCGCGCGGCGGCAGGGTCAGGCGCAACACCCCGGCCAGAATCACCATGGCGAAGGCCGAGGCCGCATAGATAACGTGCCAGGAGGCATGCGCCGCGACGAAGCTCGCGAGCGGCCGTGCCAGCATGATGCCGAGCATCAGACCGGTGGTGACATTGCCGACGGCGCGGCCGCGGATCGCCTCCGGCGCCATATGGCCGGCATAGGGGATCAGGATCTGCACCGCGACCGAGCCGAAGCCGATCAGCAGCGCCGAGAGCAGGAATGTCGATGGGCTCGTCGCCAGGGCCGCACAGCCGAGTGCTGCGGCGCCGACGATGATGGTCGTGATGACGAGCTTGCGGTTCTCGATGAGATCGCCGAGCGGCACCACGAACAAGAGACCTGCGCCGTAGCCGATCTGGCTCATCGTCACCAGCAGTCCCGCGAGCTGCGGCCGCAGCCCGAGGTCGGCGCTGATCGGCCCGATCAACGGCTGCGCGTAATAGATGTTGGCGACGATCAGCCCGCAGGAAAAGGCCAATAACAGCGTGATCCAGGCCGACAGCGAGTCGCCGGAATCGGACGTGATGGTGGTCAACGCGGATCTCTCTCGGGCGGAAACGGCAGGCCATAGGGCCTTATGAGAACAGAGGCTGTCGAGCTGTGATTTTGCATCGCAGCATTCAAGCCCGACATAGGTGCTGAGGTCCCCCGCACCAATTCACGTCTACGTGGGCGCTGCATCGCCCAAGCCGGAGCAGAGGGAGCAGGCAATCGAGGCCGCTAGCGCATGCCACGCGCTGACGTTTCGGTCTCTTCGGTGCGCCGGCCGCCGATCAGCCGCGGCAGCAGCATCGGCACCCGCTGGCGGTAGCGCCGATAGCTCTCGCCGAACTCGGCAACCAGGTCCCGTTCCTCGAGCTGCAGCCCGATCAGGATGTAGGCCGTGCTGAGGACCGCGAACAGCAAATGACCGACCGACATCTCCGGCGTGGCCCAGAACGCGAGCAGGAAGCCCAGCATCAGCGGGTGGCGCACCAGGCGATACAGCAGCGGGGTCTTGAACGGCTGCGCCGTCGCATCGGTGCCGCGGAGGGCGAGGACGGCCTGCCGCAGGCCGAACAGATCGAAATGATCGATCATGTAGGTCGAGCTGAGCGCGATGAGCCAGCCGAGCCAGTGGACGCCGGTCAGCACGGCCGCGGCGACGCCCTCGACGCGCCAGACCGGAATCGGGATCGGACGCCATTGCCAGAACAGCAGCAGCAGGATCACGCTGGACAGCAGCACATAGGTGCTACGCTCGGCCGCCGCCGGAATGATGCGCGTGAACCACCGTTTGAAGGCCGGACGCGCCATCACGCTGTGCTGGGCCGCAAACAGCGCCAGCAGCAGCACGTCGACGACGACGGCCTCGGTCACGGTGCTGGACTCGCCCACGTCGATCGACTTGGCCGTGAGATAGTTGTAATTGCCGACGAAACCGACCGCCCAGACGAACGACCCAAGAAAGACGGCATAGCTCGTGATGGCGTAGAGCATGATGAGGAGACGTCCGGACATGAATGTTTCCTTGTTGCATCGAGGACGGCATGGCCGTGATCGAGACGCCCGATCCTGGGATCGTTCACGTCCCGCGCGAGCCTGAGCCTTACCAATCGACCGTCCCCCGAGCGTCCCCCGGACGCAGCCATGCAGGTCGCACGACAATGGTTCAGTTCCGCGTCCGGACATTCGGCTTTCCCGAGCTGCATCGCGACGGCCAGCCATGCCCGCTGTCGCTGCGCAAGGGCCTCGCTCTGCTGGTCTATCTGGCGGAGGCCAAGGGCCGCGTCGCGCGGGACGTTCTGGCGACGATGCTCTGGCCCGAGAGTTCCGAGGAGGTGGCGCGGGCGCGGCTGCGCCGCCTGCTGCACCGGCTCCAGCTCACGCTCGGCGATGGCTGCCTCACCATCGATCGCGCGGCGATTCGGTGGGCGGCCGCGGTCGAGCTGGAGGTCGAATCCGGGCTGTTCGAAACGGCCTGCGACCGCGGCGAATTCGAGCTGGCCTGCCGCCTCTATGCAGGCGACTTCCTCGACGGCTTCACGCCCGGCGATTGTCCGCAGTTCGAGGAATGGGCCTTCTTCCGGCGCGAAGCCTTGCGCGGCCGGGCGGTCCAGGCGCTGGAGCGCGTGGTGCAGGATCGCAGCGCGGCCGGTGACCATGCCGCGGCGGCGGCCCACGCCCGGCGCCTCGTCGCGTTCGATCCGCTCAGCGAGGTCTATGGCCGCGGCCTGATCCGCAGCCTGCTGCTGGCCGGCGACCGCGCCGCCGCCGAGCGTCATCTCGACGCCCTGACACAGCGCCTGCGCGACGAGCTCGGCGTCTCCCCCGAACCGGATACGCTGGCGCTGCTGACGCAGGGCGTCGCGGCGCAAGGCGAGAGCGCGCCGCCGACGCGCTATGTCCTGGGCGACGGCGTTCATCTGGCCTATCAGACCTACGGCACCGGTCCGCTGGACATTCTGCTGCTGCCCGGCTTCGTCTCGCATGTCGAGCGTATCTGGGAGGAGCCGCGCTGTCGGGCCTTGCTGTCCGCGCTCGCCAGAATCGGCCGTCTGATCCTGTTCGATCGCCGCGGCATCGGGCTCTCCGACCGGGTCGGTTTCAGCCCGAGCGTGGAGGCGACGGCGCGCGACATCGCGACCGTGCTCGACGCCGCCGGCAGCCGGCGCACGGTGCTGCTCGGCGCCTCCGAGGGCGGGCCGGCCTGCATCACCTTCGCGGCCGACCATCCCGAGCGCGTCGCCGGGCTGATCCTGTTCGCCTCGCTCGCCAAGGGCAGCGCGACATCAGACTATCCGCATGCGTTGCAGGCCGGCCAGTACGGCATCTGGCTGCGACAGCTCGTGGCCGAATGGGGCGGACCGGCGGGCATCGAGACGTTCGCACCGAGCCTGGCCGGCGATCCCCAGGCGCGGGCCTGGTGGGCCGGACTGCTTCGCGCGGCATCCAGCCCCGGCGCCATCAAGGGCCTGCTCGAAGCCTTCAGGGATATGGACGTCCGCCACCTGCTCGCCCGGGTCTCTGCGCCGACCCTGGTGCTGCACCGTCGCCATGATCACGCCGTGCTCGTCGGGGCCGGGCGGCATCTCGCCAGCCATATCCGCCGCGCGCGCTTCGTCGAGTTCGACGGCGTCGACCATTGGATGTTCGCCGGCGACCAGAGGCCGGTCCTCGCCAGCATCGAAGCCTTCATCGGCAGTCTGCAGCCATAAGCAGGATCGCCCGACGGACGAGAAGGACGTCGTCCGGTGCTGCTCACGCTCGTGATCCTGTTCGGCCTCGGGCGGCTGCTGTTCTGGCTCGGCTATGCCAGGGGCGCGGCGGGCCGCGCCTTCGGCTTTGCTCTCACCTTCCACCCCACAGCGTTTCCGCTCATCGTCGGCCTCGTCCTCGTGCTGACCGGGCGCGCGGCCTAGCAAGGCGCGCCCTGCGGCGCGCGAGCACTTCGAGGTTGCAAAAATGCGGCATCACGGCATGCTGACGCCGATGCCCGAGAAAGCCCCTCCCCCCGACGATACGCCGCCGGACACGCCGCACTATCACGGCCACCGGCAGCGGCTGCGCGAGCGCTTTCACAGCGCCGGTCCCGACGCCCTCAACGACTACGAGCTGCTGGAGATGGTGCTGTTCGCCGCGCTGCCGCGGCGCGACGTCAAGCCGCTGGCGAAGGCGCTGCTGAAGACGTTCGGATCGTTCGCCGAGGTGATCCACGCGCCGGAGCCGCGGCTGCGCGAGATCGACGGCGTCGGCGACGCCTCGATCACCCAGCTCAAGCTGATCGCCGCCGCCGCGCACCGCATCGCCAAGGGCGAGGTGCGGCAGAAGCACGCGCTGGCGTCATGGCAGGACGTCATCACCTATTGCCGCACCAGCATGGCGTTCGCCGACAAGGAGCAGTTCAGGCTGTTGTTTCTCGACAAGCGCAACCAGCTGATCGCCGACGAGGTGCAGCAGACCGGCACCGTCGATCACACGCCGGTCTATCCGCGCGAGGTGATCAAGCGCGCGCTCGAATTGTCGGCCACTGCGATCATCCTGGTGCACAATCACCCTTCGGGCGATCCGACGCCGTCGCAGGCCGACATCCGGATGACCAAGACGATCGTGGAGATCGCCAAGCCGCTCGGCATCACGGTTCACGATCACATCATCGTCGGCAAGAACGGCCACACCAGCCTGAAGAGCATCGGGGTGATGTGAAGGCGCGACGCCGACGAGACGACGCATGCAGCGTGCCGCGGTCGGAGCCGCCAAAAGATCGCCGCGGGATAGACGAAACGTCGGGCCGCGTTGAACCGGCCGTCTTCCCACGTCGGCTAATGCTGGCGAAGCGTGGAGAGGAATGACGGATGCGCGCGGCCTTCATCGGACTGATCCTTGGCGTCCTGACCGTCACGGCGGCGGCTGCCTACGACGCCAACGATCCCGCCAATTGCAATGGCATCGGCTGGGACGATGCGCGGCCGCTCGTCGTCGCCAAAGTGAGCGGCCAGCCGCGCGTGAATTTCGTCAAGAGCCCCTATGACGATGATTTCAAGGCCGCAGGCTGTCCCGCTGCGACCGACGCCTGCCGGAAGAAGGCGTACCTCGTCGGCGACGACCTCGTGCTGGTCGGCAGGACCCACGGCGATTTCGTCTGCGTCAGCTACCAGGCGCCGCGTGCGAAGGCCCAGATCTGGACCACCGGCTGGCTGCCGCGCGCAACCCTCACCACCGTCCCGCCAATGGCCGCGCCGGCAATGTCCGACTGGGCCGGAAGCTGGGAGCATCCGGGAGGGGGACTGACGATCAGGAAAGAGGCCGGCAACCGGTTCAGGATCGAAGGCGATCAGGTGCTGCCGGCCGGTCGCGAGTTGCGCAACGGATCGCTCGGCGCGACGGCAGAGCCCAAGGGCGGCCTCATCGCCTTTGTCGACGACGGCAGCACGCCGTTCGATCGGCCGAATGCCGGCGACGAGTGCCGCGTGCGTCTGCAGCGCATCGGCGCGCTTTTGCTGGTCGAGGACAACAATGATTGCGGCGGTGCCGGCGTCAGCTTCACCGGACTCTATCACCGCAAATAGCCGCTGACGGCTTACGCCCAGCGACGCGCCATCGCCACACAGACGACGACGATTCCGGCTGCGGCGATCATCGTGGCCGACACCGGCTCATGCAGCAGCAGGCTCGCGAAACCGAGGCCGAGGAAGGGCTGCAGCAATTGCAGTTGACCCACCGTCGCAGTGCCGCCGCGCGCGAGCCCGCGGTACCAGAAGGCGAAGCCGATGAACATGCTGAAGACGGAGACATAGGCGAGGCCGAGCCACGCCGCCGCCGTGATGTCATGTGACGCGCCGGGCAGCGTCAGCACCGCCATCGACAGCATCAGCGGCGCGGACAACAGCAGCGCCCACGAGATCACCTGCCAGCCGCCGAGCCGGCGCGTCAGCATGGCGCCCTCGGCATAGCCCAGGCCGCAGACGATGATCGCGGCGATCATCGCGAGATCGCCGATCGGCGCCGCGACGTCGTCCTGCGACAGGGCGAAGCCCGAGACCGCCGCAGCGCCAAGGGCTGCGAACAGCCAGAACAACGGCCGCGGCCGCTCGCCGCCGCGCAGCACGCCGAACAAGGCGGTCGACAGCGGCAGCAGACCGACGAACACAATCGCATGGGCCGAGGTGATGTGCTGGAGCGCGAGCGCCGTGAGCAGCGGAAAGCCGATGACCACACCGAGCGATACGATCCCGAGCGACACCAGTTCACGCCGGCCGGGCAGCGGCTGCCGCAACAGCAAAAGACAAAGCGCAGCCAGCACGGCCGCGAGCGTCGCGCGTGCGCCCGTCAGGAACAGCGGCGCAAAGCCCTCCAGCGCCGCCCGCGTGGCCGGCAGCGAGCCACTGAAGATCGTCATGCCGACGATGCCGCTCCCCCAACCTTCGATCGATCCCTTCATGCACCGCTCCTCCTCGCAGATCCCATAGCCGGATCGGGCTTGTTGCGGCAGTCACAGACCGATACAATTTCGACATTCTGTATTGATGCAGGAGGCAATACACTTTGGAATCAAGGGCGCTCGAGTCCCGCCGAGACGGCACGCGGACCACCGCCGTGGTCGATGCGATCCGGCAGCGTCTGGCGACGCGCGCGCTCGACGTCGGCCAGCGCCTGCCGTCGATCCGCGCCTTCGCCGCGGCGATGGGCGTCTCGCCGGCCACCGTCGTCGAGGCCTATGACCGGCTCGCCGCCGAGGGGGTCATCCGGGCCCGGCGCGGCTCCGGCTTCTATGTCGCCGACACCGCGCTGCCGCCGTTGGCCCTCGCCGATCGCGAGCCGCACCGTCCGCGGGCGGTCGATCCGTTCTGGGTGTCGCGGCAGTCGCTCGACGCCGGGCCGGGAACGCTGATGCCCGGCTGCGGCTGGCTGCCGGCCGAGTGGATGCCGCAGGACGCGCTGCGGCGCGCGGTCCGCACGCTGGCGCGCGGCGGCGGCCCAGTGCTGAGCGACTACGGCGCGGCGCGAGGATCGGCGGCGCTACGACGGCTGCTGCAGGGCCGCCTTGCCGGCCTCGGCATCGACGCGTTCAGCGAGCAGCTGGTGCTGACCTCGTCCGGCACGCAGGCGATCGACCTGATCTGCCGCATGCTGCTGCGTCCCGGCGACGCCGTGCTCGTCGACGATCCCTGCTACTTCAATTTCCTGGCGTTGCTGCGCGCGCATCAGGCGCGGATCGTCAGCGTGCCGATGACGCCGGGCGGACCCGACGTCGCGCGGTTCGAGGCGATGCTCGCAGCCGAGCACCCGCGGCTCTACATCACCAATTCGGGCCTGCACAATCCGACCGGCGCGACGCTGTCGCTGCAGACGGCGCACCGGCTGCTCAACGCCGCCGCCGCGCACGACACGATCATCATCGAGGACGACATCTACGGCGATTTCGAGCCGGAGCCGTCGCCGCGGCTCGCGGCGCTCGACGGGCTGACGCGGGTGATCCTGGTCGGCAGCTTCTCCAAGACGCTGTCGGCCTCGGTGCGCTGCGGCTACATCGCCGCGCGCGCCGACTGGATCGAGCCGCTGATCGACCTGCAGATCGCGACCGGCTTCGGCGGCCCCGGACAGTTCGCCGCGGAGACACTGACCCAGGTGCTGACCAGCGGCAGCTACCGCAAGCACATCGAGGAGCTGCGCGCTCGGCTTGCGCGGGCGCGGCCGCGCGTGGCAGCACGGCTGCAGCGCATCGGCATCGCGCCCTGGCTGATGCCACGCGGCGGCTTTCATCTGTGGTGCAGGTTGCCGGACGGCTGTACGGCGATCGAGGTGGCCCAGGCCGCGCTCGAGGAACATGTGGTGCTCGCGCCCGGCGACGTCTTCAGCGCGGCGCAATCCGCCGCGACGATGATGCGCTTCAACGTCGCGCATTGCGAGGATCCGCGCGTCATCCACGTGCTGGAGCGCGCGACCAAGCCACCGGCCGCGCGTTCATCGCGCCGCCAGGCGGCCAATTCGGCCGACCGGTAAGACTTAGTAGCAGTAGCGCGGGTGTGCGCGGACCCATGACCCGTCGCCGCGCTGCAAATAGCAGCCATTGCGATAGGAATAATAACCGCCACGACGGCGCTCGCCGTCGGCCGCGATTGCAGCTCCGGTGCCGGCCCCGATCACGGCGCCGATCGCAGCGCCCCGGCCGCCGCCGATCGCGCCGCCCAGGATCGCTCCGCCGGCGCCGCCGAGGATCGCTCCGCCGAGCACGTCCTGCGCAGCAGCCTGATGCACCGGCGCGACGACGGCGAGCGTGAGCAGCGCCGCAGCGCCAAGGCGGGTAGCAAAGGGAATCCCCAGACGTCGGATCATGAACAGGCCTCCGTTCCGGGTACGCTAGTCCGCCCGGCGTGGCCGTTCTTGATGCAGATCAAGGCGACCTCAAGGCAGGGCAATCCCCGGCCTTGCCACGTGGCGCATCATGCCGCCACGCGCTGATCCTGCGTGCGGTCCTCGATGATGCTGAGCAGATATTTCGGCTCGCCCTCGCCGATCGAGACCGGCAGCCGGCGCACGACGATGTCGCGCGGACCATTTCCGGGTGTGAGGATGCTATGGGCTCGCGGCTCATCGTCGCCGCGCCCTGCGAGCTGTTCGCGGGCGGCTTCCTCGAGGATCGCGCCGGTCGGCGCGGAGAACAGTTCGCCCGGCGTGCGGCCGATGATGTCGGTGCGAGGAACGCCGAACAGACGCTCGGCGGCGCGATTGACGAACATGTAGCGCAGCGACTGCGCGTCCTTGGCCAGCACCGCCTGCGGGATGTTCTCCAGCAATGCGGCGAGGAAATATTCGGCGCGCGCGAGCTTGCGCTCGGCACGGCGCTGCGCGGTGAAATCCTCGTGCGTCGCGATCCAGCCGCCGCCGTCCATCGGCCGCTCCGAGATGCGGATGATGCGGCCGTCGGCGAGCTCGACCTCGACGATCTCGGCCCTTCGCTCCTTCATGCGCTCCCGTAGCGCGGCGAGGAACTCCGACGGCTTCTCACGCAGCAGGCCGAGCTTGGCGCGGTGCGCGAGGATCTCGCGCACATGTGCACCGGGCTTCGCAACCGAGGCAGGAACGCCGTAGAGCTTGCGGTACTGCTCGTTGACCATCAGTACGTAGCCGAAGCTGTCGAGCATGATCAGGCCCTGGGCCATGTTGGCGACCGCGGCATCCAGACGCTGCTGGTTGCTGAGCGCGCCCTGCTCCAGCCGCTCGTGCTCGCGCAGGATGTCGGCGTGCTGGCGCTCGATCTCGACCTCGTGCTGCTCGAGCTCCTGAATCCGGAAGGCGCCGTTCTGGAAAGTCTCCACCGCATGCGCGACCCGTCCGATCTCGTCATGGCGCCGCGCATGGGGAATCTTGAGCTTGATGCGGCCGGCGGCGATGCGGTCGGTGACGCGGGCGATGTCCAGCAGCGGCATCAGCACGCCCCAGCGCAGCGCCAGCGCCGCGGCCGCGATCAGCACGATGATCACCGCCCCGAGCGCGCCCAGATAGAACGCGGCCATGCCGCGCGCGTCGGCCGCCTCGCCGAGCTCGCGGGTGCGGTCGGCATAGAGCCGCGACAATTTCTCGAGGTCCTCGTTGAGCGCGGTGCGCACCGCGCGATTCTCGTCATTGTCGCCGAGCTCGCGCGCCGCCGACGATCCGACCGAGATCGTCTGCCGCGCCATCTCCGTGCGGAATGCGACGAACTGATCGATCCGCTTCCTGAACGGGGCGAACAGCGCGGCGTCGTCATCTGTGACCCGGCTTTCCCATTCGTCGACCACCTTGCTCAGCTGCGCAATCTTCGCAAGCTGCGAATCGGCGTAGCGCCGCGCGACGGTGCGGTCCAACGACATGTAGATGCCGCGCGATTCCATCACGACCGCGTAGATCAGCGCGTTGGTGCGCTCGATGTTGCGGGCTGCAATGGAAAGCGCTTCGAGCCGGTCGTAGAACAGGCGCTGCTCGCGCAGCGCCGACAGCGCGCCCAGTGTCGACAGCATCACCAGGACGGCGAACGCGGCCGCAGCCGCAGAGATCTTGTCGTTGAGGCTGAACGACGGCAGCGACCTGTTGAACCGGCGCAACAACTCACGCATGGCGGGCCCCCTCGATGGAATGCAACCATCAGACGCAAGATGCGTAAACAACAAGTTCCAATTAGTGGAACAGGCACGTAACCGACCGTTAACCAAATCCGATGCCGGAAGAGGCTTGCCCGACGCGCGGCAAGGGCGCTCAACGGCGCGCGTCTCGCCCTACTGCCTGAGCATGATCAGCGGATTGGCGCTGTCGGGCACCAGCCGCCACTGCGCATTGTCGTCCGCCTCGAACCGCCAGGTCTCGCCGCGATCCGACATCAGCATCATCTGGCCGTGCTCGAGCCGCCACTGGCTCGGCGCGAACGCTGCGATCATGGGGTCGCATTTCGGCTTCACGAACACCTGGAAATTGTCGTGGCCGGCGTCGTTGTTGGTCAGCACCAGGCTGCAGATCGTGGCGCCATTGCCGCGGACCATGGCCCAGTCGCCGATCATCTGGTCCATGGATTTCGCCAGCGACCGCGCCGCCGCCAGGTTCTGCAGGATGTAGACGCCTTCGCCCTGGCGCAGGCCCTCGAAGATGCCGGCCTCGACCTCGGTGAAGTCGATCACCGCCTCGCCATTGGCTGCCTGGAGACTGACGATGTCGAGGCCCTTCACGTTCCAGCCGGCGATGTCCTTGGTGAAGGGCAGCGCGGCGGCACAGCCCGGCTCCAGTTCGAGCTTCTGCCCACGCGGCGCCGCGTCCGGCTTCAAGGTCACGACGCAGGTCTTGCTGCGCTCGGTGGTCGCAAGCTCCCACTGCCCGATCATCGCTTTCTTCAGGCCGGCGGCGTCCTGCGCAACGGCAGGGACGCCCGCCACTGACGACAGCAGCGCGATCAGCATTGGGAGCGAACGTTTCATCAGCGGCCTTTCACCGGCGTTTCCGGAACGGGCGTCAGCGGCGGCTTGCCGGCAAACCAGACCTTGAGATTGTCGACCACCAGCTGATCCATCGCGTTGCGGGTTACGATGGCAGCCGAGCCGATGTGTGGCAGCAGCACGACATTGTCCATCGCCTTGAGCGCGTCGGGCACCACCGGCTCCTTCTCGAACACGTCGAGGCCGGCCGCGAGAATCGCGCCGGATTTCAGCGCCTCGACCAAAGCCTGCTCGTCGATCACCGAGCCGCGGGCGACGTTGACGACGACGCCGCGCGGTCCGAGCGCCTTCAGCACCTCGGCATTGACGATCCTGTTGGTGCCGGCGCCGCCGGGCACGATCACGATGAGCGTGTCGACGTCCTTCGCCATCGCGAGCAGGTCGGGATAGTGCTTGTTGGCGACACCGGCCGCCGGATTGCGCGAGTGATAGACGACGGGGACCAGCGAGGCTTCGAGTCGGCGCGCGATCGCCTGGCCGATGCGGCCCATGCCGACCATGCCGACGGTGCGGTCGCGCAGCGAGCCGACGCTGAGCGGATAGGGCTTCGACGTCCACTCGCCGGAGCGCACGAAGCGGTCGGCCTTGATGAACTCGCGGCAGGTGGCGATCAGCAGGCCCATCGCGACGTCGGCGACCTCCTCGGTCAGGACATCGGGCGTGTTGGTGACGATGATGCCGTGCTGACCCGCATGGGCGGCCGCGATGTGGTCATAGCCGACGCCGAAGCTTGCGATCATCTCCAGCTTCGGCAGCATCGCCATCACGGCGGCATCGGTCTTCACGGTGTGGAAGGTCACGGCGACGCCGCGGATCCGCCCTTTCACGTCCGCTGGCAGCGCTTCGAGATCGGCCTGTGTCGTCGCATGGTGCACGGTGAAGCTGTCCGGGAAACCCTTTTCCAGGATCGGCCGCAGCGGCCCATAGATCAGAACATCGATCTTGTCAGACGAAGTGGCCGCCATCAGTTGTCCTTTCCAAGAGCACTTTCGTGCCAGCGCCGCAAAACGAGGTGCGAAACTAGCGCCAGCAAGCCATAGATGACAATCCCGGCGACCGACAGCAGCACCAGCGCGGCGAACATGCGGGGTATGTTGAGACGATAGCCGGATTCTGCGATGCGATAGGCGAGGCCTGATCCCGCGCCGGCGCTGCCGGCGGCGATCTCGGCGACGACGGCGCCGATCAGCGACAGGCCGCCGGCGATGCGCAGACCGCCGAGAATGTAGGGCAGAGCGGCGGGCAATTTCAGATGGCGCAAGGTCTGCCAGCGCGAGGCGCCGTAGAGCTGGAACAGGCCAGCGAGATTGCGATCGACCGAGTTGAGCCCGAGCGCGGTGTTGGACAGCACGGGGAAGAAGCCGACGATCCAGGCGCACACGACCACCGCGGTCTGCTGCGGCAGATAGATCAGGAGCAGCGGCGCGACCGCGATCACGGGCGTCACCTGCAGCACCACGGCATAGGGAAACAACGCCCATTCCAGCCATCTCGACTGGTTGAACAGCAGCGCCAGCGCGATGCCGCCGAGGGCGGCGGCGATGAAGCCTTCGAGCGTCGTGATCAGTGTCGTCAGCAGCGACTGCGCCAGAATGTCCCAGTCGGCAACCAAGGTCTTCAGGATGAGCAGCGGCCCCGGCAGCACATAAGGCTGGATGCCGTTGACGCGCACCACCAACTCCCACGCCGTCATCGCTGCGACGAAAACCAAGGCCGGAAAGGCGAAGCTCGCCAGCCGCGCTGCCGCGACAAACGTTCTCTGCTCTCGTACGCCGCTCACAGCGCATGCACCCCGGTGTAGGCCGGCGCCAACGCGTCCGAGACGCGGCGGCAATATGCGGCGTAGTCCGGCGAGGCGCGGAACGCATCATCGCGCGCGTCGACGTCGATCCGGATCTCGGCGCTGAGCCGGCCGGGCCGCGCCGTCATCACCAGGACGCGCTGCGACAGGTAGACCGACTCGAACACCGAATGGGTGACGAACAGGACGGTCATGTTCAGGCTGCGCCACAGCGCCAGCAGGTCGTTGTTGAGGCGGAAGCGCGTGATCTCGTCGAGGGCCGCGAACGGCTCGTCCATCAGCAGGATGTCGGGCCGTGTCACCAGCGCGCGCGCCAGCGAGGCGCGCATCTTCATGCCGCCGGACAATTCGCGCGGGAATGCATCGGCAAAATCCGACAGGCCGACCTGCGCCAAGGCGGCATCGATCCGAGGCCGTGCCTCCGTGGCCGGGACATGCGCAAGCTTCAACGGCAAGCCGACATTGTCGCGCACGCTGGTCCAGGGCATCAAGGTCGGCTCCTGGAACACGAAGCCGATGCGATGGCCCGGATGCGTCTCGGACGCGGACGCCGCGACGTCGACCGTACCGCCGCTCGGGCTCGCAAGCCCGGCGATCAGCCGCAGCGCCGTCGACTTGCCACAGCCGGAGGGGCCGAGCAGCGAGACGAACTCGCCTTTGGAAATCGTCAGGTCGATCGGCCCCAGCGCGGCGACGCCGGACTCGTACACCTTGGTGACGCCGCGCAGGCGTACCGCGGTCGCAACGGCGCGCTCGGACGAGGGAGGTGAGCTCATGTGCTGAAAGCGCCGCTCAAGCGTCCTACTTCTTCGGCCGGAGATCGATGCCAACGCCCTTGTTGACGAAACGCAGCGTATAGGACTTGCGATAGTCGATCGTCGACTTGACCACGCCGGCTCGCACCATCTTGTCGAAGAAGCTGGCGATGCGCTCCTCCGTCATGGCGCCGATGCCCTTGTCCACGCTGTCGCCGGAATCGACGATGCCATACTCCTTCATCTTGGCGACCGAATAGGCCAGCAGGTCGTCGGTCATCTCCGGGTTCATCTTCTTGATCAGCGCATTGCCGGCGGAATTGTCGCCGTAGATGTAATTGTACCAGCCGACGATCGAGGCATCGACGAAACGCTGCACCAGGTCCGGCTTGCTCTCGATCAGGTCGCGCCGCGTCTCGATCAGGGTCGAATAGGTGTTGAAGCCGTTGTCTGCGAGCAGGATCACGCCGGGCTTGAAGCCGGCGGCGCGCTCGACCGCGAACGGCTCTGATGTCACGTAGCCCTGCATCGCGCTCTGCGCGGTGGCGATGAACGGCTGCGGATTGAACGTGTAGGGACGCACGTTCTTCTCCGAGAAGCCGTATTCGGACTTCAGCCACTGATAGTAGCTGGAGATGCCTTCCTTGGAGACGAACAGGGTCAGCGGCTTCAGCTCTTCGAGCTTGGTGATCCTGGACTCCGGATGCGTCAGGAACACCTGCGGGTCCTTCTGGAACATTGCGGCGATCGACACCACCGGCACGTTGTTGGCCACCGCGTCGAACGACATCAGCGTGTTCGCGGCCATGAAGAACTCGATCTTGCCGGAGATCAGCAGCATGCGGTTGTTCTCGTTCGGACCGCCCGGCACGATCGTCACGTCCAGACCGTAGCGCTTGTAGGTGCCGTCGGCGACCGCCTGGAAGAAGCCGCCATGCTCGGCCTCGGCGACCCAGTTGGTGCCGAACGAGACCTTGTCCAGGGTCTGGGCCTGGGCCGCCGAGATCATCCCGCCCAAAGTCCCGCCGAGGACCAGCAATGCCGCCATTAACGTTCGCGGCAGAAGCGCCTGCGCCATGTCTGGTCTCCCCGGTTCTTTCTGGCTGAACATGTTAAGATCGTTCGGGTGATAACTACCCTGCTCCACGGACGAAGGAAACTGCCCGCGCGATGACCCTGCCGCCCCGCGACTGGACCGAGCTGCACTGGCCCGCTTTGGCAACGCCCGACTCGGGAACGCCCGAGACCGCGCGCTGGATCGCGGTGCTGCCGCTCGCCGCCACCGAGCAGCACGGTCCGCATCTGCCTCTCGGCACCGACGTCTACATCGCCGAGGCCTATCTCGGCCGGGTCCGCGCGCTGCTGCCGCCGGCGCTGCCGGTGACGGTGCTGCCGGTGCAGCCGGTGGGGATCTCGACCGAGCATCTCGATTATCCGGGCACGCTGACCGTGCCGACCGAGGTCGCGCTGCGGAGCTGGCGCGCGCTCGGCGACAGCGTCGCGCGCGCCGGAATCAGGAAGCTCGTGATCGTCACCAGCCATGGCGGCAACAGCGCCGCGATGACCCTGGTCGCGCAGGATCTGCGCGCAGATCACCGCATGCTGGTGGTGACGACGTCATGGTCGCGCTTCGGCGCGCCCGATGGCCTGTTCTCCGCCGACGAGCTGCGTCACGGCATCCATGGCGGTGCCGTCGAGACCTCGATCATGCTGGCCCGCCATCCCACGCTGGTGCGCAGCGATGCCATCGCCGCTTTCCCCTCGCGCGGCGCTGAGATGGAAACGACCTACGAGGTGCTCTCGACGCAGCGGCCGGCGCCGATGGCCTGGCAGACGCAGGACCTGAATGCGGGCGGCGCGGTCGGCGATGCCACGCAGGCCTCGGCGGAGAAGGGCGAGCGCGTGCTGGACCACGGCGCGCGGGCGTTCTGCGCGCTGCTGGAGGACGTCGATAACTTCGACGTGACCACGCTCGGCCACGGCCCGCTGCCGGGCTCCTGAGCCAAAGATAACATTCTGGATCTTCTGATGAATCTCCGGATGGCGTCGATCGCCATCAGGCGATTCGAACCGGTTTCGAAAAGGCTCCGTCCAATTTGGCAAGCGGCCGACGCCGGCCGCCGCAACATCAAACAGGAGCCTTCACCATGTCGATCAAAACCAAGATTGCCACCCTCGCGCTGACCGCGCTCGCCGTGACCGGCAGCATCGCCGCAACGTCGACGCCTGCGGCGGCCAACGGCTTCCATCATCATCACCATTGGGGCTGGGGCGTCGGTGCCGGCCTCGTCGGAGCCGCCGTCGTCGGCAGCGCCATCGCCGCCAGCAACGACAGCTACTCCTATGGCGGTGGCTATCGGTACTGCCGCTGGGTGCCGCAGTACAACGTCTACGGCCAGTATGTCGGCCGCGTCAGGGCCTGCGGCTATTGATGCCGGGCGTTCGTCGCGTCCCGCCCGGCCCCGGCCAAGGCCCGCCTCGCCAATTCGCCAAGGCCGGGCGTCTACCACCCCGATCTGCGATCTCGACAGCCCGCCCGGCCGCCCCGGGCGGGCTGATTGTTGCGTGGGCGCCACACCCTCAATCGGAAACCGGATGAGACCGCCCCACGCTTGCTGTTGCGAATTAATCGCAATATAAATCATCCACAAATTACCGCGTGCCGTCCACACTTCCGATCGAACATCGACGACTCCGTAATCTTCTCGTGACTGTGCGCGGGCAATCAGTTGTGACGTTTGCCTGTGTCGTTTGCCTCGCCTTGGGAATCCGCCGCCATGATCCGTTCGAACTGCACCCGGGAGATGATCGCGGCCGGCGCCATGATCGCCGCGCTCGCTGCCCCCGCCGCTGCCGCCGACCTGCCGGTCAAGGCCCGGATGGCGCAGACGGTGTTCGACTGGACCGGCCTCTATGTCGGCGTCCATGCCGGCTATACCCGCGACCGCGCCCAGGCGACGCTGACCGACCCGAGCGGGACGGTCAGCGCCGGTAGCCCGTTCAGCGGTCTCACTGGCGGCGTGCAGGCCGGCTATAACTGGGTCACCCGCTCCGGGTTGTTGCTCGGGCTCGAGGGCGATTTCAGCTTTCCGAACTATCTCACCTCCAACCACACCGTCGCGATGCTCGGCACGCCCGGCTCGAACGTCTCGGAGCTGTGGGACTATGTCGCCACCGCGCGCGGCCGGGTCGGCTACCTCAAGGGCGACTGGCTGGTCTACGCCACCGGCGGCCTCGCCTGGACCGGCGGCCGCTTCATCAACACCAATGCGGCCGGCGACACCGAGAAGCTGCTGACGACGCGGCTCGGCTGGGCCGCCGGCGCCGGCATCGAGCGCAGCTTTGCGCCGCATTGGAGCTGGCGTCTCGAATATCTCTACAGCCATTTCGAGAACGGCGGCGTCCGCTTCTCCAACGGCGCCAGCTACAATTCGCAACTCGACTTCCAGACCCTGCGGGTCGGGCTCAACCGCAAGCTCGATTTCGTGGGCGGTCCCGACCTGAAGCTCAAGAGCGATCCGTCCGATCCCGAATCCGACCGCTGGGAGATCCACGGCCAGGCGACCGTGATCGGCCAGGGCTATCCGGCGTTCCGCGCCGCCTACACCGGCGCCAACAGCCTGACACCCGCGCGTCAATTCCAGGAGACCTGGAGCAACAGCCTGTACATCAACGCGCGGCTGTGGGACGGCGGCGAGGTCTACTACAATCCCGAGCTGCTGCAGGGCTTCGGCCTCAGCAACACCGTCGGAGCAGGCGGCTTCCCCAATGGCGAAGCGCAGAAGTCCGACTTCCCCTATCCGCACTACAACACCTCGCGGCTGTTCCTGCGCCAGACCTTCGGCTTCGGCGGCGAGCAGGAGCAGCTCGGCAGCGGCCAGCTGCAGCTGTCCGGCAAGCAGGACATCTCGCGTCTCACGCTTCAGATCGGAAAATTCCCCGTGCTCGACGTGTTCGACGGCAACGCCTACGCCAAGGACGCACGCAAGGACTTCATGAACTGGTCGGTGTGGGCGCCCGGCGCCTTCGACTATGCCGCTGACAAGCTCGGACTGACCTATGGCGCCACCGCCGAGTTGAACCAGAAGAACTGGGCGCTGCGCGCCGGCTATTTCCTGGTCGATGCCGAGTCAAACTCGAACAATTTCGACACGAAGGTTTTCAGACGCGGCAGCTACGTCGTCGAGCTGGAGACGCGCTATCAGCTGTTCTCGCAACCCGGGCATCTGCGCACCATCGGCTGGTTCAACAACACCTTCTCCGGCAGCTATCGCGAGACGCTGGACAATCCCGCGCTCAATCTCGACATCGGCCAGACCCGCCGCGGCCGCGGCAAATACGGCTACGTCATCAGCTTCGACCAGGCGCTGTCGGACGATGTCGGCCTGTTCGGCCGCTGGAGCTGGAACGATGGCAAAACCGAGATCATGGCGTTCACCGACATCGACAGCAGCCTGTCGTTCGGCACCTCGATCAAGGGCGCGCGCTGGGGCCGTCCCGACGACACCATCGGCCTCGCCGGCGTGACCAACGGGCTGTCGCGCGACCACCGCGCCTTCCTCGCCGCCGGTGGCCTTGGCCCCTTGATCGGCGACGGCGCGCTGAACTACCGGCGCGAGAACATCATCGAGGCCTACTACGCCTACTCGATCAACAAATACCTGACCTTCACGGCGGACTATCAGTTCATCAGCAATCCCGCCTACAACGCCGACCGCGGTCCGGTGTCGATCTTCTCGGGGCGGCTGCACGGGGATTTCTGAGGGGCGGCTGTTTTTATTTGCGCAGGCCATAGCTCCTCACTCGGTGTCGTCCGCGCAAACGCGGGGACCCATACCGCGGAAGCTATCGAGGGACGTCACTGCCGATTGCCCGCCACATGACGGCCGGTGGCGATGGGTCCCGGCTCAAGGCCGGGACGACAGCGGAGGTCCAGGCGCGGCAAGCCCCAATCTGACCGCCCACCCGTCTCCAGCCATGCCCCCACCGCAACGCGGCATTGGGCGCTTGCCATCCCCATATGCTAGGACCTGTCCCCATCCCGCCCCCTCCGGGCGCCAGACCAGGTCGAAATGCTCTCCGTCGAACTCGCCATCATCGTCGTCCTCATCGTCGTCAACGGGCTGTTGTCGATGTCCGAACTCGCGATCGTCTCGTCGCGGCCGGCACGCCTCGCCATGCTGGCCGAAAAGGGCATCGCCGGCGCCCGTCGGGCGCTGGCGCTGGCGTCCGATCCGGGGAGGTTCCTGTCGACGGTGCAGATCGGCATCACCCTGGTCGGCGTGCTCTCTGGCGCATTCTCGGGCGCCACGCTCGGCCAGCGCCTGACGCAGTGGCTGCTGGAGCTCGGCCTGTCCGCCTCCGTTGCCGACATCATCGGCGTCGGCCTGGTCGTCACCACCATCACCTATGCGACCCTGATCGTCGGCGAGCTGGTGCCGAAGCAGCTGGCGCTGCGCGACCCCGAGGCCGTGGCGGTCCGCGTCGCGCCCGCCATGCAGGTGCTCGCCAAGGTGTCGCTGCCGCTCGTGGTGCTGCTCGATCTCTCCGGCAAGTTGATCCTGACGCTGCTCGGCCGCTCCGGCGAGGCCGAGGAGAAGGTGTCGGAGGCGGAGATCCACCATCTGGTGCGCGAGGCCGAGACCGCAGGCGTGCTTGAGCCCGGCGAGAAGGAGATGATCGCCGGCGTGATGCGGCTCGGCGACCGCCCGGTCGGCGCCATCATGACGCCGCGCCCCGAGGTCGACGTCGTCGACCTCAACGACGATCCCAAGACCATTCGCGAGCTGCTCGCCAAGAGCCCGCATTCGCGCCTGCCGGTGTCGGACGGCGAGCGCGACCGTCCGATCGGCGTGCTCCAGGCCAAGGACCTGCTGGCGGCCTATCTGCGCGACGAGACGCCGGACCTGCGCAGCCTGGTGCGCGAGGTGCCGATCATTCCCTCCACCGTCGATGCGCGCGACGTGATCGCGATCCTGAAAGTCGCGCCCGTGCACATGGGGCTCGTCCACGACGAATACGGCGCGTTCGAAGGCGTCGTGACCGCGGCGGATATTCTGGAGTCGATCGTCGGCGCGTTCTCCTCGGAGGAAGGTCCGCCGGAGCCGGCCTGCCTCCGCCGCGACGACGGATCGCTGCTCGTCTCCGGCTGGATGCAACTCGACGAGTTCGCCGACGTCCTCGCCATCGAGGTGCCGCCACATCGCGGCTACCACACCGTCGCCGGCCTGGTGCTGCAGCATTTCGGCAGCGTGCCCGCGGTCGGCCAGAGCTTCGAGCTGCAAGGGTGGCGCTTCGAGATCATCGACCTCGACGGCCGCCGCATCGACAAGATCCTGGCGACCAGGCTCGCCCCGGAGGGCGGCGAGCCGAACGTGGGGTAGCGCTCGCTCAATTGCGCCAGGGCGTTTCATGATGCGTATCTCGGCCCGCATCATCGAGAGACCCGCGCAGGCGCGGCACCGGCGGTGCGCCCCCTCTCCCGCTTGCGGGGGAGGGCTGGGGTGGGGGTGCCACAGCGGCAGTCTTTCCGGAGCATTCCCCCACCCGCATCGCATCTGACGATGCGATGCGACCTCCCCCGCACGCGGGGGAGGCGCTGACCGATCGCGCCGCGCCTGCGTGCCACAAACAACTTTTGCAATCCCCGATTCGCCCGTCGGGCGGAGTGCCGATCTCCAACACGCCGGCGGACGGCCGATGCGCCACGCATGTCGCCTGCGCCAAAACACTCATTTCCCCCGCGCCCTCAATATGAAGACCCATTTCAAGAGCCTCTGCGAAAAATAAACAGCTTCCGAAAATCATAATTCCTGTCCTATGCTCCTCCCATTCCGGTCCTGATGAGGGGCGTACGCGCGTCGTCACGAACGTTGGACCGGCAATGCGATGGACGTGACGGCGGCGCTGGACGAGCGCTGTCGTCGCGGACGGCGAAATCGTGTGGTCCTGACCTCCCGACGCTGAGGTCCGCGGCAGCGCGCGTGATGCGCGCGTTGTCGCCACGGTGGCCAGAAAGCCGGCGCACCGGGGAGATCACGTATAAGCCGTTAAAACCGATCGCGCAGGGAGGGCCGGGTCGTCCGGCTGAACCTTGGTACCTGCCGCCTGCACTTTTTCCGCAGGCGGGCCACGGGCCTCAGTCGGGGTCCGGCCTTCCCTGCGCCCTCACATCTTCCGAGGGCCAACGATCAGGCATACCCCGGACAGCCGATGTCGCGGGAACGTGAAGACGCGGCCTGCGTATCCTTTGATAGGCCGGACCGAGAGGCCGGATTCCCGGCCGCCACTTGAAATCAAATCATCACACAGCGCACCTAGGGTGCGGATTCGGCCGGCAGCCCTGCCAGCGCGAGCCAGCCCCAGCGCCACGACGAGGACACGTCCGCAGCCATGACCGAGGGCTGCGGACGACGAGACGAGACACGCGATGATGCTTCAGGACCTCCGGACCACCGTGCTGCGCGACGCCGTCCGTCCCAACGTCTGGGACGTGGTCGCGCTGATCATCGTGGTCGGCGCCATGGTGCTGATCGTCTATGGCGGCGAGCAAACCACGCTGCCGCTGTCGGCGCTGGACACGGCGCCGGTCTCGCTCGATCCGTCCAACCTGCCGCTCTACGCGCTGCGCACCACCTTGCGCATGCTGCTCGCGATCGTGTGCTCGCTCGTCTTCACCTTCGTCTATGCGGCGCTCGCCGCCAAGAGCCGGCGCGCCGAGATCGTGCTGATCCCGCTGCTCGACATCCTGCAGTCGGTGCCGATCTTGGGCTTCCTGACGTTCACCGTCGTGTTCTTCATGAACCTGTTCCCCGGCAAGGTGCTGGGCGCCGAGCTCGCCTGCGTGTTCGCGATCTTCACCAGCCAGGCCTGGAACATGACCTTCAGCATGTACCAGTCGATGCGCAACGTGCCGAAGGATCTGGAGGACGCGACGCGCAGCTTCCACCTCTCCGGCTGGCAGCGCTTCTGGCGGCTCGACGTGCCCTTCGCGATGCCCGGCCTGATCTGGAATGCGATGATGTCGATGTCCGGCGGCTGGTTCTTCGTCGTGGCGTCGGAGGCGATCACCGTCGGCAACACCACGGTTACCCTGCCGGGCATCGGCTCCTACGTCGCACTCGCAATCCAGCAGAAGGATCTCACGGCAATTGCCGCCGCGCTGCTGACGATGCTGCTCGTCATCACCGCCTATGACCAGCTGCTATTCCGTCCGATCGTGGCCTGGGCCGACAAGTTCCGCTTCGAGCAGACCGCCTCCGGCAATCCGCCGACCTCCTGGATGCTCGATCTGTTCCGGCGCACCCGCGCACTGCGCAGGCTGTCCGTGCCTTTCGCCGCGCTGAACCGCACCTTCTCGAACCTGCGGATCAACTGGCCGAACGCCTGGAGCGGCCCTGTCCGCCATGCGCCGCCCTCGCAGCTCGTCGACGGTCTCTGGCTTGCAGTGGTCGTCCTCGGCTGCGCCTATGCCGGTTGGAAGACCACCCTCTATCTCTCGGCGACCTTGGCACCGTCCGATGTCCTCAGCGCGATCGGCTACGGCCTGATCACGCTGGTGCGGGTGGTGGTGCTGATCGCGCTGGCGTCGCTGATCTGGGTCCCCGTCGGCGTCTGGATCGGGCTGCGGCCGAAGCTCGCCGAACGGATGCAGCCGCTGGCGCAATTCCTCGCCGCATTCCCGGCCAACCTCGCCTTCCCGGTGTTCGTCGTGCTGATCGTGCGCTACGGCCTCGACGCCAATGTCTGGCTGAGCCCGCTGATGATCCTGGGCACGCAATGGTACATCCTGTTCAACGTCATCGCCGGCGCCAGCGCCTTCCCGACCGACCTGCGCGAGGCCGCCGCGAACCTGCAGCTGACCGGCTGGCGCTGGTGGTTCAAGGTCGTGCTGCCCGGCGTCTTCCCCTACTACATCACCGGCGCCATCACCGCCTCCGGCGGCTCGTGGAACGCGGCGATTGTCGCCGAGGTCGCGAGTTGGGGCGATACCCATCTCACCGCGAGCGGCCTCGGCGCCTACATCGCCGCGGCCACGGAGCGTGGTGACTTCCCCCGCGTCGTGCTCGGCATTGCCGTGATGTGCATTCTCGTCACTCTGTTCAACCGGCTGCTGTGGCGGCCGCTCTACGCCTTCGGCGAACGCCGGCTGCGGCTCGGCTGACCGGGAGAATTTGTCATGCGCGACCAGGTCAAAGACACATCGCTGATCGAGATCAAGAGCGTGAGCCGGCTGTTTCCGAAGGGCAGCGGCGAGGATCTCGTGGTGCTCGAGAAGGTCGACCTCACGATCCGCGCCGGCGAGATCGTCGGCCTGCTCGGACGCTCCGGCTCCGGCAAATCGACCTTGCTGCGGATCATCGCCGGCCTGGTGTCACCCTCCTCCGGCGAAGCGCGCTGCCGCGGCGAGATCATCGCCGGCCCCCCGCGCGGCGTCGCCATGGTGTTTCAGTCGTTCGCGCTGTTTCCCTGGCTCACCGTGCTGCAGAACGTCGAGCTCGGCCTGGAGGCGCTCGGCATCGAGGCCGCTGAGCGGCGCAAGCGCGCGCTCGCGGCGATCGATCTGATCGGCCTCGACGGCTTCGAATCCGCTTTTCCCAAGGAGCTGTCGGGCGGCATGCGCCAGCGCGTCGGCTTCGCCCGCGCGCTGGTGGTGCATCCCGACCTCCTGCTGATGGACGAGCCGTTCTCGGCGCTGGACGTGCTGACCGCCGAAACACTCCGTACCGACCTCATCGATCTCTGGACCGACGGCCGGCTGCCGATCAAATCGGTGCTGATGGTAACGCACAACATCGAGGAGGCGGTGCTGATGTGCGACCGCATCCTGGTGTTCTCCTCCAATCCCGGCCGCGTCGCCGCCGAGTTCAAGGTCGACCTGCCGCATCCGCGCAACCGGCTCGATGCGGCGTTCCGCCAATTGGTCGACAGCCTCTACGCGCGCATGACGCAGCGGCCCGAGCCGAAGCTGCCGAGCACCGCGAGCGCCGGCGTCGGCATGGTGCTGAGCCACGTGTCCTCGAACTCGATCTCCGGCCTGGTCGAGACGCTTGCCGGCGAACCCTATAATGGGCATGCCGACCTGCCGGTGCTGGCGGGCCATCTGCAGCTCGAGGTCGACGAGATCTTTCCGTTGGCCGAGGCGCTGCAGCTCTTGCGCTTCGCCCAGCTCAGCGAAGGCGATCTGACCTTGACCGAGGCCGGACGGCGGTTCGCCCATCTCGATACCGACGAACGCAAGAAGCTGTTCGCGCAGCATTTGATGGAGAACGTGCCGCTGATGGGGCTGATCCGCCGCGTGCTCGACGACCGCCCCGCGCACGCAGCACCAGCGGCGCGCTTCCGCATCGAGCTCGAGGACTACATGTCCGAGCACTATGCCGACGAGACGCTGCACACCATCGTGTCATGGGGCCGCTATGCCGAGCTGTTCGCCTATGACGAGCAGTCCGAAACCTTCAGCCTGGAGAACCCGCATTGAGGCCAACGGCGTCACGGCGCGATCGTGAGGGTCGCTTTCATGTTCGGGTGAAAGCGGCAGTAGTAGTCGACCGTGCCCGCCTTCTTGAGGACCGAGCTCACCGTCTTGCTCGGCGGCAAAGTGACATCGAAGGCGCCATCCCGCGCCGTGGCCGTATGAGCCAGCGCATCCTTGTTGACCCATTCGACGGTGTCGCCGACCCTGGCCGAAACCACGGCCGGCGAAAACGCGAGCTTGTCTATCGTAATCCGGATCGTGGCCGCGCGCGCCGGAACGCTCACCGCGGCAAGCACGACCACACTCAGGAAGGCGAGACGTCCCGACAGCATCGGCTGATCCTACTTCAGGTCCGCCGCGACGTGCTCGGCGTGCTGCTCGTGCCCCTGAAACAGCTTGAGGCCGGTCTGCAGCAGCTCCTTCAGCTCGGAATTGCTCGCCGATGGAATGAGCTGCGTTTCCAGCGCGCCATTCACCGTCTTGTGGTAGACGACCTCGTTGGCGATGTAGGCCTTGTCGAACGCGGCGCCCTTGAGTTTGCCGAGTTCGTCGAGCTTCTCGCTCGCCTGCTTCGACAGCGCGCGGCTGGTGTCGTTGTCCTCCGGCGTGACCTTCAGCTTCTTGACGAGCGCGAGGGCCTGTTTGTTGACCGCCTCGTGGTCGCGCACCATGCCTTGGGCGAACTCCTTGACCTCCTTGCTGCTGGACTTGTCCAAGGCCTGCTTCGCCGCCTTGATGTCGATTTCACCGGCCGTGTAGGCGATATGGGCGATCTGCGGATCGTTGAGCTTGGCGCCCTGCGACAGCGCGACACTGCTCGTGAGGCAGAGCACGACGACCGTCGTGCCGATATGCTTGAACATGGCTCTCATCTCCTGTGCCGCCGGACCTCGTGGCCGGCGGATGAATGGCTGCACAGGGATTGGATGAAAAACGGGAGCCGACGTTCCCAAGAATCTTCAGCTCGGACGTGCCAGACGCTCAAGCACGGCATCCGTCAGCCGCTCGCAACGCGCGCCAGCGAAGGGAAACGCGTCCATAAGGACGGGGCCGATCTCTTTTTCGACGTTCTCGCGCAACATGCCGCGGGCGCGATGCAGGCGCGTCTTGACGGTCTCGGGCTTCAACCCCAGCAAGTCCGCGGTCTCGTCGATGCTCATCTCCTCGATCACGCGGGCGATGAACACGAGGCGAAACGGCTCGGACAGTTCATCGATGGCCCGCTCGACGACGGCCTGGATCTGGCGCTGCGCCACAGACTTCTCCGGATCGCTCGACGTGGCGGGAAATTGGATCACCTCGGCCCCAGGTTTATTCTCTCGCTCCGCATCCAGTTGCAATGCCGGTCGCTGTCCGCGCAGCCGCCCCATCGCTTCGTTCATCGCGATGCGAACCAGCCACGTCGACAGGCTGGACTGGCCGCGAAACTCGTCCAGATGGGTGAGTGCGCGGACATAGGTTTCCTGCACGACGTCCTCCGCCTCGCTGTCGTTGCGCAGGATGCCGCGGGCGATCCGGAACAGGCGGCGGTTGTTGGCCTGCAGGATGGCCCGAATGGCCGCCTCGTCGCGGGCTTTTGCCCGTCGGATCAGGTCATCCTCGGCGGTCGTCGCCGCAGAGACTGTGGTCGCTATGGTCCAAGGCATTGTCGATCATCCCAACTGAGCACGCATGGCTTAGATCGAATTCGAGCCCGGAGGTTCCTAAAAAAGATTGCGCGAGGCGCTTCACTGCACCGCCGCGAACGTATCAGGCCGCGCCAGCGCCCAGGCATCACGGAAGCGGATGTCCTGCGTACCCTCGAGCAGCTCACCCGGCCGCAGCGCCGGATAGAGTTTTGCGAAGGAGGAGACCTCGGTGGTCGACGTCCGCTGTGAGAAGTGGATGGGACGCAGGTCCTGCGGATGTTCCAGGCCGGCGGCAGCGAGCAGCTCGGCCAGCGCATGCAGGGTCGCATGATGATAGTTGTAGACGCGATCGATCTTGTGCGGAACGACCAGCGCGCGGGCGCGCGTCGGATCCTGCGTCGCAACGCCGGTCGGACAGCGGTCGGTGTGACAGCTCAAGGACTGGATGCAGCCGAGCGCGAACATGAACCCGCGCGCCGAGTTGCACCAGTCGGCCCCAATCGACATTGCGCGGGCCATGTCGAAGGCGGTGGCGATCTTGCCGGCGGCGCCGATCTTGATCCGGTCGCGGATGTTCATCCCGACCAGCGCGTTATGCACGAAGTTGACGCCCTCGCGCATCGGCATGCCCAAATGGTCCATGAACTCGAGCGGCGCAGCACCCGTGCCGCCTTCATTGCCGTCGACCACGATGAAGTCGGGATAGATGCCGGTCTCCAGCATCGCCTTGCAGATCGCCAGGAATTCCCAGGGATGGCCGATGCACAGCTTGAAGCCGGCCGGCTTGCCGCCCGACAGCCGCCGCATCTCGCCGATGAACTGCATCATGCCAACAGGCGTCGAGAACGCGCGGTGCGCCGCCGGCGAGATGCAGTCCTCGCCCATCGCGACGCCACGGATCTTGGAGATCTCCTCGGACACCTTCGCCGCCGGCAGCACGCCGCCGTGACCGGGCTTGGCGCCCTGGCTGATCTTGAGCTCGACCATCTTGATCTGCTCGGTGGCTGCGACCCGCGCGAATGCGTCGGCGTCGAACGTGCCGTCATGGCGGCGGCAGCCGAAATAGCCGGAGCCGATCTCCCAGATGATGTCGCCGCCCATCTCGGCATGGTACGGGCTGAAGCCGCCCTCGCCGGTGTCGTGCGCGAAGCCGCCGCGCTTGGCGCCACCGTTGAGCGCGCGCACCGCATTCGGGCTCAGCGCCCCGAAACTCATGGCCGAGATGTTGAACACCGAGGCCGAATAGGGCTTTGCACAATCGGGGCCGCCGATGGAGATGCGATATTTTTCCTCCGCACGCGGCTTGGGCGACATCGAATGGTGCATCCATTCATAGCCCTCGCGGTAGACATCCTCCTGGGTGCCGAACGGGCGCTTGTCGAGCACCATCTTGGCGCGCTGATAGACCACCGCACGGGTGTCGCGCGAGAACGGCATGCCGTCCTTCTCGCTCTCGAAGAAATACTGCCGCATCTCCGGCCGCATCTCCTCGAGCAGGAAACGCAGATGCGCCGCGATCGGGTAGTTGCGCAACACCGCGTGGCTCTTCTGCATGAGATCGCGGACGCCGAGCAAGGTCAGCGCGCCGAAGATCAAGAGCGGGATGAGGACGAGATCGAAGATTTTGCGGTCGTAGATACCAAGGATCAGCAACAGGGCGGTCGCCGTGGCGCAGATCGTCAGCACGATGAAGCGCGGCGAAAACGGGAGCAGCAGCGTATCCATGGGAGGCCTCGAAGCGGCTCGTGGAAGGTCTGGTGTCACCATACTACGCGTATCGCGAAGCAATCGTTACACAAGCGCGCGCAATCGGCCATCGATGATATCACAACGTCGATAGCCGCCTTCTGTCGACAGCCGCGCTGCGAGATCGAGCCGCAGCGCCGGGCCGGCCTCCGAGACTCCCGGCGCCGATATGCACTGTTCGAAGACGGCAGCCGCTTACCCCTGCGCGAACAACCCCGAATGCGCCTCGCGCAGCTGCCGCTTCAGCAGCTTGCCGCTGGGGTTCTTGGGCAGCGCATCGACGAACACGATCCTCTTCGGCGTCTTGAAGGTGGCGAGACGGCTCGAGGCCTGCTTCAGCACCGCCTCCTCGGTCAGCTCGCAGCCGGACTTGACCACGACCATCGCCACCACGGCCTCGACCCAGCGCGGATGCGGCAGGCCGACGACGGCGACCTCGGACACTTCGGGGATCAAATAGAGCGCCTCCTCGACCTCGCGGCTGGCGACGTTCTCACCACCAGTCTTAATCATGTCCTTCTTGCGATCGACGATGGTGATGTAGCCCTCCTCGTCGATGGTCGCGAGATCGCCGGAGTGAAACCAGTCGCCCTGGAAGGCGGCGGTGGTGCGCTCATCGTCGTGGAAATAGCCGAGCATCAGATGCGGCGAGCGATGCACGACCTCGCCGACCTCGCCTGGCGCGACGTCGTTCATGTCGTCATCGACGACCCGCGTCTCGACGTTGAGCACGGCGCGGCCGCAAGACCCCGGCTTGCGCAGTTGATCCTCCGGTCCGAGCATCGTCGCCAGCGGCGCGATCTCGGTCTGGCCGTAGAGATTCCACAGCCGGACCTTCGGCAACCGCTGCGCCAGCTCGCGCAGCACCTCGACCGGCATGATCGACGCGCCGTAATAGCCTTTGCGCAAGGTCGACACATCCGTGGTCTCGAACAGCGGCGAGCGCAGGATCGAGATCCATACCGTCGGCGGCGCGAAGAACGAGGTGATGCGATATTTGGCGATCAGCGGCAGCAGATCGTCGGGCGTCGGAAACGCCGTGATGATGTTGGTGGCGCCGACATAGATCGAGGGACCGAAGAACACGTCGAGCTGGGCGCAATGATAGAGCGGCAGCGCGTGCAAGGTGACGTCCTCGGCCGCGATGCCGGCGTCGACGATGCAGCTGACATACTGCCAGATCACGGCATCATGGGTCAGCATTGCGCCCTTCGGCAGCGACTCCGTGCCCGAGGTGTAGACGATCTGCGCCACATCGCCGCCTGCAATCTCGACCGCGGGCACCTGCGCCGTCGAAGCCGCAAGCTCGGCAAAATCGATCATGTCACTCTGCCGCTCGCTCGGACCTTCCGACGGCAGCCAGATCAGCTGCTCGACCGCCGGCACCAGTGCCTTGGCGGCGCGCGCCACGCCGGCGAAGCCGCTGTCGGTCGCGAGCAGCCGCGCCCCGGCGTGCTTGAGGATGTAGGCGACCTCCTCCGGCTTCAGCATGAAGTTGATCGGCACCAGCACGGCGCCGAGCCGCGCCAGCGCGAAGCGCAGGGCGGCAAAGGCATGCGAGTTGCGCGCGAGGATCGCGACGCGCTCGCCCTTGCCGACCCCCTGGGCGGCGAGGCCGGCCGCGAGGCGGTCGACGATGGCGTTGAACTCGGCGTAGGTCCAGCTGATCTCGCCGCAGATCACGGCCGTCTTGGTCGGTGTCCGCGCCGCGCTCCGCCGCAGGAGATCACCGAGCGTCTGTCGCCGTACGATGGAATCCATGCTCATCCCCTCTGTCATCACGGGGATGGCCGCCACGCGGGCAATCCAAGTCCCCTCCCTGTTTCGCGCCGGACGTCTGAAGGCCCGGTCTTGGCGCCGAAAATCGCACGGCCGCTCGGACGCGCGCAAGGAGGATATTGCCAACGAAAAGAGCGCCCCGATTGCGTCGAGGCGCTCTTTCAGAAAAGTCGCAAACGAAGGGTCGGCGGCTCAGCGCTCGACGAAGGCCTTCTCGATCACGAAGTGTCCGGGCTGGTTGCCGCTGCCTTCGAGGAAGCCTCGCGACTCGAACATGGTCTTGAGCTCCTCCAGCATCGCCGGGCTGCCGCACATCATGATGCGGTCCTTGGCGATGTCGAGCTCATGCTGGCCGATATCGTTGAAGAGCTGCTGCGACGAGATCAGGTCGGTGATGCGGCCGCGGTTACGGAACGGCTCGCGGGTGACGGTCGGATAATACTGCAGCTTGCCGTCGAGCAGCGGCCCGAACAGCTCATCCTCGCGCAGCTTCGCGACGACGCTCTCGCCATAGGCGAGCTCGGCGACCTGGCGGCAGCCATGGACCAGCACGATGCTCTCGAACCGCTCGTAGACGTCGGGGTCCTTGATCAGGCTGGCGAACGGGGCAAGGCCGGTGCCGGTCGACAGCAGCAGCAGCCGGCTGCCGGGCAGCAAATTGTCGGGGATCAGCGTGCCGGTCGCCTTGCGGCCGACCAGGATGGTGTCGCCTTCCTTGATCTGCTGCAGCCGGGAGGTCAGCGGGCCGTCCTGCACCTTGATGCTGAAGAACTCCAGTTCCTCCTCGTGATTGGCGCTGGCCATGCTGTAGGCACGCAGCAGCGGGCGGCCCTCGACCTCGAGGCCGATCATCGCGAACTGACCATTTTGGAAGCGGAAGCCCGCATCGCGGGTGGCTCGGAAGGAGAACAGGGTGTCCGTCCAGTGGTGAACGGAAAGAACTTTCTCTTTATAGAACGCGCTCATGTCGTTTGTTTTTTCACGTGGGCTGAAGTTGGAAGAAACAAGTCGTGACGGAGGCAGGACCGCAAAAACCCTATAGATCCAGCGATTTCGGCGCCTGATGTACGTGAAAACAGCGAATAATCAACCCGCATGGACGCACCATTGATCACGATCAAATGCATGCCGGCTGATGCCCGGATTCGCCTCGATCGGCCGTTCGTTCGTACACAAACGATAAGGGTAATTTACTTGCCGAGATTCCAATTTTCCAGCACTTTAATTCCGCATCCTGGCCCAATCCTTGAGCAATGATTAACCATCCGCAGACCCAGCTCGCCGCCATCACCCGCTACTGCGTCGAACGAGGCATCGCGCTCGACGTGCGGGAGGACGGCTGGCTGCTGGTGCTCGAGGATGCCAACCGGCGTCACCTGATCTTCGGCTATGATCTCGGCCTGAACAGTGCGGTGGCGCACAGACTGGCCTGTGACAAAGCGGCGACCTCGGCGCTGCTGAGAGCCGACGGGATTGCCGCGGTTCCACACGCGTTCTTTCTTGCTCCGGCCCTTAGCGGCCAGCCCGGGCAGACGGCCGAGGCCGCGCTGGCGCTGCTGGAAACGTATCCGCGCGGGCTGGTGGTCAAGCCCAACGAGGGTACCTCTGGACGGATGGTGGTCCGCGTCACGGGAAAGGATGACCTGCTGCGCGCAGCGAACCGCATCTTCGGGACCGGCGCGAACGTTGCGATCGCACCGCTCATGGACATCGTTGACGAAGTCCGTGTCGTGCAGCTCGATGACGCGTCCATGATCGTCTACCGCAAGCAGCGCCCCACCGTGACCGGCGACGGCGTGCAGCCGCTGCTCGATCTCGCGCTGTCGGCGACTCCGGCCACGGGGCACGCACAGCTCCTGCGGCGCCTCGATGCGGAATTCGACGCGTCGGCCTTGCGCGCGATCGTGCCGCGCGGCGAGCAGCGCCTGCTGAGCTGGCGGCACAATCTCGAATTCGGAACTCACCCCGAGCTGCTCGAACCAGGCGCGCAGCGGGACCTCTGTGCCGCGCTCGCGACCGCGGCGGCACGCGTCATCGGCATCCGCTACGCATCGGTCGACCTCGTGCTGGCCGATGGGCGCTGGCAGGTGCTCGAAATCAATTCGGGCGTGAAGATGGAGGCGCTCGGCCGGCATGCGCCGGAGCTGGTCGAAAGCACCTATATCGCCGCACTCGACGCGATCTTTGGCAGAAGCCCGTCGGGGTGACCTGCGGCCGCCGGCTCGATCTTCAGCAATAAGATTTCCCTGGCCTCGATCGAAATGAGGGATTAGTCTCCGATCCAAACTAAACAGTATACTGTCAATGTGGAGGACGCCCTTGCGCATCGCCGTGCTCGGCGGCGGCCCTGGCGGGCTGTATTTCGCCTATCTCTGGAAGAAGCGGCACCCCGCCGCCGTGGTCGATCTGTTCGAGCAGAACCCGGCCGGGGCGACCTGGGGCTTTGGCGTCGTGTTCTCCGATCAGGCGCTCGAATTCCTGCGTGCCGACGATCCCGACACCGTGGACGCGATCGCGCCGCACATGGAGAGCTGGCGCAACATCACGCTCAATCTGCGTGGCGAGAACGTCGAGACCGACGGCGTCGGCTTCTCTGCGATCGGCCGGCTCGAACTCTTGAAGCTGCTGCAGGCGCGCGCCGAAAGCGTCGGCGTCGTGGCCCGTTACGGCACGATCATCCAGTCGCTGGATCAGCTCGCAGGCTACGACCTCATCGTCGCTGCCGACGGACTGAACTCGCTGGTTCGCCGCAGCTTCGAAGGCGATTTCGGCTTCTCCGTCTCCTACTCCAGCAACAAGTTCGCCTGGTACGGCACGTCGAAGACCTTTGCCACGCTGTCGCAGACCTTCGTCGCGACCGACCGCGGCAGCTTCAACGCGCACCATTATCGCTATGCGCCGGACATGAGCACGTTCCTTGTGGAATGCGATCGCGCCACGTGGCACGCCTATGGCTTCGCCGAGATGTCGGTCGATGAATCCCGGCGCGTCTGCGAGCAGGTGTTCGCCGCCACGCTCGATGGCCACGCGCTGGTCTCCAACCGATCGGTATGGCGCAATTTTCCCTGGGTCTGGAATGAGCACTGGTGGCACCGGAACATGGTGTTGATCGGCGACGCGCTG
Source organism: Bradyrhizobium sp. SZCCHNR1053 (assembly GCF_032381235.1). Taxonomy (NCBI): domain Bacteria; kingdom Pseudomonadati; phylum Pseudomonadota; class Alphaproteobacteria; order Hyphomicrobiales; family Nitrobacteraceae; genus Bradyrhizobium; species Bradyrhizobium sp. SZCCHNR1053. The sequence continues at coordinate 590,632 of NZ_JAUHJM010000002.1, forward strand.
CATACCGCCCACTTCTCGATCGGCTCCGGGACGCGGCTGGCGATCGAGGATGCGATCGCGCTCGCCAAGGCGCTCGATGCGGAGACCAGCCTCTCGGACGGCCTCGCCCGCTATCAGGCCGAGCGGCAGCCGATCGTGAAGAAGCTGGTGGCGGCGGCCCGGACCAGCGCCGAGTGGTATGAGTCCTTCCCGGCGCACATGACGCTCGGCCTGATGGAATTTGCCTACAGCTATATCACCCGGTCCGGCCGCATCGACGACACGCGGCTGCGAGCCATGGCCCCGCAGTTCATGGCCCGCTACGAGGCATCTCGGAACACGGGAGCACGCGTATGACGCGAGAGATCGCCGACCACGTTCCGCGCGACAGCGCCGGCGCGCGCGAGATCGGCTTCGCGATTCCCGCCCGCTACAATGCCGGCCACGTGCTGTTCGACAATCTCGCCAAGGGCAACGCGAACAAGCCCGCGCTGATCGGCCCGGCCGGTCCGCGCAGCTATGCCGAGCTGTGCGCCGACGCCTGCCGTTGGGGCAACGGCTTCACCGCGCTCGGGCTCAGCCGCGGCGACCGTGTCCTGCTGTTCCTCGACGATACGCCGGCCTATCCGGCGGCGTTCTTCGGCGCGGTACGCGCCGGCTTCGTGCCGCTGCTGATCAACACACTGACACCGCCGGATCTGCTGCAATTCTATCTCGCTGATTCCGGCGCCAAGGTCGCGGTCGCCGATGCCGAGTTTGCCGCACGATTCGACGCGCAGGCCTGCGCCGAGACCGCGCTGCGCACGCTGGTCGTCGTCAATGGCGAGGCGCCGGCTACCGCCGCCGCAACGACGGTCGCGGTCGATGCGTGGCTGCCAGGCTTCACCGATCAGCTGCCAGAGGCCGACACGCACCGCGATGAGATGGCGTTCTGGATGTATTCGTCCGGCTCGACCGGACGTCCCAAGGGCATCGTCCATCTGCAGCACGACATGGCCTATAGCGAGCAGGCGTTCGCCCGCAACGTGCTGCGGCTGAAGCCGGACGACGTCTGCTTCTCGGTGCCCAAGATCTTCTTCGCCTACGGCTTCGGAAATGCGATCACCTTTCCATTCTCGGCCGGAGCGACGACGCTGCTGCTGCCGGGCCAGCCGAAGCCCGCCGCCATCTTCGATGCGATCAGCCGCTTCCGTCCGACCGTGTTCTTCGGCCTGCCGACGCTCTACACCGCGCTCACCAAGGCTGAGGGTGCGAAGGAGGCGGACTTCTCGTCATTGCGGCTCGCGGTCTCCGCGGCCGAGGTGCTCTCGGCAGACGTCTTCAACGGCTGGAAGAGTCTGACCGGGTTGGAGATCGTCGAAGGTCTCGGCTCGACCGAGGTTCTTCACGTCTATCTCTCGAACCGCGAGGACCGCAAGAAGCTCGGCGCCGCCGGACTGCGCGTTCCCGGCTACGAGATCGCGCTGCGCGACGGCGAAGGACGCGAGGTCGCCACCGGCGAAGAGGGCATTCTCTGGGTACGCGGCGACTCCAACACGCCGCTCTACTGGAACCGTCCGGACAAGACCGCGGAGACGATCCGCGACGGCGGCTGGATCTACACCGGCGACCGTTTCGTGCGCGATGCCGACGACTTCCATTTCTTCCGCGGCCGCGCCGACGACCTGGTCAAGATCTCGGGCCAATGGGTCTATCCGCTCGAGGTCGAGCTCTGCCTCGCCGAGCATCCCGATATCAGGGAATGCGCCGTGTTCGCGCATGAGCTATCGGATCGGCGGATGAGCCTGAAGGCCGTGGTGGTGACCAATGGCCGATCGCGCGACGCGTCGGCAATGACGAAGGCGCTGCAGGACTACGTAAAGGCGAAGCTGCTGCCTTACAAATATCCGCGTGAGATCGTCTTCATCGACGAATTACCGAAAACGGGCACCGGCAAGATCGACCGTCAGGCGGTGATGCGGCTGTGAGCCTATGCCTTCCGCCCGACAACCGCGGACTTCCGCGATCAGCCGGTCTTGCCGAGATGCTCAAGCGCATCCTCGGCACGCAGCGGCACCCGCGAGACCTCGTTGTTGAGATCGACGAGCTGCGCCAGCAACGCCATCAGCATCTTGCGATCCGCGGCCTTCAGCGGCGCCAGCATGCGGGCCTGGGCGCGATCGACCGCAGGCATGATCGCTCGGAGCAGCGCGCCACCTGTCCTGGTCAGATAAAGCAGCTTGACGCGCTTATCCTCGGCCGACGGCCTGCGCTCGATATGACCCTTGCTCTCCAGCCGCTCGATCACGCTGCCGAGCGTCGAACGGTCGAAGGCGATCACCGCCGACAACCTGGTGGCATCGATGCCCGGGTGCGTCTGGATCGCGACCAGCGCTGCATATTGCACCGGCGTCAGGTCGAACTCCCGGCACTCCTCGACGAAGATCGACACCGCAATCTGCTGCATCCGCCGGAACAGATAGCCCGGCTTGGTGTAGACTGCGTCCATCGTGATGTCGGGCGGCCTACTCGGCATCGGGCTGACGCTCCGGAGCAGCATCGGCGAAAGCCGGCAACGCCTTCGCCGCGGCTTCGGCCTGCAGCAGGCGCGGGAACGCTGCGACATCGACGCCGAAGCGGCGTGCATTGCCAAGCTGCGGCACCAGGCAGAGATCGGCCAAGGTTGGCGTCGCGCCGAAGCAGAATGGGCCAGGCTCATGCCTGATCAGCGCTTCGCACGCAGCGAGCCCCTCGCGGTTGGCCCAGCCGGCCCAAGCCGTGACCTTGTCCTCGGGCAGGCCGAGCTCACGCAGCCGCGCCAGCACCTTCAGGTTCTGCACCGGATGGGTGTCGCAGGCGAGCACCTGCGCGAAGGCACGGACCTGGGCGCGGCGCAACGGATCCTTCGGCAGCAGCGGCGGCTCGGGATGGGCCTCATCGAGCCATTCGATGATCGCAAGCGACTGGATCAACGCGGCGCCGCTGTCGTCCTCGAGGGTCGGGACGAAGCCCTGCGGGTTGAGCGCGAGATAGTCGGGCGCGCGCTGCTCGCCCTTGCGGAGATGATGCGGCAGATGCTCGGCCGTGAGACCCTTGAGATTGAGCGCGATCCTCACGCGATAGGATGCGCTGCTGCGGAAATAGCCGTGCAGCTTCATCATGGCAGTCCTCCCGAATTGATAGCTCTGGTCGCAATTGACGGTAGCGGGATTGACAGTATACTGTCAATCAATAACGACATCTGATCGGGAGGCGCGCATGGCCGCAGTTTCGACCCCGGAACGCGAGGCGTTCTACAAGAAGATCGACGGCGAAAACATGACGGCGCTGTGGACCGTGATGAGCGATCTCATCACTCCCGAGCCGAAGAGCGCCTGCCGTCCGCATCTTTGGCAGTTCGCGGCGATACGCGACTACATGGTCGAGGCCGGGCGTCTGATCACGGCGAAGGAGGCCGAGCGGCGGGTCCTGATCCTGGAGAATCCGGGCCTGCGTGGGCAGTCCAAGATCACCACCTCGCTCTATGCCGGCATTCAGATGGTGATCCCCGGCGACGTCGCACCCGCCCATCGGCACAGCCAGTCCGCATTGCGCTTCGTGCTGGAAGGCAAGGGAGCCTTCACGACCGTCGAGGGCGAGCGCACCCTGATGAAGCCGGGCGACTTCATCATCACGCCGTCGATGACCTGGCACGATCACGGCAACGAGACCTCCGAGCCGATGTTCTGGCTCGATGGCCTCGACATTCCCCTGGTGCAGTTCCTCGACGCCTCCTTCGCACAAGGGTCGCAAGAGGATCAGCAGAAGGTCGCACGCCCCTCAGGCGACAGCTTCGCCCGCTATGGCCACAACCTGCTGCCGGTCGACGCCAAGCGCAGATCGCGGACGTCGCCGATCTTCAACTATCCCTATTCCTACACGCGCGAGGCGCTGGAGAGCGCCAAGCGAAGCGAGGAATGGGATGCGTGCCACGGGCTGAAGCTGAAGTTCTCCAATCCAGAGACCGGCGACTTCGCCATGCCGACGATCGGCACCTTCATCCAGCTGCTGCCGAAGGGCTTCAAGACTGCGCGCTATCGCTCGACCGACGCGACCGTGTTCACCGCGATCGAAGGCAAGGGCCGCAGCCGCATCGGCGACCAGACCTTCGAATGGGGACCGCGCGATCTGTTCGTCGTTCCGAGCTGGCAATGGGTCAGCCATGAGCCGGACGAGGATGCCGTGCTGTTCTCGTTCTCGGATCGCCCGGTGCAGGAGAAGCTCGACCTGTTCCGCGAGGATCGCGGCAACGCCTGACGAGGCCAATCAGCGCCAGCGCAGGAGCCGCGCTTCCAGCATGCTGATCAGCCGGCCGACGGCGAGACCGAACAGCGACAGGATCAGGATCCCCGCCATCAGCTGATCGGTCTGCATCAGATTGCCGGCCTGCAGTACGAGGGTGCCGATGCCGGTCTCGGCGCCGATCATCTCCGCCGAGACCACCAGCATCAGCGCCACCGACGCGGTGATGCGGAAACCGGCGAGGATCGACGGCAGCGCCCCGGGCCAGATCACGCGGCGGACGATGGTCGGGAACGGCACGTCGAAGCTCTGCGCCATGCGGATCAGGTTGCGCGGCACCGCATCGACGCCGCTATAGACCGAGATCGTGGTCGAGAAGAACACGCCGAGCGCGATCGTCGCGATCTTCGGCTGCTCGCCGATGCCGAGCCAAAGAATCAGCAGCGGCAGCACGGCGATCTTCGGAATCGGAAACAGCGCAGAGACGAAAGTGATGCCGATGCTGCGCGCAATGCGCCACAGGCCGATCGAGAAGCCGACGACGATGCCGGTGGCGGTGCCGAGCGCCCAGCCGGATACGATGCGCACGAACGATGCCGAGACATGCTGCCAGAGCGCGCCACTTTCGGCCAATCGATACAGGGCACGCAGGATCATCAGCGGCGTCGGCAGGAACAAGGGATTGACCAGGGCGAAGCTGCCGATCAGTTGCCACAGACCGAGAGCCGCCGCGAGCGCGAGCCAGCCGGCCCAGCGGTTTGCGGCCGGCGTGAAGCCGCCGCCCCGGAACGGCACCTTCCGGGCCTGCGTGCCGACCACCTCAGGCGGTTCGGCCGGGGAGCGCTCAAGCATTCTGAACCTCGCGCTCGGCATCGATTGCCTCGGTCCGGATCAGCCCCCAGAGCTCGTTCTGCAGGTCCAGCAGTTGCGCGCGTACTCCGGCATCGCCGCGGCTGCGCCGCGTCGCCGGGACGCTGACGACCTTCCGGATGCGGCCAGGACGACGCGACAGCACGACGATGCGGTCGGCGAGCCGCACCGCCTCCTCGAGATTATGCGTAACATAGACCGCGCCCATGGTGCCGTCGGCGAGCAGATCGACGAAGTCCTCCATCAGCAGCTCGCGGGTCTGCGAGTCGAGCGCCGACAACGGCTCATCCATCAGCAGGATCGCCGGGCGGACCGCCAGCGCCCGGGCAATGCCGACCCGCTGGCGCATGCCGCCCGACAACTGCTTGGGATAGACGGTCCGGAAGTCTGCCAGCCCGGTCCGCTGCAACGCATCGTCGACGGCGGCGGCGCGCTGCTGCGCCGACAGAGATGTATGGAGGAGCGGAAAGGCAACATTGTCGGCGACGCTTGCCCACGGCAGCAGCGCGAAGTCCTGGAACACGAACGTCAGGGGATTGAGGCTGCCGGGCGGCGGGGCTCCGCGCAGCAGCGCCTGTCCCTTGCTCGGCGGCAACAACCCTCCGAGGATCGCCAGCAGCGTACTCTTGCCGCAGCCGGACGGCCCAACGACGGCGACCACCTCGCCGGCTCCGACGGTGAATGATACGCCATCGAGCACTTCGAGCGCGTCGAAACGATGGCTGATGGTCTCGGCGATCAGGTCCATGTCAGGCGATCCCGCTGCAGTTCCGCGCTGCGCCCGCCTTCATCAATCCGGCTTCACAAGGTCTTTGGCGATGATCGCGGCCGCATCATAGCCCTGGTCCGCGAACCCCTGCGCCTGCAGCCATTTGATCTGGCTGTCGATGTTCTTCACATCGAGCTTGCCGTCAGGATCGATATAGGCGCAATTGCCGACCACCTGCTCGACCGGTAGGTTCGTATACTTGCCGATGATTTCCAGCAATGGCCTGGTCTTGCCGTCGATCGCGGCAGTGCCGTCCTTGACCGAGGCGAGCACGACATCATGATACTCGCGCTCGGCGCGCTGAAGCGACGTCAGCAGCTTGCCGACCAGCACGGTGTTGGCCAAGGTTTTCGGCCCCGCGAACACGCCGCTGACCTGCCACGGCGTCTCGTCGCCGACCCAGCCGAGATGCTTGACGGCGCCCTCCTCCATCAGCTTGCGTGCGACGGAAACCGGCATCAGCGCCGCGTCGACGGTCTCACCCTTGATTGCCGCCGACATGTTGGACATCGATTGCAGCGGCACGATCTTCACGTCGGCGAGCTTGAAGCCGTATTTGTCGGCCAGCAGTCCCACCGAATAGTGAAAGCTCGACCCGACCTGGGTCATCGCCACGCGCTTGCCGGCAATATCCTTCGGCGCCTTGAGACCTGCCTCGTAAGCCTTGTTGCTGGCGAAGTAGCCGATCAGCGGAAACCCGGGGCGGTCACGGCTCATGCCGGCGATGATCTTCAACGCGCCCTTGCCTGCGAGGTTATACAGTCCTGCGGTGAAGGCGGTCACCCCGACATCGACGTCGCCGGTGGCCGTCGCCACGGCGATCGGTTGCGCTGCATCGAAAAACTTCAGCTCGACGTCCAGGCCAGCTTCGCGGAAGTAGCCCTTGTCCAACGCGATGAACACCGGCGCGGACGAGGACAGCCGGAGAACGCCGATCCGGAGCTTGGTATCGTCGGCCAGCGCGGTGCTGATCGATACGAGGCTCCAGAGCAGCCCCAGGACGAAGCCAACGCATCGGAACATCACACTCTCCAATATCTGGCGACCTGCACACCCGGCCCAACGACGACGCCGACTTGTTGCAATATTTCGAGCCTGATGTCGCGCCAAATTTTCGGGAGTCGGGAGATCGCAGCCTCAGAGGACGGGCGTCTTGCTCCAAGCCGGCTCGTCCATCACGGTAACGCGTGTTGAGCTAAACGCCCTTGCAGTCGGCGGTCCGGTCCTTCCGCGACCGTGAGCTTCTTGCAGGCGCCGTGAAACGTCTCGATCCCCTTCAATCCATCCTCTGCACGGACCGACTTGGCCGGCAGGCTCGCCACGCCGAGGGCCAGCGGCCAAACGGATGAAGCTGTCTTTCTCATCGCGATCCTCTGACAAAGTGGATATTGCCGAGCAGGCCGGATTTGCCGCGTGGACCGTACGGTGGCGAGTGACGACCGGCGACGCAGCGACGAGCTCTCCTGCTGGCTCATCCTGCTTGCGCACAGGGGTGACGGCCTCAGAAAGTCTGCATCACTGGCTTCTCGCCATTGGACAGAAATAGCCCTTCAAAGCGGCCGATCTCGCTGTCGGCCGTGCATTCGATCAGGTCGGGTCCCTTGAAGGGATTGCCGTGACGGCATTGCCCCTTCGCCGTCACCTTGTTGATCGTCTTCCGACTTTGGCCAATGATCATCATATCGACCGGCGTGACGAACTTGTCCGGTCCGGGTTGCTCCTGCAGATCGCCGCGGTTCGAGAACGTGACCACGCTGCCGTCGAGCAAGGTGAAGTAGAAGCCGGTGCGCTGATCGTCATAGTCGGTATTGAGCAGCGCGCCCTTGCATTCGGAGCTGCGATCCTCTCCCGCGACGATGAGCTTCTGGCAAGTCCCCTTCACGACCACCATGCCGGTGAGCCTGGCATCGGCGCGCGACGGAGCTGCAGAGAGCATCAGCACGCCGAGCGCGCACACCGACACCGCCAACACTGCCGACCTCATCGAACTCCCCTCCCTCCCTTTCAATATGACTATGCCTCAACCTCTGGTGACGGGAAAGTTCTATTTTTGTTCTCATGCCATTTTCTCCGAAAGAGGCGCTCGGCGCGTCAGCCGGCACGCGCTTCCAGAGTCTCCAGCCACGCCGCAAACGCCTCCGTCAGGTCCTCCATGACGGCCTGATCATTCCGGCCGGAGCGCGCAGGCACGTGGAAGGCGTGGTCGGCCTGATCGATCCAATGCACGGTCGCGCGCGGTCCCAGCCGCTTCACGACGGGCGCGAGCAGCTCCATCTCCGCCAGCTTGTCGCGCGTCCCCTGCAGGAACAGCATCGGGACCTCGATCGGAGCGAGATGATCGGCGCGCGCGATGGAGGGCTTCCCGGCGGGGTGAAGCGGAAAGCCGAGAAAGGCGAGCCCGGTCACGCCTGGCAGCGGCGCTGCACTCTGCGCCTGCGACGTCATGCGCGCTCCGAACGACTTGCCGCCCGCGACGAGCGGCAGCCCCGGACAGAGCCGCGCGGCCTCCGCCACGGCAGCCCGCACCGTGGCCTGGGCGAGTGCGGGCGGATCAGGGCGCTTGCTGCCTTTCTCCATGTAGGGAAACTGAAAGCGCAGCGTCGCGATGCCGCGCGCGGCAAGGCTTGCGGCCGCTTGGTTCATGAAGACGTGGGTCATGCCGGCGCCCGCGCCATGGGCGAACACAAAGCAGGCGCGCGCCCGCGGCGGAGACATGACCAGCGCGGACACGACGCCCGCGCCGTCGATGGGAAGTGTGAGGGAACGCGGCTGGTGCTCGGTCATGCCGCAGAGTGTGAGCCTGCATCCCTTGGGTCAACTCCAGTCGCCACCGACACGGCAGCTCAGGCCGCGGTCCGGATCGTCTGCAGGAAGTCGGCGACATTGCTCTTCAGCGAAGCGGCCTGCTGCTGCAGCGCGGCGGCAGCCGCCAGCGCAGCTTCAGCGCCGGCATCGGTCTGCCCGGCCACGTTACGCACGTCGCCGATCTCCTGCGTGACCGCCGCCGTGCCGCTGGCCGCCTGCTCGACGTTGCGGGCGATCTCGCTGGTCGCGGCCCCCTGCTGCTCCACCGCGGCGGCGATCGCATTGGAGATCTCGGCAATCTCCCGCACGGTCGTGCCGAACTGGGCAATCGCGCCGACCGTCTCCTGCGTCGCGCTCTGGATGGTCGCGATCTGGCTCGAGATCTGCTCCGTCGCCTGCGCGGTCTGCGAGGCGAGGTTCTTCACCTCGCTCGCGACGATCGCAAATCCACGGCCGGCCTCGCCGGCGCGCGCCGCCTCGATGGTGGCGTTGAGCGCCAGCAGGTTGGTCTGGCTCGCGATCGCCTGGATCAGCTGCACGATGGTGCCGATCCTCTCCGCCGCGCTGGAGAGCCCGTCGATCAGCTCGGATGTCCGCTGGGTCTCGTGCGTCGCCCGGGTCGACACCGTGACCGAACGCTGGACCTGGGAGGAGATCTCCCTGATTGAGGCCGCGAGCTCCTGGGTCGCCGAGGCCACCGTCTGCACATTGACGGACGCCTGCTCGGCCCGGCTGGCGACCGCTTCCGCAAGGCCACGGCCGCGTTCTGCGACGCGTGCAAGCTCGCTGGCGCTTTCGCCCATCTCGGTCGCACGCCCGCCGACGCCGGTGATGACGCCCTGCATACCCTGCTCGAATCGACCAGCCAGATCGGACATCATGCGGGCGCGCTCGGCCTCCGCAGCCTCACGCTGTGCCGCGGCCTCCTGCTCCATGCGGCGTACAGCAAGCGCATTGTCACGGAAAATCTCCACAGCGCGCGCCATCCGGCCGATCTCGTCGCGCTGCTCGCCGCCGGGAATCGGCTGGTCCAATTCGCCAGCCGCCAGCGACTGCATGCGGTCCGTCATGCCGCGGATCGGGGTCGACACGCTGGCGCCGATCAGCCAGGCCAGCACCGCTCCGAATATCACGGCTGCGGCTGCCGTCACGATGATGGTCTGCTTGGTATCTTCGACCGCGACGCCGGTCCTCGCGGCCTGCTCTGCGCGCGCCGCACCGAGCTGCTGGTTGATCCGGCTGACCTGGGTATCGATCGAGGCGCTCGCCTTGGCGAGCTCCGCCTGCTTGGCGCGCAGGTCAGTGGCCACCTTGATCACCTCCTCGAGCGCAGCCGCATCCGCCGTGAGAGCCTCTTTCAGCGCAGCAACCAGCGCCTTCAGCTTGGCATCATCGACACCCGCGATCTCGGCCTCCGTATCGGCAATCGCGAGCTTCGCATAGACGAAGGTGAGCCTGGCGTCGTCGGCATCGCCATTCGACAACGTGTTGGTATAGCGCATCACCGCGATACGGACCGCGTCGACGACGCTGGCCAGACGCAACGGATTCATCAACGGCTCGCTGCCCGCGCGATTGGCAAGGGCAACCTGGATACCGCCCATGTTGATTCCGGCAACGGCGCCCAATGCTTCGGTCTTGGTCGTCGCCGCCCGCAGGCGGTCCACGGCCTCCGCCGCGGCAGCGAACGACGAGCGATAGGCCGCCAGCGCGTTCCGTACCGGCCCCACGCCGTCAGCCAGCACCTTCAGCCCGCCGGACTGCTTCTCGACCTGATCGGCGAGACCGCCGACGGCGTCGATGGCCTTGCTGGCCGCATCCTTGTCACCGACGTTCCAGGTGCGGATGAATCTCTCGACCGCGCCGTTGGCACCGAGCAGCGCGGCACGCACCTGCGACATGCCGGCGTCCCCGGCCGCGCTGGTGACGAGTTCGTCCACGGTGCCGCCGATGCGCCCGACCTGGATCATGGCGAAGCCGCCGAGCAACACCAGGAAGCTCAGGATCAAGGCAAAGCCGCCGAAGATTCGCGGGCGGACACCGATCCAAGACATCAGAGAAGACAATTTCATCGATTTGCCCGGCTGTTTCACGGAGTGGACCTGATAGTGGCGAGCAGCTCCTTGCCGAAGCGCTTCTCGAAGTCGGGATCGAGCGGCCTGACCGCATCGACGAAGGTCTTGCGATCGAACGTCTCGATCACCTCCATGCCGCCCTTGCGCAGCTCATCGAGCTTCTGCGCATCGAGCTGGGCCTGCCAAGTGACCTCCGCAGCCGCCTTGGCGGCGGCAACCAGCGCGTCACGGTCCGCCGCATCGAGATGGTCGAACATCGCGCGGTTGGCGACGAAGGCGATCGGCGCGAAGAAATGGCCGGTGAGCGTCAGATATTTCTGCACCTCGTCGAAGCGATTGGCCGCGATGGTGGCGACCGGATTTTCCTGACCGTCCAGACGACCGTCCTTGAGCGCGGCATAGACCAGCGGAAAATCCATCGGCATCACGTCGGCACCGAGCGCCTTGAAGGTCATCTGGTAGACCGGATTGGGGATCACGCGGATCCTGAGTCCCTTGACGTCATCGACGGTACGGACCGGGCGCTTCGAGTTGGTGAGATTGCGAAAGCCCTGCTTGCCCAGCGCCAGCAGCACCAGTCCCTTGTCGGCGAACTTGGCGCCGATCGCGGCGGCGACCGGCCCTTGCGCAACCGCCTTGGCATGCGCGGTGTCACGGAACAGGAACGGGATGTCGAAGACGCCAAGCTCGGGGACCACCGCGCTGGCGATGCCGCCGGACACCACGGCCACGTCCACCGCGCCGCTCCGGGTTGCAGCCAGCACCGCCGCCTCGCTGCCGAATGCGTTGCCCGCACGCTCATCAATGATGAGCCGCTTGCCGGCCAACGCCTGCAGCTTCACGCGAAATTCGTCCGACCCGATCTGCTGCGGGTTCTGAATCTGCGAGTTGAAGACCAGCGACACCATTCGCGGAGACGCCGTCGCCGCTTGGGTTCCGAGCAGGGTTCCCACCGATGCCAAGAAACAAACTTCAAGCAGCTGTCTGCGCATGAAACACCGGGTTCGTTTTTCCTCGATGCACAACTACCAGCGAGATATGGTTAAGATGTTAAGAGGCGATTCCCGTCTTGCCCGCTTCAGCCATTCACTCCCTGATAGTCACGTGCGATACGGCCGTAAAACTACGGAGACCGCCGAGTTCACCTGTCGATCCAAAGCCTGAGGCGCGGCGCGATACTTGATTTCGATTTATCGAAAATGGCGAGACCAAGCCGCTACGCAAGAGCGGCAGGCTCGATCATCGGCGCATGGCCCCTGACAGCATCACTCGCGTGCCGGCAACCGTAGGAACAGCCATCAGCAGTGCATTGGCGACGTCCGCCGCCGCGATGGGCTTGTAGTTCGCCGGAATCAGGAAGCCGATGATGCTGTTCAGCCTGTTGCCCCATTCCTCGCCCGGACGACTCGGCTGTCCGAGCTCCGCCCGCGGGCCGACCAGCAGCGAAGGCCGCGCGATCACCAGGCCCTCAAAGGGCAGCGCGGTCAGATCGTCCTCGAGCTCGCCTTTCACCCGGCTATAGAAGACGGGCGAGCTGCTGTCGGCGCCCATCGCGCTGACCAGACCAACGCGTCTCGTGCCGCTCGCGAGCGCGGCCTTGGCGACGGCGAGGTTGGCGTCGTGATCGATGGCGCGGAAGGCGGCCTGGCTCCCGGCCACCTTGATCGTGGTCCCGAGTGCCAGATAGAGCTCGTCGGCCGGCGGCAGGGACGGCAGCGCGGTGAAATCCACGACATGCGCCGTCAGCTTGGGCGAATGGTCAGGCGGCGCGCGGCGGCCGACGACATGCACGCGATCCACGGTCGGGTCGGCAAGCAGGCCGCGAAGAAGCTCCCGTCCCACCAGCCCGGTCGCGCCGGCAATGATCACGGTCCGGTTCATCATGCTCGGTCTCCACTCGCGGCCCGCCGAGCAAGGTAAGCATCACCGCACAGATAGGGAAGACGGCAACGACACGCCGCCGAAGGCCATGACGCCGCAGACGAGACATGCCCTCCGCGGCGCCTCGTCGCCATCCGCCTCAGGCGCCCTTGCGCCGCTCCGCCGCCTTGGCCATCGCCGCCGCAAGCGCGCCGCCGCCCGACGACTTCTCCTCACGCGTGGTCATGCGGGCCGCTGGCGGCCGTGCGCTGGTCCGCTTCTCGCCCTTCGCCGGCAGCGGATCAGACAGCCGAAGCGTCAGCGAGATGCGGTTGCGCGGCACGTCGACGTCGAGCACCTTCACCTTCACGACCTGCCCCGGCTTCACCACCTCGCGCGGATCATTGATGCGCTTCTCGGACATCGCCGAGATGTGGATCAGGCCGTCCTGGTGCACGCCGATATCGGCGAAGGCGCCGAACGCCGCGACGTTGGTGATAGTCGCCTCCAGGATCATGCCGGGCTTGAGATGGGTGATCTTCTCGACGCCCTCCTGGAAGGTGGCCGTCTTGAACTCCGGACGCGGATCGCGGCCGGGCTTCTCCAGCTCCTTGATGATGTCGGTGACCGTCGGCACGCCGAAGCGCTCGTCGGCGAACTTCGTCGGGCTCAACGCCTTCAGCACCTTGGTCTCACCGATCAGCGCCTTGATGTCGCTCTTGGTCGCCTCGAGGATCTTCTTCACGATCGGATAGGATTCCGGATGCACGCCGGAGGCGTCGAGCGGATTGTCGCCGTCGCGGATGCGCAGGAAGCCGGCGCATTGCTCGAACGCCTTCGGTCCGAGCCGCGGCACTTCCTTCAGCTTGTCGCGGCTCGGGAACGGGCCGTTGCTGTCACGGTGCGCGACGATGTTCTGTGCGAGGCTCTCGCCGATGCCCGACACGCGCGCGAGCAGCGGCGCCGAGGCGGTGTTGAGGTCGACGCCGACGGCATTCACGCAGTCCTCGACGGTGGCATCGAGCGCGCGTGCCAGCTCATACTGATTGAGGTCGTGTTGATACTGGCCGACGCCGATCGAGGCCGGCGGTACCTTGACGAGCTCGCCGAGCGGATCCTGCAGGCGGCGCGCGATCGAAACGGCGCCGCGGATCGACACGTCGAGATTGGGGAATTCCTTCGCGGCGAACTCCGAGGCCGAATAGACCGACGCGCCAGCTTCCGACACGATCGCCTTGGTCAGCTTGAGATCCGGCTTCAGCTTCATCAAATCGTTGACCAGCTTCTCCGTTTCACGCGACGCAGTGCCGTTGCCGATCGCGACCAGCTCGATGCGATGCTTGATGCAGAGCTGCGCGAGCGTCAGCATGCTCTCGTTCCACTGCCGCTGCGGCTCGTGCGGATAGATCGTGGCGTGGTCGACGAACTTGCCGGTGCGGTCGATCACCGCGACCTTGACGCCGGTGCGGAAGCCGGGATCGAGCCCGAGCGTGGCGCGGCCGCCGGCGGGAGCAGCGAGCAGCAGATCACGCAGGTTCGCCGCGAACACGCGCACCGCCTCCTTCTCCGCCTCCTGCCACAGCCGCATGCGGATATCGAGCGCCAGCGAGGTCTTGATGCGGGTGCGCCAGGCCCAGCGCACGGAGTCGGACAGGAACTGATCGGCCGGGCGGCCCTGGCGCGAGATGCCGAAGGTCACCGCGATGCGGTTCTCATACAGCGTCGGGTCCTTCGAATCCTCCGGCTCGCCATCGCCGAAATCGAGCTGCAGCACCTCTTCCTTCTCGCCGCGCAACATCGCCAGGATGCGGTGCGACGGCAGCTTGGTGAACGGCTCGGAGAAGTCGAAGTAATCGGCGAATTTCGCGCCCTCGGTCTTCTTGCCGTGCCGCACCGTCGCCTTCACGGCGCCGCGGGTCCACATCTCCTCGCGTAGCGAGCCGACGAGATCGGCATGCTCGGCGAAACGCTCGACCAGGATCGCGCGGGCGCCGTCGAGCGCGGCCTTGACGTCCTTGACCGGGTTGTCGCCATCCTTCTTGATGAATGCCTTGGCCTCGACCTCCGGCGCCTTCATCGGATCACCGATCAGCATGTCGGCGAGCGGCTCGAGCCCGGCTTCCTTCGCGATCTGCGCCTTGGTGCGGCGCTTCTCCTTGAACGGCAGATAGATGTCCTCGAGCCGGGCCTTGGTGTCGGCGGTCGCCAGCGCCAGCTCGATCTCCGGCGTCATCTTGCCCTGTGCCTTGATGCTCTCGATGATCGCGGTGCGCCGTGCATCCATCTCGCGCAGATATCGCAGCCGTTCCTCCAGCGTGCGCAGCTGCGTGTCGTCCAGCATGCCAGTCGCTTCCTTGCGGTAGCGCGCGATGAACGGCACGGTCGCGCCGCCATCGAGCAGGTCGATCGCGGCCTGGACCTGGGCATCCCTGACGGCGAGCTCAGCGGCGATGATGGAGGCAAAATTCGACACGGTGTTCTTCCGAGATTCGTGACGGGGCTGATTGGATAGGAGTGCACGCGCGCCAGCGCAAGCGGCTGGCGGACGCTCTGTGGGCAACCGTGACAAAAAAGACCGGTTGCGAATCATGTAAAACGCTGCCGCGACCGGGCCATCGCGTTGCACATGAGGCGCAAATCACTGATTCTTGCAGGCTGAGGGACGATTCGTGCAGGCCACGGCTGCGACATATCTCGACGATCTCAATCCGGAGCAGCGCCGCGCCGTCGAGCATGGCGGTGCGCTGGCCGCACCGGGCCCGCCGCTGCTGATCATTGCCGGCGCGGGATCGGGCAAGACCAACACGCTCGCGCATCGCGTCGCACATCTGCTCGTCAATGGTGCCGATCCGCGCCGTATCCTGTTGATGACGTTCTCGCGCCGCGCGGCGAGCGAGATGAGCCGCAGGGTCGAGCGCATCGCCCGCAAGGTGCTGGGCGGCAAGGCCGAGCCGATCACGGCCGCGCTCACCTGGGCCGGCACGTTTCATGGCCTGGGCGCGCGGATGCTGCGCGACTACGCTGAGCGCGTCGGCCTCGACCCCGTGTTCACGATCCATGATCGCGAGGATTCCGCCGACCTGATGAATCTGGCGCGGCACGAGCGCGGCTTGTCCAACACGCAGCGGCGCTTTCCGACCAAAGGCACCTGCCTTGCGATCTACTCGCGCTGCGTCAACGCCGACATGCCGCTCGACGAGGCACTGGTGCGGCATTTTCCGTGGTGCGCGGAATGGGCCGGCGAGCTGAAGGGCCTGTTCGCGGCCTATGTCGAAGCCAAGCAGGCCAACGCCGTGCTCGACTACGACGATTTGCTGCTCTACTGGGCGCAGATGATGGCGGACGAAACCATCGCGCGCGAGATCGGCGATCGCTTCGACCACGTGCTGGTCGACGAATATCAGGACACCAACCGGCTGCAGTCGCAGATCCTGCTCGGCTTGAAGCCCGACGGCGCGGGACTGACGGTGGTCGGCGACGATGCGCAGTCGATCTACGCCTTCCGCGCCGCCACCGTGCGCAACATCCTGGATTTTCCCGATCAGTTCAGCCCGCGCGCCGACATTGTCACGCTCGACCGCAACTACCGATCGACGCAGCCGATCCTCACCGCGGCCAACGGCGTGATCGGGCTGGCGCGGGAGCGCTTCACCAAGAATTTGTGGACCGACCGCACGAGCTCGCGCAAGCCGCAGCTCGTGACGATCAGCGACGAGACCGACCAGGCGCGCTACATCGTCGAGCAGGTGCTGGCGAAGCGCGAGGAAGGCATCGTGCTGAAGCAGCAGGCCGTCCTGTTCCGAACGTCGTCGCACAGCGGGCCGTTGGAATTCGAGCTCACGCGCCGCAACATCCCGTTCGTGAAGTTCGGCGGGTTGAAGTTCCTCGATGCCGCCCATGTCAAGGACGTGCTGGCCTGCTTGCGCTTCGTCGCGAATCCGCGCGACCGCATCGCCGGCTTCCGCGTGCTGCATCTGATCCCCGGCATCGGACCCGCGTCGGCGCAGCGCCTGCTCGATGCCATCAGCGACAGTGCCGATCCGATCGCGCGCCTGTGCGAGCAGTCCGCACCGGCGCGCGCCGGCGATGACTGGACCGCGTTCGTGCGCACGCTGGAGCAGCTGCGCGTCTCGGATTGGCCTGGGGATATCGAGCGCGTCAGGCACTGGTATCAGCCGCATCTCGAGCGCGTTCATGAAGATGCGGAGGTGCGAACCGCCGACCTGCTGCAGCTCGAGCAGATCGCGAGCGGCTATCCATCGCGCGAGCGTTTCCTCACCGAGCTGACGCTCGACCCGCCCGACGCCACCTCCGATCAGTCCGGCGTGCCTTTGCTCGACGAGGACTATCTGATCCTCTCCACCATCCATTCCGCCAAGGGCATGGAGTGGAATTCCGTGCACATCCTCAACGTCGTCGACGGCTGCATGCCCTCCGATCTCGGCGCCGGCACGAGCGCCGAGCTGGAAGAGGAGCGCCGGCTGCTCTACGTCGCCATGACCCGCGCCAAGGACGACCTGCATCTGCTGGTGCCGCAGCGCTTCTTCGTCCATGGCCAGCCGGTGCGCGGCGATCGTCATGTCTATGCCTCACGCACGCGGTTCATTCCGGAAGCGCTGGTACCGCTGTTCGAACGCACCAGCTGGCCGCGGGCGCAGCCCGGCGCGGCGTATGCGAGCCAGGGTCCGCGCATCGACCTCGGTGCCCGCATGCGCGAGCGCTGGCGGTGAGCGGATCCTTCGCCCTCCCTGCTACGAACTGGGCCCTTGCTGCTTGCGCAGTTTGCGTCGTTTGGCCGGATCTCTCGCCGCGCAAGCGGGGCGAGGTAAGCACCGCGCTCGCCGCAGGATCTAATTTCATCACGCCTCGGCTTTCCTCTCCTTCCACTGCGCCCGAAACCACGCCCAGGTCTGCCGCGTCACGGCGATGTAGCCCTCGCCGCGATACTTGATCTCGCCGTCGACGATCGCATGCAGTTTCGGCAATGCGTGGAACGGCACCGCGGGATAGGCGTGGTGCTCGACGTGATAGGGCATGTTCCAGGCGAGCCAGTGCACGGCGCGCGTGGTGAAGGTGGTGCGGGTGTTCTGGAAGGCGCTCCGGGTGTGATCGCAGCCGGTGTGCTCGGCGTAGAGATAGGGTCGCAACACCAATTGCCCCAGCAGCAGCGGCAGCACCCAGACCCACAGCAACAGCGCGCTGTGCAGCGCGAGCGAGCCGAGCAGCAGCAGCGCGTAGCCGGCGGCATAGGCGCGCGCCTCGCGCACGATGGTGGCGCGGCGGCCGGCAGGCACCCATGGCACCGTCACCTTGCCGGTGATCGCATGTTGCAGCAGCAGTCGCAGCCGGCCGGCCATCTGGATCAGGCCGGAATAGGCAATCGCGAGTTGCGTCTCCGAGCGCGGCTTGGGGCCGACGATCAGCTCCGGATCGCGCAGGGAATCCTGGGTGTGGCGGTGATGCTCCCAATGGAACAGGCAGTAATATTCATAAGGCAGTCCGATCAGGAAGCCGGAGAGATAGCCGACCGCGAGGTTGAGCCTGCGGCTGTCGAAGGCGGTCTTGTGCGCGGTCTCGTGCACCGCCATGAACAGGAACGCGATGAGCACGCCCTGCACCGGCAGCAAGGGCAGCGCCCACAGCACACCATGCGTCGATGCGATCGCTCCGATCAGCGCACCCACGCCGATGATCGCACCGTAATGGCTGAGCGTGCGTAGCGCGCCCTGCAGGTTGGAGCGCGTGCAGAGCTGCTGCAGCACCGGCGGTGTCAGCAGCTTCGGACGGGGCGCGAATTCGTCGGTGGGCACGTCGGTCATGTCGAACTCGGGTGTCGGCTCTGGAGAAGGGCGGAGACGTTAGCGTTGATGAAATCGCGGTCCGCCGGGATGCGGATCGGATTGCCCGCGCGGTGGCCGTGGATCGAGGGGATCGGCCGCAGCGCCGCGGAGCGGGCGTTCACGAGCTTGGGAAGTTCTCGCTCGTTGTCGCGCCAATCGAAGTAGCGGTCGGTCTGGCCCGGCATCAGCAACATGCGGGCGGTGATCGCGCCGAGCGCTCGGTCGAGATCGCCGCCGAACGCCGTGCAATTGCTGATGTCGCCGCCCTGCCAGATCGCGATCTGAGTCATCAGGTTGTTCGCGTCGCGATGCGCGAAGGCTAAGTCCCAGGTGGCGGCGAGATAGTCCTCCTGCGAGGCAAAGCCCTGCTCGCGCCAGGCCTCGTCGCGATAGAACTCGTAGGACATCGCCCAGCCCGCATAGATCCGCCCCATCGCGCGCAGGCCGGCCACCGGCTTCTCGGCGAAGCGGCCGTTGCGAAACGCGGGATCGGCCGTCAGCGCCGCCTTCACCGCGTCGAGAAACAGGTGATTGTAGGGCGAGCAGCGCGCGCTGCCGCACACCACCGCCGCACGCTCCACCATGTCCGGATGACGGGCGGCCCAGTGATAGGCCTGCATGCCGCCCATCGACCAGCCATAGACCAGCGCGATCCGGCCGATTCCGAACTGCTCCTCCACGAGCCGCCGCTGCACCGCGACCGCATCATGATAGCTGATGGACGGGAACGGCGCGTCGCCGAACAGCTCGCGCGTATTCGAGGGCGACGACGACAGGCCATTGCCGAACAGGTTCGGAATGATGACGAAGTACTTGGTCGGGTCGAGCGCGCCGCCGGGCGCGATCAGCCACTCGGTGTCGACGTGCTGGGCGCCGAACGAGGTCGGATAGAGGATGACGTTGTCCTTGGCCGCGTTCAGCGTGCCATAGGTCTTGTAGGCAAGCCGCAGCGACGGGAACGTCACGCCCGACTGCAACACGACGTCGCCCGCCTCGAAGATCTGATAGTCGCTGCCCGCCGCCATGCACGTCATCCCGTGTGATCGATGAACGGAGCCTAGGTGATGCGCGGCCGGGCCACACGCCCATTTTTTGGCATGGCATGACCGCGCAAGAGGCGCGGGCGGCAATCGCATCAGCCGAGGCCATGGGTTCGTACCCTCGCGGCCGCTCAAGCCCGAGCTTTGTCCGGATCGCGTGCCCTCTGAAACGTGAGGGCGCAGGGAAGACCGGGAGCTCGCCGCCCCCATGGCCCGCCTGCGAAAAAAAATGCAGGCGGCAGGAACCACAGGTTCGGCTGGGACATCCCGGCCTTCCCTGCGCGATGGTCTTAACAGCTGCTTCGCGCTCTCCCTGGGGACCGGCTGTGTTGCCCCCATCGTCGGCGTGATGCGCTTCCGCACCATCATCCGGCTTGACCTCAGCATCGGGAGGCCAGGACCACGCGACTTGACTGTCCGCAACGGATCGTTCGTCGGCGCGACACCGCGCTGCGACCCGCTACGGCCACCGCATCCCTGCCTCGCGTCTCGTGACGACCGCGCGTACGCCCCTCATCGATGAGGCAGGATGGACGCAGTAGAGCATATTTTCTGGAAAGACGAAAGCAAAATTTTTGTCGGTCGTCCGGTCCGTCTGATCCGCCCGGTATCACGACCACGTCATTCCGGGGCAAGGCCGAGAGGCCTTGAACCCGGAATCTCGATATCGTCTTGCGTCCGTTCTGAACGACTTCGAGATTCCGGGTTCAATCGTCAACACGCAGCCGCTCCGCGCCTGCGCATCGACGATTGCCCCGGAATGACGGAGAATGGCGACGGCCCAACCTTCTCATGATGCGCTCAAGCTCACGGAAACCTTGTGTTTCGCTTTCCTCCGCTTGCAATCCGGCTACGCCCCTTCCAGCTGACGAGCAGAGGCCGTATGACGGCCCGACGCAACGGAATGAGACATGAGCACAGCAATCGAATTCGGCCTGGACACGTTCGGCGACGTCACCCGCAACCCGGAGGGCGCGATGGCCGCCCATGCCCAGGTGATCCGCAACGTCGTCGAGGAGGCGGTGCTGGCCGACCAGCTCGGGCTCGATTTCATCGGGCTCGGCGAGCACCATCGCGGCGATTTCGCGATCTCGGCGCCGGAGGTGGCGTTGGCGGCGATCGCCGCGCGCACCACGAAGATCAAGCTCGGCTCGGCGGTGACGGTGCTGAGCTCGGATGACCCGATCCGCGTGTTCCAGCGCTTCTCGACGCTCGACGCGGTGTCGAACGGCCGCGCCGAGGTCATCCTCGGCCGCGGCTCGTTCACCGAGTCCTTCCCGCTGTTCGGCTTCGATCTGAAGGACTACGAGGCGCTGTTCGAGGAGAAGCTCGATCTGTTCGTCAGCCTGCTGCCGCAGCAGCCGCTGACCTGGCAGGGCCAGTTGCGCCCGCCGCTGAGGGATCAACTGGTCTATCCGCCCGTCGAACATGGGCGGCTGAAGGCCTGGATCGGCGTCGGCGGCAGTCCCGAGTCCGTGGTGCGCGCCGCGCATTACGAGCTGCCGCTGATGCTCGCGATCATCGGCGGCGACCCGAAACGGTTCGCGCCCTATGTCGAGCTGTACCATCGCGCGCTCAAGCAGTTCGGCCGCGAGACGAAGCCGATCGGCGTGCATTCGCCGGGCTATGTCGCCGACACCGACGAATTGGCGCGCGAGGAGCTGTGGCCGGACTACAAGACCATGCGCGACCGCATCGGCCGCGAGCGCGGCTGGCCGCCGATGGGCCGCGACGAGTTCGTCCAGGAGGCCGATCGCGGCTCGCTCTATGTCGGCTCGCCGGAGACCGTGGCGCAGAAGATCGCCGCGACGATCAAGGCGCTCGGCCTGTCGCGGTTTCAGCTGAAATACTCAGCCGGTCCGCTGCCGCATGCGAAACTGATGCGGAGCATCGAGCTGTATGGGCGGGTGGTGGTGCCGAGGGTGAGGGAGTTGCTGGAGGAGGGTTAAGATATCCTGCGGAGAAGGACGAGCGCGAGACCACGCACAACCGTTCTGAGTGAGCCCAGCGTTAGAATTTGTCCACCGGCAGATGTGCAGAGGTGCAGGTTTGATCAGTGACGATATTCATATTCTGCAGACGTTTCGCGAGCCGCTGATCGGTCTGCCCCTGTCTCATCTCTGGCGTGGCGCCGGATCGGCTATTTTTTTGGAGTTCGGACGGCTGACAGAACGTACGTATCTCCGTCGGGACGGGACCTCCCCCAATCCGCTTGGCGAATTCGGACTGATGATCCAGTGGAGCTGGCGCATCGAAGACAAGAAGTCGATCATGTGCGGAAGTTGGAGCGAGGAGCCGTTGTGGGAGCCAACGTTTGATCGCATTCGTAAGAAGGCTGTTTCGGACCTATCTATTTTCGGTCGGTTGCCTGAAATCGTCGTGGCTCTGTCGGATGATCTTTACGTCTCGTCATTCATGACCGCTGAAGGCGATCCACAATGGACACTCTTCGACAGACGGAACGTGGGCTTGAGGACGTTAAGCGTCGAGCGAGCGCGCCTAAAGCTGGATGTTGATCCGGCTCCTTGAGTTTCTTTGCGCGCGCGACACCCACTGCTGTCGTCCCGGCCTCCGAGCCGGGACCCATAACCCCATCTGGTTATTTGTTGCACGCGTCGCCACCATCGCGCGCCACCGAGAGATCACGCGGTATGGGTCCCGGGTCTACGCCCGGGACGACAGCGGAGAGGTGGACAGAGCACCCTCCACAACGCAGCGCTCCGTCAGGATGCGTCGAACAAGTCAGGCAGCAGCAACTCCCGCTCCCCCGCCGCAACACGCGCCAGCTCTGCTGCCGCCCACGCCAGCACGCCATCCCACGCCATCGGCTGCCCCTGCCTGAACAACCGCATGGTCGGATACCACGGGGTGTCGGCGCGGTCGCGCAGCCAGCGCCAGTCGAGCGCATAGGGCAAGAGCACCCAGACCGGGCGGCCGAGCGCGCCGGCGAGATGCGCCACCGACGTGTCGACGGAGATGACGAGGTCGAGCGCGGCAACGGCGGCCGCGGTCTCGGCGAAGTCGCTCAGCAGCGGCGCGAGATCGATGACGTCGGCGCCAAGCTCGGCGAGCCCTAGCGCATCGTCCGGCCGCGGCTCCTTCTGCAAGGAATAAAGCTGCACGCCCGGCATCACCAGCCGCGGCAGCACCGCCTGCGCGGTGAGCGAGCGCTGGCGGTCGCCCTTGTGCCTGGGATTGCCGGCCCAGACCACGCCGACCTTCAATGACGGCGCGCGCCCGAGCACGTTGCGCCACGCGGCCACCTTGATCGGATCGGTGGCAAGATAAGGCACCTCGACCGGAATCGTCTCCAGCGTGGTGCCGAAGATGCGCGGCAGATCCATCAGCGGCGCCTGCAGGTCGAATGGCGGCAGCGGCGCGCCGCGCGGCACCACGGTCACGCCCTCCAGACAGCGCAGCAGCGGCGCGATCGCCGGCTGCACCTGCAGCACGATATTGCCGCCCATCGTCTTGACGCGATCCACATAGCGCACGAATTGCAGCGCATCGCCGATGCCGTATTCGGCGAACAGCAGCAACGTGCGTCCCTCAAGCGGCTCACCCTGCCATTCCGGCGCGTCGAAGCGCGGCATGCCCGCGGAGAGATCAGGACAGTCACGGCCCCAGCGATGCTCGGCGAAGCCGTTCACGAGGTCGCCGCACATCAGCAGGAAATGCGCGTGATTGTAGCGCGCGAGCGCGTTGTCGGGCGCGAGCGAAATCGCGTGATGCGAGGCCGCCAGCGCGGCGTCGATGTCGCCGGCATTACGCAGCGCCACCGCGAGATTGGCGTAGCCCTTGGCATAGGCCGGATCAGCGGCGACGGCGCGGCGATGCGCCGCGACGGCATCATCGATCTCGCCGCGCAGCTCATGGATGATGCCGAGATTGGTATGCGCCGGGGCGTGATCGGGCTGCAGCGCCAGCGCGTGCTCGCAGGCTGCGATGGCGGCGTCGAGCTGTCCTGTCCCGCACAGGCAGGCGGCGAGATTGCTGAGCACGACCACATCGGTGGGATCGAGCGCCGCGGCGCGGCGATAGGCCTCGACGGCCTCGGCGGGGCGGCCGGCCTCGTGCAGCGCGTGCCCCAGCAATCGCGCGGCCTTGGCATCGCCCGGCGCAAGATCGCCGGCGCGGCGGTAATGGATCGCGGCGTCAGCGTAGGCGCGCTGCTTGTAGAGCACGTCGCCGAGGGCGAGGTGGAGGCCAGCATCGGCCGGCTGCGCCGCCAGCGCATGCAGATAGGCCGGCACGGCCTCGTCATATCTGGCCTGGTCGGCGAGCACATGCGCCAGCGCCCGCCATGCACCGGGATAGGAGGGCTCGCGCTCGAGCAGCTCGCGATAGGCCGCTTCCGCCTCGGCAAGCCGCCCCTGCCGGTTGAAGGCGAGCGCGAGATTCCAGCGCGCGCGCAACAGCGCCGGATCGAGCGCCAGCGCGTGGCGATAGGCGGCTTCGGCCTCGGTAAAGCGGGCGAGCTCCAGCAGCGCGCTGCCGAGCTTGCTGTAGATGGCGGCATCGTGCGGTCTCAACGCTGCGGCGCGCGCAAAGGCGTCGGCAGCGCCGTCGCGCTCACCTTTCACCGCCAGCGCGTCGCCGAGCGTCACATAGGCCGGCGCATGGTTGGGATCGCGTGCGAACACGCACGCCAGCAGCTCCGCGCCGTCTGCCATGCGGCCATCGGCGAAGGCGAGGATCGCGGACAGATGCAGCGCCGGCAGATGATCCGGCACCGCCTGGAGGATGTCGCTGCACAGTGCCTTGGCCGGACCGGCACGCCCCGCATTGTAATGATCAGCCGCCTCGATCAGCAGCTGGTCGACAGCCACAGCCCCCATGATGTCCCCACCTCTCGCACTCGAATGCAAGCTTCAACGTGCGGCCGGGCGATTCCAGGCGAGACTCGGGGCCGAGCCGGCTCAGCCTGCCGCCACCTCCATCCGCATGGCCGCCTTGCGGGCGCGCTCGACGTCGGGCGTGCGATAGGCCGCCTCCGGAATGGTGCCCAGCCGCGAATCGTGAAGGCGCGCGCCCAGGCCATAGAACTGCTGGAAGCTCATGATCAGCGGCCGCCATTTGTCCGGGTCGATACGGTCACGCGTGCCGTCCATCAGGATGGCCTCGTCGACATGGATCCGCTGCACCCGCACCTCGAAGCACTGGATGTGCCCCCTCAGGATCGCGTCGTCGTCGGCGATGCCATGCACCGACTCGATGCGCGCTTCGAGCTGGACCGCGCATTCGGCGACGCGCGGGGCCGCAACGGTCTCCGACGCCGTTGCGGTCAGCCCGGCGGCGGCGAACTTGTCGGACACGTGGCGATAGCCCTTGCGCTGCTTCATCGCCGGCACCGGGTCCGATCCCGTGGTCTGCGCCAGGCGATCGACGGCGGCGACGAGATCGACCGACGGCAGGTTCAGCACGCACTCGCCGGTGCGGCGCATGTTCTGCGGCGTCTTCGATCCGGCGGCGAGGCCCAGCATGCAGCGCCAGCCGAGCCAGAACGCCGACGACATCGGCGCGAGATTGAAGCCGCCGTTCTCATTGACCGTGCTGATGAGGACGACCGGCGTCCCAAAATAGAGGATGCCCGGCTCGATGGTCGTATGCATGGAAAGCTCTCCAGGGTGATGCATCTCGGCGGCGATTGCGCGCCGCACGGACGGGGCTCAGGCCGCCGTCTCACCCGGAGAAGTTCCTCAATGGCGACGACGCGCTCCACCCGATTCCCGAACGGGCCGGATCACGCGTGCGCCGGGCTTGATCTGGAGAGGTCTGCGCGCGCAAGGCTGCGGCAGTTGGCGATCCCGGCATGACTCGAACATGCGACCTACGGTTTAGGAAACCGCCGCTCTATCCAGCTGAGCTACGGGACCGGAGCCTGCACCGAAGTGCACCTGCTTCGCCGCCTCCATAGCAGACCCGGCCACCGACCGGAAGCCTCTCCGGTCGTCGCCTGAACCGGACGGCCGGCCGTGGCACAACGACGCTCGGGTCCGTTGATGGGAAGACGGTGGGAACGCGGCCGCGTGATCCCGGTTGAGGCGGGGCGCCTACCGATCACAGGCCCGTAGGGAGGGGTGGTTTGACTATCCGGAAGGCAGCCGATGGTCTAAGAGAACGGCGCCGATCCGGACCCCAGCCTTGGGATCGCCGTATTGGTCGTGCCTGAGCGCGTCACGTGGCCGGGCCAGCCGTCCGGCGCGACGAGATCCGCTTCATCCAGCGCGCCTGCCCATTTCAGCCGAGGGAAACAGACAAGTCGATGCTCATCCGGTCGGTCATTTCAGGCGCGCTCGCAGCTCTGCTCTCCGTCGCCGCCGCAAGCGCGCAGGATACCCGCCATCTGCTGGAGTCCAAGGAGTCGCTCTACAACAACATCTATGTCTATGAGCAGGCGCCCTACCGCAGCATGACCTTCGGTCACAACCGGCGCATCTATACCGAGAGCGTCTACAACACCCGCGACGAGCTCGATCTGCCGGTCGACTATACCCGCTTCATGACCGCGAGCGTGATGTACGCCAAGGACGTCCGCTCGATCCTGGAGATCGGCTTCGGCGGCGGCCGCACCGCCTGGTACCTGCACCGCTCCCTGCCCAAGGTGCAGGTGACCTCGGTCGAGCTCGATCCGACCGTGCTGGAGCTCGCCAAGAAATATTTCGGCATCAAGGAGGAGCCGAACTTCCACGTCGCCAACCGCGACGGACGGCTGTTCGTGCAGGAATCCAAGGAGCGGTACGACGTCATCCTGATCGACGCCTATCGTGGGCCGTTCGTGCCGTTCCATCTGCTGACCAAGGAATTCTACCAGCTCGTCAAGGACCATCTCGCCGAGGGCGGCGTGGTGGCGCAGAACGTCGAGCCATCGACGATGCTGTTCGACGCCGCGGTCAAGACCATTCACAGCGTGTTCCCGCAGGTCGACTTCTACGAGGCCGGCGGCAACATCGTGATGGTCGGCTATCTCGGCGACGAGCGGAAGCCCGAGGATCTCGCCGCCATCGCGCAGGAGCGCGACAAGGAGTTCGGCTTCCGCTACAATCTCGCCGAGATGCTGGCGCAGCGCAAGCGCATCGACATCGACGGCGGCCAAGTGATCGATGCGAACGCCAAGGTGCTGACGGACGACTTCGCGCCGGTCGAGGCGCTGAAGAGCATCGAGCGCCACAACAGGAAGCTGCCGTGAGCGCGCCGGTGTCACGCTCGGGCCTGCTGGCGATCTATCTCTGCTCGTTCCTGGTCGGCTGCGTGCTGATGGGCTTTGAGATGCTCGGCAGCCGCTATCTCAACCCGTATTTCGGCAGCGGCATCGGCGCCTGGGCCAGCCTGATCTCGACGGTGCTGTGCGCGCTCGCGATCGGCTATTTCGCCGGCAGCGCCATCGTCGACCGGCAGCCGACGACGCGCACCATCGGCACCATGATCCTGATCGCCGCCGCCTACATGGCGCTCGTGCCGGCGACGGCCGACATCGTCATGGCCGACATCCTCGACACGGTCGGCGACGGTCCGGCGGCCACGCTGATGGCCTCGACCGCGCTGCTGCTGGTGCCGCTGACCCTGCTCGGCACCTTCTCCCCGATCGCCGTCAGCCTGTTGACGCGCTCGGCCGACGAGGCCGGCCGCGTCGCCGGACTGGTCTACGGCGTCTCGACCATCGGCAACGTCGTCGGCACGCTGGTCACGACCTTCGCGCTGATCCCGACGATCGGCTCGCGCGCGATCACCTATTATTTCGCGGTGGCGCTGGCTGGCTGCGCCGGCATCCTGTTCATTCCATTCGGCAAGAAGACGTCCTGATTTTCATTTTGAAGAGCTTCTCGATGACTGAGTTCTGGCCTCGCCTGACCGCTACGGTGGCAATGGCGGCATTGCTGTTTGCATCCCCCGCGGCACGCGCCGCAGAGGCGCAGATCGAGCTCTGGGACGGGCAGCGCGCGATGGCCCATATCGCGGACCTGCTGAAATTCACGCCGCGCTCGATGGGCGAGCCGGGCCATCAGAAGACCATCGACTACATCAAGGCGGCGATGGCCAAGAGCGCGGCGGACGCGGTGCTGACGCAGAGCTTCACCGCCAAGGGCGACGACGGCAAGACGATCCCGCTGACCAACATCATCGCCCGCTTCCAGGTGCAGAACCCGCGCCGCATCATCGTCGCCACGCATTACGACAGCATCGTCAAGGCCTATCGCGATCCCAAATCGCCGGATGCGCCGATGCCGGGCGCCAACAATTCGGCCTCCGCCGTGGCGCTGGTGCTGGAGACCGCGCGCGTGCTGTCGCTGTCGCCGAAGCCCGAGATCGGCATCGACCTGATCTTCTTCGACGGCGAGGAGGGGCCGAAATCGCTCGGCGCCGGCGATCCGACCTGGCGTCCGCTGGGCTCGCCGCATTTCGCGGCCAATCTGAAGACCTATTATCCGGCGCACAAGCCGGAGAAGGCGGTCGATTTCGACATGGTCTGCGACAAGGATCTCAAGCTGCAGCCGGAGCCCTCGTCGCTCGGCTCGGCGCTGCCGGAGGTCAAGAAGTTCTGGAGCATCGGCAGCCGTATCGCGCCACAGGCCTTCTCGCCGGAGCCCACGGCGTATCCGATCAGCGACGACCACACGGCGCTGCAGCAGGCCGGGATTCCGAGCTTCCTCGTCATCGACTTCGACTACGAGCCGTATTTCAACACCACGCAGGATACGATCGAGCAGTGCTCGGCGCAGAGCCTGGAGACCGTCGGCCGCACCCTGCTGCGCTACCTCTATACGCCTTGATGCGCTGCAGCCGGCACCGGCCGCTCGCTTACGCCGCCCGTGACGGCTGCTCCCTGACGGCCCCCCGACGCGGCAGGTGACACGCGCGCCAGCAGGCCCGGCAGCAGGGCCTCCGCGGCCTCGGCGCCCGAGATCACCACGGCCTCCACCCCCGCTCCGGCATTGCCGCCGCCGGCGATGACGAGGTTGCGCAGCGGAGCCTTGGCGCCCTTCAGCCGTCCCGACCCGGCCACGCCATAGATCGCGCCGGCGCTGGCGAGGTCGTAGCGCGCATAGGTCACGGGGCTGGCGTCGGTGCGGTAGACGATATGCTGCGCCAGGCCGGGAATGATGGTCTCGGCGGCCGCAACCATGGCATCGCCGAGCTGCTGCTTGCGCGCCTCGTAGTCCGGCGAGCGCCGCCACGCCTTCCAGTCGTCGCCGCCCTCGCCCGGAAACCAGCCCTTGGCCTGCTCGTGAGGAACGAGGGTGATGATCGTCATCGTCGCATGTCCGTCAGGCGCCGCCGACGGATCGAGCTTGGACATCACCGCGAGGCCGATCCCCATCGGCGAGTCGAGATGCGTGGTGGGCGCGATGTCGGGCACCATGTCGAGGCCGAGATGCACCGAGAAGCACGACGTCGCCGGCGCGAGGGTGCGGGCACGCTCACGAAAGACGGCGGGCAGATCGTCGGGCCTCAGAAGCTCGGTCAAGGTGCGGCCGAGATCGGCATTCGAGACCACCGCCTGCGCGCGAACCGTGCGGCCATTGCCGAGCACGACACCCACGGCGCGGCCCTCCTCGACCAGGATGCGCGTGACCTTGGATTTCAGATGCACCTCGCCGCCGCGTGCGGTGATGGCCTCGGCCAGCACGTCCGAGAGGTGGCCGGAGCCGCCGACCGGATAAAAGCCGCCCTTGAAATAGTAGCCGAAGATCGGGACCATCTGGGCGCAGCTCAGCTTCTCGCTGCCGTCGCCGAGATAGCCCGACAGCGCATTGAGATAGGCGATCAGCTCGGGATCGGAGACATGGGCGGCGACCAGCTCGTCAAACGGGCGGTTCATCCAGCGGTACGCCTGCGGATGCTTGCGCGGGAAGGCCAGCATCTCCTCCAATGTGGCCGGCATGCCGGGAATGCCGCTGCGGCCCTGCCCCGTCGCATACATGCTCTCGAAGATGGCATGGATGGTGTCGAACAGCCGGGTCAGCCCATCCGCGCTGGCGGGAAACATCTCGCAGAGCAGTCGGACATAGGCGCGCCAGTCCTCGGGCACGTCGATGCGGCGGCCGGCGAGACGGTAGGAGTGGATGACCCGCTTCCACTGGATGCGGTCGGCGACGCCGAGCCGGCGCAGCACGCTGTCGACCGGCCCGCCGGGCCAGACGCCGGAGAAATCGTGCGGCCCGGCATCGAAGCGATACAGCACCGGCTTGTTGTCGTGGTGGGCCTTGCGCAGATAAGTGTGGCAGAAGCCGCCGGGCACGACGTGGTGGTCGAACACCTTCACCTTCAGCCCGGACTCCGCGAGCAGGGCTGCCGCCGTCAGCCCGCCGATGCCCGCGCCGATCACCGCGACGTCGCACTCGGTGTCGGCCGCTTGGGTGAAGCTCGGCGCCGGCCATTGGCACTCCTCGCGCGCGGCCCGCATGCGCAGCAAGGCCTGGCGAATCGCGAAGTGCGGGCCGAAGATCGAGATCAGCGCGCCGCCGACGACGATCATCGTCGTGATCCAGGAGGCGACGCCGGCCCAGCGGCACAGGCCGAGCACGAGGAACAGGACGCCCCAGAGCCCGGTCATCATCATGTTGATCAGGTGGAACTGGGGCGTCGCGGCGCTGTCGGCATAGGCCGACCGGGAATAGTCCGCTGTCCAGGGACGGCCGACGGCGAGCGAAGCGAAGCTGATGAGGCCGAGCGCTGCGAAGGACAGCCACAGCGCATTGCCGGCCGTCCAATTCGGCGCGACGTCGTTGGCAATCGCCAGCACGACGAACAGCGCGAGGCTTCCCAGTTCCAGCAGCGCGAGCTGGCCCCGGGAGGCGCGCCAGACATTGGCGGCCAGCGCCAGGCCCAGCGCGGACCACACCGCCCATGCCGGCTGGTGCCAGGCCAGTAGCGCCCAGAACACGACGAACGGCAGCAGCGCCAGCTTGACCGTGAGGAACACTTTCATGGCAGCCTCCTCCGCGCCGGACGCGCGCAGTTTATCTTTCCATTGTCAAGATATTCATAGGAGCGCTCGCCCGGTTCCGTCAACACCAATCTTTCCAATGTCAAGATTAGTTTTGTCAACTACGGCGGGATGAAAATGGTGGAAAGATGCTGCGTATCGTTCCGGCGCCACAGCAAGGTGCGATTCACGAGCGGCACCGCCGTCAATGCCGACCCGACTGTGGCAACCAGATCACGGAACCACGGCAAATAAAGAAGAAAGTCGCAAATTACGCAGCATTGGAGTCACACCTCGCCGCAAAATGGCGACAATCTCCCGTCATCTGAGGCGGGGAGCCGCTGAGGATTGCCGTTCGTGTACCCACCCCGCCTGCCAGTACTGATCTTTGCAGCGATCACCTGCCTGCCCGCCGTGCAACCTCCACGCGCGCACGCAGAGTGGTGGAGCCGCTCCCCGACTGATTTCGAGGAATGCGCCGACGCCGCCGAGAAGTCGGCCTCCAAGGAGGAGAAGACGGCGGCGCTGGCGCAGTGCAACGCTAAATTTGCCGGGAGACGGAAGCCGGGCGGCGGCTATGTCTATTACGACTTCATGCAGGACCGCAGCTTCGACATCGCCGGTCCCAATCCCACGGCCGAAGAGCAGAAGTTCATCGACCAGCAGTATACGCAATACCTCGAGCGCCAGCGCCACGCCAACATGAGTTCGGCGATGATGTCGCGGCCGCAAACGCAGGACCTCCAGCCCTCGCTCCGGGACATGACGGCGCGGGCCGCGATCGAGCCGCCGAAGCCGGCCATGCCGGCGCCGCCGCCGCAACGGCCGAGCAAGCCGCCGGCCGCGACCGCGCAGGGGGGATTGCCACCGCCGGCGTCGAACGTGGAGGCACGCGCCCGCATCAAGGCGGCGCAATGTGCCAAGGACGGCTGGCGGCGCGATTCGTTCTCGTGCAACTTTCCGGTCCTGTCCGAGAAGCTCGACGAACTGAAGCGGATGTTCACCGGCCCGAGCCAGACCGCGGCCGCGCCGCCCGGGGCCAAGGCGCCGAAACGGGCCGAAGCCAGGAACTGAGCCGCGCGCGACACGTTCCCCCTGTGCGACCATTCTGCACGCGGCTTGTAACGCCGCGTGCAAGCCCATAGGTTTTGTCGGCGTGGGGCGCAGGAGGCAGGGTCATGGGTCTACTTGATATCCTCAACGGCATGCAGAACGGCCCGAACGGGCCGAGTCATCCGACCACGCAGAAGAGCGGCGGCATGTCGCCGATGACGATGGCGATCCTCGCTTTGCTGGCGTGGAAAGCGGTGAAGCATTTCTCGCAGAATGGGCAGCAGCCGAACGCGGCGCCAGCGCCGGTCCCGCCGCCCCAGCCGACCGGGAATCAAGGTGGACCGCTCGGCGGTGCGCTTGGTGGCGGATTGAGTGGCGGCCTCGGCAACATCATCGCCGGCGGCCTGGGCGGCCTGCTGGCGGGCGGTGCCGCCGGCAGCGTGCTGTCGGGCGGGCTCGGCGATCTCCTGCGCCAGTTCCAGGACAAGGGCCATGGCGACACCGCGAACTCCTGGGTCTCCCCCGGCGAGAACAAGCCGATCTCGCCCGGCGATCTCGCCAATGCGCTCGGCGCCGATCAGATCGATCAGCTCACCGCGCAGAGCGGGCTGTCGCGCGACGAGCTGTTGAACGGGCTGAGCCAGTACCTGCCGAAGGTGATCGATCAGCTCACGCCGGACGGGCGGCTGCCGACCGAGCACGAATTGGCGGGCCGGATCTGACGCTCCGCGATCGCTGACGGGAAGGACGACACTCATGCTGCACATTCTGATCGTCGGGCTGGTCGCCGGCTTCCTGGCGCGGCTTCTATCGCCGGGTCCCAACAATCCCTCCGGCTTCATCCTGACCATCGTGCTCGGAATCCTCGGCGCGTTCCTCGCCACCGCCATCGGGCAGGCCATCGGCCGCTACGGCCCCGACCAGGGCGCGGGCTACGTGACCGCGACCCTCGGCGCGGTCGTGGTGCTATTCATCTGGAACAGGCT
Organism: Bradyrhizobium sp. SZCCHNR1053; assembly: GCF_032381235.1. Lineage (NCBI taxonomy): Bacteria > Pseudomonadati > Pseudomonadota > Alphaproteobacteria > Hyphomicrobiales > Nitrobacteraceae > Bradyrhizobium > Bradyrhizobium sp. SZCCHNR1053. The sequence continues at coordinate 623,096 of NZ_JAUHJM010000002.1, forward strand.
GGTCGCCAGCGGCACGATCCGCGATTTCAATCGGTAACCGCCTCACGCCACGTCATTGCGAGCGACCACAGCGGCCGCTCGCCATGACCATTTCACCCCAACAGATGCATCCCCGCATCCATGCGCACGACCTCGCCGGTCATGTGGCCTGACGCCGGACTCGCCAGGAACGCCACGAGCTGCGCGATATCCTCAGCGGATGAAGCCGCGCGCAGCGGCACCCGCGCCACCACGGCATCGCGCACCTGCTTGGCGCCGGCCTCGCCGCGGCCCTTGGTGAACCAGGGCGTATCGATATAGCCGGGGCAGACGGTGTTGACGCGGATCGCGGGTGCCAGGGCGCGAGCCAGCGACAGCGTCATCGTGTTGAGCGCGCCCTTGCTGGCGGCGTAGGCGACCGACGAGCCGACGCCGCTGATGCCGGCCACCGACGAGACGTTGACGACCGCGGACGCACGCGCCGTCGCCTTGGCCGCCGCTTCGAGCAGCGGCCGCGCGGCGCGCACCATCTGGAAGGGGCCGATGGTGTTGACCGCGAAGATGCGTTGGAAATCCTCGGCCGAAAGACCGTCGAGCTGATCGTGCGGTACGTGCTTGGTGGTGCCGGCATTGTTGACGAGCGCATCCAGCCGGCCCCAGTCCGCAGCGGCGGCGACGATCTTGCGGCAATCCTCGTCGCGCGACACGTCGCCTTGGATGACGACGACCTCGGCACCTTCCTTGCGGCAGAGATCGGCGGTCTGCTCGGCCTCACTCTTGCTGTTCGAATAGTTCACGACGATGCGCATGCCGGCCTTCGCCAGCAGCAACGCGGTCGCGGCTCCGAGACCGGACGCCGAACCCGTCACGATCGCGCACAGACCTTCAGCCATTCCGCACCTCCCTGTTTGCTTTGCTTCTTCTTAGCCAACATCGCTGCATCTGCAAAATCGGCACAATCTCCGCAGCGCGGAAATCGCTCGCCTCCATGCGGCGAGCGGACGGGGCCCTGCAGCGGGCTACGCTTGTCAGGACCGTCGCTTGCGCTCATCATGCCGGCAAAACATCGCCGGCGCGCGCAGGACATGGCGCGCCGAGACCGACGACAACGAGGGCGAGGAGCGCTGTGGCGGAAGCCGAGAACATCGTCGTTGCGACCGCGGAAAAGATCTTCGCCGATCTCGCCGACCCGCAGACGATCAATCACGACAAGGACGGCCGCTGGACGGCGCCGCTGTGGCGGGCGCTGAGCGAGGCCGGCCTGCCGCTCGCCTGGGTGGGCGAGGAGTTCGGCGGCGCCGGCACTGACCTCGCCGACGGCTTTGAGATCATCAATGCCGCCGGCCGTTTTGCGATTGCGGTGCCGCTGGCCGAGACGCTGCTCGCGGGCTGGCTGCTGCAGCAAGGCGGCATTGCCTCGCCCGGCGGCGCCATGACGATCGCGCCGGCTCATCCGAGAGACCGGATCACGCTCGACACCGACGGCACATTGTCCGGCCGCGCCCGCGGCGTGCCGTTCGCCAGGACGGCGCAGCATGTTGCCGTGCTTGCCCACGGCGGAGACGGCGTGTCGATCGCGCTGGTCGAGACCGCGCGCCTGCGCATCGAGGCGGGCCTCAACCTCGCCAACGATCCCAGCGACACGGTGACGTTCGACAAGATTACGCCGCTGGCATGCCGAGCGGCACCGGCGGGCTTCGACGCCACGACCTTGATGCTGATGGGCGGCGTCGCCCGCGGACTGCAGATCGCCGGCGCGCTGGATCGGCTGCTCGCGATCAGCGTGAACTATGCGGGTGAGCGCGTGGCCTTCGAGAAGCCGATCGGCAAATTCCAGGCGGTGCAGCACAACCTGGCACGGCTGGCCGGTGAGAGCGCCGCCGCGAGCGCGGCCGCGACATCGGCCGCGGATGTGATCGCGCGGGCCACCGCATTCGACGAGGCGGTGTTTCTCGAAGCCGCCGCGGCCAAGATCCGCTGCGCCGAGGCCGCCGAGAAGGGCGCGGCGATCGCGCATCAGGTCCACGGCGCGATCGGCTTCACCACCGAGCACATCCTGCATCGCTTCTCGCTGCGCGCGCTCGCCTGGCGCGACGATTTCGGCTCCGAGAGTCATTGGGCCGTCGAGCTCGGCAGGCGCGTCGCTGCGCGCGGCGCCGATGAGCTGTGGCCGCTGGTCGCCTCGCGCTGACCACGAAGAGGATTGTTGCATGAGCGCACTTCGTTTCGATCCGATCCGGCTGCCGAGGGAATGCGAGGAGCTGCGCAAGGAGGTGCGCGCCTTCCTCGCTGACGAGATCGCGGCCGGCACTTTCAACCCATACCAGCCCAAGCGCGAGGATGCCGACGCGCGCGAGTTTGCAGCCCGCGTCGGCGCGCGCGGCTGGATCGGCATGACCTGGCCGAAGCAATATGGCGGCCACGAGCGCTCGTTCCTGGAGCGCTACGTCGTGACCGAGGAGATGCGCGTCGCCAACGCGCCCGTCAGGCGCTTCTTCGTCGCCGACCGGCAGAGCGGCCCGATCCTGCTGCGCTACGCACCCGAGCATATCAAGATGGACATCCTGCCGCGCATCTGCCGCGGCGAGCTGTGCTTCGCGATCGGCATGAGCGAGCCGAACTCGGGATCCGACCTGTTCGCCGCCAAGACGCGCGCGACGAAGACCGAGGGCGGTTGGCTAATCAACGGCTCGAAGATCTGGACGACGTCGGCGCACATGGCCGATTACATGATCGCGATCTTCCGCACCTCGCCGTCGACCAAGGAGAACAGGCGTCATGGCTTGACGCAGTTCCTGGTGAACATGAAATCGCCCGGCATCAAGGTGAATCCGATTGGCCAGATCACCGGGCAGAAGGAGTTCAACGAGGTCGTCTTCACCGACGCCTTCGTGCCGGACGATCATCAGCTCGGCGAGATCGACGGCGCCTGGAAGCAGGCCACCTCCGAGCTCGCCTATGAGCGCTCGGGGCCGGAGCGTTTCCTCGAAACCTATTACGTGCTGACCGAGCTGGTGCGCGCGGTCGGTCCCGATCCGGACACGCGCAGCGCCGAGGGCATCGGCCGGCTGGTAGCGCAGCTGCATGCGATGCGGCGGATGTCGGTGTCGGTGGCCGGCATGCTGCAGGCCGGCAAGGAGCCGGTGGTCGAGGCCTCGATCGTCAAGGACGTCGGCACGGTATGGGAGCAGCAGCTGCCGCACCGCGTCCGCGACCTCGCCGCCTTCGTTGAGGAGAACGCAGGAAATCGCGAGACCTTGGAGAACCAGCTGACATTTGCGATGCAGACCGCGCCGAAGCTGACGATCCAGGGCGGCACCACCGAGGTGCTGCGCGGCATCATCGCCCGCGGGCTGGGACTGAGGTGAGGCAGACAGCATTCCGGCGGTCGCGAACTGATAGCGCTGGCAATGACGCTCGGAAAGCAGAATCGGAGACCACAACCATGACCCACTTTCCTGACATCGGGGTCGAGATCCACGGCCATGTCGGCCTGATCGAGATTCGCCGGCCGCCGCTCAACTTCTTCGACATTTCGCTGATCAACCAGATCGCCGACGCGCTCGAAGGCTTCGACCGCGACATCGAGATCCGCGCTTCGGTGCTGGCGGCGCAGGGCAAGGCGTTCTGCGCCGGCGCCAACTTCACCGATCCGGCACGCCAGGCGCAGGAAGCGGCCGGCGCAAAAGGCGATCCGGCCGACAGCCTCGGGGCGATCAACCATCTCTACATGCAGGCCGTGCGGATTTTCCGCTGCAGGAAACCGGTCGTCGCCGCCGTGCACGGCGCCGCCATCGGTGGCGGGCTCGGCCTCGCCGTCTCGGCCGACTTCCGCGTCACCTGTCCGGAAGCGCGCTTCTCCGCCAATTTCACCAAGCTCGGCTTCCATCCCGGCTTCGGGCTGACGGTGACGCTGCCCGAGCTGATCGGCAAGAACAACGCCGAGCTGATGTTCTACACCAGCCGCCGTGTCACCGGCGAAGAGGCGCTGAAGATGGGGCTCGCCAATGAATGCGTGCCGCAGGACCAGGTGCGGACAGCAGCGATGAAGCTCGCCGCCGAGATCGCCGAATGCTCGCCGCTCGGCCTGCTGTCGACCCGCGCGACGATGCGCGCCAGCCTCGCCGACCGTGTGATGGCAGCAACCGAGCACGAGCTCGCCGAACAGACCCGGCTGCGCGCGACCGAGGATTTCAAGGAAGGCGTCAAGGCAACGGAGGAGCGGCGCTTCGCGAACTTCAAGGGGCGGTGACGAGCCTCGAGCTTCCAACGTCGTCATGGCCGGGCATGACGAGCAACTAACTGGCGACCGCCCCCTGCAACGCGAAGGCAACGCCGCCAATCGTGAAACAACCGCCTGAAACCGCATAGCCACGGGCGCGCGCGGCGTCGGTCACACGTGCAGCATCGGCGACGCGGAACGTCAGGCCGCTCATGAGTTCGCGCTCGCCGGGTTCGACACGGATACGGGCGTTCGGCAAGTACAACTGCTCAACACCATCGCTGCCGGCCGCCGGCACCACGTCGAGAATCCGCCCCCAATGCGCGGCGAGCGAGGTCGGCTCGGGGCTCCGCAGCACCACCTCGGTCATCGCCGTCGTCACGTCGCTGCGGATTGCGCGCGTCCAATCCGGCCCGGCGGGCGGATAGGCGCCAAGCACATCGTCGCTGCCCTCGGTGTGATTGAGCTCGATGAAGGCGGCGCGGCAGTCACGCGGATGCAGTTGCACGCCGTGATAGGGCGGATGATCGATCACGTTGGCGGTCCGCACACCCATCTCGTTGGCGCGGGCGGCGCGGCCATCGGGATCATCGCAGGAAAAGATCGCCATGTAGCCGCCGCGGCCGCCGGTCTTGTCGAGGAAGCGTCCCGCCGCGGTGTCATCGCGGGTCGGCGCAATCACCTCGAGCAGGATCGGCCCGACCGGCAGCAGCGCATTCTCCAGCCCGTATTTGGCGACATGCGGATCGCGATAGCAGACCTCCAGCCCCATGATCGCGGCGATGTCCGAGACCACCGGCTCGAGCCGGGGCGCGACCAGGCAGATCTGACGGAGGTGGAGGTAAGCCATCGCAGCCCTCTTTGAGGAATCACGTGTTCACACAGGCCCGCGGCGTCATTGCGAGCGACGCGACGCAATCCAGAGCTCAGGCCATGACCCTGGATTGCGTCGCTTCGCTCGCAATGACGGAGAACGCGGAGCTACCGACCCTGAAACACCGGCGCGCGCTTCTCGACGAAGGCTTTCGCCGCCTCCTTGTGATCCTCTGTGTCGCTGCAGCGTGAGTGGTGCATCGCCTCGGCGTCGAAGCAGGCCTCCAGCGTCATCGTCTCGGCATTGTTGATGTTGCGCTTGATGTAGCCGAGCGTCACGCTCGGCCCCTGCGCCAGCGACAGCGCCAACGCGCGCGTGGCGGCTTCGACCTCGGCGTCGGGCACGACCTTGGTGACCATGCCCAGGGTGAGCGCCTCCTGCGCCGTCAGGACCGGCGAGGTCAGATACAGCTCCCGCGCCTTGGCGCTGCCGAGCAATTGCGTGAGGAAATAGGTGCCGCCGAAATCGCCCGACAGCCCGACCTTGGCGAAGGCCGTCGTGATCTTGGCCGACTCGCCGGCCACCCGCAGATCGCAGGCCAGCGCGATCGACAGGCCGGCGCCGGCAGCCGCACCGTCGATCTGCGCCACGACCGGCTTCTGCATCTGGTGCAGCAGCCGCGACACCTCCATGCGCTCGCGCAAGGTCGTCACCTTGGTCTCGAACGAGGGCGCGGTCTTGGCTTCGGCCATCGCCTTGACGTCGCCGCCGACGCAGAACGTGCCGCCGGCGCCCTTGAGCAGCACCGCACGGACCTCCGGATCATTGGCCGCACGATGCGCCGCCTCGACCAGGCCCTTGGTCATGTCGCTATTGAGCGCGTTGCGTCGCTCCGGACGGTTCATCGTGATCGTGAGCAGGCCGGAGTCGAGATGCTGCAGAACTGTCGTGTTGGTGGTCATGGCCGGCGCTCCTTGTTGTTTCCCGGTGTCATGTCTCCCGTCATTCCGGGGCGACGCGTCGGCGTCGAACCCGGAATCCCGAGCTGATGGACTCACATCGAGGTTCCGGGTTCAACGCTGCGCGTTGCCCCGGAACGACGGATGTCGTGGCAGAGTTTGCGCCTTGCTCAGGCGCGCCCCGGAATGCCGCGGCCCCGGCCGTCACTTCTTCACAAGCGGGCAGCGCGACGCCTCGATCGGCTGGAATGCCTCGTCGCCCGACACGGTCGCGAGCAGCTTGTAGTCGTCGGACTTCCCCTTCGATTCCGAGGGCTTCTTGACCTCGAACAGGTACATGTCATGCACCATGCGTCCATCCTCGCGGATGCGGCCGCCCTTGGCGAACATGTCGTTGATGGGCGTGGCCCGCATCACCTTCATGACGGCGTCCGCATCGGTCGTCCCGGCCGTCTTCACGGCTTTCAGATAGTGCGTGACGGAGGAATAGACCCCCGCCTGGGCCGAGGTCGGCACGCGCCTGGTGCGCTCCATGAAGCGTTTGGTGAAGGCGCGGGTGTCGTCGTTGAGATCCCAATAGAACGCTTCCGCGACCAGAAGCCCCTGCGCCGTCTCGAGCCCGACGCTGTCGATGTCGGAGACGAAGGCGAGCAGCGGCGACAGCTTCTGGCCGCCTTTGCTGAGGCCGAACTCCGCCGCCTGCTTGATCGCGTTGATGGTATCGCCGCCGGCATTGGCGAGGCCGATCACCTTGGCCTTGGAGGCCTGGGCCTGGAGCAGGAAGGAGGAGAAGTCCGACGTATTGAGCGGATGACGCACGCTGCCGAGCACCTTGCCGCCCGACTTCACCACCACGGCGGTGGTGTCCTTCTCCAGATCCTGGCCGAAGGCGTAATCCGCGGTCAGGAAGAACCAGCTGTCGAGGCCGGACTTCACCGCCGCCAATCCCGTGACATTGGCCTGCGCGAAGGTGTCGAACACGTAGTGCACGGTGTACGGGCCGCAGGCCTCGTTGGACAGCCTGACAGAGCCGGGACCGTTGAAGATGATGATCTTGTTGCGCGCCTTGGCGATCTCGCCGGCGGCCAGCGCGGTGGCGGAGGCTGCGACATCCCAGATCATCTCGACGCCCTGGTTGTCGAGCATGTCGCGCGCGATGTTGGCGGCGAGATCGGCCTTGTTGAGATGGTCGGCCGCAAGCACCTCGATCTTGCGGCCCAGCACCTCGCCGCCGAAATCCTCCACCGCCATCTTCGCCGCGGTCTCGCTGCCGGGACCGGTGATGTCGGCGTAGAGGCTCGACATGTCGAGAATGCCGCCGATCTTCAGCGGCGGCTTGCTCTGCGCATGCGCCACGCCTGCGGACAACGTCAGCGCCGACGCCAGCATGAACAGCGACGCCGCCGCGCCGCGGATGGTTCTGGTCATAGATATCCTCCCTGCCGGGCGCGTCGCTGCATGGCGACGGCCTCTTTGATAGTTCGCATCATGGCGTACGTAGTCGCAGGCGGCAAGCGCTCAGCAAAGGCACCGCTGCTGCTGCTTTCCGCTCAGTGGAATGGAAATTTCGTGCGATGATGCAACATGGCGAGAGTGCGCAGAATGCAGAGCAGATGGAGGCCGATTGCGCTCGGTGCGAGCGTCGCGATCATCGCGATGATGTCGGCGAGTCACGCCTCGCCGTGCATGTTCGCCGAGCTCGGCGAAGGACACGTCAGCGAGATCATCGATGCGCGCAGCTTCCGTCTCGACGACGGCCGAGAGGTCAGGCTCGCCGGCATCGAGGCGCCGCCGGACGAGCAGCGCGCGGCAGCGATCGATGCGCTGGGCGTGCTGCTGCGCGGCCGCGACGTCGTGCTGCGCGGCGAGGACGACACTCCGGACCGCTACGGCCGGCAGCGCGCCTTCGCCTTCGTGGCCGGTGCGGACCAGCCGGTGCAGAGCGAGCTGCTCCGACAGGGCGCCGTGCTGCGCGGGATCGACCTGCCGGACCGGGATTGCGCCCTCAGCCTGGGTGCGGCGGAAGCGGAGGCACGCAGCGCCGGACGCGGCCTCTGGAAGATTGGGACCGTCATAAAAAACACGGAAAGTCCAGACGATATTTTGTCTCGCGTAGGGCAATTTACGGTTGTCGAAGGGAAGGTGTTGTCCGTACGACAGACGGGGACAACAACTTATCTGAACTTCGCTCGTAGCTGGACACGGGGCTTCGCGGTGACTATTCCAAAGCGTATGATGGCGGTATTGGAAGGTGCCGGCATCGACGTCAAATCACTTGCGAATCGACAGATTCGCGTGCGCGGTTGGATCGAAGCGCATGCGGGTCCGAGACTGGAACTGACGCAGATCGCCCAGATCGAGATTTTGAGCGGGAATTGACCGCTGAGGTACGTGAGTAGCGACGTGAGCCTGTCTGTTCGAAAGCGCATGACGGTGATGAACTGCGGTTCGTGGATCGCACCGGCGTTGCTGTGCCTGGGACTGGCGTTGTCCGGTTGCAGCGACATGGGCAAGTTGCAGCAGGCGACGGCGCCGATGCCGACGCCGCGGCCGAAGCCGGCGATGGTGCAGACGACGCCGGCCAGCGATCGCGAGCACGAGCGCATTCTCGCAACTTATGGCGGCGCCTATGAGGATCCCCAGCTCGAGGGCCTGATCGGCAAGATCGTCGACCGGCTGGTGGCCGTGTCCGATCGGCCCGACCAGGGCTACAAGGTCACGATCCTGAACTCCGGTGCGGTCAACGCCTTCGCGCTGCCGACCGGACAGCTCTACGTGACGCGCGGCCTGATCGCGCTCGCCAACGACACCTCCGAATTGTCGTCGGTGCTGAGCCACGAGATGGCGCATGTGCTGGCGCGCCATGCTGCGATTCGCGAGGACCAGGCGCGGCAAGCCGCAGTGGTGACCCGCGTCGTCTCCGACATGGGCAACGATCCGGACCTGACGGCGCTGGCGCTCGCCAAGACCAAGCTGACGATGGCGAGCTTCTCTCGCACCCAGGAGTTCGAGGCCGACGGCATCGGCGTCGGCATCTCCGCCAAGGCGAAGTTCGATCCCTACGGCGCGGCGCGCTTCCTGAGCTCGATGGAGCGCAACGCCGAGCTGAAGGCCGGCAAGGTGGCGATCGACCCGCGCGCGCAGGACTTCCTGTCGTCGCATCCGGCGACGCCGGAGCGGGTGCAGAACGCTGCCGCCATCGCCAAGCAATACGTCTCCCCCGAGGCCAGGGAGCATGACCGCGAGACCTACTTGGCTGCGGTCGACAACATCGTCTACGGCGAGGACCCGAGCGAGGGCTTCGTGCGTGGGCGGCGCTTCCTGCATCCGAAGCTCGGCTTCACCTTCCAGGCGCCGGAGAACTTCACGCTCGACAACACCGCGCAGGCGGTGATCGGCGTGCGCGAAGGCGGCGCCCAGGCGATGCGCTTCGACGTGGTGCGCGTGCCGGCCCAGCAGACGCTCGGCGACTATCTGAATTCCGGCTGGATGGAGAACGTCGACAAGTCGGCGACCGAGGAGCTGACGATCAACGGCTTCCCGGCGGCCTCGACCTCGGCGAGCGGCGATCCCTGGCAGTTCAAGGTCTACGCGCTGCGCGTCGGCAGCGACGTCTACCGCTTCATCTTCGCCTCGCGTCAGAAGACCACCGAGAGCGAGCGCAATGCGCGGGAGACGGTGAACTCGTTCCGCCGGCTCAGCCTGGAGGAGATCCAGTCGGCGCGGCCGCTGCGCATCAAGGTGATCACCGTGCAGCCGGGCGACACGGTCGAGTCGCTCGCACACCGCATGACCGGCGTCGACCGTCCGGTCGAGCGCTTCCGCGTTCTCAACGGCCTCGACGCCCGCGCCCAGGTCAAGGTCCGCGACCGCGTCAAGATCGTGGTGGAGTGACGGGCTGAGGGACGGATTCCCCGCTTGCCCCGGCGGGTTGATGCCATGCCAGGACGGCCACACCACAACTGTCGTCCCGGGCAAGACCGGCAACGCGACAGCGTTGCCGGGCGCCGACCCGGGATCCATAACCACAAGTGCAAATGGCTTGAGCGCTGGAGCTCCAGCGAGCGTCCTTGCAGGCGCCCGGGATTATGGGTCCCGGCGTTCGCCGGGACGACAGCGGAGCAAGTGCGACCAGCGCCCCACCTTCGCACGCAGTCCATCGCCAACTCGCGAACGGCAAGCACGTCTACACCATGGCCATGAAGCGGTGCCGTCGACGTGCATCCCAAACAAAAAGCCCGACCTTTCGGCCGGGCTTTCGTAAGCAACTAATTGGAAAACGCGCTAACGGTCGATCAGGCGGCCTCGTCGGCCACGGCGGTGTCGTCGCCGTCGATATCATCGCCCTCGGCGTCGGCATCACCTTCGGCGACCGCATCGGCTTCGGTCTTGGCACCGCGGCGCGGGCTCTTGGCGAGCTGCGTCTCGATCTCCTTGACGGCCTCGGTCTCGGTCGAGTGCTGCACGACGGCGATCTCGCGCGACAGACGGTCGAGCGCCGCTTCATAGAGCTGGCGCTCGCTGTAGGACTGCTCGGGCTGCGACTCCGAACGGTAGAGATCGCGCACGACCTCCGCGATCGCGACGATGTCGCCCGAATTGATCTTCGCTTCGTATTCCTGGGCGCGGCGAGACCACATGGTGCGCTTGACGCGGGCGCGGCCCTTCAGCGTCTCGAGCGCCTTCTTCACCAGCGCCGGGTCGGACAGCTTGCGCATGCCGACATTGGCGACCTTGGCGGTCGGCACGCGCAGCGTCATCTTGTCCTTGATGAAGTTGATGACGAACAGCTCGAGCTTGGCGCCCGCGATCTCCTGCTCCTCGATGGCCAGGATCTGGCCGACGCCGTGAGCCGGATAGACGACGAATTCGTTGGTCTTGAAGCCCTGGCGCTGGGTCGGCAGCTTCTTTTCCTCGACGCGCGGCGCGGCCGCGGCGGGAGCAGCCGGCTTGGCGGCGACAGCGGGCTTGGCAACAGGGGCAGCAGCTGCGGGAACGGCGGTCTTGGTGGCAGCCTTGGGCGCAGCGGCGGCCTTGGCAGGCGCAGCCTTGGCAACAGAGTCCTTTGCAAGAGTGGTCTTCGCGGCGGATGCTTTCGCGGCAGTCTTGGCAGTCTTTTCAGGCATTGCGCTTCTTTTGTTCTTAGTGGACTTGGCAGCCGAGGCCTTCGCGGCAGCCCGAATCTCCTTTACAGGAGTCCGGGCACGGCCCTTGGAAACGCTGCGGCTGGCCGCGGCGGCTTTTTTTGTACTCTTGGAAGCACTCTTTTTACGCGTTTTCTGTGACACAGCCTGCGCGCGGAACTGCCACGCCCCTGTTTGATGTTGCGGGAACCTAAAAGGGCGGCCAAAAAAGGTTACGCATGGCCGGGTTCGGCTCTGAGAATGTGCTATATATAGCACATTTGCCGCAAAAATCAATGATTTAGAGGCCGCAGGGGCGGTATTGTGACGGATCCACGAAGTTAGGGTTAAGTGAAGCGTGCCGGAATAGAACAACTCGTGCAGCGCGTCCCGCTCGCCGCAAGAGGTGTTCTAGGCCATTGTTTCCGCGTAACGATTTCGATCGGCGCGACGGCACCCCGCAGGCCGGGGCGCGCTGGCGAACGCGCAGGTAGCGAGACGACCGTCAGTCTCCGGCGCCGGGCTTCGACGAAAAATATTTCTGGAACTTTCCATCCTCGCCGTCGTGCTCCTTGGCGTCGGCCGGCGGGTCCTTCTTCTGGGTGATGTTGGGCCAGGACTTGGCATATTCGGCGTTCACGCCCAGCCACTTCTCCAGCCCCGGCTCGGTATCCGGCTTGATCGCGTCGGCCGGACATTCCGGCTCGCACACGCCGCAATCGATGCATTCGTCCGGATGAATGACCAGCATGTTGTCACCCTCGTAGAAGCAGTCTACCGGGCAGACCTCAACGCAATCGGTGTATTTGCACTTGATACAGTTTTCGGTGACGACGTAAGTCATCCAAGGCTCCGGAACGGATCGACAATTCGGCTGGCTTGGACTAGCGCAGGACGTGTTGTGCCGCAAGTGAAGCGGGGCGAAGAACTGAACCGGAAATTGCTCTGGCGCAACCGATCTGGCGCAACCGATCTGGCGCAATCGATCAGGATCGTCCGCCATCCAGATCATCGTACAGTCCGCGCACGGAGGCGGCATCGCCGCGGCGCTCAGCAAAGCCGGTCACCTTGAGCACGCGCACGCTGCGGTCGAGCGCGATGGTCAGCACGTCACCGGTCTTCACCCCGTGGCCGGGCGAGGTCTCGCGCACGCCATTGATCCGGACATGGCCCGACGACACCAGCGCCGCGGCGCTGGTGCGCGCCTTCACCAGCCGCGCATGCCACAGCCATTTGTCGAGGCGCTGGCGCTCTGACGGGGTGTCGGACGTCGGCGTTGTCCTTCCAACCTATCTTGCCAACCGATCTTGTCGCTCAATCCTTGCGGTTGTTCGCCGCGAGTTGCTCCTTGAGCGCAGCAAGCTTGGCGAACGGCGAGTTGGGATCGACCGGACGGTCGCGATCCCGGCCTCCGCCGCCACTCGAGGCATAGGGCCGCAGCGCCGGACCGCTGTCGCGCTTGTCGCGACCGCCCTTGCCGAAGTCGCGGCCGCCGCGCCCCTCACCACCGAATTTGCCGCCCTTGTTACGATCGCGGTTCTGGTCGCGCCCCTTGGCGTCATGGTCGCGGCGCGGCCCGCGATCCTCGCGGGCCGGCGCTGATGCACCCTCGGCTGGAGCCGCACCAGCCTCCGGCGGGCCCTTGCGGAAGTCCTTGCCGAACTCCTTCATCCGGTCGCGTCGGCCCTGGCCGCGGTGATGGCGCTCGCGCGCCTCGCCGCCCTCGGCGGGAGCCGTCCCGGCAGGCGCCTGCCCGCCGCCGGCACCCTGCCCGCGCTCGTGCTGCGGACGGTTGGGCCGGCCGCGATGATGATGGTCGTGGCGCGGCCTGCGCTCCTCCGAGCGCCCGCCCGGCCGCCAGACCTCGACCAGGACGGGCTCGGCGGCAGCAGCGGCCTCGGCCGGAGAAGCCGCGGTCGCGGTAGATCCAGCAGCAGTTTCCGCCGCGGCAGCTTCAGCCGAAGCATCGCCGATGCTTGCTGCCTCGTGCGCGACGGCCTCAGCGGCTTCTGGCTGCGGCGCATCCGCAGCAACGGCGGTTTCCGCCTCGGCGACGACGCTTTCGGCAGCCGTCTCGGCCACGGACGCCTCGTCCGCCGCATCCGGCGTGACGAAATCGACGGTCGGCAGCGATGCCAGGGCCGACACCGACGCGGTTTCCGCCTGCTCCTCGCCGACCGCCGCGGGCACGGCGACGGTCTGCTCGGTCACCGGAGCGACGGCGGCCTCCGCGACGGTGGGAACCTGCTCGTCGGCCGGCTCGCCGGCGACAAGCGCGAGGTCCTCGCCCGGCACGGCCTGCGCTTCTGCCGGCTCAGCCGGGGCGGTCTCCACAGCAGCGGCCTCGGCAGCAGCAGCCTCGACGGGCTTCTCAATCGGCTTGGGCGGCAGGGGCGGGCGCTTCTCCATGCGATAGCCAAGCGCGCGCAGGATCGAGGCGAAGTCCTCGCCGGCCGAACCGGTGAGCGAGGTCATCGCCTGCGTCACTACGAAGCCGCGGCCGTCGAAGGCGCCGGCGGGCTTTTCGCCCGGTGCATTGTCGCGCCAGGCCAGGGCGGGACGAATCAGGTCGGCCAGCCGCTCCAGGATGTCGACGCGCACCGCGCGCTCGCCCGCCTGCTTGTAGCCGAGCACGCGATAGGCATCGCGCGGCAGCGCCTTGTCGACCGGGAACGAGGTCCGGCCCGAGCTCGCCAGATGCTGCGCGCCGGTCAGCGCGGACATGTCGACATTGCCCTGCTTCTCGGCCCACAGCAGCGCAGCGAGCGCGCGCGCCGCCGGCTTGAGCAGCGCCGGGACGTAGATGTGATAGGCGCCGAAGCGCACGCCATATTTGCGCAACGTGGCGCGCGACGGCTGGTCGAGATCCTTCATCTCGGCCGCGATCTTGGCGCGCTCGATGACGCCGAGCGCCTCCACCAGTTGGAACGCGATGCCGCGGCCGATGCCGGTGATGTCCTCGGCCTTGGACAATTCGAACAGCGGGCCGAGCAGCTTCTCGATATGCGTCTTCAGCCAGAGATCGAGCCGCGCCTGCACCTTGTCGCGCGCAGCACCCGTCAGCCGCTCGTCGGCGATGATGCGCAGGCGCGGATGCAGCGCGTCGTCGGCCGCGACCAGCTTGGCGACCGCGTCGCCGGTCCAGCGCACCGTGCCGTCGGCGGTGAGCACGATGTGCTCGTCGGGCGCGCTGGACAGCTTCTCGGCGCGCGCCTCGATCTCGCCGGCCAGCGCCTTCTGGGCAGCAGCCTGCAAGGCCTTGGCCTCCGAGCCGGCTTCGGCGGCGTCGGGCGCGAAGGTGAATCCATCCAGACGGCCGATCGCGTGCCCTTCAACGATCACTTCGCCGGTCTTGCCGATTTCCGTATTCAAAACACTGTTCTCCCGCAGGCGCCGCATCAATACACTGGTACGACGATCAACGAAACGCTCCGTGAGCCGTTCATGAAGGGCGTCTGACAATTTATTTTCGAGCTCGCGGGTAATCCCCTGCCAATAATCAGGGTCGCGCAGCCAGTCTGGCCGGTTGGCCACGAAGGTCCAGGTACGAATCTGTGCAATCCGCCCCGACAGCGTGTCGATGTCGCCATCGACGCGGTCGGCCTGATCGACCTGTGCGGCGTACCAGGCGTCCGGAATACGCCCCTTCTGCATCAGGAAGCCGAACACGGTGGTCACCAGCTCCGCATGGGCGGCCGGCGACAGCCTGCGATAATCGGGGATTTGGCAGGTCTCCCAGAGACGCTCGACCGCGGCCGCGCCATGCGCCATGTCGCGCACCTCGGCGTCGCGCGCGGCATGATCGAGCACGCGCAGATCCTCCGCGATCGGCGCGCGCGTCAGCGCCTCATGCCCCGGCGCGATCGCCAATGAGACCTGAAGCGCGCTCAAGGACGCGAAATCAAGCCTGGAGTTCCGCCATTGCAGCACCTTCACGGTATCGAAGGTGTGGTTCTGGAGCGCATTGACCAGCTCGGGCTCGAACGGCGCACAACGCCCGGTGGTGCCGAACGTGCCGTTGCGCGTCGCCCGTCCGGCACGGCCCGCGATCTGGGCAAACTCCGACGGCGTGAGCCGGCGGAACTGATAGCCGTCATATTTGCGGTCGGACGCAAAGGCGACGTGGTCGACGTCGAGGTTGAGCCCCATGCCGATCGCGTCGGTGGCGACGAGATAGTCGACGTCGCCGTTCTGGAACATCGCCACCTGCGCGTTGCGGGTTCGCGGCGACAGCGATCCCAGGACCACAGCGGCGCCGCCATGCTGGCGGCGGATCAGCTCGGCGATGACGTAGACCTCGTCGGCCGAGAAGGCCACGATGGCAGTCCGGCGCGGCTGTCGCGTGATCTTGCGGTCGCCGGCGAATTCGAGCTGCGACAGCCGCGGCCGCGTCACGGTCGATACGCCCGGCAGCAGCCGCTCGATGATGGGGCGCATCGTCGCAGCCCCGAGCAGCAGCGTCTCGTCGCGGCCCCGCCGGTTGAGGATGCGGTCGGTGAAGACGTGGCCGCGCTCGAGATCGGCGGCGATCTGGATCTCGTCGACGGCGAGGAACGACACGTCGAGATCCCTGGGCATCGCCTCGACGGTCGACACCCAGTAGCGCGGGTTCTTCGGCTTGATCTTCTCCTCGCCGGTGATCAGCGCAACGGCCTCGCTGCCGACGCGATCAGCAATCTTGTTGTAGACCTCACGCGCGAGCAGCCGCAGCGGCAGTCCGATGATGCCGGAGGAATGCGCGAGCATGCGCTCGATCGCCAGATGCGTCTTGCCGGTGTTGGTGGGGCCGAGCACGGCGGTGACGCCGCTTCCGGGAGCACGGTCGGACGCGCGCTCGAAAGGCGAGGCTGCCGAAGAAGACGAAAAAGCCATTCGTTAAATTGGGTCTCGAGGCCGGCGTTGCAGGCGCGCGGGTCAGGCGCGATGGATGCTGGAATTATCGTCGTTCTGAGAGGCTGCGATCCTCACACCTGTGTCACATTGCTACGCATATAGGGACGCAGCTTAAGCTTCGGAACGCCTTGAGAACGAATCACGCCCGAATCGCTGACTCCAGCGCCTTTCCGGCTTCGTTCACCGCAACATCTCGCGCCGCGCGATCAAGTCAGCACTAGATCAAGTTTTCACAGTCTCGACAAGCAACGCTTTCGCGAGGGAACTGGCGCTGTTTCGAGCAGGCCCGAGTCGAATCAGAATCGGCGAAGAGTCAAACGGATTCACGCGAGCCGTCGTTCAGGCCGCGCGCCGGATCACACATGCTGGCTTTCCGGGCGGCCTCGCAATGACGGCGCCGGCCGGACAACGAGGATTCCGCCGCGCGCTACTGCGTTTTCGCGACGTGCGGCGAGGCCTGGGTGATGAAGGAGGTCGCCTCGAGCATCGCCTTGCCGAAAGAGGTCGGAATCACGACCCGGAACGGCACCAGGATGCGCGTGCCCGCGAGCGGCACGAAGAAGATCTCCATGTTGCGGGCCTGGGCGAGATATTTGATCACCGGCCGGTCCGGGATGTAGCCCGCAACCGGCGTGAAGTAGACCGCGCAGACCAGCGCCGGACCACGATAGCCTTTGTCTGCCTTGACGTTCTCCATGCGCTTGTAGTCGAGCTTGAGCTCGTAGCGCATGCGGCCGTCGAACACGGGCGCAGCGCCGCGGCACGAGTCCGGCGACAGCAGCTCGCCATTGCCCGGCACCCGCACCAGCGAGGCCGTCATCGGATCGAGCACGCCGCGCTTGTGGGCATCCGTTACCGGGATGCGGTCGGGATCGACCGGCGGCGTCGGCTCGATGGCGAAATCCTTCACGGTGCCGTTCTGCAGATTGATGCGGATCTGCTCGGACTTCTTTCCCGTGGTGGTCGAGGCCTGGTAGCTCTGCCCGACCAGGGCGCCGTTGACGACGCGCCCCTGCACCGACCCGGTGCCCGATCCTTGGGAGAAGCTCTTGAGCAGGCCCGCGGTGCCGCCCTGAGCTGCGGCGCCGTACTGATCATCCCCGATTTCGACCGCCCAGGTGCCCTTGCCGACGGGGATGCCAGCCAGCGAAGCCTCATATTGGGCGTCCAGCCGGGCCTGTGCCCAGGCGCCGTGGGGGGCCAGCAGCAGGAGCGCCGCGATGGAGCCGGCCACCGCCAGGCGCCGGAAACGGAAGAAGGCCGTGCTGTTGGTCACGTCGAAATGGTCCTGCCGATCCGCTTGTCGGGCCCCGGCCCCTGTGCCGCGCCACTGCTGTTACTTACGCCAAAAACGCTCCTGAACAACGCGAACCGGTCACATCCTGGCCGATTGTCCAGCGCTTTACGTCCGGCTCCGCTTCCGGCGAAGCCGCATCGGGCGGCCCAAACTCCCCGTGAGCCCCTGCAATCCGCCGGGCTCGACGGGCCAATTTGACGCGCCATCGCGCGAACGTCCACTCATCACGCCCGAATACGCCCTTTATGTGGTCTCCGGCGATCGGCTATGATGTTGATTGTACGACGTCTTTCGGAGAAAAACGGCCATGCGGACGCCTATGGCCGGACGCCGTGCCGCGGGCGCAAATACCGCCGCCGTGAAGCGAGGCAGCCCTGCGATTCGGCGCGTGGCTAAGGGGCCACCGGCCCCATCCCTCAAAACCTTGACGAAAAGCCGCATCCCCCCTATAGGACCGCATCTCCCAGAGACGAGCTGGACGAGTTTTGGACCCCCGCGGCCCGCCGACACAGGCGGACGAAGGGTGCGGGGATGAGAGAGGATTTACTGCCATGTCGCGGCGCTGTGAACTGACGGCCAAGGGCCCCCAGGTTGGCCACAAGGTCAGCCACTCCAACATCAAGACCAAGCGGCGCTTCCTGCCGAACCTGTGCAACGTGACCTTTATCTCGGATGTACTCGGCCGCAACGTGCGCCTGCGCGTCTCGACCAACGCGCTCAAGAGCGTCGACCACAATGGCGGCCTCGACGCCTATCTGCTCAAGGCTAACGCTGCGGCGCTGTCGCCGCGCGCGCTGGAGCTAAAGCGCGCCATCGAGAAGAAAGCGGCGGACGCTGCCCCGGTCGCCAAGGCGAGCTGAGAGAGCAAGCCGAAATCCACGATTGATGCAGAAGCCGGACGCGTCACAGGCGGGGCTTCGAGCGAAGCGAGATATCGAAACGGCCGGATCGAGAGATCCGGCCGTTTTGCTTGCGGCTGCCGTGACCAGCCGACAACTCTGGACACGGCAGCCGGCGCGGGGCGACCGGACACGTCGAGTGACCATCCGTTCGTACGGCGGCGCCATTCGATCACTTCGCTATGTCCGTCGCGCGGCGCGCAACAGCGACCCAGACGAAGTGCCATAGGAACCGACCTCCCCAACACCAGCCCGATGCTCTACACTCGTTGCGGTAGCATTATCGCGGACATTCCTTTGTCATGAAGAACATTGTCATCTGCTGCGACGGCACCGGCAACGAGATCAGCGAAAACATCTCGAACGTGCTCAAGCTCTATCGCTGCCTGCGCAAGACCGACAAGACGACGCCACTCCAGGCCGTGTTCTACGATCCCGGCGTCGGCACCCTGACACAGCCGGACAGCTGGCATCGCTTCAGGGCCAATTTCAACATGGTGCTGGGGCTCGCCACCGGGTACGGCCTCGACGACAACATCATCAGGGCCTACTGCTTCCTCGCCACGCATTACCAGCAAGGCGACCGCATCTTCCTGTTCGGCTTCTCACGCGGCGCCTACACCGTGCGCGTGCTTGCCGGACTGATCCACAAGGTCGGGCTGATCTCGCCCGATCAGATCAATCTCGCCGGCTCGGGCGTGATCGCCTACAAGAAGTACTCCTCCGACAATCCGAAGGCCGGACGCGGCATCACCACCGAGGTCGAGAGCACCGAGGACGAAGGGCCGATTCCCGAGAGCCGCGACGACCAGGCCGCGCAATTCGCGCGCATCACCTCGACACGCTGGCCAACGATCCATTTCGTCGGCGTGTGGGACACGGTGGCCAGCGTCATCGTGCCGCGCACCGACCGGTTCCTCGCCCTCCCCAGCCTCGAGGAGCTCGCCTTCTCGATCGAGAACCCGAGCGTGAAGATTTTCCGGCAGGCCGCTGCGATCGACGAACGGCGCTGCATGTTCCGGCTGAAGCCGTGGAACATGCCGCAGACCTTCACGCCGAACCGCTTCAACAAGGCGCATGCTGGACCGCAGGACGCCAAGCAGGTGTGGTTCGCCGGCGTACATTGCGACGTCGGCGGCGGTTATCCCGAGGCGCAATCGGCGGTCTCGAAGTATCCGCTGCTGTGGATGATCGACGAGGCCGTCGAGGCGGGGCTGGCGGTCAATCCGCGCACGGTGAACCAGCTCGCCTGGGGCGTGCAGCGCAAGAACAGCCCGTTCTCCTATGTGGCGCCGAGCATCCAGGGCCCCCTGCACGATTCGATGAGGCCGGCCTGGCGGCTGCTCGAATGGCTGCCGAAGAGCGCGACGTACAAGGAGTGGCCGGAGCGCAAGGCGCGTTTCGGATTCTACATTCCGAATTGCGAGCCGCGCTTCATTCCGGAGGGCGCGTTCATCCACGAGAGCGTGCTGATGCGGATCGCGGAATCGCAGGACTACCGGCCCGTCAATCTGCCCGCGTCCTATGAGCGCGTCCCGCTTCCGGTCAAACAGAAGGCGGAGTAGCAGCAACGGCGCGTAGCGCGTCGGGCAGCGTCTTCGGAGGCTCGCGCGTGGCGGATCGCCTCAGATCATGCGCAGATGGATGACGCCGTCGGTCACCTCGCCACGGGCGAACTGCTCGCGCGCCATCTGCTCGAACGCCGTGCGGTTTCGCTGCAGATAAGCGAACGCCTGATTGCGTGTGCCGAAGCAGGTCTCGAGATGACAGACCTGCCGCGTAGCGCCGATTGCAAGCGCAAATGCGATCGTCTGGCCTCCACGCTGCGTCTCGTCCTTTGCAATGCGAACGTCTGTAGCTGTCAACTTGGCCACGTCAGCCTCCTCGGTACGAAGGTCGGATCTGTACGCGGGACGCGGTTGAGGCGTAATGATCAGGCATGGATCGCCCGTCTGTTCGAGCACCAGCAACGGATCTGAAGTTCCGCTAGTTCCACCGGCGCAGCCGACGTCGGAAGGCGAGATGAAGCAGCCCTAGCGAGCGACCTTCTTCCGCCGCTTCGGCGCAGGCGCAGCAACAGGACCCGCTTGCGCAGCTTCCGCTTCCTTGGCGAGCCGCAACACGCGCAGCCGCTCCATGTTCTTGCGGACCGCCGTCGCGCGCTGATCCCATTCGGCGCGCGCCTTCGCCCCGTCCTCGGCGGCGACGCGCTGGCGCTCTGACCGCGCAATGCTTTCGGGGGAGCGTTCTGACATCTTCTTGGTGGCCATCGACTGATCCTTCCGGAGATGCGGGTTACCGTCGAGACGCAGAAAGCCCGCTCAATACAGGATCGAGCGGGCAAACCAGCCATTTCAGTACATCCGTGAAATGGCCCAAGACGTCAGATCAGTACGATCAGACCAGCGCGAGATTTTCTGCGCTGGTTTTACCGCGCATCTTGTCCGTCTTGACCTCAAAACTGACTTTCTGGCCTTCAGCCAAGCCAGCGAGACCAGCGCGTTCAACCGCGCTGATGTGAACGAACACGTCGTTCCCGCCATCCTCCGGCTGAATGAAACCAAAGCCCTTCTGGCCGTTGAACCACTTGACGGTACCCTGCATGTCTATCTCCAAATCATTAATCGCGCGACCATCACGCGATCCTCATTCAACTGAGCAATGACTTTTGGAAATAGCCCACGGGCACATTCAGAAAGGCACAGCGGCTAATCGAACTACCTCAAAGTAGAGATTTTCTGGGGGATTACAAGGCCGCGCGGCAAATATAGTTTGCCGAGGGCTGGGACCGTGAGTCGGCTCGCGCTGGCAATATCAGCAAATTGCCCTTATCTTCACAGGACCATCGGTAACGGCCTGGCCATCGATGGCTGAGAGACACTCGTGCTCCCGCCTTCCGACGAAGGGGATCAACGTGTCTTGCACGTATCGTGGCTCATCACATTGTGAGCAACACGTTTCATTGACGCCGCTCTGCTGAGCGCGCCGCTCCCCCGCCGCCGCGCCGATCGGCTTCGCCAACCTAATTTCATCGATAGAGATGAAGACAAGGAGGACACTTTTGCAGGTTCTTGTTCGTGACAACGACGTCGAGAAGGCGTTGCGCATCCTGAAGCGGAAGATGCAGCGCGAAGGCGTATTCCGCGAGATGAAGCGCCGCAGATCCTATGAGAAGCCATCGGAACGCAAGACGCGCGAGAAATCCGATGCGATCAGGCGCCAACGCAAAGTCGCGCGCAAGCTGGCCATCCGCGAAGGCCTGCTGCCTGCGCCGGTCAAGAAGGTACCTGCGTCGCGGCCGGGCGTGCTGCCCTCCACGACCTCGACGCGCCCCGATCGTGATCGGCCGCGGGATTCACTCACCTCTGCAACGCCGCGCAGCTGAGCGAACGACGGCATGTCCGCCGAAAACGACGGACCCGACGGAAAGAGGCTGGCGTTCACGCCAGCTTTTTCGGTTGTTTACCGGCGTTGTCGGCCGCTTCGCGCGCCAGGCGCTCGGCCTTCAGTCGCTCGCGGTTCTGATCGAACGCGGTCTGAGCCTTTTCATAGTCGCTCCTCGGCGGCTCGGCCGGCTTGAAGGCCTTGTGAGCCTCGCGCACGGCGGCCGTTGGCTTGCGCTCCGACATGATGACAGTCCTCGTTGGAATGGTGAACGCCGCTGCGACATCCTGTCGAGACTGGCATAGCATGGGCACGGTTCAATGACGGCCTCGGGTAGGCGGAGCCCGCTGTCTTGGCGCGGACCGGCTTGAACGACCACCCTGCGGCCTCATCGGGGGCCCTTCCTATTATAATCCAAATACGCCGAAGATGTTGCAAGGAATTGAACCCGACCCGGCGCTCCATCGTTCCGACCGGCCGACGGCTTACGCACAATCACGCCATCCCGTGCTTGCGGCCGGGCACGGCAGCGAGCAGCTCGCGCGTATAGACGTGTTCGGGATTGGCGAACAGCGCCGCGGTCGGCTTCAGCTCGACGATCTCGCCCTTCTGCATGACGGCGATCCGATCGCAGATCTGCGCGGCCACCCGCAGGTCATGCGTGATGAACAGCATCGACAGACCAAGGCGCGCCTTCAAATCTTCCAGCAGCCGCAGCACCTGCGCCTGGACGGACACGTCGAGCGCCGACACCGCTTCATCCGCGACGATGATCTCCGGATCGAGCGCGAGCGCGCGCGCAATGCCGATGCGCTGACGCTGGCCGCCGGAGAATTCATGCGGGTAGCGGCCGATGGCGCCGGCGTCGAGCCCGACCATGCCGAGCAATTCCTGCGCGCGTTTCAGCGCTGCGTCGAGCGCGGTGCCGCGCGCAACCATGCCGTCGGCGATGATGCGGCCGACCTTGCGGCGCGGGTTGAGCGAGGCGAACGGATCCTGGAAGATCATCTGGATGCGATGACGCTGCGCGCGCAATGCGCGGCCGTCCAGCGCCGTGAGATCGACATCGCCGATCCGCACCGTGCCGCGATCGGCCTCGATCAGCCGCATCACGAGACGCGCAACGGATGACTTCCCCGAGCCGGACTCGCCGACGAGTCCGAGCGTCTCGCCCTGATGGATCGCGAAGTTGACCGCATGCGCCGCGCGGGTCTCGCGCTTCGGACGGAACCAGCCGGTCGGCGTCACATATGTCTTGTCGAGGCCGATCACCTCCACCGCCCGAGGCGCATCCTCGCGTGATTGCCGTGGCGGCGGATCGAACGACGGCACGGCGGCGAGCAGCGCCTTGGTGTAGTCATGCTGCGGATGGCCGAGCACGGCGGCGGCCGTGCCCTCCTCCACCACCTTGCCATGGCGCAGCACCACGACCTCGTCGGCGATATCGGCGACGACGCCGAAATCATGGGTAATGAACATCACCGCCATGTTGTGGCTGGCCTGCAGGTTGCGGATCAGCTTGAGGATCTGCGCCTGGGTCGTGACGTCGAGCGCGGTGGTCGGCTCGTCCGCGACGAGCACGGCCGGCTCGAGCGCGAGTGCCATCGCGATCATCGCCCGCTGGCGCTGGCCGCCGGAGAGCTGATGCGGATAGGCGCGGATGATCCGTTCGGGATCGGGCAGCCCGACCTCACGCGCCAGCTCCAGCGCCTTGGCGCGGCGCTCCCGGGGGCTCAGCAGATCATGCGCTTCGAACACCTCCATCAGTTGCTCGCCAATCCGCATCAGCGGATTGAGCGCGGTCATCGGCTCCTGGAACACCATGGCGATGCGGCGGCCGCGCAGATCGCGCCAGCCTTCGGCATCGACGGCAAGCAGGTCGCGTCCCTCGAAGCGGATCTCGCCGCTTTCGACTCTGACAGTATCCGGTAGCAGGCCGAGCAGCGCATGCGCGCACATCGACTTGCCCGAGCCGGATTCGCCGACCACGCAGACGATTTTGCCGGCGGAGAGATCGAACGAGACGCCGTCGACCGCATGGGCGCGCTCTGCGCCCGGCGGCAAGGCGATACGGAGGTTCCTGATGGCAACGACGGGATCGGCCATCTTCTCACCTGCCCTCGCGCGACAGGCGCGGGTTGAGCGCATCGTTCAGCCCCTCGCCGATCAGATTGAGGCCGAGCACCGACAGCAGGATCGCGACGCCAGGAAACACCGTGATCCACCACGCCTGACGAATGACGGTGCGACCGGCGCCGACCATGTAGCCCCAGGAGATCAGGTTGGGATCGCCGAGGCCGAGGAACGACAGCGAGGATTCCAGGAGGATCGCGGTCGCGACCATCAGCGAGGCCAGCACGATCACCGGCGACAGCGCGTTAGGCAGGATCTCGCGCCAGATGATCCAGGCATTGCTCTGGCCGGTGACGACGGCGGCCTGGACATATTCGCGGGTACGCAAGGACAGCACCTCGCCACGCACCAGCCGCGCCACCGGCGGCCAGCTGACGAGGCCGATGGCGGCGACGATCGAATAGATCGACGGCTGCAGGATCGCGACCAGCACGATGGCGAGCGCGAAGCTGGGGATGGTCTGGAAGAACTCGGTGAAGCGCATCAGCGCATCATCGACGCGGCCGCCGAAATAGCCGGCGATGGCGCCGAGCGGCACGCCGACGATCAGCGCAACGAGCGTCGAGACGAGACCGACCAGCAACGAGACGCGGGCGCCGAAGATCAAGCCGGCGAGCACGTCGCGTCCCAGCGCATCGGTGCCGAGCGGGACCTTCGACAGCGTGAACGGCGGAACGAACGGCCGCTGCACCATGCGCCATGGTGAATTGGGAAAGTACAACGGCCCGGCCACCGCGATCACGATCGCCAGAACGAGAATGATCAGCCCGATGATGCCGCTCGGGCTGCGCAGCATGGTGCGCCAGAACTGCCTCATGAGGCGTACTCAATGCGCGGATCGACCAGTCGGTAGACGAGATCGGTGACGAGATTGAAGATCAGCACCATGGCCGAGGAGACCACGAACACGCCGAGCAGCAGGTTGTAGTCGCGCTGGATCAGCGCGTCGTACATCAGCCGCCCGATGCCCGGCCAGGCGAAGACCGTCTCGGTCAGCACCGCGCCGCCAACCAGGGTGCCGGCGTGGACGCCGGCGAGAGTCACCACCGGCAGCAGCGCGTTGCGCAGCACGTGGCGGCGCAGGATGACGCCATCGCGCAGGCCCTTGGCGCGCGCGGTCTTGACGAAGTCGAGCCGCTTGACCTCGAGCATCGAAGCGCGGGTCATGCGGGTGTAGGTCGCCATGAAGAACAGGCCGAGCGTGGCAGCCGGCATGGCGAGATGTGCGGCGACGTCGAGCGCATGGCGGACTCCCGTATAGCCGGCACCGACCGTTTCATAGCCGAAGCTCGGCAACCAATCGACCCAGACCGAGAACAGCAGGATCGCGATCAGGGCGATCCAGAACAGCGGCGTCGCGTAGAAGATCAGCGCGAGCACAGTAATTGCAGTATCGAGGATCGTGCCGGCGAAGCGCGCGGCGAGGGCGCCGAACAGGATGCCGAGACCGAGCGAGATCGCGAACGCGGTGAGCGTCAGCAGCAGCGTCGCCGGCAGCCGCTCGGCGATCAGCCTGGCGACCGGCGCCTGCTGGCGGAACGAGAAGCCGAGGTCGAGGCTGGCGATGCCCTTGACGTAGATGAGGAGCTGTTCCGGCAGCGGACGGTCGAGGCCGAATTTTTCGCGCAGCTGCGCCACGAAAAGCTGGTCGGAGGCGCCGGCTTCGCCGGCCATCACCACGGCCGGATCGCCCGGCGCCAGCCGGATCAGGAAGAAATTCAGCACAATGATGGCGAGAAGGACGATGACGCCCTTCACGACGCGCTGGGCGATGAAGGAGAGCATGAAAGCCCCGTGGAAGTCAGCTCGGCAGAACAGCGAAACACTGGAGTGCGGGGATCATGGCCGCGCCCCGGAATGCACCGCTATTTGTCGAGCCAGGCATCGCGAAAGCCGTCGTTGACGCCGATGCCGGTGGTGATGAGGTTCTTCACCTTGCACTTGGTGATGGTCGGGAACTGCAGCTCGAGCAGCCAGGCCACGGGCACGTCCTCAGCCAATATCTTCTGCACCTTGTCATAGGCCTCCTTGCGCTTGGCATCGGTCGGCGCCGTGGCGCCCTCCGCGAACAGCTTGTCGACCTCCGGGTTCGAATAGCCCTCCACATTGTTGAACAGCTGGCCCTTGGCGATCGCCGAGGTGATGTAGTTGCGGGAGACGCCGAGCGCGGGATCGCCGTACTGATAGAGATAGGTGAAGGCGATGTCGTAGTCCCACTCCATGATCTTCTGGTTGCCGCCCGGGACGTCGGTCGCGATCGTCTCGATGTTCATGCCGACATCCTGCAGGTTCTGCTTCACCGCCTCGCCCCAGCGCTGCCAGGTCTCGCCATAGGCCAGCGGCAGCATGCGAATCTTCTCGCCCTTGTAGCCGGCCTCCTTGAGCAGCGCCTTCGCCTTGGCCGGGTCATACGGATATTTCGGCACGTCGTCGCTGTAGAACCTGATCGTCGACGCCGACGGGCCGGTGGCCACCTTGCCGAGGCCGTTCCAGATCACGTCCTTGGCGAAGTCGCGGTCGATGGCGTACATGATCGCCTGACGCACCTTCTTGTTGGCCAGGATTGGATTGCGGTTGTTGAGCCACATCCAGGCCAGCGGCGAGAAGAACTCCCAGCCGGCGCCGGTGACGCATGCGCCGGGCAGCTTGGAGACGCGCGGCACGTCGAAATTCTCGATCGAGCCGCCCGGCAGCACGTCCACCTTGCCGGTCTCGAAGGCGACCGCGCGCGCGGCAGCGTCGGGAATGATCTGCCAGTAGACCTCGTCGAGATAAGGCTTGCCCTTCTCATGGTAGTTCGGATTTTTCACCATCCGGATGAAGGAGCCCTTCTGCCATTCCTTGAACATGAAGGGGCCGGTGCCGACAGGCGCGTTGTTGTTCGGATTGGTCTTGTAGTCGGTGCCCCCATACAGGTGCTTCGGCACCATCGGCATCGATCCGACCTCGAAGATGCCGATGAAGGGACCGAACGGCTCCTTCAGCGTGAACACCACCGTGAGATCATCCGGCGCCTCGACTTTCTCGACCATCACGAGGTTGTTGCGGGCGCGCGCATGGGTCTGCTTCAGCATCTCGATCGAGAACAGCACGTCGGCCGAGGTGAACGGCTTGCCGTCGTGCCAGGTCACGCCGGGCTTCAGCTTGAAAGTGTAGACCTTGGCATCCGGGCTGATGGTCCAGCTCTCGGCGAGGCCGGGCAGCGGCTCGAGCTTGGGGCTGTAGCGCAGCAGACCTTCGAAGATGTTGCCGGCGACCATCTGCGTCGGGCCGTTCTGGACCATCGCGAGCATCAGGCCTGGCGGCTCGGGCTGAATCGCCGCATTGACCACGCCGCCGACCTTCGGCTCCTCCGCTTGCGCCGCGGACAGTCCGCAGCCAATGACTACACCCAGCAGCACCCGTTTCAACATGATGAACTTCCCAAATGTCATTGCCGGCCGCGATGCATCAAGCGCGCCAAGGTGCGCGATATCGCCATGCGGCTTCTGATGTGATGCCTGCTCTGGGCGCATGGACTGTTGGATCGTCCGCGCGCAGCGCCGTAGAACGGACTCCAATACGACCGCGGGCAACGCTTTGGAAACGTCGCCAGGACCTGTGTCAGTCGCGCAATGCGCCCCCCGGACGACGCGGCTCACAGGTCGAGCCCCCCGATGCAAAGGCTCACACAATCGCGATCGCGGCCGCAAGATGAAACTCGCGACAGCGTTAGCCCAAAAATTGAACAGGGAAAATCAGCGCCGCAGACGCGCGATCGCGCCGGAAACGATCTGCATGATCACGCCGATGATCCAGCCGACCATGATCAGCGACGTCCAGACGATGTGCGGATCTTCGCGCAGGATAATGATGGCGACGGCGAAGAACGCCGTCAGGGTCGCAAGGAAGGTCCCGACGGCGCTCAGGAATTCGGCCGTATCGATCTTCGTCTCCGCAGGTGAGTCCTCGTCATGCGGATGAAAAGGGAGTTGCGGCGTGTCGATGCCGAGATAGAAGCCCAGTGCCCCAGATAGCATCATCACGATCAGGAAGCCCTGCGTGGTCAGCAACGGAACGCTGGAGCCGACATGCGCCCCGACGAAGACGCCGCAGGCAGCCCCCGCCAGAGCCAAACCCGAGCGTTCGAGGATATGGGCAAACTTCCTGACGCGAAACCGCATGACCCGCCCCCAAATGTCAGACCCGCCACGCGCATGCAGCGGATTCGACGCCTGGACCGTCCTAACGGCAAGACCGTCACCCAAACGTCAAATCTGAAGCTGCACTCGCGCGAAAATTTTAGCTACATTTCTTTTGACCCCAGCACTGCCCGAAAGGGAGGGCGAATGCTGGCGCGAACATATTAGGCGGCCCTGGTCAGGTCGGCATTGAGGTGGCTCAACCTCGGCATGACCTCCTGCTTCAAGAGGCGCAGCGAGTTGTGCCAGGCTTCCGGCCTGTGCTTGTAGTCGAAGCCGAACACGCACAGCGTGCCGAAGCCGCCGACCTCATGCCAGATCTTCTCGATCTTCTCGGTCACCGTGGCTGGCGAGCCGACGATCCAGTTGCGCTTGGCGCAATAATCTACCGTCACGTCGGAATCGGGCACGTCGGGTGAGTGCTTCAGATAGTCCTTGAAGCCGAAATGACCGAGCAGGGGCAGGAAGTATTCGCCCATCATCCGTCCCATCATGTCGCCGGAGGACAAGCGCCAGGCTTCCTCGTCCGTATCGGCGACGAACACCTCGCGCACCAGCCGCCAATCGCTGCGGCTGGGCTTGCGACCGGACTTGGCGGCGCCGGCCTCGACCGAGTCCCAGTGCGACGACACATAGGCGGGGTTGAGGTTGAGGCTCATCGGGATGAAGCCGCGCTCACCGGCAAGCTTCAGCGTGTCGGAGTTCTTCGATAGGCCGGCGACGCCGATCGGCGGATGCGGCGCCTGCACCGGCTTGATGTGCGGCTTGAGGAAGTCGAACATCACATCGGGCTTGGTCACCGTCCAGTACTTGCCCTTGTACGTCCATGGCGCGTCCTCGGACCACATCTTCAGGATGATCTCCAGCGCCTCGCGCGTCATCTCGCGGTTCTGGCCGCTCATGCCGTCGACGTTGAACATCGCCCAGTCGCTCGGCAGGCCGGATGCGGCAATGCCGAAATTGAGGCGGCCGTCGGAGAGGTGATCGAGCATCGCGACGCGATTGGCGAGCTCGGCCGGGTGATGATAGGGCAGCAGGAAGCCGCCGGGCCCGAGCCGGATGTTCTTGGTTTCGCGGAAGGCCTGCGCCAGAATCAGGTCGGGCGCCGGATGCGGCTCCCAGGGCGCGGTGTGATGCTCGCCGATCCAGGCTTCCTGATAGCCGAGCTCGTCGAGCCACCGCAGGACCTGCAGGTCCCACTCCTGCCCCTCCTTCAATCCGCACTCCGGCGGATGCGAGGGCATCGTGAAATATCCGATTTCCATGGCGCTTTCCTCTCGCGTTTATATTGCGGCGCATCTTTGCGATGCGCTCATCGTCACGCGAGACGAAACACGACCAGACGAGTCGGCATCGCCGCACGTGGTCTGCGAAGTCTAGCACTTCGTCCGACAGCGACAATCGTCAGCCGTGTCGCGGGCGGAATGATGACCGCAGAATTTTGCAACGCTGATGCGCAACATTGCGGTCATCAATTGCACGTCAGCGTGCGCCGAACGTCGTCCTGCCGAACAGCTCCTTCTGCGTCGACGGCTGCGAGCGCCAGTATTGCGGAGGTGCGGCGACTTGTCCGCCGAGCTCCGCTGCGGCGTGCCAGCCCCAGCGCGGGTCATAGAGCATGCCGCGGGCCAGCGCGACCATGTCGGCCTTGCCCGAGGCCACGATCTCCTCGGCTTGCTGCGCCTGCGTGATGAGACCGACCGCAATGGTGGGAAGCGCCGTCGCCTGTTTCACGGCCGCGGCGAACGGCACCTGATAGCCGGGTCCGAGCGTGATCTTCTGCAACGGCGACACGCCGCCCGAGGAGACGTCGATCCAATCGGCGCCGCGGCGCTTCAGCTCTTGCGCAAACGTGATGGTCTGATCGAGATCCCAGCCGCCGTCGACCCAATCGGTCGCCGAGACGCGCACGCCGACCGGTCTGTCCGCCGGAAATACCGCCCGCACCGCATCGAACACGTCGAGCGGAAACCGCATGCGGTTTTCGAGCGAGCCGCCATAGGCGTCGCTGCGCTGGTTGGCGATCGGCGACAGAAACTGATGCAGCAGATAGCCATGCGCGCCGTGGAGCTCGATCGCGTCGATGCCGAGGCGCGCGGCTCGTTGGGCTGCGGAAACGAACGCATCGCACACCCGCTTCAGTCCGGCTGCATCGAGCTCCTGCGGCGCGAGTTCGCCATCCTTGTGCGGCAGGGCCGAGGGCGCGACCGTCTGCCATCCGCCGTCCGCGAGCGGAATCTGCTGTCCGCCATCCCACGGCTTGTGGCTGGAGCCCTTGCGTCCGGCATGAGCGAGCTGCATCGCGACCGCAGCCTTCGCATGTTTGCGAACCGAGGTCAGGATCGGCTTCAGCGCAGCTTCCGTCGCATCGTCCCACAGCCCGAGGCAGCCGGGGGTGATGCGCCCGATCGGCTCGACATGCGTCGCCTCGATGCAGAACATCGCCGCACCCGACAGCGCCAGCGTGTTGATGTGGGTGAAGTGCCAGTCATTGGCCGCACCACTCTCGGCCGAGTACTGGCACATCGGCGACACCATGATGCGGTTGGCGAGTTCGAGACTGCGCAGCTTGATCGGAGTGAACAGGGCGCTCATGCTGAGTTCCAGGTTGTAACGGCGGACACGATGATCTGATGGCGGCAAGTGTCGATCATGGACGAGGCGCGGTCAACGCGAGGCGCCGCAGCGGCGCCGCGGCTCACTCCACCAGCGTGAACTGCAGCAGCAGCGTGCGCTGGATCATCGAGAAATTGTCGTCGGACACCAGCGTCAGCACGGTCTCGCCCTCCGGCGTGACATGCGCATCGATGCCCTCGAGATTGTCGATCTCCTGCCCGAGATCGGCGGAGAAGATCGCCGGACCATCGACCAGCGCGCCCGGCGCGATCTGCGCAAGCATCAGTCGGCGGATTCGAATGCCGACCCCGTTGAACAGCGAGAACTTGCGTTCGAGCACCAGCAGATCGCCCGACGGCAGCAGCACGGCATCGCTGACGTCGAACTCGTTGCTGCGGACGATGCTGAACTGTCCCGCCGCAGGTCCGCCGATCAGGAAGGCGAGCAGATTGCCGTTCGGGTCCAGACCGCGCTCGGAGAGCGCGATCAGGGCGCCGGCGAGCGGCAGGCCCTTCGGCACGACTACCAACGCTTCCAGTCCCTTGTTGTAGGGCAGCCGCTTGGCGGCCGACGGCAGCGGCACGATCTCGCCGCGCGCGCCGGTTCCGCCCTTGGCGAAATCGTAGCGCAGGAGCTGGTTGACGCGCTCGAGGCCGACATAGACGATGTCGCCATCGCGAGCGAGCGACTCGGAATCATACCAGCCGCGATCGGTGATGGGCCGTCCGTCCGGACTGAGCAGCGGCGCCGCTTCGACATCGGCGAGCCCCGCGATTTCGCGGCCGGAATAGGCAATGCGGCCGGTGAACCAGCCGCCCTTGTCGCTGACCGCGAGGAAGCGTTCACCCTTGCCATCGAGCCGGATGCCGGACAGGCCGCCGAAGCCGGGATAGGACGAGGTCAGCGCCACGCCGCTGCGATACTGCAGCATCCCGAAGCGCAGATGGGTCCTATCGCGGAGGTCGAACGAAGGCAGCGGTCGCGCATTGACCTCGATCTTCACCGGCGACGTGACGGAGTGCTCGTCGGAAGCTGCGCGTCTGCGGACAGGCGTCGGCGCGAGTTGCGCACGAGCCGTCGTGGACCATGCGAATGCCGACACTCCGCCGATGGTCAGCGCGAGAAAGCGCCTGCGGTCGGCAATCGCCTGCAGCGACATCGTCAGCGGAGCCCCCTCCCCCACCTCCTCCGAGGCGAAGGAGGGACGCAGCCGGCCGACGGCCGCTTACGAATGCAGCCTGCGCTTTTGCCCCGGCGCAGGCTGCGGCGCCGCGTGGGTCTCCGTGAACAATTCGGCGAGCTTCTCGGTGATGGCGCCACCGAGCTCCTCGGCATCGACGATGGTCACCGCGCGACGGTAGTAGCGCGTGACGTCGTGGCCGATGCCGATCGCGATCAGCTCGACCGGCGAGCGAGTCTCGATCTCCTCGATGATGTGGCGCAGATGCCGCTCCAGATAGTTGCCCGGATTGACCGACAGCGTGGAGTCATCGACCGGCGCACCGTCCGAGATCATCATCAGGATCTTGCGCTGCTCCGTACGCCCGAGCAGGCGCTTGTGCGCCCAGTCGAGCGCCTCGCCGTCGATGTTCTCCTTCAGCAGCCCCTCGCGCATCATCAGGCCGAGATTCTTGCGCGCCCGCCGCCACGGCGCATCGGCCGACTTGTAGATGATATGGCGGAGATCGTTGAGGCGGCCGGGATTGGCCGGCTTGCCGGCGGCGAGCCACGCCTCGCGCGACTGCCCGCCCTTCCAGGCCCGCGTCGTGAAGCCGAGGATCTCGACCTTGACGCCGCAGCGCTCGAGCGTGCGGGCGAGAATGTCGGCGCAGGTCGCGGCCACCGTGATCGGGCGTCCGCGCATCGAGCCGGAATTGTCGAGCAGCAGCGTGACGACCGTATCGCGGAAGGTCGCCTCCTTCTCGCGCATGAACGACAGCGGCTGATAGGGATCGATGACCACGCGCGACAGCCGCGCCGGATCGAGGACGCCTTCCTCGAGATCGAACTCCCAGGCGCGGTTCTGCTGCGCCATCAGCCGGCGCTGCAGCCGGTTGGCGAGCCGCGCCACGATGCCTTGCAGGTGCGCAAGCTGCTTGTCGAGATAGGAGCGCAGGCGCTCCAGCTCGTCGTGGTCGCACAGGTCCTCCGCCGCGATGATCTCGTCGAACTTCGGCGCGAAGGCGTGATATTCGGGGCCGCGCGGCTCGTTCGCACCGCCTCGGTTCGGACGCGTCGCCTCACCCGGCGTCTCGTCGTCGCCGAGTTCGCCGTCATCGAGCGTGTCGGACGCCGAGGCCTGGGCCGCCTCCATGGCGCTCTCCGACATCTCGTCCGACGTCGTCTGCGCCTGGTCTGCGCTCATCTCCTGCGCAGCGTCGGATTCGGGCGAGCCCTCGGCGCCGGACTGCTCATTGTCGCCGTCGCGGTTGTCGTCGTTGTCCTCGTCCTCTTCCGAATCGGCGTTGCGCTCATCGCCGAGATCGAGCGCCGACAAGAGATCGTGGACGAGGTCGCCGAACTTGGCCTGATCCTCGGTGAAGCGGCCGAGCTCATCGAGACGCTGGCCGATCCTGTCCTCCAGGAACGGACGCCAGAGATCGACCACCTTGCGCGCCGCATTCGGCGGCGCCATGCCGGTGAGGCGCTCGCGCACCATCATGGCCAGCGCATCCGACAGCGGCGCGTCGGCGCGGTCGGTGATCTCGTCATATTTGCCGCGATGGAAGTGATCATCGAGCATCGCCGTGAGATTCCTGGCGACGCCGGCCATGCGTTTTGCACCGATCGCCTCGACGCGGGCCTGCTCGACCGCCTCGAACACGCCGCGCGCCTGCGGATTGCCCGGGATCAGCTTGCGATGGATTTTCGGATCATGACAGGCGAGCTTCAGCGCGATCGAGTCGGCATGGCCGCGCACCACGGCGGCGTCGCGCTTGGTCATCTTGCGCGCCGGCTCCGGCAGCCGGGCCTTGCCCGGCGCAAGGCCGGGACGCTCGGCCGCGAAGGAGACTTCGAGCTCGGGCGCCCTGGCGATCGCGCGCAGGCACCCCGTGACCGACCTCTTGAAAGGTTCGGTTGGTGCTTCCTTGACGCCAGGACGGGGCTTGTTGCTCGGTGTGGTCATCTGATTCCTGCGGCTATCGTCCCGGCGAACGCCAGGCCCGATAACCACCGGCGTTCGTTTGTTCGCACTCGCTCTCCCGCGTCACCCGACGAGAGAGGCCGCGGCGTATGGGTCCCGGCCCGAGGCCAGGACGACGCCGGTGTGTCAGCTCAGCGCCACGTTGATGGAGGATTCCGGCAACTCCGCATTGAAGCAGCGCTGATAGAATTCCGCGACCAGCGGACGCTCGAGCTCGTCGCACTTGTTGAGGAACGTCACACGGAAGGCAAAGCCGATGTCGCCGAAGATCTCGGAGTTCTCGGCCCAGGTGATCACCGTGCGCGGGCTCATCACCGTCGACAGATCGCCATTGGCGAAGGCGTTGCGCGTGAGGTCGGCGAGCCGCACCATCTTGTTGACGGTGTCGCGGCCCTGTGCGTTCTGATAGTGCTTGGCCTTGGCCAGCACGATCTCGACCTCCTCGTCATGGGCGAGGTAGTTGAGCGTGGTGACGATCGACCAGCGGTCCATCTGGCCCTGGTTGATCTGCTGGGTGCCGTGATAGAGGCCCGAAGTGTCGCCGAGCCCGATGGTGTTGGCGGTCGCGAACAGACGGAACGCCGGGTGCGGCTTGATCACCTTGTTCTGGTCGAGCAGCGTCAGCCGGCCCGACACTTCGAGCACGCGCTGGATCACGAACATCACGTCCGGACGGCCGGCATCATATTCGTCGAACACCAGCGCGACGTTGTGCTGCAGCGCCCAGGGCAGGATGCCATCCCGAAACTCGGTGACCTGCTTGCCGTCTCTGACCACGATCGCGTCCTTGCCGACGAGGTCGATACGGCTGATGTGGCTGTCGAGGTTGACGCGCACGCACGGCCAGTTGAGTCGCGCCGCGACCTGCTCGATATGGGTCGACTTGCCGGTGCCGTGGTATCCGGTCACCATCACGCGGCGGTTCTTGGCGAAGCCGGCCAGGATCGCAAGCGTCGTGGCGCGGTCGAAGCGGTAGTCGGCGTCGACCTCGGGGACATGCGGGTCGCTTGCGGAAAAAGCCGGCACCTCAAGGTCGCTGTCGATCCCGAACACCTGCCGCACCGACACCTTCATGTCGGGCACACCGGTCATCTCCTGCGCATTGGTCGTAGCGGCGGTCGTCATTCATCCTCCGAGGTCCCGGGCATTCCCGAAACCAGATTTCATGTTTGGCTGCGGTTGAAGGGCTTCGACGCCAGCCTAGCAGAGAGCACGCGCGGGCAGAAGCCTAAGCCTTGATCAAAGTTCCGTCGTTATATCATCGAGATAGGCATGAGTGGCCGTTTTCGAAAGGCTGCCCTGCGAATCGTGCCACCTTTTCGCCCACCGGCTCTTCCCAGGATCTCGACGTGGCACCCGGAGCCGGGGTTCCTACTTATCGAGGAGCTCCCGCCCACCCTCTCCACCAACAGGAACCGCGTGGCCCATCTGTTCGATCCCCTCATTGCCTTCGTCTCAGCGCATGCGGGACTGGCCTATCTCACCCTGTTTCTGGCCGCCCTGCTGGAGGCGATCCCGATCATGGGCTCGGTGGTTCCAGGCACGACCATCATCCTGGCGCTGAGCGCGTTGATTCCGGGCGGCGAGCTGACCCTGCAATGGGTGCTGGCGGCGGCCATCCTGGGCGCGGTGCTGGGGGACGGCGGGGCGTTCTGGGTCGGCCATCGCAGGCAGCGCGAGATCCTGACGAGTTGGCCGCTCTCGAACTATCCGCGCCTGGTGGCGCAGAGCGAGGCCTTCTTCCACCGTTTCGGCACCCTGGCGATCTTCTTCGCCCGCTTTGTCGCGCCGATCCGCGCCGTCGTGCCGATCACGGCCGGCGCGCTCGACATCCCTCCGCCGCGCTTCTACGCCGTGAACATCCCTGCCATCGTGCTGTGGGCCTGCGCCCATGTCCTGCCCGGAGTATTCGCCGTGCAGCTGTTGCACCGCTATGGCGGCATTCCGCATCATAGCCATATCGCCAAATCCACCTGGATCATCGCGGCGATCGCCGGAACGATCGTGGTCTGGCTGGTCCTCAGATTGACGCGGAAGCGGCGCGAGACGCAGCTGGCGGCCGGCGCCGCGGATTAGAACGGCTACAGCGAATCCAACATGGCGCCGCGGCCGGGTGCGGGTCCGATATAGCGGGCGCGCGGGCGGATCAGGCGGCCATGCTGCAGCTGCTCGCAGGCGTGGGCGATCCAGCCGACGCAGCGGGCCATCGCGAACAGCGCCAGCTCGCTGCCGGCGGGCAGACGCAGACTATGCACCAGCACCGCAAGCGCGTAGTCGATGTTAACGAACTCGCCGGTCGCCTCTGCGATCCGCTCCGGCACCTCGCGGGTGAATTTGCGCGGCGCGCCGGCCCGCGTCAGCGCCTCCAGCAGCGAGATCGCGCGCGGATCACCGCGCTTGTAGACGCCATGCCCGAACCCGGCGAAGCGCTCGCCCAGCGCCACCCGCTCGCGGATCAGCGGCGCGACATCGCGATCGATGAGTGCCTTCACCAGTTGCGACGCCAGCACGCCGGCACCGCCGTGCTGCGGCCCTTTGAGCGCCGCAAGACCCGCGATGACGGCATCGTAGAGGCTGAGGCCCGTCGACGCCGCACAGCGGACGGTGAAGGTCGACGCGTTCAGCTCATGATCGGCAAGCAGCACCAAGGTGCGGCGGATCAGGTCCGGCGCATGTTCGTGTCCGGGCGCCCAGCTCCGCGCTACCTGAACATGGAGCGGATCGGCTGACGCGGGCTGGTTCAGCATGGTTGCGACCACAAGCCGAACGATGCGGGCGCCGACCAGCGCCCGACCGTCGGGTGCGCGGTTGAAGGCCGCGGGATCAGCATGTGTCGCCAGCGCCAGCACCGCGATGGCGCGGTCGATCGGCGCCGCGCGCCGCGCGGCATCGGCGATGAGACTCATCTCCTCCGACACGGCCGGAAGGTTGTCTGGCGCAAACGGATCGAGCGCGGTCACGTCCCACAACAGTGTCGCGGCATGCTCCAGCGTGTCGCGCGCGGCCAGGTCGACGCAATTGACGCCGCGATAGATCGGACCGGCTTCGGTGATCGTCGACACGGCGGAATCGAACACGGGGAGATCCGCATCGAAGCTGCGGAAAGCGCGCGGCTCGGGGGCCGGCGCACGACGCTCCTTCAGGGCGCGGATGTCCTCGGCGCGATAGCGGCTGCTGCGCGAGTTCGGCGACGGCTCGGAGCGGACCAGGCCGCGGCTGACATAGGCGTAGAGGGTGGCCGGCGAGATCGCGAGCTCGGCCGAAGCTTCACGGGCAGATAGGTAAAGTCCGCTGTCTTTTTTCATATTGATCAGCTTAATCAAGATTGATCAAGTTGTCGACTGGGCGGATCTTGCCGGCGTGACCACTCGTGAAGGAGACCCGCCATGACCATCCACCTCGGCAAGACCCCGATCGGCCTCGACGGCATCGCCGCCGCCGAGACCGTGCTCAGCCACGTCGACGGCCAGCAGGGAGAGCTCATCATCGCCGGCGCCCGTGTGGCCGATCTCGCCGCCGCCAACGGCTTCGAGGGCGTGACCGCCCGGCTATGGAGCGCGGCCACGAAGCGCACCGTCGGCGAGGCCGAGGTCCGCGCCAGCCTTGGTCGTGCCCGCGAGCGTGCCTTTGCCCGGCTGCCCGAGCTGCTCGCCGCGACCTCCGGCCTGTCGATCATCGACGGCTTCCGCGCCGCGGTCGCGGCGCTGCGCCACGAACCCGGGCTCGACGACGAAGCCACGATCGTCGGCGCCTGCCCGGTGATCGCCGGCGCCTTGGTCCAGCGCGCGCAGGGAGCGCCGCCGATTGCCCCCGACCCTGATGCCAGCCACGCCGCCGATACGTTGCGGATGGTGCGTGGCGATAGGCCCGAGAGCGGGGAGGTGGCGGCCTTGGACACCTATCTCGTCACCGTCTGCGATCACGGCATGAACGCCTCGACCTTCGCCGCGCGGGTCGTGGCCTCGACCCAGGCCGACCTGTTCGCGTCGGTGACCGCCGGCTATTGCGCGCTCACCGGCCCGCTGCATGGCGGGGCGCCGGAGCCGGTGCTGGAGATGCTGGACGCGATCGGGACGCGCGACCACATCAAGCCGTGGGTCGACGCGGCGCTCGGCCGCGGCGAGCGGCTGATGGGGTTCGGGCATCGGATCTATCGCGTGCGCGATCCGCGCGCCGACGTGCTCAAGGGCGCGATCGAGCGGCTGGCGGGCAGCGGGGCTGATCTGCCGTTTGCGAGCGAGGTAGAGGCTTACATCCGCCAAGCGCTGCGGCAGAAGAATCCGGAGCGCGTGCTCGACACCAATGTCGAGTTCTTCACCGCCATCCTGCTCGATGCGCTGAAGATTCCGCGCCAGGCGTTCACGCCGATCTTCGCGGTGGCGCGTGCGGCGGGCTGGACGGCGCATGCCCGCGAGCAGCAGCGGACGGGGCGGCTGATCCGGCCCAGCTCGGCCTATATCGGGCCGAAGCCCTGAACCGTCAAGCGCGACGCGCGGCAGCCTCGAGCGCTGCCGCGCGTCAGCCCTTCACCACCGTCTTCAGGTAGTTGTAGGCCTTGATGATCTCGATCAGGCGATCCTCGGTGGAGCGGTCGCCGCCATTGGCGTCGGGATGGTGCTGCTTCACCAGCGCCTTGTACTTGACCTTGACGTCTTCGAGCGTCGCATCGGGACCAAGGCCCATCACCTGCAGCGCCTTGCGCTCGGCGTTGAAGACCTTGCGCGTCTCGGCCTTGGGGGCCGACTGGGGATCCGGACGCCAGCTGCCGCGGCCGTTGATCTCGGCGAAGACGCTGAACGGATCGGCGGCATCGCCGAGATCGCCCTCGGCGCTGCCGGTGCCGCGCTTGGCCGACGTGTTGGCACCCATCTTCCAGGTCGGGCGATGTCCGGTCAGCGCATCCTTCTGATAGCGCGCGACCGCCTCGGCGTTCATCCCCGAGAAGAAATTATAGGACTGGTTGTACTCGCGCACGTGGTCGAGGCAAAAGTGCCAATACTCGCGCACGTTCTCGCGTCCCTTGGGCGCGCGGTGCGAGCCCTTGTTCTTGCAGTCCGGCCACTGACAGGGCTGGGCCTCCTCGCGCACCACCGGCTGCCGCGCAGCCTGCTTCTTGGGCTTGATGCGGATGGAGTCGAAGAATTTGTTTGAATCGATCGGCATGGCGGACTTTGACTACGCAACGCCGAAAGCTTCAAGTCTTGACATTGCGAATACCTCTGGCGGGGACCGCCGATTGACGAAAAATAATTTGATGCGTATTTCCAGAGACCATGCGGACCCGAGATGCTATCATCAAAAAGTTGCGCGAAGCTTTCTCGCCGGAAAGCCTCGATGTTCAGGACGAATCACATCTGCACGAAGGCCATATGGGCCATCAGCCGAGCGGTGAGACCCATTTCCGCGTGTATATTGTGTCGCAGGCCTTCGCCGGCAAGAGCCGTGTCGATCGCCACCGCCTGATCAACGCCGCATTGGCAGCGGAACTTGCCGGCTCGGTGCACGCGCTCGCGCTGCATGCGAAGGCGCCGGGCGAGGCTTGATCCCCAATTAGAACGCCGTGCCTGCACGGCGCGGCCGCGTCTCCTCGGTTTCGCCGCGCGGCACCGGTACGATGCGCAGCGCGGTGATGCGATTGCGCTCCCGGCGCAGCACGCGAAAGCGGAAGCCGTAGAACGTGAAGCTCTGGCCGCGCTCGGGGATCGAGCGCGCCTCGTGAATCACGAGACCTGCGACAGTGGTCGCCTCCTCGTCCGGCAGCGTCCAGTCCATCGCGCGATTGAGATCACGGATCGGCACCGAACCGTCGACGACGACGGATCCGTCCGGCTGCACGCGCACGCCCGCGACCTGCACGTCCTGCTCGTCGGAGATGTCGCCGACGATTTCTTCCAGGATGTCCTCGAGCGTGACGATGCCTTCGACCTCGCCATACTCGTCGACCACGAGCGCGAAATGCGTCTTGCGGCGGCGGAACGCTTTCAGCTGTTCCGACACCGAACGCATCTCCGGCACGAACCAAGGCGGCAGCGCCAGCGAGGCGACGTCGATGTGCGACACATCGCCCTCGGCGGCGCGGATCGCACGCAGCAGGTCCTTCGCATGCAGCACGCCGATGATGTTCTCCGGCGTCCCGCGCCATAGCGGGATGCGGGTATACTCGGTGGCGAGCACCTCGCGCACCAGTTCCTCCTGCGGCAGGTCCGCATTCACCATCACCATCTCGGTGCGATGGACCATCACGTCGGACACCTGCAATTCGCGCAAGTCGAGCAGGCCGCCGAGCATGTCGCGGTCCTGCTTCTCGACCTTGCCTTCATGATGCAGGAGATCGACGGCGCCGCGCAGGCGTTCGGTCGGCGACAGGATCGGCTGATTGGCCCCGACCTTGAAGCCGATCAGCCGCATCAGCCCACGCACGATCGCTTCGATCACGGCCAGCACGGGACCGAGCACGATCACGGCGGCCCGCATTGGTCTGGCAACCGTGAGCGAGACGCGATCGGGCGCATTGATCGCGATCGTCTTCGGCAGCACCTCGGCGAAGATCACCACCAGCGCGGTCATCACGCCGGTCGCGTAGAGCACGCCGACCTCGCCGAACCAGGCGGTGAAGATGCCGGTCGCCAATGCGGACGCGGCGATATTGGCGATGTTGTTGCCGAGCAGCAGCGCGCCGATCAGCCGCTCGCGCATGTCGAACAGGCTCGACACCACGTCGGCGTCGCGATTGCCCTGCTTCGACAGCCGCAGCATCGAGGCGCGGGAGGCACCGGTCAGCGCGGTCTCGCTCAGCGCAAAGAAGGCCGAGGCGGCGAGGAGGATGATGACGACGGAGAGTGTGATCCAGTCCATGACGCCGATGTCGCTCTGTAGGGAGGCCGCCGATGATCCGTTGGCACTGCTCAACACGGCGTAAAGCCCGGGATCAGCTTCTGCTGCGCAATTTGGCCTGCAGGAAGTCGCGAACGCGCGCCGGATCGACGTCCTTCGCGATGACGGCGCGGCCGATGGCTTCCATCAGGATGAAGGTGAGCTTGCCCCGCTTGACCTTCTTGTCCTGCGCCATCAAGGCCAAAAGCCGGTCGGCGTCGCCGATCCCCTCCTGGGCGAAGCCGGCGATATCCTGCAGATGGGTCGGCAGACCGACCGCGGCAAGGTGACGCTCGATGCGTGTGACGTCGTCGGGCGGCAGCATGCCGAGCTCGGCCGAGAACTGCGCCGCCAGCACCATGCCGACCGCGACGCCCTCGCCGTGGAACAGCCGGTCGGAGAAGCCGGTCACGGCCTCCAGCG
The DNA here is from genome assembly GCF_032381235.1 of Bradyrhizobium sp. SZCCHNR1053. Taxonomy (NCBI): domain Bacteria; kingdom Pseudomonadati; phylum Pseudomonadota; class Alphaproteobacteria; order Hyphomicrobiales; family Nitrobacteraceae; genus Bradyrhizobium; species Bradyrhizobium sp. SZCCHNR1053. Next base: position 664,037 of record NZ_JAUHJM010000002.1, read on the forward strand.
CATGGCCGAAGGTGTGGCCGAGATTGAGCAGCGCCCGATCACCGGTCTCGCGCTCGTCGCGGGCGACGATCGCCGCCTTGGCGCGGCAGGAGGTTGCAACCGCGTGCTCGCGCGCCGCACCGCCCTTGACGACGTCGGCGTGGTTGGCCTCCAACCAGGCGAAGAAGCTGGCATCGCCGAGCAGGCCGTATTTGGCGACCTCGGCATAGCCGGCGCGGAACTGGCGCGGCGACAACGTGTCGAGCACCGCGGTGTCGGCGATCACCAGCACCGGCTGGTGGAAGGCGCCGAGCAGGTTCTTGCCCTGCGGCGAGTTGATGCCGGTCTTGCCGCCGACGGAGGAATCGACCTGCGCCAGCAGCGAGGTCGGGACCTGCACGAAGTCGACCCCGCGGCGCAGGATGGCGGCCGCGAAGCCGGCGAGATCGCCGACCACGCCGCCGCCGAGCGCGACGACGAGGTCGTTGCGCTCGATCTTGGCGGCGATCAGTGCCTCGCTGACCTTCTCGAGCCCGGCATAGGTCTTGGAGCCCTCGCCCTCCTCGACCACGATCGTGGACGACGGGATTCCCGCCTCCGCCAGGATCGCCTCGGTCGGCTTCAGCCAGTGCGCGGCCACGGTGCGGTCGGTGACGATGGCCGTCCGGACACCCGGACGCAACGCCGCGATGCGCTGACCGAGCGAGGCCAGCACGCCGCGGCCGATGACGATGTCATAGGCGCGCTCGCCGAGCGCGACGTCGACGATGATCGGATCGGAATGCTTCAGTGGTGCCGTCATCGGAGCGCGCCCATCGCCTGCGGAGGATCGGATTGAACTGGATCGGGTTGTGGTCCGGTGGGCCTCGCCGCGGTCTCCGGTGGAGAGAAGAACGCCTGCAGCGCCTCCAGGCAGTCCTCGACGACCCGGTCGTGCGGCACGTCGCGCGAGAAGATCGTGAGGTCGGCGAGCTGGTAGACCGGCTCGCGCTCGGTCAGGAGCCGCGCGACCGTGCCTTCGGGATCAGCCGTCTGCAGCAGCGGGCGGTCGGCCCGCCGCCGGACGCGGCGCATGATCACGTCGGCATCGGCCTTCAGCCACACCGAGACCGCCTTCTCCTGGATGCGCCGCCGCGTCTCCTCGCGCATAAAGGCGCCGCCACCGGTGGCCAGCACCGCCGGACCATTTTCGAGCAGGCGGGCGATCACCCGCGCCTCGCCATTGCGGAAATAGTCCTCGCCGCGCGACTCGAAGATTTCCGGTATGGTCATGCCGGCCGCGGTCTCGATCTCGGTATCCGCATCGACGAACGGCAGCCGGAGCCGCGCCGCGAGCCGCCGGCCCACGGTCGACTTGCCGACCCCCATCATGCCGACCAGCACGATCAGCCGCTTGCCGAGGCCTGCGAGAATCGCGGCCTCCTGGGCGACAGGTCCAGATGCTGGTTGCGTCGGTTCGGTCATTTCTCCGCTTCTAACCCAGGCCCTGCTGCTTTCAAAGGCATCCTGTTCCGCTCCCCGAGCCAAGGCGAGCTGCCCGGTCTGCCCGACGGGCTTGCAAGGCCGATGCGAACATGTTGGATGAAACCGTTCCCTTTCTGGTGGCCTGCGCGACCGACATGCCCAGCCTGTTCCGCTTCCTGACCGTCATCGCCATCATCGTCGGCGTGGTCTATGGCGCGATCTACGCGCTGGCGAATTTCGTCAACCCGAAGCCGCGCGAGATGACGGTGACGATCCCGCCGGACAGGTTCCAGAAGAGATGATCGGCACCGCTGCGGCGAACCGAAAAGCCACAGGGCATTGATTAAGAATTTTACGATTGTCTGAGGCGGCTGGGCGCCGCGATATCGGCCAGATTTGCAGTCACCGCTCGACGTGCCGGCACGAATACCTCGTAGTGATTCGATCGCCTCGGACGCAGCGGATTTCACGACATGAAGGTCAAGGCCTCCGACGCCAGGCTGATGAGCCTGTTCCTCGACATGATGGCCGCCGAGCAGGGCGCCGGTCAGAACACGCTGGACGCCTATCGCCGCGACCTCACTGATCTCTCCGAATTTCTCGGCGGCAAGGCCAACGGCTTCGCCACGGCCGACACCCAGGCATTGCGCGACTATCTCGCCGATCTCGACACCAGGGGCTTCAAGTCCTCCAGCGTGGCGCGGCGGTTGTCGGCGATGCGGCACCTGTTTCGCTTCCTGCTGAGCGAGCGCATCCGCAGCGACGATCCCGCCGCGATCCTGTCCGGCCCGAAACGCGGCCGGCCGCTGCCCAAGGTGCTGTCGATCGGCGATGTCGACCGGATGCTGACCCGCGCGAAGGAGCTGAGCGAGGGCACGGACGCTTCGCCGGCGCAGCGGCTGCGCGCGCTGCGGCTGTATTGCCTGCTCGAGGTGCTCTACGCGACCGGCTTGCGCGTCTCCGAGCTGGTGGCGCTGCCGCGGACGGCCGCCCGCAACGACGCCCGCATGATCGTGGTGCGCGGCAAGGGCAACAAGGAGCGGCTGGTGCCGCTGAACCAGGCCTCGCGCCAGGCGATGGCCGACTATCTCGCCGCCCTGGATGCGCTGAAGCCCGAGAAGAAGGCCAGTGCGACGTTCGGCAAATGGCTGTTTCCCTCGTTCGGCGAGAGCGGCCACCTCACCCGCCAGCACTTCGCCCGCGACCTCAAGGAGCTCGCGGTGGCGAGCGGCCTGCCGGCCCGGCTGGTGTCGCCGCACGTGCTGCGCCATGCCTTCGCCAGCCATCTGCTGCACAACGGCGCCGACCTGCGCATCGTCCAGACCCTGCTCGGCCACACCGACATCTCGACCACCCAGATCTACACCCACGTGGTCGAGGAGCGCCTCAAGAGCCTGGTGCGCGACCTGCACCCGCTGGCCGAGACCTGACCTCGCTTCACACCTTCCCGAAACCAAATCCGCCGGCGTGACGCCCGGCCGGCTTGACTTCGCGCCCGTCTGCCCCGAAAGAGCGCCATCCTGCCCGCGATCCCGGCGCGATGCCGGGAGGCTGGGCACCGATCGTACCCTAAGCTCCTGAAGTCCTTCGGCTTCAGGTCCGAAGGCCGAACCGATTTCGTCTCCCAGCGCTCTTCCTTCAGCTCTTCCATGCCGGATCCCATGCGCAGCTACCTCGATTTCGAAAAGCCTGTTGCCGAGCTCGATTCCAAGGTCGACGAACTCCGGGCGATGGCCGCCTCCGGCACCGATATCGGCGAGGAGGTCAGCCGGATCGAGGAGAAGGCCGGCCAGGCGCTGGCCGAGCTCTACGCCACGCTCACGCCGTGGCAGAAGACCATGGTGGCCCGCCACCCGCAGCGGCCGCACTTCACGGACTTCGTGGGCGGGCTGATCACCGAGTTCACCCCGCTCGCCGGCGACCGCAAGTTCGGCGAAGACGCCGCTTTGCTCGGCGGCTTCGGCCGCTTCCGCGGCGAGCCGATCTGCGTCATGGGCCAGGAAAAGGGCGCCACCACCGAATCCCGCCTCAAGCACAATTTCGGCATGGCCCGCCCGGAAGGCTACCGCAAGGCGGTCCGCCTGATGGAAATGGCCGAGCGGTTCGGCATCCCCGTGCTGTCGCTGGTGGATTCCGCCGGAGCCTATCCCGGCATCGGCGCCGAGGAGCGCGGCCAGGCCGAGGCCATCGCGCGCTCGACCGATGCCTGCCTGGCACTCGGCGTGCCCAACGTTGCGATCATCACCGGCGAGGGCATGTCGGGCGGCGCCATCGCGCTGACCACCGCCAATCGCGTGCTGATGCTGGAGCATGCGATCTACAGCGTGATCTCGCCGGAAGCCGCCTCCTCGATCCTCTGGCGCGACGGCACCAAGGCGCAGGAAGCCGCCAACAGCATGAAGATCACCGCCCAGGACATGCTGCGCTTCGGCGTGGTCGACACCATCCTGAAGGAGCCGGTCGGCGGCGCCCACCGCGATCCCGCGGCGATGATCGCGGCCACCGGCGAGGCGATCGCCCAGGCGCTTGACGAGCTGAAGGGCCTCGACGCCGACGCCATCCGCAAGCAGCGCCGGCAGAAGTTCATCGAGATCGGCCGCAAGCTCGGCTGAGCGGGCGGGAGCCGAGCCCTCGGCGCTCGCGGTTTTGTGAGTCTTTCCAGCCGTTTGGCCGCATTTCGGCCCCGCCGGCGGGCTCTGCTGTTTAGGAGTTGTTGACCAAAGCGGCCAGGGCCTCGCGGCACCGCCGGAGCGCGGGTTGCGGGTCGTGGGGTCAAAGGCTACAATTTTAATCAATGGTTTGACGGCATGACGCAGGGTCGACCCGTGATTTATCCAGCTTTCGGGCCGATCGGGTGAGATGAGACTGGGGTGTTGCGGCATGCCGGGTTTGCGGGGAGCATTGTCTTGATCAACCGCGCTTTCGTCCGGGTTCTGATGACCTCGGCGGTGTTGGCCGCCGGTGCGCTGCTGACGGGTTGCAACAGCGATCAGGTCGCGCTCGCCACCAACGCCAAGGCCAACCAGCCGGTGTCGCCGAAGCTCGTCGCGACGATGGGCGAGAAGGACATGGATCTGCAGTCGCCGATCCTGGTCCGCGTGTTCAAGCAGGAGGCCGAGCTCGAGGTCTGGAAGCAGGACCGCTCCGGCAAGTTCGCGCTGCTCAAGACCTATCCGATCTGCCGCTGGTCCGGCGACCTCGGACCCAAGGTGCGCGAGGGCGACCGCCAGGCGCCGGAGGGTTTCTACTCGATCAATCCGAGCCAGATGAATCCGCAGTCGGCCTACTACCTGTCCTTCAACACCGGCTATCCGAACGCCTTCGACAAGGCGCTGGGCCGCAGCGGCTCGCAGCTGATGGTGCATGGCGACTGCTCCTCGCGCGGCTGCTTCGCCATGACCGACGAGCAGATCGCCGAGATCTATGCGCTTGGGCGCGAGTCGTTCTTCGGCGGCCAGCGGGCCTTCCAGTTCCAGGCCTATCCGTTCCGGATGACGCCGGTGAACATGGCCAGGCACCGCAACAATCCGAACATGCCGTTCTGGCGCATGATCAAGGAAGGCTACGACCATTTCGAAGTCACCCGGCAGGAGCCGAAGGTCGACTTCTGCGAAAAGAAGTACGTCTTCGACGCCCAGAAGCCGCCGGGCGCGACGCATGATCCGGTGTTCGACGCCGCCGCCAAGTGCCCGGCCTATGTCGTTCCCGACGAGATCACCGCCGCCGTGCGCGACAAGCAGCAGGCGGACGAGGTGGAATACGCCAAGCTCGTCGCCAAGGGCACGCCGGTCGCCAAGCTCAACACCGGCATCGATGGCGGCATGAATCCGATCTTCGCCAGCCGCGTGCCGGGCGCCTCCACCGGCCTGTCCGATGCCGGCGAAGCGCCGGGCCTGTCGCTCGCCAACTTCTCGCCGGCGCCAGGCACGATCCCCGGTCATGTCAACCCGCCGCGCGCGCCCGGCGCCGACGAGGTCGCCGCGATGCCGGCCAGTGCGGCTCCGGCTCCCGCAGCGGCGCCCTCCACCCGCGTGGCGGCCGTCAGTGCGCCGGAGAAGCCGAGCTTCATGTCGAGCCTCGCCCGCAAGGTTGGGATCGGCGGCAATGCGGCGGCCGACACCAAGGCTGCGACGGCGAAGCCCGAGACCAGGACCGCCGAGGCCAGGCCCTCGGAGATCAAGCCCGCCGAGATCAAACCTGCGCCCAAGCCGGTCGCGGCCAAGCCGGCCGAGACCAGGCAGGCTGCCGCGCGGCCGCCGTTCAAGCCTGCCGCCGGCGACGCGCCCGCCACCACGGCCTCGGCCCCCGCCCAGACCCAGACCGCACTGGTCTCCGGCGCCGTCCCGGTGCTGCAGTCGAACTCGTTCGACAGCCGGTTCGCAGGATTCAAATAGTAAGCCGTCCATCGAGCGCCGCTTTTTTGCGAGACACCGAGGGCCGCCGGACGCGCGCAAGCTAGCCGCGCGCTCGGTGCCACCCTCCCCTGGAGGGGGAGGGTCGATCGCACGCGAAGCGGGCGAGCGGGGTGGGGTGATCTCTCCACGCATGCTTTTGCGCGCGGAGACATCACCCCACCCCGCCTCACGTTTCGCTTCGCTCCTCGTGAGGCGACCCTCCCCCTCCAGGGGAGGGTGAGCACCGCGTTTGTGGTGCCGTCGTGGTCAGCAATCTCAAACTGCATTTGGGGATGCGCGTCATTGTCCTCGCGGCGCTCTTCGCGTCCGAGTGATGCATCGATCTCACCCTCCTCCGAAGCGAGGGTGCAGGGAAGGCCGGACCTCGACTGAGGCCCGTGGCCCGCCTGCGAAAAAAATGCAGGCGGCAGGTACCACAGGTCCAGCCGGACGACCCGGCCCTCCCTGCGCGATAGTCTTAACGGCTGCTTCGCGATCTCCCTGGGGACCGGGCTGTCTTGCCCCCATCACCGGCGAGATGCGCGGGGCATCATCAGCCGACTTGACCTCAGCATCGGGAGGCCAGGACCACGCGACTTGACCGTGCGAGCCAATGTTGTTCGTCCGCGCGAATGATCACGCTGCAAACCGGCCCGCCCATCGCATCCCGCACTCCACGCTTCGTGACGACCGCGCAGCGCCCCTCGTCGATGAGGCGGGACGAACGGAATAAATCACGAAATTCCGAAAACGAGAAGCGGCATATTTTTGCTAACGGGACTGGACAGCCCAAATCAGCTTGACCGCGCAGGAAAATTCAGTTTTTACGCGCGGCACATTTCTCATCGCTGCGAGGCATGGACCCGCCCGCCGCACGCGGGACGCAGGACCGAATCGCCCGACGGGCAGAGGCGCCGGCGTCGTCGCCCAAGCCTTCATGGCCGGGCTGGCCGGTTGACGGCCGGAATATCATGCCATATTAAAAGTTACGTGAGACCCAACAGCCAGTTGTCCGGCATCCTGCACGTCCTGCTCCACATGGCGGAGCACGACGGTCCGGTGACGTCCGAGGCGCTCGCAGCGATGATGCAGACCAATCCGGTCGTGATCCGCAGGATCATGGCCGGCCTCCGGGACAGCGGCTATGTGCGCTCCGAGAAAGGCCATGGCGGCGGCTGGACGCTCGCCTGCGATCTGGCGACCGTCACCCTGCGCGACGTCTACGATTCACTCGGGCGTCCATCGCTGTTCGCCATCGGCCATCGGAGCGAGACTCCCGACTGCCTCGTCGAGCAGGCGGTCAATGCGGCGCTCGACACCTCCATCCGGGCCGCCGAGACCTTGCTGCTGTCCCGTCTCGGCGCCATCACGCTGGCGGCGCTGAGCGCTGATTTCCACGACCGCCTCGAACGACGGAAGCGACCCCGCAAAGGAGACATTTGTCATGCCGGCTGACATCGCCGACGGCGCCCAGCAGTTCATCCGCGCGTTTTCCGATCCCGAGTTCGTCGCGCGCTACACGGATGGTCCGCGGCGCTTCGTGCCCGGTCTCGACGGGCTGCACCGGATGACGGCGGTCCTGCTGGCCGAGCGGGCGCCCGAACATGCGAGGGTGCTCGTGCTGGGCGCGGGCGGCGGGCTGGAGCTCAACGCGTTGGCGGAAGCGCAACCATCGTGGACCTTCGTCGGCGTCGATCCGGCGCCGCAGATGCTGCGACTCGCCGAACGCACGCTCGGCGCGCGGACGAGCCGGGTCGAACTGATCGAGGGCACCATCGACGACGCGCCGGCCGGCCCGTTTGACGCGGCGACATGCCTGCTGACGCTGCATTTTCTGGCAGCGCCTGAACGGTTGCGGACAGTCCGCGCCGTGCGCGACCGGCTCCACCCTGGAGCGCCGTTCGTGGTGGCCCATAGCTGCCTGCCCAACGAGCCAGTCGAGCGGTCGCTGTGGCTGGATCGGTACGCGGCCTATGCCGTTGCGTCCGGCACGGACCCCGAGAGGGCCAGGACGATGCGCGCGACCGTCGATGCCAGCGTCAACATGCTGAGCCCAGGGGAGGATGAAGCCATCCTGCGTGACGGCGGCTTTCGCGATGTTCGTCCATTCTTCACGGCGCTGACCTGGCATGGCTGGATCGGTCACGCCTGAACCGCCGCCGAGCATCACGCCGATGCCGCCCTGAACGATCGCGATCAGGGCCTGCTAATTAGTTGCCCGGCCTGCGCCGGCATCCACGCATGTCCCTCCCTGCGCCCCCCGAAGAGGTGGATGACGCGGCTTACGGACAGGCTTCGCACCGGAGCCCTGCCACGTCTCAGCCTGCGTGACGTCGCGCACGGAGCGCGGGGCCGCGATCTGCGACAAACGGCGCCGTCACCCGAGGCGAGGTGACGCAACCGAGAGGAGCAGGTCATGAGCTTTTGGGATGATATCGGAGATGCCGTCAGTTCCGCCGTGGACGACGTGAAGGACGTCGCGAAGGATGTGGCGGGTGCGGTCGGCGGTGCGGCGGGCGCCGTGGTCGATACGGTCGAGCACGTCGCCGGCGATGCGGCCCATGCCGTGGGCAGCGTGGTGCATGGCATCGGCGCGCTCGGCGGCGAGGCCATCCATACCGTAGGCGGCGTACTCGGCGCGATCGGGCACGGTGCCGAGGCGATCGGCGGCGGCCTGCTTCACACCGTCGGCGACGTGGCCTCGACCGTGGTCCATGTCGGCGGCGACGTCCTCCATACCGGGATCAACGTCGCCGGCGACGTGGCGTCCGGGGTGGGCCATCTGGTGCATGGCGACATCGACGGCGCCATCAATGACGTGAAGCATATCGGCGGCGACATCGTCGATGGCGGACTCAAGGTCGGGGGCGACGTGGCGCATGGCGCCCTCGACGTCGCCGGCGACCTCGCACACACCGCGGTCGGCCTCGGCGAGGCCGGGCTGGAGGCGGCCGGCGCAGTCGGCCACGGCGCGCTCGGCATGGCCGGCACCATCGTCGGAACGGCCGGCGAGGTCGGCATGGACGCGCTCGACGCCGCAGGCGCGGTGGTGAAGGGCGGCTTCGACGCCGGCGTGGCGGTGGCCGACGGCGCCATCGGCGTGGTCACCGACAGCGCCTCCGCGGCCGGCCACCTGATCGGCGGACCGATCGGTGAAGCGATCTCCGGCATCGCCCACGGCGCCGATGCGGTCGGCACCGGCATCGTCGACGGCGTCGGCCACTTCGTCGGCGAAGGCCTCAACGGGCTGGCGCAGACCGCCGGCGAGCTGAGCCACTCGCTGGGTCAGCAGCTCGACGCGATCGGCCACGACCTGGGCTCGCTGGTCAACGACCTCAGCCATGGCGATCTCGGCGCGGCGATCGGCGACGTCTTCAAGCTGGCCCAGGACGGCCTGCGCAGCGACGGCAGCATCCAGATCGCTCATGCGGGACAGGACGGCGGCAGCCATGGCGGGTTCTGGGACTCGATCGCGCAGGCGATCCATCAGTCCGGCGACAACGTCCAGGGCGGCCAGGGCCCCGGCCCCGGCTTCCCCGGCCCGTTGCACGGCGAGGGCTCGTCGCACAACCCGATCATCGTCGACAATTTCGGCGACCATGGCCATGCGGGCAACACCGGCATCGTGCCGCCGAATTTCGACCACGCGCCGGTGGCCGTGCACGACGCGCCGCACGCCGACTACAGCCACATCGTCCAGATGGACGATTCGCATCACTTCGCGATGCATGGCTGAGACACCGGCGCTCAGCCGGCAGGCATCCCGCCGTGACCGTCACGGCGGGATGTCGCGTCAGGACCGATCGGCGGCGTGCTGGACGATGGCCGGCGGCGCGCCGATCGCCTGCGCGCGATCATGCGGCTGATCGTTCATCGCCGAGAGCGCACACAGCGCCAGCGAGCCCCAGACAGCGGCGCTGAAATACAGCGACATCCAGGCGATCTCTTCCTTCCAGTGCTCGAACTCGTGGGTGACGGTCCAGCGCGTCGCGGAGTCGCGCAGGCCGACGAGCGGATGCAGCAGCGGCGTGCCGGCGGCGCGCTCGATGCGCCAGCGCTTCACATACATCGGGACATCGATCACGACGAGGAAGGCGAGATAGCAGGCGACGCCGACGAGGCCACCGATCAGAAGCCCGCGCACCATACCGTCGAACTCCGGCAGCAGCCGGCCGAGGCCGATGCCGACGAACAGGAAGGCCACCGCCCACAGCGAGTTCTCGATCGCGTTGTAGAGGAAATTCCTGGTGACGACCGCGTACCAGGAACAGATCTCGGCAACGACGATCAGCGGCACGATGATGCGGGCCATGTTGACCGCGGTCTCGGCATCCGCGATCGCGCCGAGCTGCGCCAGGATGATGGCCCATTGCGCCGCGAAGGCGATCTCGGCGATGGTCGCCACGGTGCGGCCGACGAACACGCTCGACAGCCAGCTGTCGACCAGACAGATGCGCTGCACGTCGGCGCGCGGCAGCACCGAGCGGAAGGCGCAGCCGAACACATAGGCCGCCGATAGCACCAGCATCGAACCGGTCTGGGAAGCCTGGCCCAGGGTATTGCTGCCGCCGTTGAGCTGGCGGTACAGGATGAACCAGAACACGATGTTGGCGAGGCTGACGAGCGTCAGCATGGCCCACCACAGACCGACCGGGTTCGACAGGGCTCGCGACTGCGCACGCATCCGGGCACTCCAACTTTCATGTGACTGACATCCGATCGTATTAATTCCGTCACGGAGCGGCAACCCGTTCCGGCCACCGGGGGCGCAAAAGGCCGTGTGCCGGCGAGCCCTGCGGCCGGCGTTGGGAGTTGCCCGAGTTCCTTGCAGGAACCCGAAGGCGATCGGCGTCACCGTGGCGATGGACGATTTCGGCAAGCCGATGCTGCAGGAGGCCATCAGCAGGATGATTCGTTTGGTCGGAGGTACGCCGGCGGCTGCCGTCGACGTGCAGGCCAGGAAGGCTGCGGCCGCGTGACGGCAGATCTTGTCATCGTGATTGCCTTGCGGCTGAACTGAACAGGCGGCCGCGAATGTGATGGCTCACCCTCCCCTGGAGGGGGAGGGTGACCGCGGCACGCAGCCCGGCCAAGCTCGGCGCAGCGTTACTCAGAACGTCCGGATGATCTTGAAATCGAGTCCGTCAGCCGCGGCGAGATGCATCGCCATGCCGGCCCGGCCCTGCCGGATCGTCACCTCGCCGCGCGCGCCGGAATAGACGATGTTGCGGCCGGCGGCGGCGAGCGGGCGCAGCGACAGCGAGCCGGCGCGCTCGGCGGCCGCCTTCAGAAAGCGCAGACCCTCGTAGTTCGACTGGCCGACCGATCCGACCGGCGGCGCATCGGCGCCGAACATCGCGGTGTAGCGGCTCATGAACGCGTCATTGGCCTTGGAGCCGATGCAACTGAAATAGCCGGAGGCCGAATACAGGTTCTCGGTGTTGTCGGCGCCGATGCCGAGCAGCACCGTTTCGTCCACCGCGCCGGCGAGACGCAGGGTGGTCGCGGCGAGGCCCGACTCGCCGAAAGCCCGATTGAAGGTGATGCTGTCGGTGCCGATCAGCGAGATCAGCACGACATCGGGCCTGGCAGCGCGGATGCGCGCCAGATGCGCCTCGTGATCATCCTCGCCGACCGGCACAAACTCCTCGCCGACCACCTGGCCGCCGGCCTCGGTGATGTAGGTCTTGGTCTGAAGGTGGGACTGCCAGGGCCAGACATAGTCGCTGCCGATCAGATACCAGCGCCGGGCGCGCTTGTTCTCCGCCAGCCAGTGGATCGCGGGGCGGGTCTGGCTGTGCGGCGTCTCGCCGATCGCCATCACGCCGGGCGTGCGCTCGCCGCCTTCATAGACCGGCGTATACACATACGGGATGCGGCCACGCGTGAGCCGGCGCAGCGCCAACCTGACGGCGCTGATATGCGAGCCCATGACGACGTCGATGTCGCCGAATTCGAGCGCGTCCCTGGCGCGATCGGTCACCTCGTCCACCGGCCCGCCGGAATCGTAGAACGACAACTCGATCTCGCGCCCGAGGATACCGCCGTGGCGGTTGATCTCGGACACCGCGAGTAGCGCGCTGTTGGTCGCGGCCGGCCCCCAGATGCCGGGCGACCCGGAGAAGGTAAGGAAATTGCCGATGCGCAGCCTGTTCTGGGAGCCGCGCCGCTGGAGACGGTCAGGATCGAACGGGGCGAGTGCGGGAAGGCCGGCCCGCCGGGGCGGGCTCCTGAACAGCAGGGATGGCGGCAGACTGAGACGCCCGGCCGTGACAGATCCTGTCGAGAGCACACCCACTCCTTGGCCGCAACCGTGTCTGGCCCATTGTGGACCGGCGGTCATACGCCGTCAAAATCAGCACGCGTTCGGCAAATATCCTATTCGAAAATGTTGAATGTTCAAGAATTGGGATGCATATAGATCGGGCAGCAACTGCCGGACATTCATTCAAGTCGGGACCGCAAGCGAAATTCACCGTGGCCAAACCGCCCCATCCCAACACCCCCCTCACCGAACATCTCGCCTACCTGCTCGCGCAAGCCAACCGGGAGATCAACCGGCAGCTGGAGTCGCGCCTGAGCACCGAGGGCGTGCCCGTCGAGCAGTGGCGCATCCTCAAGGTGCTCTCCGACGGCGAGGGGCACTCGATGGGCGATCTCGCCGACGCGGTGCTGCTGAACCACCCGACCCTGACCAAGATGATCGACCGCATGGTGTCGGACTCGCTGGTCTACCGCCGCCAGGACGCCCATGACCGCCGCAAGGTGCTGATGTTCATCAGCGATCATGGCAAGGCGCTGTGCAAGCGGCTGAACTCGCTCGCCGCCAGCCAGGAGGCGCACATCCTGGAGAATTACGGCGACAAGGCCACCGGCGAGCTGAAGCGGCTGCTGGAGAATCTGATCGACGCGGCGAGCTGAGTGATCTGCTGTAGGGTGGGCAAAGGCGCGCCGAGCTACTGATTTGACTAAGACTGACTCTCGCGCCGTGCCCACCATTGCACACCGAGCACGCCGATGGACGGTGGGCACGGCGCGTTGACTGCATACCGCGGAGCAGCACCGGTGGACGCGCCTTTGCCCACCCTACCGCATCCCGCCTGCGGCAATGTGGCGGCAGGCCCGGCAACGCCGGGATAGACGCAAGACGAATCCTCCATCATCCTGTCCTGTGACGATCGCGACGAACGGGACACAGAGCCCGCGCGCGATCTCCGGCCATGCCGGACGAGGACACGACACAGGGAGGACAGGCCATGGGCATTCATCTGCTCGATCGCGCCATCGGCAGCGATTATCCGACATTCGCCAGCACGGCTGACATCCGCGCTTTCGAACAGATGCCGTACAATGAACGGATCGCCGCGCAGAGCACCTACGAGGCGCTCAAATGCGGCGCATCGGTCAACCCGGACGCGCCGGCGATCCAGTTTCTGCAAAATGCCGATCCGGCCGATACGCCGGTCGTGATCTCCTATCGCGACTTCATCGCCAGGGTCACCCAGGCCGCCAACATGTTTCATGCGCTCGGCGTCGGCCCCGACGACGTCGTCAGCTTCATGCTGCCCTTGGTGCCCGACGCCTTCGTCACGCTGTTCGGCGCGGAAGCCGCCGGCATCGCCAACCCGGTCAATCCGCTGCTGGAGCCGCACCAGATCGCCGAGATCCTCGACGCCGCCAAGACCAAGGTGCTGGTGGCGCTCGGGCCCCTGCCCGGCACCGACATCTGGCAGAAGGTCGAGAAGGTCCGCGGCAGCCTCAAGCACCTCAAGGCGATCGTGCAGGTGCACGGCGGCGGTGGTGACCCCGCCAACGGCATTCACGCCTTCAACGACCTGATCAAGCCGCAGCCGGGCGATCACCTGGTCAGCGGCCGGCAGATCAAGGCCAGCGACACTGCGGCCTATTTCCACACCGGCGGCACCACGGGCACGCCGAAGCTGGTGCGCCACAGCCATGGCAACCAAGTCTATCAGGCCTGGGGAATCAACCTGATCCTCAAGGCCATGCCGGGCGGCACGCTGCTGTTCGGCATGCCGCTGTTTCACGTCGGCGGCTCGCTGACGCAGACCTTGCAGACGCTCTCGGCGGGCGGCAGCCTCGTCGTGCTCTCCGGTGCCGGCTGGCGCAACCCGAATGCGGTGCGCAACATCTGGGGCCTGGTCGAGCGCTTCAAGCCGGAGACGCTGTCGAGCGTGCCGACGGTGCTGGCGGCGACGCTGGCGGTGCCGCAAGGCGCGGCCGACATCTCCAGCCTGCGCTATGCCGCCGGCGGCGGCTCGGCGATTCCGGTCGCCGTGGGGCAGGCGATCATGGACAAGCTGAAGCTGCCGGTGATCGAAGTCTATGGCATGACCGAGACTGCGAGCGTGCACACCATGGCCTATCCGGACCAGCCGATCCGGCTCGGCTCGGTCGGCCTGCCGCTGCCCTATGCGCAGGTGCGCATCGTCAAGCTCGATGCCGACGGGCGCTACGAGCGCGACTGCGCGGCGGATGAGATCGGCGTCGTCATCATGGCCGGGCCCGGCGTGTTCTCAGGCTATCTCGACGACGCCCACAACAAGGGCGCGTTCATCGACGGCCATTGGGTGAACTCCGGCGATCTCGGCCGGCTCGATGCCGACGGCTTCCTCTGGATCACCGGCCGCGCCAAGGACCTCGTGATCCGCGGCGGCCACAACATCGATCCGGCGCCGATCGAGGAGATTTTGTTTCAGCATCCCTCGGTCGGCTTCGCCGCCGTGGTCGGCCAACCCGACGCCTATGCCGGCGAGCTGCCGATCGGCTACGTCCAGCTCAAGCCGGGGGCAGCCGTGCAGCCGGGCGAGCTGGAGGACTGGGTGCGCGCCCGCACGCCCGAGCGCGCCGCCGTGCCGGTGCAGATCATCCCGATCGACCCGATGCCGGTCACGGGTGTCGGCAAGGTGTTCAAGCCGCAATTGCGCTGGGACGCCGCGACGCGCGTGTTCACCAAGGTGCTGTCGCAGCTCACCGACCGCGGCATCGATTGCAGCGTGAAGGTCGGCCCGCACGGCAGCCACGGCAGCATCGCGACGGTGACGTTGCGCAACGTGCCTGCGGAGACCCGCGAGGCGGTCGAGAACGAGGTGCACACGCTGCTGGCGCCGTTCGTGATCCGGCACGAGGTGGTGATGGGGTGAGCCGCGATTGCGCGTGAGACAGCCGTCTCGGCATTTGATCGGGACGGTGGTGCTCTGGCACGATGCTGACGCGTTTCGTCACGTTTGCCAGGCCGGAGACGATGAACCCAACCGACATCACCATCGCGATCGAAGATGCCAGACAGGCTGATGTCGCCGACCTCATCGCGGAGGCCAATGCCTATCTGCGGACGCTATACCCTGCTGAAAGCAATCATCCCGTCGATGCCCACGCGCTCTCGGTGCCCGGAGCCGCATTTTTTGCCGCCCGCCGTGACGGGACGCTGCTCGGATCGATCGCCCTTCGGCTCATCGGTCCTGGACACGCCGAGATCAAGCGATTGTTCGTCCGCGAAACCGCCCGCGGCTGTGGGCTCGGACGCAGGCTCCTCATGACATTGGAAGACGAGGCCCAAGGTCGCGGGCTTGGCCGCGTAAGCCTCGAAGTGGGCATCAGACAGCCGCAGGCGATCCAGCTCTATCGCAGCTCCGGCTATCAGGATTGCGGGCCGTTCGGGATCTACCGACTCGATCCGCTCAGCCTGTTCATGACCAAACGGCTGGTCGCTTGACCAGGCTGACCCGAACGGTGCTTGGGTGTCCGGATGCATCGAACGTGCAGTCAGGGGGAGTGACGAAAGGTCGGACAACAAAGTATCCCCCGCGCGGCGGCGCCTCACCCCGACGCGTGAGAGCTCTCGGCTCCGCTACTCCGGATGCGCCTTTGGCTTCGTCGATTGCAGCCGCAGCTCACCTGTCGGACTTGCCACCCCCTTGTCGGCAGCAACCTTGCGCAGCACATCCGGCCGGTCGGAGATGATGCCGTCGACGCCGTCATCGATCAGTTGCGCCATGTCCGCGGGCTTATTGACCGTCCAGACCACGACCTCCAGGCCAAGCGCATGCGCCTCGGCAATCAGCTCCGGCGTGACATCGGTAAAAAAGGGCGACCACACCTTGCCGCCGGCCGCGTGAATCGTCCGCGGCAGCGAGCCGCCGTGATCGGCGGGGTTGAAGCCCGCGGTCCAGCGCGTCGCCTCGGTCGGCGACACCGTGGGCGTCTTGCCGCTTTGCCGTGACAGATAGACGGTGGGGATCCCAGGCGCGCGCTGCTGCACCAGTTGCAAGGTGCGCCAGTCGAACGACTGGATCATGACCCGGTCGGTGAAGTGCTCGGCCTCGATCAGGCCGAGCAGCAGGGATACGAACCGCTCGGGGTCCAGCGCTTCATTCGGAAGCGCTGGATCGAGCTTGGTCTCGATGTTGAGGCGCACGCGATCCTTGCCCGAGCCCCTGACGAGATCGATGACCTGCTTCAGGGTCGGAATGCGCGGCGGCGGGACGTCCCCAGAGATCACCTGCTGCTCGGGAAACTGCCTGGCGTAGTCGCTGCCGGGACGGATCTGGCCGACGTCGTAGGACTGCACCTCCGCAAGCGGCAGACCGATCAGCAGCGGCCCCGGCGGCGCAACGTAGTTGCCATCGGGGGCGCGGGCGAGATCGGGATTGAGCCGTCGCTCATGCGAGACCACCAGCACGCCGTCCTTCGTGACGCCGACATCGAGCTCGAGCGTGTCGACATGAAAGGCCAGAGACATCTTGAAGGCCTGCAGCGTGTTCTCCGGATAAAGCGCACGCCCGCCGCGATGGGCCTCGATGTCAAAGGCCATGGCAGGGCTCGCAAGCTCGAGCAGCAACAGAGCGGCGGTGAGGAACAGGGTGGGACGACGGTGCATGGCACCAGCCTACCACGGCAGCGCGGAATGCCCATTCCCCTTGTCTCCGCCGGGCATCTGAACTAGGCCTTTCGCCATCGGACCAGCCGACAACGCTGGCCAAGGACGGATCGAAGGGAGGCGATCCGCACGCGCAGCAGCGCCGTGCCTGCATCCCTTTGCCCCTCCTTTCGCGTTCTGCTTTCGAGTTCACGTGCGACGGACCATGCCCATGACCGATCTTCCTGTCATCATCGCCGGCGGCGGCATCGGCGGCCTCGCGACCGCACTCACATTGCAGCAGATCGGCGTGCCCTGCATCGTCTACGAGAGCGTGCGCGAGATGCGGCCGCTCGGGGTCGGCATCAACCTGCAGCCCAACGCGGTGCGGGAATTGTATGACCTCGGCATCTCGGCCGACGATCTCGACCAGGTCGGCGTGCCCGCGCGCGAATGGGCGCTGGTCGGGCTGAATGGCAACGACATCTATTCCGAGCCGCGCGGCCTGCTCGCCGGCTATGACTGGCCGCAATATGCCGTGCATCGCGGCAAGCTGCACATGCTGCTGTACAGCCGGCTGGTGGAACGCGCCGGCGCTGGAAGCGTGCGGCTCGGCAGCCGCGTTGCGGGCTACGAGAAGAACTCGGACGGATCGGTAACGGCCCGCATCGAGCATGCCGATGGATCGCGCATCGAGACGCGCGGCCGGCTGCTGATCGGCGCCGACGGCATCCACTCGGCGATCCGGGCGCAGATGCACCCCACACAGCCGCCGATCCATTGGGGCGGCGCGGTGATGTGGCGCGGCGTCACCTGGGCGAAGCCGATGCGCACCGGGGCGTCCTTCGTCGGGCTCGGCACCCATCGCCACCGCGTCGTGGTCTATCCGATCTCGCAGCCCGATCCGAAGACGGGGCTGGCGCTGATCAACTGGATCGCGGAAGTGACGATGGACAACACCGAGGGCTGGAAGCAGACCGGCTGGTTCCGCCAGGTGCCGGTGGCCGAGTTCGCCCATCATTTCGCCGGCTGGACCTATGACTGGCTCGACGTGCCCGCGCTGATCGCCGGTGCCGACGGCGCTTATGAGAACCCGATGATCGACCGCGATCCGGTGCCGACCTGGGTCGACGGCCCGGTGGCGCTGATGGGCGACGCCGCGCATGCGATGTATCCGACCGGCTCCAACGGCGCCAGCCAGGCCATCGTCGACGCCCGCGTGCTCGGCGCCTCGCTGCTGGCGCACGGCGTGACGCCAGCCGCGCTCGCGGCCTATGACGACAAGCTGTGCGGCCCGATCTCGCAAGTCATCCTGCGCAACCGCGGCGCCGGCCCGTTCGGCCTGCTCAACCTGGTCGACGAGCGCTGCGGCGGCACCTTCACCAACATCGACGACGTCATCCCACCGGCCGAGCGCGAGGCGTTCATGGCCGGTTACAAGAAGGCCGCGGGATTCGCCATCGAGCAGTTGAACGCGGCGCCGCGGACGATTGCGGAAGGCGCGCGCGTTGAGGTGGTGAAGGCCGCCTGATCCGAACTCAGCTGATGCCACGAGCAAGCACGCGACGCAGCAGCGCGACTGTTGACCTTCCATGACTTGTTGCTGGCAGAGTTGGAGTTTATGAGTTGGGCAGTGTCGATCGCAGCATCGATTGGGACCCAACGGTTGGCCGGCAAGTCAAGCTCCGCAGGACCCCACTGCACAGTATTCCAGCGATCGGACTCCCTCCGCCAATATTCGGCGGAGGCCCCTGTAATCTTTTTTGGTGAGTTGACGGATCATGCAACGACCCGACTACGCGGCGAACTACGAAACTTTAATGGCGGTAGTCACCCATCTTGCAGTGAACAAGTGGCCAGCTCGCCAACCGAAAGGCATTGCGAAAGATCTATCGATAGAGAATGTCGATGCGGTGCGCGGTGTGTTAAGGACCTTCAAAGGGCTCTTTCGAGAGTCGAGAGGCGTGTCGCGAGATCATGGAGAACCGCTCTACTCACTTCATTTGAGACATTCTCGATTCGTCGTTGCTGACGAAGAGCAGGAACGCCCCCCGCTCAATACTGAAGATCTATTCGCTCTTCTTCGTTTGGTTTCAGAGAAGGCAGCTCAGCAGACCCAACAAGCTTCCGCCCTCAGGATCGCAGCTCTTACTTCAATAATCTCGCTGATGGTTGCTGCCGCATCGCTACTCGTGGCCCTTCACAAGGGCTTATGACGCATTCCTTAGGCAGGCTTCGACATCCGCTCCAACCCAGAACGAATTATTCGTCAACGCGAGCGTTGCTAAGCAATCCAGAGCTGATTGCGAGACTCTGAAATTGCTTCGCTTGCGCTCGCAATGACGATGGAGAGACTGCCTCAGTCCGCGCTTAAGCATACCTGCCGTGGCAGTGCTTGTACTTCTTCCCCGAGCCGCAGGGGCAGTCCTCGTTGCGGCCGATCTTGCCCCAGGTGGTGGGGTCGTTCGGGTTACGCGCTTCGGCCGGGACCGGAGCGACGCCGGAGGACGGCACCACGGAGACGTTGGCGAAGGCCATTTCGTCCTCACCGGTGTTCGGATCGACGTGGTGCGCCTGCATCGGCGGCAGCACCGGCTGCTGCTCCTCCGGCGGCACGATCTCGACGCGCATCAGTTGCGCGGTGACCGCCTCGCGCAGATGCGCGATCATGGCCTCGAACAGCGTAAAGGCTTCCGACTTGTACTCCTGCAGCGGATCGCGCTGGCCGTAGCCGCGCAGGCCGATGACCTGGCGCAGATGGTCGAGCATCACCAAGTGCTCGCGCCAGAGGTGGTCGAGCGTCTGCAGCAGGATGGTCTTCTCGACGTAGCGCATCACGTCGGGGCCCCATTGCGCGACCTTGGCGGCCATGCGCTCGTCGGCATGGGTCTCGATGCGCTTGAGCAGCTCCTCGTCGGCGATGCCCTCTTCCTTCGCCCATTCGTCGACCGGCAGGTCGATGTCGAGCACACGCTTCAGCTCCTCCTTCAGGCCGGCGACGTCCCACTGCTCGGCATAGGCATGCTCGGGCACGTGCTTGGCGACGAGGTCGTCGATGAAGGCGTGACGCATGTCGGTGATCGTCTCGACCACGCTCTCGTCCTGCATCAGCTCGACGCGCTGGTCGAAGATCACCTTGCGCTGGTCGTTCTGGACGTTGTCGAACTTCAGGAGGTTCTTGCGGATGTCGAAGTTGCGCGCCTCGACCTTCTGCTGCGCCTTCTCCAGCGCCTTGTTGATCCAGGGGTGGATGATGGCCTCGCCTTCCTTGAGGCCGAGGCGGGTCAGCATGCTGTCGAGCCGGTCGGAGCCGA
Source organism: Bradyrhizobium sp. SZCCHNR1053 (assembly GCF_032381235.1). Classification (NCBI taxonomy): domain Bacteria; kingdom Pseudomonadati; phylum Pseudomonadota; class Alphaproteobacteria; order Hyphomicrobiales; family Nitrobacteraceae; genus Bradyrhizobium; species Bradyrhizobium sp. SZCCHNR1053. The sequence continues at coordinate 684,067 of NZ_JAUHJM010000002.1, forward strand.
AGATCCGCATCAGATCGTCTTCCAGCGACAGGAAGAACTTCGAGCGGCCGGGATCGCCCTGGCGGCCGGAGCGGCCGCGCAGCTGGTTGTCGATGCGGCGGGATTCGTGGCGCTCGGAGCCGATGATGTAGAGGCCGCCGGGCTTGCTCACGGTCTTGGCCGGCTTGGAGCCCTTGGCGGGCTCGATCTCGACCGTCTCCTCGGCCTTCAGCACGATCTCGCGGAAGCGGGCGATGTCGGCCTTGATCTGCTCGATCTTGGCGGCCTTCTCGGCCTCGTCGGTGATCCCGGCGGTCTCCTGCTGCAGGCGCATCTCGAGCGAGCCGCCGAGCTTGATGTCGGTGCCGCGGCCGGCCATGTTGGTCGCGATCGTGATCGCGCCGGGCACGCCGGCTTCGGCCACGATATAGGCTTCCTGCTCGTGGAAGCGCGCATTCAGCACCGCGAACAGCTTGGCCGGCTTGCCGGCGCGGGCCGCCGCATAGAGCTTGTCGAGCGCCCGCTCGCTGCCGAAGTCGATCTGCTTGTAGCCATGCTGCTTGAGATAGGCGGCCAGCACTTCCGACTTCTCGATCGAGGCGGTGCCGACCAGCACCGGCTGCAACCGGGAGTTCGCCCGCTCGATCTCGGCCAGGATCGCGGCGTATTTCTCCTGCTGGGTGCGATAGACCTCGTCGTCCTCGTCGAGACGCGCGACCGGCAAATTGGTCGGGATCTCCAGCACCTCAAGTTTGTAGATATCGAACAGCTCGTCGGCCTCGGTCGCAGCCGTGCCGGTCATGCCGGCGAGCTTGGCATACATGCGGAAGTAGTTCTGGAACGTGATCGAGGCCAGCGTCTGGTTCTCGGGCTGCACCGGCTGGTGCTCCTTGGCCTCGAGCGCCTGGTGCAGGCCTTCGGAATAGCGCCGGCCCGGCATCATGCGGCCGGTGAACTCGTCGATGATCACGACCTCGCCGTCGCGGACGATGTAGTCCTTGTCGCGGGTGAACAGCGTGTGCGCGCGCAGCGCCTGGTTGATGTGGTGGACGACGGAGACGTTCTCGACGTCGTAGAGCGACTCGCCCTTGAGCTGGCCGGCATCGCGCAGCAGGGTCTCGATCTTCTCCATGCCGGCTTCGGTGAGCGTCACCGTGCGCTGCTTCTCGTCGACCTCGTAGTCGGTCTTGTCGAGCTTCGGCACGAAGGTGTCGATGGTGTTGTAGAACTCCGAGCGGTCGTCGAGCGGGCCGGAGATGATCAGCGGCGTGCGCGCTTCATCGATCAGGATGGAGTCCACCTCGTCGACGATCGCGAAGAAGTGTCCGCGCTGGACCATGTCCTCCAGGCGGTACTTCATGTTGTCGCGCAGATAGTCGAAGCCGTATTCGTTGTTGGTGCCGTAGGTGATGTCGCAGGCATAGGCCGCCTTGCGCTCGGCATCGTCGAGGCCGTGCACGATCACGCCTGTGGTCAGGCCGAGGAAGCCGTAGATCTGGCTCATCCAGCCGGCGTCGCGGCGGGCAAGGTAGTCGTTCACCGTCACGACGTGGACGCCCTTGCCGGCCAGCGCGTTCAGGTAGACCGCGAGCGTCGCCACCAGCGTCTTGCCTTCGCCGGTCTTCATCTCGGCGATGTCGCCCTCGTGAAGCACCATGCCGCCGATCAGCTGGACGTCGAAATGGCGCTGGCCGAGGGTGCGCTTGGAGGCCTCGCGGACGGTGGCGAAGGCCGGGACCAGGATGTCGTCGAGCGTCTTGCCGTCGGCGAGCTGCTTCTTGAACTCCTCGGTGCGCGCCTTGAGCTGCTCGTCGGTCAGGTTTGCGAGCTCCGGCTCCAGCGCATTGATGGCGTTGACACGGGACTGATAGCCCTTGACGCGACGGTCGTTGGCGGAGCCGAATAGCTTACGGGCGAGCGCGCCGATCATTGCTGAAATCCTGCCTCTATGGGTCTGCGTTGCAGCCGCAACTCATGGTTTGGGTTTGCTGTTCCCGACGTGATGCACCGCAGCACCCGCGCCAGCCTCGACCTTCGGCGCCGGGCGGCGTCCGCCAGATGAGTGGGAGACAGGCAAACCAGGGTTCAACGGCCAAAAACGCAGCAAAATAAGCGCTATCGCCCTTGAAGCGACCGGGGAGAGATATGGCTGGGGGGGAACGTTGTCAACGGCGCCCGACAGCCGGGCCGTCGCCGCCCACCTGTCGCCGATTTCACGAAATTGACAGACTTTTCGCGTTGCCAAGGCACGGCGATTGGGCGAGTGTCCCGGCCGCCCTGAGGCCTCCCCCCTCGAGCCCCCTCTTCTCAACAAGGATTTTCCATGACCACGTCGTTCCCGGTTACGAAAACCGGCCTGCGCCTCGGCCTTGCCACCGCTCTCGCCGGAAGTCTCGCGTTGTCCCTGCTTGCCGCGCCCGCACGCGCCGCCGACGATGCCAACCCGGTGCTGGCCAAGGTGAACGGCGCCGAGATCCGCAAGAGCGACGTGACGCTCGCCGAGGAGGAGCTCGGACAGAGCCTCGCGCAGATGGATCCGGCGACCAAGGACGAGAACGTCCTGTCGTTCCTGATCGACATGAAGCTGGTCGCCAAGGCGGCCGAGGACAAGAAGGTCGCCGACAGCGAGGAGTTCAAGAAGCGCCTCGCCTTCACCCGCAACCGGCTGCTGATGGACAGCCTGCTTGCCAGCGAGGGCAAGGCCGCGACCACGCCGGACGCGATGAAGAAGGTCTACGAGGAGGCCGCCAAGCAGATCGGCGGCGAGCAGGAGGTGCACGCCCGCCACATCCTGGTCGAGACCGAGGACGAGGCCAAGGCCGTCAAGGCCGAGCTCGCCAAGGGCGCCGATTTCGCAGAACTCGCCAAGAAGAAGTCCAAGGACCCCGGCGCCTCGGACGGCGGCGATCTCGGTTTCTTCACCAAGGAGCAGATGGTGCCGGAGTTCGCCAACGTCGCCTTCTCGCTCGAGCCGGGCAAGATCTCCGATCCGGTGAAGACCCAGTTCGGCTGGCACATCATCAAGGTCGAGGAAAAGCGCAGCCGCAAGCCGCCGGAGTTCGACCAGGTCAAGGGCCAGATCGAGACCTACGTCACCCGCAAGGCCCAGGCCGACTATGTCGGCAAGCTGCGCGAATCCGCCAAGATCGAGCGCCTGGACAAGCCGGCCGCCGACGCCGCCAAGCCGGCGGATGCGAAGCCCGCCGAGCCGGCGAAGAAATAAGCGGCCGAGCCGCTCGGCCTGAGGCGGGAACGTCTCTGACTCGTCAAGGCCGTCACCATCGCGTCACAAAAGGTGTCGTCCCCGCGAACGCGGGGACCCATACCGCGTGATGTGGGGAATGGGCACCGGGCAAGTACCGTGCGCGACAACTAAACCCTGTGGTTATGGATCCCCGCGTTCGCGGGGATGACACCGTGGGAGTTTCAAGCCTCTCCCGTATCATTGACCGAGATGATACAGAGCGCTTCCCGCTCATCCTCTGCCGGAAGCTCTCGATGTCCTCAGCCGTCTCCCCGCTCGCCCCCACCGATGTCCCCGACATGCCCGCCGTTGCGGGCGTCAAGCTCGCGACCGCGGCGGCCGGCATCCGCTACAAGAACCGCACCGACGTGCTGCTGGCGCTGCTCGATCCCGGCACCGCCGTCGCCGGCGTGTTCACGCTGTCGAAATGCCCGTCGGCGCCGGTCGAATGGTGCCGGGCCAAGCTGAAGGGCGGCAAGGCGCGCGCCCTGGTGGTCAACTCCGGCAACGCCAACGCCTTCACCGGCAAGACAGGCAAGCAGTCGACGGCGCTGACGGCGGCGATCGCCGCCAAGGCGGTCGGCTGCAAGCAGGACGAGATCTTTCTCGCCTCGACCGGCGTGATCGGCGAGCCGCTGGATGCGACCAAGTTCGACGGCGTGCTCGAAGGGTTGGCCGGCACCGCGGCGCCTGAGGACTGGATGGGCGCGGCGCGCGCCATCATGACCACCGACACCTTCCCGAAGGTCGCGACCGCGACCGTCAAGCTCGGCAAGGCCAAGGTGACGATCAACGGCATGGCCAAGGGCGCCGGCATGATCGCGCCCGACATGGCGACGATGCTGTCGTTCATCTTCACCGATGCGCCGATTTCGGCACCCGCGCTGCAGGCCCTGCTCAAGGCCGGCGTCGAGGACACCTTCAACGCGGTGACGATCGACGGCGACACCTCGACATCCGACACGCTGCTCGCCTTCGCCACCGGGACCGCCGCGGCGAAGGGCGCACCGAAGATCAGCCGCGCCAGCGATCCGCGCGCGAAAGCGTTCGTGAAGGCGTTCAATGCAGTGCTGGCCGACCTCGCCGAGCAGGTCGCGCGCGACGGCGAGGGCGCCCGCAAGCTGGTCGAGATCATCGTCGAGGGCGCCAAGAGCAAGCCGTCCGCGCGCAAAATCGCGATGTCGATCGCCAATTCGCCGCTGGTCAAGACCGCGATCGCCGGCGAGGACGCGAATTGGGGCCGCGTCGTGATGGCGGTCGGCAAGGCCGGCGAGCCGGCCGACCGCGACAAGCTCTCGATCTCCTTCAACGGCATCCGCGTCGCATCGAAGGGCGCGCGCGATCCGTCCTATGACGAGACGGAAGTCTCCGAGGCGATGAAGGCGCAGAAGGTGCAGATCAAGGTGGCGCTCGGCCTCGGCAAGGGCCGCGACCGCGTGCTGACCTGCGACCTGACCAAGGAGTATGTCGCGATCAACGGCGACTACCGGTCCTGATTCCGCAACCGACCGCGGCGGGGAAGCGCGCAAGGCCGGCGCGCTTCCGGGCCGAGTCGATCAGCTCGCGATCCGTGCGTCGGCGACCGCCTTCTGGAACAGCGCCTTCATCGCCTCCGCGATGCCCTGCGTCGGCGACACCTCGAAATAGAACCCGTCCGAGGCGCAGGCCTGCATCTTCTGCGCGATCTCGCTGTTCGGCGACGGGCCGAACGGCCCCTTGTTGAACGGATCGATCCAGCTCATGTACCAGCTGTTGGTCGGCAGCTGCAGATAGGTGGTGTAGAGCACCGCGATCTTGATGCCGCGGTTCTTGAGCGTCGTGCAGAGCGCCGGATTGATCGGCGACTGGCAGCGGTTGCCGCTGGCCTTTGGCTTCAGGCAGGCGGCGTTGCTCTCGTCCGCGACGCCATCGGAGACGAAGAACAGGTATTTCAGCGGCGAGCCGGTGGTGCCGTCACCCGGCGTCGAGATCTCGTTGTTGATGGCGGGGAACACCGTGGTGAACGGCGTATCCTTGTCGGCCGTGTAGGAATCATTGTTGCCGTAGACGCCCATCAGGTCGATGTTGCCTGCGGCGCTCTTGGCGCTGGACAGGCTCGACGACAGCGAGAACAGCGCCCGCAATCCGATCGTCTTCGACGCCGCGCCGAAATCGTAGATCGCCATGCGGAACTGGTTCGTATAGGTCTGCGTCTGCTGCGCCGTGTCCATCAGCTGCTGGGTGGCGCTGCGCAGCACGTCGATCCGGGTGGTCACGCCGAGCGTCTTGGCGAGATTATAGTAGTTGTTGGAGTCGTTGTAGTCGTGGCATGCGAAGGCGCATTTGTCCGAGGTCGCATTGACCATCTTGGTCACGTCCGCCGGCGTCGCCGCCACGCCCATCGACGGCGAATTGTCGAGCAGCAGGTAGAAATCGATGTATCGCGGCATCGAGGCCTTCGCCGTCGACGAGCCGTTCAGGGTCATGGTCTTGAACCCGACGATGTTCATGAACATCATGGGCACGGTGGCCGAGAACGACACGGTGGCGCTCAGCACCGAGCCGGCCTTCTTCACCTCCGGCGTCAGGCTGGTCAGCGTATAGCCTGATGTGCCGGACATGTTGCCGTTGAAGATCTTCGCCGCGTCGTCATTGCCGGCGGCGATCACCCCGTCCGAGGTCATCGCGCCCGCGGCGATGAAGGCCGGCGCCGTCCGGGACACCGCGCCGACCGATGCGGCATCGACCGCCGCCTGCAGCTTGGCGCGCATCTGGTTGGCCCGGCTGTAGTCGACGCCGCAGCCGACCGCCGTGATCAGCGGAACGCAGACGATGGCGAACGTCACCGCGACGTTGCCGCTGACGTCGCGGCGAAGGCGGGCAAGCAGGCTGGATACAATTCGCATGAATGATGCCTAACGAGCCATGAGGGGGTCACGGCGTTCACCCGTGAAAATACGCGGGCGGCCATTAAGGTTGGCTTATTTCAACCGTGGAAACGGGGCTCAAAACGGCCTAGGTTAAAACTCCCTCAACAGGCGCGCCTGGTTCTCGGACCGGCCCATCCCTCTCGAAACCCGATCGGACCATGCCCGACCTGAAACTCACGCTCGTGGTCGCCTGCGCGCTCGTCGACGCCGACAATCGCGTGCTGCTGGCGCAGCGGCCGCCCGGCAAGGCGCTCGCGGGCCTCTGGGAATTTCCCGGCGGCAAGCTCGAGCCCGGCGAGCGCCCGGAAGCCAGCCTGATCCGCGAGCTCGACGAGGAGCTCGGCATCACCGTGCGCGAAGCTTGCCTCGCGCCGCTGACCTTTGCGAGCCACGCCTATGAGACGTTCCATCTGCTGATGCCGCTCTACATCTGCCGGCGCTGGGAAGGCCTGGTGACCGCGCGCGAGGGCCAGCAACTGGCCTGGGTGCGGCCCAACAAGCTGCGCGACTACCCGATGCCGCCCGCGGACATCCCGCTGCTGCCGCATCTGATCGACTTGTTGATGTGAGCCACGGCGACAGCCTCACGCTCACGCGTCATGCGCGGGCTTGACCCGCGCATCCATCTACATTTCGGACTCTTCAAGAGGGATGGATCGCCGGGTCAAGCCCGGCGATGACGAGAGTGGCTATTCATCCGCTCCCTCGCGCGGGCTCCGCTTCACTGCCGCCTCTAGGCTCGCCGTCGCCGAACCCGGCTTCAGCGGCTTCTGCTGGCTCTCATGCGGGGCCCAGCCTGACAGCCAGATGATATCGAAGGTGGCGCGGATGCGGCCGTCGGGATCGGCGAAGCGCTCGGCATAGATCTCGGCCATGCGGAGCAGGGTGGCGCGGCGCGTCGGCGTGCGACGGCGCTCGACCAGGCTGTTGGTCGCGCCCATGCGGCGGAGATCCTGCATCAGGCCGAGCGCGCTGGCATAGCGGACCACGACGCGGTCGACGTCGGTGACGGGTAGCGCGAAGCCTGCACGCTGCAGCAGACCGCCGACGTCGCGCAGATCGGCGAACGGCGCGACGCGCGGTGATACGCCGCCCTCGCACTCTGCCTCGGCGGCGGCGAAGGATTGCCGGAGCTCGGTCAGCGTATCGCCGCCGATCATCGCCGCCAGCAGCAGACCATCGGGGCGCAAGGCCCGGCGAATCTGTACCAGCAGTCCGGGCAGATCGTTGACGAATTGAAAGGCCAGCGCCGACAGCGCGAGATCGAGCGATTGCGCGGCCAGCGGCAGCCGCTCATCCGCCGTTTCGGGCGCAGCGATATGTGCGAGCTGCGAGAGGCGTCCCGAAAGATACGGCTTCAAACCCGCGCCCGGCGTCCAGACGTCGGCAGCCGCGGTGAAGGACCGGTTCACTGCCGCAAGCCGATCCTCGATGTCCTCCGCAACGCGCTCCAACAGGAAGGTCTCCGGCGCTGCCGCAGCCCGCCGCTGCCTGAGCGCGAGCAAGCTACGATCGAACAGAACGGGAGTGGTGACGGACTGGATCATTGGGTCTGGTTACGCCGATCCTCGCGGCCGGGCAATGCACCGCTTGAGCAGCGTGGGTTGCGGCGCTAGCCTCAATACATGGGTGTGACGTTTGCTCCAATCGGCGTCGGACGACTTCGTGCAGCCGTGGGCGCGCTGCACGGCGGTCTCGCGCATGTCGCGAAGCTCGCGCTCGACGTCGCGCTGCCGACGCTGTGCATCGCCTGCCGCGAGCCGGTCGACGGCGAGGGCGTCTGCGCGGCCTGCTGGGGCAAATTGTCGTTCATCGAGCGGCCGTATTGCCCGAAGCTCGGCATCCCCTTCGTCTACGATCCCGGCCCCGAGCTGCTGTCGATGGAGGCGATCGCGGCGCCGCCGGCCTATGCCCGGGCGCGCGCCGCCGTGCGCTATGACGAGGTCGCGCGCACCCTGGTGCATCAGCTGAAATATCAGGACCGCACCGATCTGGCGCCGATCATGGGCCGCTGGATGGCTCGCGCCGGCCGCGAGCTGCTGGCCGAGGCCGACCTCGTGGTGCCCGTGCCGCTGCACTGGCGGCGCGGCTTCAGCCGGCGTTACAACCAGTCCGGCGCGCTGGCGCGGGTGATCGCCCGGTCCAGCGGCGTCCGAATGCAGGGCGATGCGCTGCGCCGCGTGCGGGCGACCGAGCAGCAGGTCGGCCTGTCGCGCGCCCAGCGCGCCAGCAATGTGCAGGGCGCATTCCAGGTATCTTCAGACCGCCTGCATGACGTGCAGGGGCGCCGCATCGTCATCGTCGACGACGTGCTGACCACCGGCGCGACGGTGGATGCCTGCGCCCGCGCTCTGCTGCGCGCCAAGGCGGCCGAGGTCAGCGTGCTGGTTTTCGCCCGGGTTGTCGATGCCCCCCGCGCTCCCATATAATCTGTCGTTCCGTAACAGCTGAGCGCGACATGACCGCTGCGATCGAAATCTATACCCGTCCGGGGTGCGGCTACTGCACGGCCGCCAAATCGCTTCTGACCCGCAAGAACGTTCCCTTCACCGAGCATGACGCGGGCAAGGATCCGACGATCCGGCAGAAGATGTATGATCGTGTCGGCCCGGGCTCGACCTTTCCGCAGATCTTCATCGGCCACACCCATGTCGGCGGCTGCGACGATCTCTATGCGCTCGATCGCGAGGGCAGACTCGACGCCATGCTGGCGGGAGACAAGGCAACATCATGAGCAACGACCGCAGCTTTACCGCCGCCATGGTGCAGATGCGCACCTCGCTCCTGCCCGAGCCGAGCCTCGAGCAGGGCACCAGGCTGATCCGGGAAGCGGTCGCGCAGGGCGCGGAGTACGTCCAGACGCCGGAAGTGAGCAACATGATGCAGCTCAACCGGACGGCGCTGTTCGAGCAGCTCAAGAGCGAGGCGGACGATCCCTCTCTCAAAGCCTATCAGGCGCTCGCCAAGGAGCTGAGCATCCATCTGCACATCGGATCGCTGGCGCTGCGCTTCTCGGCAGACAAGGCCGTGAACCGCTCGTTCCTGATCGGCCCCGAGGGCAACGTGCTGGCGAGCTACGACAAGATCCACATGTTCGACATCGACCTGCCGGGCGGTGAGAGCTATCGCGAGTCGGCCAATTATCAGCCGGGCGAGACGGCGGTGATCTCGGATCTGCCCTGGGGTCGTCTGGGGCTGACGATCTGCTACGACGTGCGCTTCCCGGCGCTGTATCGTGCGCTGGCCGAGAGCGGCGCCTCGTTCATCAGCGTGCCCTCCGCCTTCACGCGCAAGACCGGCGAGGCGCACTGGCACACGCTGCTGCGCGCCCGCGCCATCGAGACCGGCTGCTTCGTGTTCGCCGCCGCCCAATGCGGCCTGCACGAGAACAAGCGCGAGACCTTCGGCCACTCGCTGATCATCGATCCATGGGGCGAGATTCTCGCCGAGGGCGGCGTCGAGCCCGGCGTCATCGTGGCGCGCATCGACCCGTCGCGGGTCGAGAGCGTGCGCCAGACCATTCCTTCGCTGCAGCACGGCCGCCGGTTCGGCATCGCCGACCCCAACGCGGGTCCGGACTATCTGCACCTGGTGCGGGGCTCGGCATGATCCGCTATGCGCTGCGCTGCGAGCGTGACCACACGTTCGAAAGCTGGTTCCAGAGCTCCTCGACCTACGATTCGCAGGTGAAGCGCAAGCTGGTGGAATGCCCGACCTGCGGCTCGACCAAGGTCGAGAAGGCGATCATGGCGCCGCGCATCGTCAGCAAGAAGGGCCGCGAGGCCGTTCCAGTGCCAGTGCCGGCCTCACCGACGCCAGCGCAGGAAGTAATTCCGCCGGGATCGACCGCGCTGATGATGGCGCAGGAGCGCGAGCTGCGCGCCAAGCTCAAGGAGCTGCGCGACCACATCGTCAAGAACGCCGACGATGTCGGCGAGCGTTTCCCAACGGAAGCGCGCAAGATGCATTACGGTGAGACCGAGCACCGGCCGATCTATGGCGAGGCCTCGCTCGACGAGGCCCGCGAACTGATCGAGGAAGGCATCGAGGTCGCCCCGATCCCGGTGCTGCCGGACGACCGGAATTGAGCAATCGAGAAGGCCTCTTCGTCATTGCGAGCGAAGCGAAGCAATCCAGGAGTCGAGGACAGATTCTGGATTGCTTCGCTTCGCTCGCAATGACGGGGGAGAGATCTCGGCCTGCACTCTCTCTTTCGCCGGTGTGACGACATGTCCCCCCTCTCCTCCTCCTGGCAGCTCTGGGCTCTGCTGTCGGCGCTGTTTGCGGCCCTCACCGCCATCTTCGCCAAGGTCGGCGTCGAAGGTCTCAACTCCGATCTCGCCACGCTGATCCGCACCGCGATCGTGCTGGTGACGCTGGCCCTGATCCTGTTCGCGACGGGCCAACTGACGAGCCCCGGCCCGATCTCGATGAAGAGCTGGATCTTCCTGACGCTGTCGGCGCTCGGCACCGGCGCCTCGTGGCTGTGCTACTTCCGCGCCCTGAAGCTCGGCCCCGCGACGCTGGTCGCGCCGATCGACAAGCTCAGCGTCGTGCTGGTCGCCTTGTTCGGCGTCGTGTTTCTCGGCGAACGACCGAGCCTGCAGGGCTGGATCGGCATCGTCCTGATCGCGGCCGGCGCCGTGCTGATCGCGATCAAGGGCTGACTATACTGCGATCAGCAGCGCTACCCCGGCAACGATCAGCACGATGCCACAGACCTCGCGCAGCGAAACCGGCTGCTTGAACGAGTAGTACGACACGCCCTGCGCGAACAGCACCTCGATCAGCGCCAGCGTCCGGACGTTGGCGGCCGCCGTCAGCGCGAAAGCCAGGAACCAGAATTGTGACGCGAAGGCGCCGACGAAGCCGGCCATCATCGACGGCCGCCACAGCGACAGGATTCCGCGCAGGACGTCGGGCGCGCGCGCCAGCAGGTAGACGGTCAGGATCGCGGTTTGCACGAACAGGCCCCCGACCAGCGTGTACGATGCGGCGGTCACGAAGGAGACGCCGTCGACGGCGATGATGGCGCCGCGGAAGCCGACCGCCGACAGGGCGAACGCCGCCGCCGCAACGAGGCCGGTCACGGTCGGCTTCAACTCCGCAAAGCTCTTGTCGCCACCGGGCCGAAGCGCCGTGACGACGACGCCGATGGTGGCGATCAGGATCGCGATTACCTTCGGCACCGAGAGCGGATCGCCGAGGAAGATGAAGCCGAAGATCGCGGTCTGGATCGCTTCGGTCTTCAGATAGGCCGTGGTGACGACGAAGGAGCGGTCGGTCATCGCCAGCAGCATCAGCCCGGTGGCGATGATCTGGCTGAGCGCACCGAGCAGCAGCCACGGCCAGAACACGGCCGGCGGCCAAGGCAGGTGGTCGCCGGTGGCCAGCAGCACCGCGGTCAGGAACACCAGCGAGAACGGGAAGCCGAACAGGAAGCGGATATTGGTCGCGCCCCAGGTGCCGAGCTTCGCCGTCAGCGACCGCTGCATCGCATTGCGTGCGACCTGACCGGCCGCAGCCACCAGCGTGAAGGGAATCCAGAGCGAGGCGATGGAGAGCATGCGGGCACGGAGCGGCTGTGAAGGCCGGCCACCGTGACCAGCGCGAGGCGTCGGGTCAACAGCTCAGGCGGCAATTCAGTCGCATGTCAGGATTGCAGATCGCGGCGGGATGACAAACCACTATCTGCAGTTTGTGGTAAGCTCGCGTCACAAAGACGGTGTCGTCCCTGCGAACGCAGGGACCCATAACCACCAGCTTCAGCTAGGTTGGACAATCCATCCAAGCGATGGTGCGGCAATGTACTACGTCTATATTCTGGCGAGTAGTCGCCACGGCACGCTGTATATCGGCGTCACCAACTCGATCCACAAAAGGCTTCAGCAGCACCGCGACGGCCAAGGCTCGGTCTTTGTGAAGAAATACGGAGTTTTTCGGCTGGTCTACATCGAGACCTACAATATCGCCGAAGAAGCAATCACCCGCGAAAAGCAACTCAAGCGCTGGAAACGCGACTGGAAGATCGAGCTGATCGAACGCGACAACCTCGAATGGCGCGATCTCAGCAACCTGATCTCCTAGCGTGCCTCAAACCACTCCCTGGGGTTATGGGTCCCTGCGTTCGCAGGGGACGACACCTTTGGTCGAGCGGCATCTGGCTGGACCGACGACAACCGAGAATGAAGCTGGCGAGGGGGAGCAAAGCTGTCGTCCCGGGCAAGCCCGATGACGCGGCGCGTCAGCGGGCGTAGACCCCGGGACCCATACCGCGTGATCTGTCTTGGGGCAGGCTGCACGTTGAACCTGTCGCGCCACGGAAAGCCCGCCAGCGACCTGATCTCCTAGCGTGCCCCGAACCACTCCCTGGGGTTATGGGTCCCTGCGTTCGCAGGGACGACACCGGTTGTGGAGCAGCATCCCGGCCGAACCGAAGCGCGACGCCGCGCTACACCATCTGCTCGGCGACCATCATGTAGTTCACGTCCATGTCGGTCGACAGGCTCCAGCGGTCGGCGAACGGGCTGTAGACCACGCCGCTTTGCTCGGTGATGACCAGGCGGTTGTCGAGCAAATATTTGGTCAGCTCGTCCGGCGTGACGAACTTGCTCCACTCATGCGTGCCGCGCGGCAGCCAGCGCAGCACATATTCGGCACCGACGATGGCGAGCGCAAAGCTCTTCCAGTTGCGGTTCAGCGTCGAGACCACCATCATGCCGCCCGGCTTCAGCACGGCGGCACAGCGGCCGAGGAAGGCACCGACATCGGTGACGTGCTCGACGACCTCCATCGCCAGCACGATGTCGAAGCGCTCGCGCGGATCCATCTCCTCGATCGTGGTGCAGCGGTAGTCGATCGACAGATGGCCCTTTTCCGCGTGCAGCCTGGCAGCGGCAATGTTGCTGGCCGAGGGATCGACGCCGACGACCTGCGCGCCCAGCCGCGTGAACGGCTCGCACAGCAATCCCGCGCCGCAGCCGATGTCGAGCATGCGCAGTCCCGAGAGGCAGTTCAGGCTCTTGGCGTTGCGCTCGAATTTCCGGCAGGCGGCATCGCGGATGTAGGTCAGGCGCAGCGGGTTGATCTTGTGCAGGGGCGCCATCTTGCCCTTGGGGTCCCACCAGGTCTCGGACAGTTTCGAGAACTTCGCGATCTCGGCCGGATCGACGGTCGAGCTGGAGGGAACAGAAGTGCTGCGGGAATCCTGAGGCATTGTCATCGCTGAATACTCAATGATCGAAGCTGCGGCGCCGTACCGGGCTAACGCGCCGTGATGGCGTTCCGGAACGCCAGCGGCTCCGCGATGGTCGAAATGGTTTCCTTGCCCTCGCCCACCCCCAAGATGGTGACGTCGCCGTAATTGAGAACCCGTCCCATGATGGTCTGGTTGACGTCGACGCTCTCGACCTTGTCGAGGGCCATCTCGAAGGTACGGCGCTTGATGAAACCGGTTTTATGGACGACGCGACGATTGGTGACGTCCGTCTCCGTGGTGAGGCGATGGAACCAGGCCCGGACCGTCCAATACAGGGCGACAATGGCGATGACGGCGGCGGTGGCCAGGCACAGCATGACCAAACTGTCGTTCACGGTCATGCGGGAGAGGACGAGCAATCCGAACACGACGATCCAGGCCCCGATCGCGGGCAGGTAGAACATCCAATGCGCATTGGTCGAATACAGCACCTTCTCGCCGGGTTGCAGGATTTCGTCGATGTAACGCGCCATTCCAAGCCTCTCACCTGACCCTGTCACCAACCTGACCCTGTCACCACAAGGAACCGTCTTGCCCCCAGCCGCGGCGCTATGTATACGCGCGTTTCGGCTGGCGCGCCTCCGGTTTCGCGCTCAGCCGGTCAACTTATCCTCCTGATGGGAATGAGCGCGTCGTCATGGGTCGCCTCGTGCTGAAATTCGGCGGCACATCCGTCGCCAACATCGACCGCATCCGCAACGTCGCGCGCCACGTCAAGCGCGAGGTCGATGCCGGTCATGAGGTTGCCGTCGTCGTCTCGGCGATGTCGGGCAAGACCAACGAGCTGGTCGCCTGGTGCACCGAGGCGTCGCCGATGCATGATGCGCGCGAATACGACGCCGTGGTGGCCTCGGGCGAGCAGGTCACGTCCGGCCTGCTGGCGATCGTGCTGCAGAGCATGGGCATCCAGGCCCGCTCGTGGCAGGGCTGGCAGATCCCGATCAAGACCAGCGACGCCCATGCCTCGGCGCGAATCGTCGATATCGACGGCGCCGAGCTGATCCAGCGCTTCCGCGACCGCAAGGAAGTTGCGGTCATCGCCGGCTTCCAGGGCATCAACGCCGAAACCGGGCGAATCACCACGCTCGGCCGCGGCGGCTCGGACACTTCGGCGGTGGCGATCGCGGCCGCCATCAAGGCCGACCGCTGCGACATCTATACCGACGTCGACGGCGTCTATACCACCGATCCCCGGGTGGTGCCGAAGGCCAAGCGGCTCGACAAGATCGCCTTCGAGGACATGCTGGAGCTGGCGTCCCAGGGCGCCAAGGTGCTGCAGGTCCGCTCGGTGGAACTGGGCATGGTGCACAACATGCCGATCTTCGTCCGCTCCTCATTCGACAAGCCCGAGGATATCGACCCGCACGCCAACCAGCCGCCGGGGACGCTGATCTGCAGCGAGGAACAAATCATGGAAAATCACGTCGTGACCGGCATCGCCTTCTCCAAGGACGAGGCCCAGATCTCGGTGCGCCAGATCGAGGACAAGCCGGGCGTTGCCGCGTCGATCTTCGGACCGCTGGCTGATGCCAATATCAATGTCGACATGATCGTCCAGAACGTCTCGGAAGATGGCAAGACCACCGATCTGACCTTCACGGTGCCGGCGACCGACTACAACCGGGCGCGCGAGACCATCACCGCGGCCAAGGACAAGATCGGCTACCAGCGCTTGGATACCGCAACCGACGTCGCCAAGGTCTCGGTGATCGGCTCGGGCATGCGCAGCCATGCCGGCGTCGCCGCCAAGGGATTTGCCGCGCTCGCCGCCCGCAACATCAACATTCGCGCGATCACGACCTCCGAGATCAAGTTCTCGGTGCTGATCGACGCCGCCTATACCGAGCTCGCCGTCCGCACGCTGCACACGCTCTACGGACTGGACCAGGCCTAGAAAATCCTCCTCCACGACCACACCTGTCCCGTTATGTGACAGCGGGACGGGCCGGAGATCGTTCGAAAGCCGTTGACGCCGCCCGCGGTGGCAGGCGTTTTGCTTGGCAAAACAAGCCCTAATTCGCTATACGCCATCGCAGGATGGCAGCCGCAAACTGTGCTCCAGTGATGGTTGTTCTGGTTCGGGCCGGCACTCTGAGCGTGCGATAGTGCCGAATCGAGAAAGCTGTTAGATGCCACGAGTTTAGCGCCAGATCCGGCCGCGTGCCGGGCTGGCCCCAGGAAGGGGGATTGTGCCACATGCGAAGCGCGTCGGGAGGCCCCCGCGTCCTGCTCAGACGGCTTCGCGAGACCATGGCGGAGCAGGTCTCGGCACAGGAGCGACTCGACAAGATCGTGGTGCTGATCGCGGCCAACATGGTCGCGGAGGTCTGCTCGGTCTATGTGCTTCGCGTCGACAACACGCTCGAGCTCTACGCCACCGAAGGTCTGAACCGCGACGCCGTTCACATGACCGTGCTGAGCGCGCATGAGGGCCTCGTCGGCCTCGTCGCGAGCGAGGCGACGCCGCTCAATCTGAACGACGCGCAGAGCCACCCCGCCTTCTCGTACCGGCCGGAAACCGGCGAAGAGATCTACCACTCCTTCCTTGGCGTGCCGATCCTACGCGCCGGCAACACGCTCGGCGTGCTGGTGGTGCAGAACCGCGCCAAGCGCACCTATGTCGAGGAAGAGGTCGAGGCGCTGCAGACCACCGCGATGGTGCTCGCCGAGATGATCGCCTCCGGCGAGCTCGCAGCGCTCGCCCAGCCCGGCGCCGAGCCGGCGGCGCGGCACTCGATCCACAAGACCGGCACCGTGCTGTCCGATGGCATCGCGCTCGGCCACGTCGTGCTGCACGAGCCGCGCGTCGTCATCAACAACTACATCGCCGAGGACCTGCCCAAGGAGATCAAGCGGCTCGACGCCGCGCTGCTCAAGCTGCGGGCCGACCTCGACCGCATGCTGGAGCGCGGTGACGTCGCCGATGGCGGCGAGCACCGCGAGGTGCTCGAAGCCTATCGCATGTTCGCCAACGACCAGGGCTGGTCGCACAAGCTGCACGAGGCGGTCGCGACCGGCCTCACGGCGGAAGCCGCCGTCGAGCGCGTGCAGTCCGACACCCGCGCCCGCATGCTGCGCTCCACCGATCCGTATTTGCGCGAGCGGCTGCACGATCTCGAGGACCTCGGCTACCGGCTGCTGCGCCAACTGGTGGGCCAGGACCACGCGCCCCGGCGCGAGCACCTGCCCGACAATGCCATCCTGATCGCGCGCGCAATGGGCCCGGCGGCGCTGCTCGACTACGACCGCAAGCGGCTGCGCGGCCTCGTGCTCGAGGAAGGCACTGCCAACTCGCATGTCGCGATCGTGGCGCGTGCGCTCGGCATTCCCGCCGTCGGCGAGGTGCCGAACGCGCCGGGCATCGCCGATCCCGGCGACGCCATCATCGTCGATGGCACGTCGGGCTCGATCTACGTTCGGCCGTCGTCCGAGATCGAGTCCGCCTATGCCGAGCGGGTGCGCTTCCGCGCTCGCCGCCAGGCGCAATATGGCGAGCTGCGCAACAAGCCCTGCGTGACCAAGGACGGCCAGCCGATCGAGCTGATGATCAATGCGGGCCTGGTCATCGACCTGCCGCATATCGAGGACACCGGCAGCGCCGGCATCGGCCTGTTCCGCACCGAGCTGCAATTCATGGTGTCCGCCAGCCTGCCGCGCTCGAGCGACCAGCTGGCGCTGTATCGCACGGTTCTCGACGCCGCCGGCCACAAGCCGGTCACGTTCCGCACTTTGGACATCGGCGGCGACAAGGCGCTGCCCTACATGGAGACCGTGATCGAGGAGAATCCGGCGCTCGGCTGGCGCGCGATCCGCCTCGGCCTCGACCGCCCGGGCCTGCTGCGCGGCCAGATCCGGGCGCTGCTGCGCGCCGGCGGCGGCCGCTCGCTGCGCATCATGTTCCCGATGATCTCGGAAGTCGCCGAGTTCGACACGGCCAAAGCGATCGTCGAGCGCGAGCTGACTTACTTGCGCCAGCACGGTCACACGCTGCCGGAGCGCGTCGACGTCGGCACCATGCTCGAGGTCCCGGCGCTGCTGTATCAGCTCGACGAGCTGCTTTCGAAGGTCGATTTCATCTCGGTCGGCTCGAACGACCTGTTCCAGTTCCTGTTCGCGGTCGATCGCGGCAATGCCAAGGTCTCCGAGCGCTTCGATACGCTGTCGACGCCGATCCTGCGGGCGTTGCAGCAGATCGTGCACAAGGCCAAGGCGGCCAAGCGGTCGGTGTCGCTGTGCGGCGAGATGGCCTCCAAGCCGATCGGCGCGCTGGCGCTGATCTCGCTCGGCTACCGCTCGCTGTCGCTGTCGGCCACCGCGCACGGCCCCGTGAAGGCGATGATCCTCGAACTCGACGCCGGCAAGGCGGCGACGAAGATGGCCGAATGGCTGGCCGCACCGGCTGGCAGCTTCTCGATGCGGCAGAAGCTGACCGAGTTCGCCGAGAGCGAAGGCCTCGCGCTGTAGCGGGTCCGTCGCGCCAAGCGTCTTCCGTTCGTATCGTTTGCTCCTAGATCAGATTGCATCATGTCGTCGCTTCCCCAAGCCAAACTGGATGTCCTGCTCGCGCATCACGCCTCGCTCGAGGCGGAGCTGCTAGGCCAGGTCAATTCCGACCGCTACGTGCAGATCACCCGCGAGCTCGCCGAGCTCAATCCGCTGATCGACGCGGTGAAGGCGTATCGCGCCGGCGTCAAGGAGCTCGCCGAGACGGAGGCGCTCATCGCCGATCCCACCACCGACGCCGAGATGCGCGCGATGGCCGAGGCCGAGCGCGACGAGCTGATCGCGCGCCGCGGCGAGCTGGAGCAGCAGATCCGCGTCGCGCTGCTGCCGAAGGATGCGATGGACGACCGCAACGTCGTGCTTGAAATCCGCGCCGGCACCGGCGGCGACGAGGCCTCGTTGTTCGCCGGCGACCTGTTCCGGATGTATGAGCGCTTCGCCGCCCTGCAGGGCTGGAAGGTCGAGGTGATCTCGGCCTCCGAAGGCACCGTCGGCGGCTACAAGGAAATCATCGCCGAGGTGCAGGGCCGCGGCGCCTTCGCCAAGCTGAAATTCGAATCCGGGGTGCACCGCGTGCAGCGCGTGCCCGATACCGAGACCCAGGGGCGCATCCACACCTCGGCCGCCACGGTTGCCGTGCTGCCGGAGGTCGAGGAGGTCGATGTCGACATCAAGCAAGACGACCTGCGCATCGAGACCATGCGCGCCCAAGGCGCCGGCGGCCAGCACGTCAACAAGACGGAATCGGCGATCCGCATCACCCATATCCCGACCGGGATCGTCGTGATGATGCAGGACAGCCGCTCGCAGCACAAGAACCGCGCCTCCGCGATGAACATCCTGCGCTCGCGCATCTACGACGCCGAGCGGCAGAAGGTCGACGCGGCGCGCTCGGCCGAGCGCAAGGAGAAGGTCGGCTCCGGCGACCGCTCCGAGCGCATCCGTACCTATAATTTCCCGCAAGGGCGCGTCACCGACCACCGCATCAACCTGACGCTCTACAAGCTGCCGCAGGTGATCGCGGGCGAAGCGCTGAGCGAACTGATCGACGCGCTGACGACCGAGCACCAGGCAGCCCAGCTCGCCGCGCAAGGTGCGGCGGCGTGATGCGCACCGGCGCATTGCAGGAGGCGATGCGACGCTGCCCCGACACAAACGGTGTCGTCCCGGCGAACGCCGGGACCCATAGCCACCGGCCTTCGTGGCTGTCACAGAAGGCAACTCCGACCGCCCGTCCCGCAACGGCACGGCGTATGGATCCCCGCGTTCGCGGGGATGACGCGTGGAGGGAGCTTGCGCGATGACCGGCCTCATCGCCGGCGTGACCATCGATGCCGCCCGCCGTGCCCTGGCCGCACGCTTTGCAGATGCGGGCCTCGACTCGCCCGAGCTCGATGCGCGGCTGCTGATCGGCTATGCGCTGCAGCTCGACCTCACCGGGCTCGTGATGCACGGGAGACGACAGCTCTCCCATGACGACGCGCAGCGCCTGGAAACGCTGATGCAGCGCCGGCTGGCCGGCGAACCGGTCGCCCGCATCCTCGGCACCAAAGAGTTCTGGGGCCTGGACCTGCGATTGTCGGCCGATACGCTGGTGCCGCGACCGGACACTGAGACCGTGGTCGAGCTGGCACTGGAACATCTCGCGGCCGGCGGCGACCTGAAGCGTCGCTTGCGCATCGCCGATCTCGGCACGGGCTCCGGCGCGATCCTGCTGGCGCTGCTGTCCGAGCTGCCGTGGGCCTTTGGACTGGGCACCGACATCAGCTTGGCCGCGCTGACGACCGCGCGGGACAATGCGCGCGCGCTCGGATTGGCCGACCGCGCTGGCTTCGTTGCCTGCTCCTACGCCGCAGCGCTGGCTGTAGGTTTCGACCTGATCGTGTCGAACCCGCCCTACATCCCGTCGTCCGAGATCGGCGCGCTCGACGCCGAGGTGCGCGCTCATGATCCGCTACGCGCACTGGACGGGGGCAAGGACGGGCTCGACGCCTACCGCGCGCTGATCCCGCAGGCAGCGGCCCTGCTTCAGCCCGGCGGCGCTGTCATCGTGGAGGTCGGGCTTGGCCAGAGTGACGACGTCGCTGCATTGATGGTGAGGGCTGGCCTGACGGCCGATTCCTCGACGATCCGGGCCGATCTGGCCGGTATTCCCCGAACCGTCATGGGCTTAAAAAAGCTCCGGTAAAGGTCGGGGGATAGAGAAAAAGCTCTTGGAATATCCCCCGGGAGCGACTACGTTCCACCCATAGCACCGGCGCAGGCCACGACGAGCGGTATTCACGGAACACCGCAGCAGTCAGATGCCAGAGAGCCGCGCCGGGCGATAGGTTCCAGAACGCAGATCTGCTGAGCGCGAGAGCCGGATGGCTGCGCAGCCCGCGACTGCAAAGCGAACGAAAGCCTGACTTTGCACTTGAGGTCTTACGCTAAGCAAACTGGGTCGGTCGTGGCGCATCTCGCCGTGGCTGGCTGAATGACGTGGTTCGCTGGTCCCAGGGGGCTGGCGGGTGGGGAACGCGTTTTGAACGCGCTTTTGTCGAGAGAATCGGCTGTCGATCACATCGGCATGGGTCGAACCGGCATGTCGGAACCGGCATGGGTCGGATGGGCCATTTGGACCGCGCACGAGGCGTCCGAGCCCGGCGAAGGTAATTCAATACGCTTTCGGTATTCCGATAACAATCAGTGCTCACTATCAGTGCTCAGCAATCGGTGCTCCTAACGCAGGGTTGGAATAAAGGCAGGACATGAGAAACGGTCAGAACAACAAGCGGATGCGCAACCGGAACAGCGGCGGTAACAACAACAATAACCGGCGCGGCCAGAATCCGCTGACCAGGGTGTTCGAGTCCAATGGACCGGACATCAAGATCCGCGGTACCGCCTCTCATGTCGCCGAGAAATATGTCCAGCTTGCCCGCGACGCCCGCTCCTCGGGTGACCCCGTTGCCGCCGAGAACTACTACCAGCACGCCGAGCACTATTTCCGCCTGATTGCCGCCGCGCAGGAGCAGTTCCGCCAGAACCAGCCGCAGCAGCAACCGCGCAACGCCGATGACCTGACCGTCGACGACCTCGATGATGAAGGCGAGAGCTTCTCGCATTTCGGCCAGGAGCCCGGCTTCGTTCCGGCCCAGCCGCAGCCTCAACCCCAACCCTTCATGCGCGATCGCGAAGGCGGCCAGCGCGAGCGCGGCGACAACCAGCCCTATCAGCGCGAGCAGCAGCCGCGCGAGCATCGCGAAGCGCGTGAGCATCGCGAGCCGCGCGAACACCGCGAGCCGCGGGAGCACCGTGAACCGCGGGAGCATCGCGAGCGGGAGCCGCGCGAGCACCGCGAGCGTCCGCAGCCCGTCCAGTACCAGCCCCAGCCGCAACCCCAGCCCGTCATCGCCGACAGCGGGGTCGATCGGTTGCCGTCCTTCATCACCGGCCCGCAGCCGCAGATCGCCAATGCCCCGGCCGCCTTCGAGGGCGCTGCCGAGCGCTATCCGCGCCGCCGCCGGCGTCCGCATGGTCCGCGCGGTGAAGCAGCCGCTGCTGCGCCGGCGCCGAGCGAGGACCTCAATCCGGGCGAATAGCGATTTCGCTCCGTCATGACGAAACGGGTGGGCCCTGAGCCCACCCGTTTTTCTTTGCGCTGAGAGGCACGCAGGGAGCGACCCGGTGTCATCCGTCGCGCGACGGCAGACCGACCTCGCGGCGGCCGGAGCCGCCGGATCCTGGGGCCGACGGTGACGGCGCCAGCACGGGTTCGAGTCGTGGGATCAGCCGGATGCGCTCGCGGCGCGCCGGGATCACCCGGTAGACCTGCTTGGTCGCCTCGACGATGTGGACACCGGCGAACGGCAGCGACAGCGCAGCGCCGACGCGCTCCCAGGCCATCGCCGATTTCAGGAACCAGCCACCGACCGGGGGCATGAACAGCGCCTCGCCCCAGCCGGTCGGCGTGAACCAGGTCTGCCGCAGCAACTGCGTGATCTGCGAGCGGGAATAGGGCCGGCCATGGCCGAATGGCGTGTTGTCGGTCCGCGTCCAGACGCCGCGCCGGTTCGGGATCACGATGATCATGCGTCCCGCCGGCGCCAGCACCCGCCACATCTCCCGCAGCAGCCCGGCCGGGTCGTCCGACATCTCCAGCGCATGCACGATCAGGATGCGGTCGACCGCCGCATCGGGCAGCGGCAGCGAGAACTCGTCCACCAGCGAGGCCAGGGTCGGCCGCGCCGTCGGCCATTTCAGCACCCCCTGCGCCGCTGGCATAAAGGCGATGCAGCGTTCGGAATCCTCGCGGAACAAGCCGAGATAGGGCGTGGGATAGCCGATGCCGAGCACCCGCTGCCCGGCCGCGTTCGGCCAGCGCGCGCGGATGCCGCGGTTGATCAAGAGCCGCGCGACGATCCCGAGGCGACCCGAATAGAAATTCCGCAGATCGATCACGTCCATGACGTCAATGTATCATGCGGGCGCGCGCTGCCGCGCGCCGAATATTGCGTTGCGCCTCCAGCGTTAACGCCATATCTCTGCCCGGGACATCGGAGGCCGCCCCGCAGCGCTGCGCCCGGGCTCCGCTTCCACGACCTTCTGGCATCGCGAGCGCTACCATCGTGCCTCGCCCGGTCCCGCCGACGGAGACATCATGGCCGCCGACATCCGCGTCTTCACCTGCCTGTCCGACAATTTCGGCTATCTGATCCATGACCCCGCGACCGGCGCGACTGCCTCGATCGACGCCCCCGAGGCCGGACCGATCGTCCGGCAATTGGACGCCGAAGGCTGGACGCTCACCGACATCCTGATCACGCATCATCATCACGACCATGTCGGCGGCGTCGCCGAGCTCAAGCAGAAATATGGCTGCCGGGTGGTCGCGCCGCACGACAAGACGACGGCGATCGCCAACGTCGACCTGCGCGTCGCCCATGGCGATGTCGTGAAGATCGGCGCGCTGCTCGCGCGCGTGCTGGAAACGCCCGGCCATACGCTCGACCACGTCTCCTACGTGTTCGACGCCGACAAGGCGTTGTTTGCGGCCGACACGCTGTTCTCGGTCGGCTGCGGCCGCGTGTTCGAAGGCACCTATCCGATGATGTGGGACTCGCTTCTCAAGCTGCGCGCGCTGCCGGACGACTTCCGGCTCTATTGCGGCCACGAATACACAGCCTCGAACGTCAAATTCGCGCTCACCGTCGACGGAGACAACGAGGCGCTGAAGGC
Organism: Bradyrhizobium sp. SZCCHNR1053; assembly: GCF_032381235.1. Classification (NCBI taxonomy): domain Bacteria; kingdom Pseudomonadati; phylum Pseudomonadota; class Alphaproteobacteria; order Hyphomicrobiales; family Nitrobacteraceae; genus Bradyrhizobium; species Bradyrhizobium sp. SZCCHNR1053. The sequence goes on from NZ_JAUHJM010000002.1 coordinate 707,180, forward strand.
TCGCGCCGAGGAGGTCACGCGGCTCCGTGCCGCCAACCGGCCGACCATTCCGTCGCTGCTCGGCGACGAGAAGACCGCCAACGTGTTCCTGCGCGCCGACGATCCGGCCGTCGCTTTGCGGCTGCGCATGAAGGGCGCCAGCGCCGAGCAGGTGTTCGGCGAACTGCGTGAGCGCAAGAACAAGTCGTAAGGCTGGGGACGACGATGACCACGCTCTCGGCTGCCGACATCATCGCGCGCCTTGGTCTGCAGCCGCATCCGGAGGGCGGACATTTTCGCGAGACCTTCCGCGATCCGGCCCTTGACGCCTCCGGCCGCGCCGCATCGACCTTGATCTATTTCCTGCTCGCCCGCGGCGAGCGTTCGCATTGGCACCGTGTCGACGCGGTCGAGACCTGGCACTTCTATGCCGGGGCACCGCTGACCTTGCGGATCGCCGCCGAAGGCCAGGCGCCGCAAACGACGACGCTGGGGATCGACCTCGCAGCCGGCCAGCAACCGCAGGCGATCGTCCCTGCCCATGCCTGGCAAGCCGCCGAGAGCACCGGCGATTGGACGCTGGTGGGCTGCACGGTGGCGCCGGGCTTCATGTTCGAAGGATTCGAACTCGCGCCGCCCGGCTGGGAGCCGGAGGTCTGAGTCAGGCGCTCGCGCCCGCGACCTTCGCGGCGGGCTCGGCGAAGCGCTGGCGCTCCTGGGCGAGGAAGCCGGAAATCGCGTCGGCCGGCATCGGCTTCGCGAAGTAGTAGCCTTGGATGTAGTCCGCGCCCAAACGCCGGAGGCTGTCGAGCTGCTCCTTGGTCTCGACACCTTCGACCACACACGAGATTTCCATGTCGGCGCAGAGGCCGGTCAGCGACTTGATGATCTTGTGGCTGATCGGGTTGGCATTGACGTCGCTCACGAAACTGCGGTCAACCTTGAGCTTGTCGAGCGGCAGCCGGTGAACGTGGCTGAGCGACGAGTAGCCGGTGCCGAAATCGTCCAGCGAGATACCGCAACCGATCGCCTTCAGCGCCGCGATCGACTGCTCGGCGCGGGCGAAATCAAAGGTGACGGCGGTCTCCGTGATCTCGAACTCGATTCGGCGCGGCGGAACGCCGCTGGCATGAATGACCGCCAGCAGCGGAAGAACACCGTCCGGCGAACAGATGTCGTGCGCGGAGAGATTGAACGACACGCGAATGTCGTCCGGCCAGGTCCGCGCCGCCGCGAGCGCCTTGACCAGCAGACAGCGCGTCAGGCTGCGGATGACGCCGATCCGCTCGGCCGCCGGGATGAAGCTTGCGGGCGACACCGTGCCCAGCTTGGGGCTGTGCCAGCGCGCCAGCACCTCGAATCCGGTGGTGCGCGAATTCGTCGCGTCCATGATCGGCTGAAACGCCAAATCCATCTCGGCTTCGAAATCGGCCGTGCGCAACAGGTGCTCGATCACGCTGCGGCTGCGGATCTCCGCCTCGAGCTCGGTCGAGAAGATGATGGCCTGGCCGCGGGCGCGGCGCTTGGCGTGGTAGAGCGCATAGTCGGCGCATTCGTACAGCGCATCCGCGGCCATGGCCGAGCGCGGATATAGCGCAAAGCCGGTCGAGCACGACAGGCCGGTATGCGTCGTGTCGAACTGATAGGGCAGCTTGATCAGCTCGGTGATCTGCCGTCCGAGGTTGAGCAGATCGTCGTCCGTGGGGTTGCCGGCGACCACCAGTCCGAACTCGTCGCCGCCGAGCCGGGCGAGATGGACCTGGCCGCCATGGCCGGCACAGGCGTCGCGGACGCGGCGCGCGGCCTCCATCAGCACGCGGTCGCCGACCGTATGTCCATAGGTATCGTTGATCGGCTTGAAGCCGTCGAGATCGATGATGCCGACGGCGAGCCGCGTGCCGTCCCGCTCGGCCTCGGCGAATGCCTGCGTGAGCTCCGAGAAGAAGCGGCGGCGATTGGGCAGATCGGTCAGCGCGTCCAGATTGGCGAGGCGGAAGTTTTCATCCGACAGCGCTTGCGTCGCGGCCTGCTCTGCGAGCAGCGATTTGCGGCTGGCGACGAGCGCGGCGAAATCCCGATAGTAGATGAACAGCACCGTGACCATGGCGCCGGACACGAGCAACTGATTGACCGCGATCGCACGCAGCGCGTGAACGCCCGTGGACATGAAGAAGATGACGTAGGGGACGATGACCACGAGGGTCACGATCAGCGCCGCGGAGCGCAAATGCATCAGGCAGAAGATGATGCCGATGACCGTGACCGCCATGTAGAACGCGACCTGCCCCTTGGCGAACGGATCGCCATAGGGAAACAACGCGAATGACCAGACGACGAACAGCGCCCCGATCGGGCCGGCGATCCGGTTGGTGACGCGCAGGTTGCGCAGCACCTCGGCGTCGTTGCTGGCGGCCTCGCCCTGCCGCAACCACCACAGCATCCGCGCGCCGGTAATCGTCGATAGCAGGGCCGGCACCGAAATCGTGAGCCACGTCGGCGCCAGCGGCAGGAAGGTGTAGGCGAGCGCCAGGCTGTTGGTGATGAGAATGAAATAGAGCAGCGGCACCTGCTTCGAGAACGCCTGGAACTGCGCGCGCGTCAGCTCGGGATTGTCGGCGGGGACGCGAAACAACTCCCCCGCGCGGGCCATGTAACGTCTCACGTCCGGCATCGCCGCCCCGTTGTCAGCACCATTTCCCGCGAACTATCGCGCGGGACGGGTAAAGGGCGGGTTAGGTGCAGACCGCGCCAAACCGTAATCGGCGGTTGTGAGCTACCGGCCGGCGCGCTGGTTTTGCGCACGGTTAAGTGCGCATCAAGGATAACCGGCGGATTCGGGCCGCCGTACCGAAGTCCGCATGCGAGCGGGCACCGCCTGACTTTCGCTCAACCTGACGCGGTCAGCGCTTGCGCAGAAGGAACATGTCCTTGGCCGCGACCAGACCGCCGCCGGCGATCAGCAGCGCCGCCACGGCGATGGTCGCGCTCGGCCGCGCGTAGCCGGCAACGATCAGGAACGCCGTCGACAGCAGCGGCGTCGCATAGGACGCCGCACCGAGCACCCGAATGTCGCCCCGCTTCATGCCGATGTCCCAGGCGTAGAACGCAGCACCCACCGGGCCGATGCCGAGACCGGCAACAGCGAGCCACTGCGTCGGGCTGTCGGGCCAGACCGTTCGCTCGACCGCAACATGGACCAGGGCCGCCAGCGCGGACGTCGCCAGGCAGAAGCCGGCGACCGCATCGGTCGGCACCGCCTTCAGACGACGCGAGAGCACCGAATAGATCGCCCACACGAACGCCGCGACGAAGGCGGCCGCAAGCCCCGGCAACTGGCTCGCAGCGAAGCTCGCACCGTTGCCGAGCAACAGCAGCGCGGTTCCGACGAGACCGATCGCGGCGCCGATGACGTGATGGACCGCCAGGCGCTCGCCAGGCAGGAAGGCCGAGAACAGCACGATCAGCAGCGGCCAGAGATAGTTCAGCAGCCCGGCTTCCGCCGGCGGCGCGAAGCGCAGCGCCAGGAAATACAGCGCGTGATAGCCGAACAGGCCGCCGACGCCGACGGCCCACGCCCTCGCCGGCTGCCGCAACACCTGCAGCCCATCCGGTCGACGCAACACACTGAGCAGGCCGACCGCGCCGCCGACAGCAAAGGTCATTGCCGCAAGCTGGAAGGCGGGGATCGTACCCGTCGCCACCGTCAACAAGGCGAGCAGCGACCACATCAGGATCGCGGTCAGACCGATCAGGGTCGCAGTTCGCTGGGACATCAGGCGGCAGGCTCCGTCACGGCCGGCTCATGCCGGCCACCCACGCCTTCGTCCGTGCGGGAAGCGTCCAAGACGTGAATGCCCGCGGCGAGCGCGGGCGTTCGATTTCCTTAACCGCAGAAGGCGGCCGGAGGCAACGCCGCCGGCGCGGATCACACCATGTACTGGCCGCCATTGACCGACAGCGTCGAGCCGGTGATGGCTCCCGCCTCATCCGCCGCGAGGAACACCACGGCGCGCGCGATCTCCTCGGGCTCGCCGAGGCGCCCCACCGGAATCAGCGGCAGAATGGCTTTCTCGAGCACGTCCTTCGGCACCGCCTGCACCATCTCGGTGTTGATGTAGCCCGGGCAGATCACGTTGACGGTAATGCCGGCCTTGGCCGTCTCCAGCGCGAGCGCCTTGGTGAAGCCGATGTCGCCGGCCTTCGCCGCGGAGTAGTTGACTTGGCCAAACTGGCCCTTCTGGCCGTTGATCGAGGAGATGTTGATGATGCGGCCGAACTTGCGCGCGCGCATGCCCTCGATGACCGGGCGGGTCATGTTGAACAGCGAGCCGAGATTGGTGTTGATGACGGCGCTCCACTGCTCGAGCGTCATCTTGTGGAAGGCCGTGTCACGGGTGATGCCGGCATTGTTGATCAGCACGTCGATGGGACCGAGATCGGCTTCGACCTTCTTGATGCCTTCGCCGCAGGCCTCGAACGAGCTGACGTCCCATTTGTAGACGGGGATCTCCGTCTCGCTCTTGAACTTCTCCGCAGCGGCATCGTTGCCGCCGTAATTCGCCGCGACCTTGTATCCCGCCGCCTTCAGCGCCTTGCTGATCGCCGCTCCGATACCGCGCGTCCCCCCGGTCACCAACGCCACACGTGCCATGTCGAATCCTTCCCTCGATGACTGATCGCACAGGACAACCTCTGGCTGCCACCGTGCATACCGTTATTATTGGATCATGAAACGTCGTGCGACGATCAACTTGCCGCATGACCATCGATGCTCGCTCAACTCCATTTTTTAGTGGTCGATTATGCGACGTGTTTGACGGACATCAAGAACAAAACGCCCGGCGAGATCGCCGGGCGTTGATCTTTAGTTGAGCTGGACGCGATTGCGAAGACTGAACGGTTCGCAGTCAGTGCCGGCTTTTTAGTCGCGTGCGACGCACAGCGCGATGCCCATGCCGCCGCCGATGCACAGCGTCGCGAGGCCCTTCTTGGCGTCGCGCTTCTGCATCTCATGCAGCAGGGTCACGAGCACGCGCGCGCCGGATGCACCGATTGGATGGCCGATCGCGATCGCACCGCCGTTGACGTTGACCTTGGCCGGATCCCAGCCGAGGTCCTTGTTCACGGCACAGGCCTGCGCGGCGAACGCCTCGTTGGCTTCGATCAGGTCGAGGTCGGCGATATTCCAGCCGGCCTTCTTCAGCGCCGTGCGCGACGCCGGGATCGGGCCGGTGCCCATGATCTTCGGGTCGACGCCGGCCTGTCCCCAGGACACGATCCGGGCGAGCGGGGTCTTGCCTTCCTTGGCGGCCTGCTTGGCGGTCATCAGCACCACGGCCGCTGCGCCGTCATTGATGCCCGACGCGTTGCCGGCGGTGACCGTGCCGTCCTTCTCGAAGGCCGCACGCAGCTTGGCCATGGCCTCGACCGTCGCGCCATGACGCGGGTATTCGTCGGTGTCGACCACGGTGTCGCCCTTGCGGCTCTTGACCGTCACGGGCGCGATCTCGTCCTTGAACCTGCCGGATTTCTGAGCGGCCTCGGCCTTGTTCTGCGATGCAACGGCGAACTCGTCCTGCTGCGCGCGGGTGATCTGATATTGCTTCGCAACGTTCTCGGCGGTGTTGCCCATGTGATAGCCGTTGAAGGCATCCCACAGACCGTCCTTGATCATCGTGTCGACCAGATCGAGCGAGCCCATCTTCACGCCGGCGCGCAGGTATTGCGCATGCGCCGCCATGCTCATCGACTCCTGGCCGCCGGCAACCACGATGTCGGAGTCGCCATTGACGAGCGCCTGGTAGCCCAGCGCGACGGAGCGCAGGCCCGAGCCGCACAGCTGGTTGATGCCCCAGGCCGGGCTTTCCACCGGAATGCCAGCGGCGATCGAGGCCTGACGGGCCGGGTTCTGGCCCTGAGCTGCGGTCAGGATCTGCCCCAGAATGACTTCGGACACACGGCCCGGCTCGATGCCGGCGCGTTCCAGTGCGGCCTTGATTGCGACAGCGCCCAGCTCATGGGCCGGAACACTGGCAAAGGCACCGTTGAAGCTTCCAACCGGGGTACGGGCGGCGCTGACGATGACGACATCGTCTGACATGGGCATCTCCTAGGGTTCTTGATCTTGGACGTGAAAGCGAGGGCTTGAGAACTTGAGGGTATTTGAAATGAAAATGATCTTTTCAGTTCACGGTCGTGCCGGCCGTCCGCAAGCCCCGGATTGGCGAGTGCGAAACCTTCGCGCTTCATCCTGTTAACGTCGTTGCGACATGTCAATTGGCGGCATCAGCAATTCCTGTTGCAGCGCATTCAAATTGGGATGCTTGGCCGTTTCGTGAGCAAGATTTCTGCTGCGGGATTAACCGTTCCGCACAAAACCGTAGCCGAACTCGCCCGAAAGTGATTACGTTATTGCATTGCGTAGCTCTTCGCCCTGCGGCGACGCCGCCGGGTTCCCTGTTCTCGGTTTGCATGTGTGAGCTCATGGCGAAATCTGACCAACCCACCACAATCAAGAAATACGCGAACCGGCGGCTCTACAATACCGGGACGAGTACCTACGTGACCCTCGAAGATCTTGCCTCGATGGTTAAGAACGGGGAGGATTTCCTGGTCTACGACGCCAAGACCGGCGACGACATCACACGCTCCGTACTCGCCCAGATCATCTTTGAACAGGAGAACAAGGCCGGCCAGAACCTGCTGCCGACCACGTTCCTGCGCCAGCTCATCCGCTTCTACGGCGACAGCATGCAGATGGTGGTACCGAAATACCTTGAGCAGTCGATCGATACCCTGACCAGAGAGCAGGAAAAGTTCCGCAAGCAGATCGCTGACACCTTCAGCGGGACGCCATTCGCGCCGCTCGAGGAGCAGGTGCGCCGCAACATGGAGCTGTTCCAGCAGACCTTCTCGATGTTCAAGCCGTTCGCGCCGCCGGCCCGCGGGGAGGAAAAGGCGGCCGAGCCGACCCCGGCCGCCGACGACAACATCGATGAGCTGCGTCGTCAGATGAAGGAAATGCAGGATCGGCTCGACCGCATGTCCGAGCCGAAGAAGGACGAGCAGCAAGGCTGACGCCGAAGGCCGGCGGCCGATCAGCTCGCCGCCGGCAACTCGACCGTGCCATTACCGATCCACGGCCGATCGACCGAGGCGAGGCCGATCACCCGTCCCTGGATGTAGTCGCAGCCCCAGTCGCGCAGCAGCGCGACCGACGCCTCGTCCTGCACCCATTCCGCGACCGTCTTGATCTGCAGCCGTCGCGCCAGCTCGACCAGCGTCTGCACGAAGGCGCGGTCATCAGCCGAGCGCACGAGATTCTGCACGAAGGCGCCGTCGATCTTGACGATGTCGACGCCGAGCTTGCGCAGATTGCGGAACGAGGTGTGTCCGGCGCCGAAGTCATCGATGGCAATTCGGCTGCCGAGATCTTTCAGCCGCGTCACGAAGCCGCGGAGATCGTCGACGTCCTGGATCTCGACCGTCTCGGTGATCTCGACGATCAGCCGTTCGGCGACCCCCGGATGGGCGCGCATCATGGACTCGATCGAGGCCCACCAGTCCGGATCCATGGTGGTCTCAGGCGAGATGTTGAGGCTCAGGGTGACGTCGGGCGTGCTCGCAAGCTCCGCCACCACCAGCTCCAGAATGCGGTGATCGACCAGGCGGATCAGGCCGAGACGTTCGGCGACCGGCACCACGTCCGGCGCCAGGAGGGCCCGACCGTCATCCTGGCGCATCCGCACCAGGCATTCATAGAAGGCGGGCGCAAGCGTGTTGGCATTCACCACCGGCTCGAACGCCGTGACGATGCGCCGCTCATTGAGCGCGGTCACGATCTCATCGGTGACGCGGATGTTGACCTTGCGCTGCGCGTCGCGCTCCACGTTCGGCCGCCAGGTCGAGAACGATCCGATGCGGCGGCGCTTGGCGGCGTCGAGCGTCTCATGGGCGCGGTTGACCGCCTCCTCGACCGAGCGGGCGTGACGGGGAACGCTGACTGCGCCGATCGTCGCGGTGACGGCGACCGGACCAGACTTGGTCGGCACCACCTCGTCGCGCACCGTCGCGAGGAAGCGTTCGGCGGCGGTGTTCATGTCGTCCATCGTACAGTTCTTCAGGATCAACCCGAACTTGTTGCCCGAGAACCGCCCGAGCGTGTCGCCGCCGCGGAGCCGGCCCCGGATGCGCTGGGCGATCTCCAGCACGACGCCGTCGGCGACGTCGAAGCCGAAGGCGTCGTTGATGCGCGCGAGATGATCGATGCCGACCAGCATGAAGGCGCAGGAGAAGCGGAACCGCTGCGACTCCTCGATCACCTCGGCAAGCGTCGCCAACAGGTGCGTCCGGTTCAGCTCGCCGGTCAGCGGATCGTGGCGTGACAGCTTGAGCAGTTGCTCCTCGCGGGCGTGGCGCTCGTTGTTGATCCGCACGATGCCCTGGGCACGCGATGGCCGCCCATCGGGGCCGGCGAACCAGCAGCCGGTCTCCTCGACCCAGATCAGCGGCGCACCCGCGTGGGTGCGCACGCCATATTCGATCCGGTACGGCGTGCCGGCGGCGCCATGCAGCGGCGCCGCCTGGTGCATGATCTCGGAGCGGATGCTGCGGTCCGGCTCGATGAGCTTGCTGAATTCGGCGCCGTTGCAGAGTTGCGGCAGCGGAACGTCGGCAAACACCGCCCCGACGTGATCGCTCCAGACGATCACGTCGCTCGCCAGATCCCAGACGAAGGCAGCTTGGCCCAGGGACGCCAGGATCATCGCGGTCTGTGGCAATTCGGATGTCAAGATCGCCTCGTTTCGGCACAGGCCGGCAAGACCGGCGCTGATTTGGGAACGGCCGACGCGTATCAGCGCGAGCGGCGGCGGCCGACTTCGCGAATCAGACTACGCATCTCTGGTTAACGGAGAGCATGCCGAGGCGACGGGCGCGTGTCCGAGACGCGTCAACCATCTTTGGAACGTACAGCGCCCGACGCGCTTGGAACGGCATTGGCTTTGCGAGTTGGAATGGCGAAAGGCTCCGGCGTCCCATAACGTGACACGCGCGCCGGTAATGGTTGGGCAATGTTAACGATTGATCAGGACGAGGGCCGCCTGGACCGAACGGAGGAGACGTCGCGCTCGGTCGTGCTGCTGCCGGCCGGCACCAGCGACGAGCATCGCGCGCGCATGGTCCGCGCCTCCCGCCCCGACGCCAGCTTCGTCACCCATCTGATCGCGACCGCCGAGCACCTGCCACAGACCCGCACGCTGAGGCGTGCCGCGCCGGCAGACGTGCACAACGCCTATGCGGCGAGGCTTCAACCGGTGACGCGGGCCGTCGGCCGGACCCGGCAGGTGATCTGAGCGCGGCTCGCCTGCGCGTCAGGCCTTTGGCGTGTCGGTTTTTGGCGGCTCTTGGGCCCCCGGGCCGGTCACCTCGGCCTGCAACTCCGGGGCAGCGCCTTTCGGCTCCGCAGCAGCCGGCCGCGGCACCGAGCGATCGAGCAGCACCGATTCGGCGACCGAGGCCGCTGCCGGCACGGCATCGGTGGACTCCTCGTCGGGTGCAGGAGGGACAGCGGCATCCGCCGGCTGAAGCTCTGCCCTGGCCGGTTCTTTGGCCGATTCTTCGATCAGCTCGGGCTCGGGATCAGAGACGGGCACGTCGGCAGGAACCGGCGCGGGAGCAGGCGCGGCTACGACGGCGCGGGCGGCGCGCTTGGTGCGCAGCGAGATGCCGCCGAAGAAATCGACCATCGCCAGCAGGGTCAGCAGCAGAAAGGTCGAATTCCCGAACTTCTGCCACATCACGAATTCCGCCGCGGCGCCGCCGAAGACCAGCAGCGACAGCAGATGATCGGTCAGATATTTCCCGTTCGGCTTCGCCGCCTTGATGATTTCGAGCAGCAGCAGCAGCACGCCCAGGGCCAGCAGCATGTCGCCGAGCGAGATCGTCCAGACCTCGCCGGACGGAAGCTGAAGGCGCAGCAGCGTCTCGCTGAAGGCGACCCCCGGCATCAGGAAGACGATCATGTTGTAGATCGCCAGCGGGATCAGCAGCAGCGGGAAACCGACCATGGACATCGGTTGAAGCCTTGGATGGCGCGGGCGGCGGCCCGGCGCAAAATCAATCGGTGCGAAGATGATGACAGCGAGACGGGATCACGCGGCACAGATACGCAACGGTCCCGGCGAATCACGTCGCACGGGACCGCTTTCAACCCCATCGATGGCCGAATTCGGGCAGCTTGGAAAGCGGCCCGCGCGGACAATCAGGCGTCTTTCTTCTTCAGAACCTGGCGGCCCTTGTACATGCCGGTCTTCAGGTCCAGGTGGTGCGGACGACGCAGCTCGCCGGAATCCTTGTCCTCGACATAGGTCGGCTTCTTGATGGCGTCAGCCGAGCGGCGCATGCCGCGGCGAGACGGCGAAGTTTTTCTTCTGGGGACGGCCATATCGGTATCCTCTAGGGGTATTTCGGAAGGCATCGTCCGCAAAGGGACGGCTGCAGCCATGAAGCTGGCGAGCCGGATGCCGATCAAGGCCGCGCTTATAGAGGAAGGGGTGCGGCATGGCTAGGGCTCTCCGAGGCATTTTTGGCCAAAATTGCGCCCGCTCGGGTCTCAACGCCGCTCCCCCCAGCAGGTCTGCAGGCTGGAGGCCTGGGCCCGCACCATGTAGGTCGCGGACAGCCGCCGCACACCCGGCCCCGGAACCCGGGCACTGCGCCGGACGGGGTTCGGCAGGATCGAGGCCATCAACCCCGCCTCGCGCGGGCCGAGCCCCGCGGCGGAGCGGTTGAAGGCGTAATTTGCGCCCGCCTCGACGCCGAACTGGCCGGATGGGCCAAGCTCGGCGATGTTGAGATAGATCTCGAGAATGCGCCGCTTGCTGAGCACGAGATCGATCCACAGCGCCACCGGCAGTTCCAGCGCCTTGCGGACATAGCTGCGGCCCTGCCAGAGGAACAGGTTCTTGGCAACCTGCTGGGTGATGGTCGAGCCGCCGCGGCTGACCTCGCCGTCCTCGGCGTCGTCCATGACCTCCCGCAGCGCCCCCCAGTCGATGCCGTGATGGCCGCAGAATTTGGCATCCTCCGCGGCCACCACCGAGCGGGGCAAATACGGCGACATCGCCGAGAGGTCGATCCAGTGCCGCGTTACCGGCTGCCCCGTCACCGACCGCCACAGCATCAGGGTCGAGACGGGGTGACCCACGGCATAGAACGGCGTCAGCGCGTAGGGCACGAGCAGCACCAGCACGACGATCAGGAGGATGGTTCTGACGGTACGCAAGGGCAGGCGTCGCTCGGGTTGGACCGCCGCGGCGGCGGACAATTGGCCGGGATTATCCGACATCTCCATGAGGTTTCCTGCTTTTTTCCGCAGTTGCGGCCGAAAGCCGCCACCGCCCCGGCAATTGACGAAGTCGCCGCCATCAACGATTGTCCGGCGAATTTTGCCCCTGGAGCTCTTGTTAAATGACTGCGACGGCCCTCACCGACTTCACCCAACGCCTGGACAAGACCGCGGAAGAGACCGAAGCCCTGCTCGGCGAGCTCCTCGGCGATGCGCCGCTGGCGGACGAGATCATCAGGCCGAAGCGGCTGATCGAGTCGATGCGCTATTCGAGCCTCAACGGCGGCAAGCGGCTGCGCCCGTTCCTGGTGGTCGAGAGCGCCGCCGTGTTCGGCGTGCCCCGGCGCGGCGCGCTGATGGCGGGCGCGGCGCTCGAATGCATCCACTGCTATTCCCTGATCCATGACGACCTGCCGGCGATGGACAATTCCGACCTGCGCCGGGGACGTCCGACCCTGCACAAGGCCTATGACGACGCCACCGCGATCCTGGCCGGCGACGCGCTGCTGACCATCGCCTTCGACATCATCACCCGCGACGAGATCCATGCCGACGCCGGCGTCCGGCTGGCGCTGACCCGGGCGCTGGCCCGCTGCGCCGGTGTTGGCGGCATGGCCGGCGGCCAGATCCTCGACCTTGCCGGCGAAGGCCGGTTCGGCGACCGCGACCCGGTCGACGTCGCTCGCGTGCAGCAGATGAAGACCGGCGCCCTGCTCCGCTTCGGCTGCATCGCCGGCGCCCTGCTCGGCCAGGCGTCGGCAGCTGAGTACCAGGCGCTCGACGACTACGGCCGCGCGCTCGGCGAAGCCTTCCAGATTGCCGACGACCTGCTCGACGTCGAGGGCGATGCCGCGACGCTCGGCAAGCCGGCCGGCGCCGACGCCGAGCTCGGCAAGACCACTTTCGTCACCCAGCTCGGCGTCGAGGGCGCCAGGCAGCGCGTCCGCGACCTCCTCGCCCGCGGCGATGCCGCGCTGTCGATCTTCGGCGCCAAGGGCGACGTGCTGCGCGCCGCCGCCCACTTCGTCGCCGAGCGCAAGAGCTGAGGCGAGGCGTTGGCCGGAGTCCATCCCGACGATCCGGACCTCGCCCGCTTCGCGCGGCTGCCGGCTCCGCTCCGCGTCATCTATGCGCGGCCGCGCACCTTCGTCTCGCTGGGCATCGCGATCATCGCGTTCTTCCTGCTGCCGCAGGCGCTCCGCCTGATCACGCGGCTGCTGCTCGCCTGGGACATCTTCACCGCGCTCTACCTCGTGCTGGTCGCGGCGATGATGCTGCGCAGCGAGCATCATCACATCCGCCGCAAGGCGATCATGCAGGACGACGGCCGTTTCGTGATCCTGCTGGTCACGGCACTCGGCGCCTTTGCCAGCATCGCGGCGATCGTGCTCGAGCTCGGCGCCTCCAAGCGCGACGCCCCGGCGCTGACGCTGGCGCTGCTCACCGTCTCGCTGTCCTGGGCCGCGGTGCATGCGACCTTCGCCCTGCACTACGCTCATGACTACTACCGCGGCGCCAAACCCGGCGGCCTGCAATTCCCCAGCGGCGACACGGACGAGCACGCCGACTACTGGGACTTCGTCTACTTCTCCTTCGTCATCGGCATGACCGCCCAGGTCTCCGACGTCGGCATCACCGACAAGATCATCCGCCGCACCGCGACTGTGCACGGCATCATCTCGTTCATCTACAACACCGCGCTGGTCGCCCTGATGGTCAACATCGCCGCCAGCGTAATCTCGTCCTGATCAGTTGCACACCTCGACGCTGGCGTTGTTGGCCGGACCACCGCCGCCACGATATTCGAGACGGCAGCCGGGCCTGACGGCGCGGCACAGATAGGCATCGCAATAGATCTGGCCGGTGGACTTCGGCGGCCGAGCGGCCTGGGTCTGCGGCCTGGCGTAGCCCGGGGCCGACCCGATGCCGACGCCGGCATTGGGAAGCGGCAGGCCGGGCTCGGGAGCAGCACGGGCGCGACGGCGCGACGGCATGTCCTCGTCGTCCTGCCCGCGCCTGGCGACCGGCTTCTTCTCGCGCCGCTTCTCGCATTCATTGTCGTCGTTGACGAACGAGCCCTCGGCGCAAACGATGCGGGTGCAGCGGTCGCCGTCCGGCTTGGTGCCATGCTGGCAGACCAGCGGGCAGACGCGGGCCTGCTTGAGCTTGATCGCCTGCAGCGCATCGGCCGAGGCCGCCTGGGTGTCGAGCTTGGTGCCCGCATAGCGGTTGAACTGCGACAGCGAGCGGCGCGAGGCCGAGCCCCAGTCGCCATCGGCGTCCTCGGTGAGGCAGCCGACGCGGCGCAGCTCGAGTTGAACGGATTTGGCGAGATCAGCCGGCTGCGATGGGGGAGTCAGCGAGGCGACCTCCGGCCCCTGCTGCAGGGCTGCGGCCGCCGGCGCGCCCGGCGATGTCGCCGCGCGCGGATTGTCGGCCGCCGCGAGCTGCTGCTCCTGCCGCTTCTTCTCGGCGTCGGCCGCCTGCTGCTGTGCCAGCTGATTGGCCTTCTCGGCAGCAATGCGCGCCTGCTCGGCCGCCTTGGCCTCGGCCTCCGCCTTGGCGAGGGTATCCTTGCGGGCGCCCTCCGCGACGAGTCGCGCGCGCTCGGCCTCGGTGGCGCGGGCCTTCTCGGAAGCGGCGGCGCGATTCTCCTCGGCGGTGAGCTTTTCGAGCTGCAACTTGGCCAGGCTCGCATAGAAGCCGTCCGGATATTGCGCCAGGAACGCGTTCAGCGCGCCCTTGTTGCCGACCTGCATCGCGAGCTCGTAGTCGCGCCGGATGTCGGCTTGCGGATTTGCGGGCGGTGCGACCGGCATCTGCGTGACGACGCGCGGCACGCCGGGGACCAGCGGCACGTCCTCACCGCCCAGCGAGCCATAGACGAACGGTTCCTGGCGGTTGCCGGTCGATTTCAGCACCTCGTCGCGCACGAAGCCGAACGCCTTGCGGACGTCGAGGCCGGGGGTCGCGATGTGCCGCGACAGCGCCAGTGTAAAGGGGCTGTTCTTGCCGTCGCCGTCCTGCGCCGTGGAGCCGGCCTTGGCGGAGTAGGCGATCAGCGTGTTGGGGCTGGTCGGCTCGACCTTGGCGAGGCCGCGGCCGAGGCTGCGGGTCGCCACCGTCCGCTGCATGTTGCGGGTGAACGGATTGTCGCGGCAAGCGTCGAGGATCACCAGCCGCAGCTTCTTGGCCGGCTCGACCGCAACCAGGATGCGGTCGAGCGACAGCGTCTCGTCATAGACGTCGGTATCACGCTCGAGCCGGGCATCGATCGGGATCAGGTAGTTGGCCCCTTCGACTTCCATGCCGTGGCCCGCATAGTAGACCACGGCGATGTCGGCATCGCGCGCGGCGTCGGCAAAATCGCGCAGCGCCCGCCGGGTCTCACGGGCGGTGAGATCGCGCCTGTAATCGACGACGTCGAAGCCGGCGCTCTTGAAGGTCGCGGTCATCACCGCGCCGTCATTGGCGGGGTTCGTGAGCTGCGGCACGTTCTGATAGGCGGAGTTGCCGATGACGAGCGCCACCCGCTTCTCGGCGAGCGCGGGGTGGCCGATCAGCAGCAGCGCTGCCGTCAGGATGTAACCGCCCAATCGAAGTGACCAAGACATCGTACCCACCCCATACCGCTGGGAGATCTGCTGGGACCTGCCTATCAGAGTGCAGCCCATTCGGCTTGTGACCGGGATCACGCAGATTTATTCCCGATCGACCTGGCCTCGGCCATTATAGTCTGTCGCTGGCGCAATGACGCCAGTTCATGCCTTGCCAAGCGCCGCTTTGCATCGAAAATGCGATCCTTGTTTGTCCAGGTTCCCAGGGAGTTGGCCGTGAGCACAGACCGTTCCACCGTCGAGGCCGTCGTTCAGGGCTATTTCGATGCGCTCTACGAGGGCGACGCCGACAAGCTCGGTGCCGTGTTCCACCCCACCGCTGACCTGCGCTGGGTCGAGAACGGCGAGCTCAAGATCCTGACCGTGCCGGACTGGCTGGCCTGGGTGCGCAAGCGCCCGTCGGCGAAGGGCGAGGGCAAGCCGCGCGAGGACTTCATCGTCACCATCGACCGTTCGGACGACAAGACGGCCTTCATCAAGGTGCGGTGCCAGCTGCCGCCGCGCTATTTCACCGATTATCTCGTGGCGATGAAACTGAAGGACGGCTGGCAGATCGTGTCGAAGTCCTACCGCTACGACCTCCGGGATTGACGCCGGCGCAACGACGCCAAGCCCCCAGCCATGGAAGCTCACTTTCAGATATTCCTGATCCTGCTGGCCGTGTTGGCGGGAACCGCCCTGATCGCGCGACGCGCCAATCTCGCGCCGGCGATCCTCTTGATGCTCGCCGGCATCGCGCTCGCCTTCGTGCCGACGATGCCGGCGTTCGCGCTGCCGCCGGAGTTGGTCCTGCTGGTGGTGCTGCCGCCGCTGATCTATTCGTCGAGCGTCGCGATGAGCTGGCGCGAGTTCAAGCGCAATCTGCGGCCGATCGTGCTGCTCGCGGTCGGCTGCGTGATCTTCACGGCGTCCGCTGTGGCGACGGCGACCCACTATCTTCTCGGCCTGCCCTGGAGCATCGGCTTCCTGCTCGGCGCCATCGTGGCGCCGCCCGACGTCGTGGCGCCGCTCGCCATCGCCCGCCGGCTGCATCTGCCGCGCCGGGTCATGGTGATCCTCGAAGGCGAGGGCCTCGCCAATGACGCGACAGCGCTGATCCTCTATCGCTTCGCGGTGGCCGCCATCATCACCGGCGCCTTCTCCTTTCCGGTCGCGGCCGGCGAGTTCGGCCTGATCGTGGTTGGCGAGATCGCCTTCGGCATCGGCGTCGGCTGGCTGATGCTGCGCGCCCGTCACTATGCCCGCGACCCGCAGGTCGAGATCACCCTGTCGGTGCTGACGCCGTATCTGGCGTTCTGGATCCCCGAGCATGTCGGCGGCTCCGGCGTGATCGCGACCGTGGCCTGCGGCCTTTACATGAGCTGGAACGGCCCATTGTGGATCTCCTCGGCAACCCGCCTGCAGGGCGTCTTCTTCTGGGACCTGATGGTCTACCTGGTCGAGGGCATGCTGTTCCTGCTGACCGGCTTCCAGATGCGGCTGATCTACGAGAAGTCGAAGATCTTCCCGCTCGACGAGATCATGATCGCGACCGCGCTGGTGCTCGCCATCGTCGTGATCGCGCGCTTCGCCTGGACCTTTCCGGCGACCATCCTGCCGCGCCTGCTGAGCTCTTCGCTCCGGGCCCGCGATCCGCTGCCGCCGTGGCGGCAGACCTTCATCATCGGCTTCACCGGCGTGCGCGGCACGGTCTCGCTCGCCACCGCGCTGGCGCTGCCGCTGACGCTCTCGACCGGCGATGCGTTTCCCTATCGCGACCAGATCCTGTTCATCGCCTTCGGCGTGATCTTCTTCACCCTGATCGGTCTCGGCCTGACCCTGCCGGCCGTCGTGCGCTGGCTCGGGGTCGGCAACCAGGGTCGCGCCGAGCATCAGCGCGAGCATGAGCAGGAGATCGCGGCCCGGCGCGAGGCGCTCGACAGCGCCCTGCGGTCGCTGGAGACGATGACCAGCGATCGCGAGCTGTCGGACGAGGTGGTGCGGCTGCTGCGGGCGCGCCACGAGGTACGGACCAACCAGCTCCCGGAAGGTCTGAGGCCCGAGGACAACGACGCCTCCGCGCTCGGCATCGAGCTGACCCGCGAGCTGATCACGGCAGAACGCAAATTCATCCACGTGATGCTGCGCGACGGCAAGATCACCGACGAGACCCGCCGCCGCATCGAGCGCGATCTCGATCTGGAAGAGGCGAGCCTCGCCAATCGCGAATATGGGCACGTGCCGCTGTAGGAGCTGAGGGCTGGTGGCGGGGTTGTAGGACGCGATGTTGCGGCAAACGCCGTCATTGCGAGCGCAGCGAAGCAATCCAGAAATCCTTGCGCGGCCCTGGATTGCTTCGCTTGCACTCGCAATGACGTGGATAGAGCCGCGCACATCTCTCCCCGCTATCGAGGGGAGCCTCACCCTCACCGCTCGATCATCCAGCGCGTCACCGCCTGGTGGTAGTTCATCGGGCCGGGCACGGTCTTGTAGGTCTTCAAGTAGCGGAAGCCGGCCTTCTGCAGCGCGCGGTTGGGGGCGGTGTTGTAGGCGTGCGGCTCGCAGAACAGCTGCTTGAGCTTGAGCCGCTCGAAATAGAAATCGATGGTGCGGCGGACGCATGCGGTGCCGAGGCCGCGGCCGCGCAGCTCCGGCTCGGTGATATGCAGGTGCATGTGGGCGCGGTTGCCGTACACGATGCGATCTGAGCTGGAGAAGCCGATCGGGCGGCCGTCGAGCCGCCAGATCACCAGCAGCGCCGCGCGCTCGGCCAAAGGCGTGTCGTAGAGCGTCTGGAACAGTCCGGCCCACACCGACCTGGTCGGCATCCGCGTCGGATCGATGCCCATCAGGTCGAGCTGCTCGATGCTCGACGCATAGAAGTAGTCGATGACAACAGCGGTCTCAGCGAGTTCCATCTCCCTGATATCGAGATTCATGGAGCCATCCTCTTCAGCAGGCCTCAAGGTGCTGATCATGCGGGCAGCAGTGCGGCGGCCCCGATGGTGTCGACCGCGACACCGGTGCCCGATTTGGCGGCAGCGCATTGCGGCCGATCGGCGGCGAAAATTTCAGACTGAGAGGAGCGGCACAAGCAGCCGACGGTTGCAGAGGCGGCTGCCGCTCCTACAACAGCCAGATTGACCGCGAGATTTCGTCGCGGGCACTTTCTCAAGCTCCCCGCCTGCGACAGAGGGATCGCATATGACGATCGGAGTTGTGCGACCGTCTGCTGCCACATCGTCATGGCCGGGCTCGTCCCGGCCATCCACGCCGCTCGGCATCCTCGGAACGACGTGGATGCCCGGGACAAGCCCGGGCATGACGGAGTAACGAATGGTCAGGCCTTCTCGCCGCAAGCAACCGCGCGATCAACCCAGCGGACAGGAGGCGCCGCTGGCTGAGCCGGGACCGGCGTGCCGCCCTACTCCGCCGCGGTCACGCTCTCCGGCCCCTTGGCACCGCTGCCGTAGCGCTGGTCGATGTAGTCGATCACCAGCGCCTTGAAGTCGGCGGCGATGCTCGGGCCGCGCAGGGTGCGGAACTTCTTGCCGTCGACGAAGACCGGCGCGGCCGGGGCTTCGCCAGTGCCGGGCAGGGAGATGCCGATATTGGCGTGCTTGGATTCGCCGGGGCCGTTGACGATGCAACCCATGACGGCGACGTTGAGCGCTTCCACGCCGGGATATTGCGTCTTCCAGGCCGGCATCTCCTCGCGGATGAAGTCCTGGATCGAGCGTGCCAGCTCCTGGAACGTGGTCGAGGTGGTGCGGCCGCAGCCCGGGCACGCCGCAACCAGCGGCACGAAGGTGCGGAAGCCCATGGTCTGCAGCAGCTCCTGCGCGACCTGCACTTCGAGGGTGCGGTCGCCGCCGGGCTCGGGCGTCAGCGAAATGCGGATGGTGTCGCCGATGCCCTGCTGCAGCAGGATGCCGAGCGCGGCCGAGGAGGCGACGATGCCCTTCGAGCCCATGCCGGCCTCGGTCAGGCCGAGATGGATGGCGTAGTCCGACCGCGCGGCGAGGTCCTGGTAGACCGCGATCAGGTCCTGCACGGCCGAGACCTTGGCCGACAGGATGATGCGGTCCTTCGGCATGCCGAGTTCCTGGGCGCGGGCCGCCGAGAGCAGCGCCGACTGAACCATCGCCTCGCGCATCACCGCACGCGCATCGCGCGGGCTGGCGGCGGCGGCGTTCTCGTCCATCAGCTTGCTGAGCAGCTCCTGGTCGAGCGAGCCCCAATTGGCGCCGATGCGCACCGGCTTGGCGTATTTGTTGGCGAGCTCGATGATGGTCGAGAACTGCGTGTCCCGCTTGTCCTTGAAGCCGACATTGCCGGGATTGATGCGGTATTTCGCCAGCGCCTCGGCGCAGGCCGGATGGTCGGTCAGCAGCTTGTGGCCGATGTAATGGAAGTCGCCGATCAGCGGCGTGGTGATGCCGCGCTGGTCCAGCTTCTCGCGGATGTGCGGGACGGCCGCGGCGGCCTCCTCGCGGTCGACCGTGATGCGAACCATCTCGGACCCGGCGCGCGCCAGCGCTGCAACCTGGGCCACCGTCTGGTCGACGTCGGCGGTGTCGGTGTTGGTCATCGACTGCACCACGATCGGGGCGCCGCCGCCGACGGCGACGTTGCCGACCATGACGCGGGTGGTCTGATGCCGGGGAGCGGGTCCGGCGACATCGGACGCTGAGGTGTTCTCGGTCAGGATCTCGGGCTTGTTCATGGGCGCTCGGATATCAGGTTTTGGTGACATTCAGCAATGGATCAGTCGCGGCCAGGACCACGCGGTTCGGGCGGTTTACGAGAAAAAGCCCAACGATCACAAGCACGGCAGCCAAGCCAAAGGCCAGCGTCAGGGCGTCATGCAGGATGAAATAGCTCGCCACCACCCCGAATAAAGGGGTGATGAAGGTAAATGCCGACAATTTGCTGGCCGAGTAGGCCTTGATCAGGGCGAACCAGATCGTGAACGTGGTCCCGACCACCCAGATCGACTGGTAGGCCATCAGGCCGATCACGAACGGGCTGGGAACCTGGGTCAGCCGCTCGCCGGCGATCAGGGCCGCCGCCGCCATGATCGGGACGGAGACCGCGACCTGGTACCCCAATGCCCGCTCCGGCGCGATGAAGCGCAGTCGGGTGCCTTTGACGAACACCGTGGTCACGCCCCACAGCAGGCCGCCGCCGACCACCAGGAGATCGCCGAGCAGCACGCGGCCGTCGACATCGGCCTGGGGAATGCCGATCGCCAGCGCCACACCGGTGAAGCTGAGCGCCAACCCGCCCCATTGCGCCGGCCCCATCCGCTCGCCGAGGAAGCGGAACGAGCCGAGCGCGACGAAGAACGGCGCGGTATACAGGAACACGATGGCGCGCGACGCCGAGGTCAGCAGCAGGCCCTGATAGATCAGCACGAATTCCAAGCCGAACAGCAGGCCTGCCACCAGGCCGAGCCCCAGCGTGTCGTCGCGCTCGAACATCTTCACGCCGCGCACCCGCGCGAACACCAGCAGCACCGGCAGCGCACCGAGCGAGCGGAAGGTGGCCTGCAGCAGCGGCGGAATTTCAGGCAGCGCGAGCTTCACCGCGATCTGATTGAACGCCCAGGACAGGCACAGCACGAGGATGACGGCGATCGCACCCAGGCCGAGCGGCCGGGTCGCGGCGGATGAGGTTGACGTTGCGGACACGAGGACGTTGGCTCCCTGGCGCGTTTCTTTGTATTCGGACCGCCATCAAGGTGTGGTCAGCTTTGTCTTGGTCGGTCGGAGGTGATGCGGAGGTAGAGCGGCGGCGGTGCTGGCCTCTCCCTGCGCGCACCGGTCTCGCGCTGAACCTCGAATACGACAGTCATTCACACGTGTATAGCTTCGGCCGCAGTGACGGACCTCACGCGGCACTCTGGCAATGCGCGCACAACCCGGTGATCTCGACGACGGAAAGCTTCGGTGTGAAGCCCGTTGCCGCAGCGGCCAGCTTCAGGCTTTCCGCGATCGGCGCAGCCGGAACCTCGCCAACGGCGCCGCAGCTCTCGCAGATCAGGAACGCCACCAGCGCGGTCTGCTCGTGGTCGTGGGCGCAGGCGAGGAAGGCATTTCGGCTCTCGATGCGGTGCACCAGGCCGTTCGCCATCAGGAACTCGAGCGCGCGGTACACGGTGATCGGCGCGGGCCGCGCGGTGATCTTGGCAAGTTCCTCGATGATCTCGTAGGCCCCGAGCGGCCGGTGGCTCGACAGCAGCGCCTCCAACACCTGGCGGCGCTGCGACGTGAACTTCTGGCCGCGCTGAGCGCAGATGCGCTCGGCATGGTCCAGGGCATCGGCCGCGCAGCGGCCATGGTCGTGGTCCGGCGCCGGGAAGGTGGGCTTTGCGAGGGTCATTGCTGACAATCTAGCATCTCGGGCCGGTCTCGCCAAAGGCCCCCGGCCGAGCCATGCATCTTCGGCGGGGTCGGTGCGCTCGGCGGGGCCATCAAATATTCATAAGCTTGCTTATTATATCGGAGGCTCATTACAGCCAAAGCTCAATTTCTTCCGCCACTGAATCGAGATCCGCCATGACCCGCACGTCCGCGGACGTGAATTTCCTGTTTACGCTCGGCGAGTTGCAGCGCCTGGTGCGCGCCTATGCCGACAAGGAGGCGGCGCGCTTCGGCATGACCCGCGCGCAATGGGCCGTGCTGGCCAAGGTGGAGCGCAACGAGGGGATGAAGCAGTCCGAGCTCGCCGAGCAGATGGAGATGCAGCCGATCACGCTGACGCGGCTGATCGACAAGCTCGCCGACGCCGGGCTGATCGAGCGGCGCGGCGACGACACCGACCGCCGCGTCAACCGGCTCTATCTGAAGAAGGCCGCGCGTCCGCTGCTCGCGAAGCTCGCGGTGCTGCGCGGCGATCTGACCGACACCGCCCTTCAGGGCATCAGCGCCGACGACGCCGAGCGGCTGATGACCCACCTCGAGGCCATCAAGGAAAACGTGAGAAACGCCCTGCAGTCGTTGTGCGACGAGCAGCGAAAGGAGCAGCGCTATGGCTGAGCCCGCCCTGAAACTCGCCCCCGAACAGAAAGCCGGCTCGGATGCGGCGGCCGCCGCCGAAAAGCCGGCGCGCCCCGGATTCGTGCGCCGCTACCGTCGCACGCTGCTGCTGGTCGTGCTGCCGCTCGTCGCCGCCGTCGGCGGCCTCGTGCTCTATCTCAACGGCGGCCGCTACGTGACGACAGACGACGCCTATGTCGGCGCCCAGAAGGTGCTCATCACCCCCGACATCTCCGGCAAAATCATCAAGGTCGTCGTCAAGGAAGGCCAGCAGGTGCAAAAGGGCGACGAGCTGTTCGAGATCGATCCCGTGCCCTACCGCCTCGCGGTCGACCAGACCAAGGCGGCGCTGGAGCAGGCGCGGACCACCTACGACAACCTCACCGCCAACATCAAGATCTACGGCCAGATGCTCGACCTGGCCCAGCAGGGCATCGAGCTGAAGCAGAAGGACGTCGAACGCAAGCAGACGCTCGCCAAGAACAATTTCGGCTCGCAGCTCGACCTCGACAATGCCGCCAATGCGCTGGTGACGGCGAGCGCGCAGGCGCAGTACATCAAGCAGCAGCTATCGAACGCGAAAACGCAGCTGCTCGGCAATCCCGAGCTGCCGCTGGAACAGTTCCCGCCCTACATCCAGGCCAAGGCCAAGCTCGAGGACGCCCAGCGCGATCTCGACCACACCACCTTGCGCGCGCCGATGCCTGGCATCGCCACGCAGGTCGACCAGATCCAGCTCGGCCGCTTCGTCACCGCGGGCACGCCGGTGTTCTCGGTGATCGATGTCGGCAATCCCTGGGTCGACGCCAATCCGAAGGAGAGCGACTTCACCTATGTCGCGGTCGGCCAGCCGGTCGAACTCGACGTCGACGCCTTCCCGAACCATCGCTTCAAGGGCACGGTCGGCTCGCTGTCGCCGGGCACCGGCGCGCAGTTCGCGATCCTGCCGCCGCAGAACGCGAGCGGAAACTTCGTCAAGGTCGTGCAGCGCGTGCCTGTCAGGATCCATTTCGACAAGACCGACAGGTTCGTCGCCAGGCTGAAGGCCGGCATGAGCGTCAACGTATCGATCGACACCGGCCACGAGCGTACGCTGGCCGGGCTGTTCGGAGCGGCGCATGCGGCGGAGAAGGAGGAGTAGCGCGCCATGACTGCGCCGGCGGCCTCATCATCGGCGGTTCCGGGATTCCGCCGCAACATGGTAACGATCTGCGCCATGACGGCGACGATCATGCAGGCGCTCGACACCACCATCGCCAACGTCGCCCTGCCCTACATGCAGGGCACGCTGTCGGCCTCGCAGGACCAGATCAACTGGGTGCTGACGTCCTACATCGTCGCGGCCGCGATCATGACCGCGCCGGTGGGATGGATCGCCAACCGCTTCGGCCGCAAGCGCACCTTCATCGTCTGCTCGGCCGGCTTCACCATCGCGTCCGTGATGTGCGGGCTTGCCCAGGACATCACCCAGATGGTGCTGTTCCGCCTGTTGCAGGGCGTGTTCGGCGCCTCCCTGGTACCGCTGTCGCAGGCCGTCATGCTCGATTCCTACGCGCTGCATGAGCGCGCCAAGGCGATGGCGATCTGGGGCATGGGCGTGATGCTCGGTCCGATCATGGGGCCGTCGCTGGGCGCCTGGCTGACCGAGACCTATTCCTGGCATTGGGTGTTCTTCGTCAACCTGCCGTTCGGCGCCGTGACCGTGCTCGGCCTGATGGCGTTCATGGAGGAGACCAAGCCGAACGCGGAGCTGACGTTCGACTGGTTCGGCTTCGCTGCGCTCGCCATCGGCATCGGCTCGCTGCAGATCGCACTCGACCGCGGCGAGGATCAGGGCTGGCTGGAGAGCAACGAGATCATCATCGAGTTCATCGTCGCCGGCGTCGGCTTCTACTATTTCCTGGCGCATTCGCTGACGACGCAGCGCCCGTTCATCCAGTTCGCGCTGTTCAAGGACCGCAATTTCGTCGGCGGCTGCGTGTTCATGACCGTGATGGGCCTCGTGCTGTTCTCGACCATGGCGCTGTCCTCGCCCTATCTGCAGAACGTCATCGGCTATCCCATCATCACCGCCGGCGTGCTGTTGGCGACGCGCGGCTGCGGTACGTTCGTCGCGATGATGCTAGTCGGGCGGATGCTGCGCTATATCGAGGCCCGCACCTTGATCGTCGTCGGGCTTGCGCTCACGGCGCTGTCGCTGTTCCAGATGACGGCGTGGACCGACCAGACCGGCGTGCCCGAGATCATCACCATCAGCATCATGCAGGGGTTTGGCTTCGGCCTCGTCTTCGTGCCGCTGTCGACGGTTGCGTTCCTGACGCTGCCGGGCGAGCTACGGACTGATGGAACCTCGATGCTGACCCTGGTGCGAAATGTCGCAAGCTCGATCGGCATCTCCATTGCGATCGCGCAGCTCACCGAGGGAACGCGGCGAAACCACGCGATCCTGGTCGAGCACATCAACCCGTTCAATCACGCGCTGCAGATGCCCAATGTTGCCGGCCTGCTGAACCTGTCCACGGATGCCGGCCGCGCGATGGCCGATGCGATGGTGATGGTGCAGGCGCAGATCCTCGCCTTCTCGCACGACTACCAGCTGGTCATGATGTTCATCCTGGTCTCGATCCCGCTCGCGGTCATGATCGGCTCGACTCGGACGGCACTGCGCGCGCAGGCGGCACCGGCCGATCACGCGGTGATGGAGTGACCGTTCCCCGCGACGGAAAAAGCGTGCGCTGTTGAGACGCAGCGGGACCGGGATAGCAAAAAGGTGACCGCGACGTGATGGATTTGTAACTTCAATCCGGCGCGTTTCCGGCTATCTTCTGCTCACCCCACTCGGTTCTCTGCGTATGAGTTGCGCGCAGGGACTGCACTTCATGAGCGCCCCACTCGTGATGTGCCGGGCGGGGGCGGTGGCTCCTCCAGCGCCGCCCCCAGCCCCGGGGGAATTGGTCGCTCGCGTCGCGGGCTGACGGTATCAAGAATCCCAAACCGAGAACCTCCGCTGTCGTCCCGGGCAAGCCCGATGACGCAAAGCGTCAGCGGGCGCCGACCCGTCTGCCACGCCGTCTGCGTCGCGCTCGCCACCTCGGCACGGGTGCTCGCGGTCTTGTTGGCGATGTCGCGCTCGTCGAAGAAGTTCTCGGCGTTGAAGAACGAGATGTCGGTCTGGTCGAGCTTGGTCAGCGACACCGATTCCAGCTCCAGGCCGTTGGACTGCACGTCGGCCTCGACCGCGGCCTGGACGTGCTTGACGAAGTCCGAGCGCTTCTCCTGCAGGTCCAACAGCTCCATCGTCGCCGCGACCGAGCGCAGGCCGTCGACGAACTTGGCCTCGACGCCATGCCCATGCCGATATGTCGCGCCGATGCTGGCCGGCGGCTTAAGGCCGGCGAACAATCTCTGGTAATCGTTGAGGGGGCTGGTAGCGACGACGGCAAATGCACCGCAGTGACGTGTACCGACAAAGACCTCGCCGCGCGCGTGCGGCCCTGTCTCGAGGGAAGCGCCGTCAGTCCAGCAATTCGCGGCAGCCGAGATCGTCGAACGCAAGGAAGATGCGCTCGAGATTATTCCACCAGATCACCGGCGGGAGCTGGATCGCCCATTGCCAGACCGGCTGGGCGATGTGCCAGAGCACGGCGAGACGATAGTCCTGATCCAGCGACGCCCTGTCGTAGCCGGTCACACCGCCTGCGACCAATGTCTGATGATAGCTGTCGAGCAACGGCCGCTCGATCCGCGCCCGACGGTCGGGATAGATTTGCAGCGCGATCATGTAGGCGAGATCGTTCGCGGGCACGCCGATCCGCCACTGGTCGAAATCAAACGCGCGCACGTCGTCGCTGTCGGCGGCCTTCGGCACCAGAAAATTCCAGACATGCGCGTCGCCATGCGCAATGCTGAGGTTTCGCCGCGACAGATAGCGTTCCGAGAGCCGCGGCGTCGCCGCCATCAGGCGTTCGTAGACCGCGCGCCGGTCCGCGCTCAGGCGGTCTCCCAACTGATCGGCGAAGCGCCGATAGTGGCCGGCAAAGGTCCTGCCGCGCTCGGCGCGCTCGTCCGCGGTCGCGAAGCTGCCGATGGACACGCCAAGCCGCGGATCGTCCCACCACGCCGCATGCAGCCGCGCCAGCGCCCGCACGATGGCCTCGGCCTGTGGCAGAGCGGGCGGCAATGGCCATTGCGTTGCCGTCTGGTGCGTGTCGGTGAGATCCTCGAGCAACAAGTGCCAGGTGAGCGCGGCTTCGTCCCACGCGCCGCCGTAAGAGCCGGGCACCAGGCCCGTCGGCATGAGCCGCGCCAGTCCGCGATAAAAGTTGACCTCGTGGCGCCCGCCCCGCCACAGCGTCTTGGCGAAGGCCGGCATCGGGATTTTCAGGATCAGCGCCTTCGGCGCGTCCGGGGCCGCGCCGCTATAGGACAAACCAAGGCGGATGATGCGCGACAACAGCATCGGCCGGTCGCTGATCACGGCGACGTCCGAGACCGCGCCGGACTCGAGCACACCCGCCTCACGCATCGTCGCCGTCAACGCGGCAGGCTTGGCAACGGACGGCAAGTCGGTGGAGGACATGTAGGCGCCGTCCCTTCAGGGTTGCAGCTTGCCCACACTAGCATGGATATTCCGAAGCGCTACTTGATCGGCGCGCGCGGCAGCACGGTGTCGCCGATCTCCATCCGGTAGACGTGATCGAGCGAATACCAGGGCGTGGCGACGTCGGGCTCGGTCGGGTGCGGCGTGTCGTGGCGAATGAAGTTGCCGAGCAGCGCCTTGGTGACGCCGAACTGGACGTCGCTGTCGATGTGCGGGTCGTTGGGGTCGTAGACCTGCGAGATCAGGACCTTGAATCCCGGCTTGACGATCAGCGCGTGCAGATGCGCCGGCCGATAAGGATGGCGGCCCTGCGCCTTCAGAAGGCGGCCGACGACCCCGTCGGTCGGGATGGGATAGCCGACCATCATCACCGAGCGAAACCAGAAGCGGCCGTCGGCATCGGTCGTGAGCTTGCCGCGCAGGTTCATGTCGGCCTGCTCCGGGTCCTGGTTCTCGTAGGTGCCGACCGGGGAGGCGTGCCAGACGTCGACCTCGGCGCCGGCGACCGGCGCGCCATGGGGATCGACGACGCGCCCGTTGACGAACAACGCCGGCCCTGGTGTCGCCGAGCGCACGATCGAGCCGCCGTTCGCGGTAACAGGCGAATTCAGCCGCCAGAACGGACCGAGCAGCGACTGCGCGGTCTCGGTGTTGCCGCCATCGCCATTGTTGAGCAGGCAGACCAGCGGCGAGACGCCGAGCGAGCCGGCCATCAGCACCACCTCGTTGTGGGTGTCGTTCGTGCGCTGACCGAGCTCGGCGACGAGGGCGGCGGCCTCGCGGAATTCGGCCTCGGTCAGCCTGACATCGCGGACGAAGCCATGCAGGTGCTTGATCAGCGAGACCATGATCTCGCGCAGCCGCGGATTGGTGGTCTGCTCCATCACCGCCAGCACCGCCGGCGTGACGTCCTGTTCGCGGGAGATGGTCATGGTCAATTCTCCGTCATTCCGGGGCGATGCGAAAGCATCGAACCCGGAATGACGAAGCGCTTAGCGCTTCGTCAGTTGATCGTCTCGACCGCCAGCGCGACGCCCTGGCCGACGCCGACGCACATCGTGGCGAGCGCACGCTTGCCGCCGCGGACCTCGAGGCCGTGCACCGCGGTCATCGCGATGCGCGCGCCGCTCATGCCGAGCGGATGTCCCAACGCGATGGCGCCGCCATGCGGGTTGACGAAATCGGCATCGTCGGCGACGCCAAGCTGGCGCAGGCAGGCGATGCCTTGAGACGCGAACGCCTCGTTCAACTCGATCAGGTCGAAATCGGTGATCTTCAGGCCGAGCCGCTCCATCAGCTTGCGCACTGCCGGCACCGGGCCGATGCCCATGATGCGGGGCGGCACGCCGGCCGAGGCGAGGCCGAGAACGCGCGCGCGCGGCGTGAGGCCGTGCTTCTTCACGGCGGCCTCCGACGCGAGAATCATCGCGGCCGCGCCGTCATTGACACCGGAGGCATTGCCGGCGGTGACGGTGCCCGGATTGCGCACGATCGGCTTCAGCTTGGCGAGGCCTTCGAGCGTGGTCTCGGGGCGCGGATGCTCGTCCTTGTCGACGGTCACGGGCCCTGCCTTGCCGCCGGGCACCGACACCGGCGTGATCTCGGCGGCGAAATAGCCCGAGGCGATCGCCTGGCCGGCGCGCTGCTGGGAGCGGATCGCGAACGCGTCCTGGTCGGCGCGCGACACCTGGAATTCCTCGGCGACGTTCTCGCCGGTCTCCGGCATCGAATCGACGCCATACTGCTGCTTCATCAGGGGATTGATGAAGCGCCAGCCGATCGTGGTGTCGAAGATCTCGGCCGAGCGCGAGAACGCCTCCGTCGCCTTGCCCTGCACGAACGGCGCCCGCGTCATCGATTCGACGCCGCCGGCGATCGCGAGATCGACCTCGCCGGCGCGGATCGCGCGGCCCGCGGCGCCGACCGCGTCGAGACCGGAGGCGCAGAGGCGGTTGAGCGTCTGGCCAGGAATCGAGTCGGGCAGGCCCGCCAGCAGCAGCGCCATACGCGCGACGTTGCGGTTGTCCTCGCCGGCCTGGTTGGCGCAGCCGAAGAACACCTCGTCGACCGCCGCCCAGTCGAGATTTGGATGCTTGGCCTTGAGCGCCTTCAGCGGTGTCGCCGCGAGATCGTCGGTGCGCACTTTCGCCAGCGAGCCGCCGAAGCGGCCGATCGGGGTCCGCACCGCATCACAAATAAACACGTCTCGCATCGCTCTCTCCCGGATCTCACTGTTTCTGGTCAGAATTGACGGCGGTTTTAGGAGTGCGGTGGGAGCAGGTCAAATGACGGGAGCGCGGGGTGGCATGCGCTCAAGCTGCTGGATGCGACGCTCTCGCCTCACGAACGGTGGGCGTCCTCTCCCGCTTGCGGGGGAGGGCTGGGGTGGGGGCAGCCCCAAGCGAGAATCTTCGTGTGGAGAGATTTCCCCCACCCGTATCGCATCTTCGATGCGATACGACCTCCCCCGCAAGCGGGGGAGGTGCAACAGCAGGCACCGCCCATCGTGGAAAACCGGGACATCGCCGCCAAAGCGGTAGGACCGTCCGGGCAAATTGGCTAGTTTCCGCGCCATGACGATCCAGCAGCCCATCTCCGTCTCCGTTCCGCCCGACGCCGCGCCCGCCGAGGCGCCGGCCAAGCTCACGCCGATGATGGAGCAGTATCTCGACATCAAGGCGGCGCATCCGGGCCTGATGCTGTTCTACCGGATGGGCGATTTCTACGAGCTGTTCTTCGAGGACGCGGAAGTCGCTTCGAAGGCACTCGGCATCGTGCTGACCAAGCGCGGCAAGCATCTGGGCCAGGACATCCCGATGTGCGGCGTGCCGGTCGAGCGCTCCGAGGACTATCTGCACCGGCTGATCGCGCAGGGCATCCGCGTCGCGGTCTGCGAGCAGATGGAGGATCCGGCCGCTGCGCGGGCGCGCGGCAACAAGAGCGTGGTCAAGCGCGGCGTGGTGCGCGTGGTGACGCCGGGCACGCTGACGGAAGACAATCTGCTCGATGCGCGCGCCAACAACTATCTGTTGTCGATCGTGCGCAGCCGCGGCTCGTCCGGCGGCGATCGGCTCGGGCTCGCCTGGATCGACATCTCGACCTCGGACTTCATCGTCACCGAATGCGCGTTCGCGGAACTGACCGCGACCCTGGCGCGCATCAATCCGAACGAGGTCATCGTCTCCGACGCGCTGTACTCGGACACGGCATTCGAGCCTGCGCTGCGCGAGCTCGCCGCGGTGACGCCGCTGACGCGCGACGTGTTCGACGGCGCCACCGCCGAGCGGCGGCTGTGCGACTATTTCGCGGTGGCCACCATGGACGGCCTCGCAGTGCTGTCGCGGCTGGAGGCGACGGCCGCCGCTGCCTGCGTCACCTATGTCGAGCGCACGCAGGTCGGCCAGCGCCCGCCCCTGGCTCCTCCCGCGCGCGAGGCGACCGGCAGCACCATGGCAATCGATCCGGCGACCCGCGCCAATCTCGAACTGACGCGCACGCTCGCCGGCGAGCGGCGCGGCTCGCTGCTGGACGCCATCGACTGCACGGTCACATCCGCCGGCTCGCGGCTGCTGGCGCAGCGGCTCGCGGCGCCCTTGACGGAGCCGGCGCAGATCGGCCGCCGCCTCGATGCAGTCGCCACGTTCGTTGCCGATGGCGCCGCACGCGAGGACATCCGCTCCATCTTGCGCGGTGCGCCCGACATGACCCGGGCGATGGCGCGGCTCTCGGTCGGCCGCGGCGGCCCGCGCGATCTCGCCGCCTTGCGCGACGGCATCCTTGCCGCCGACCAGGCGCTCGCGCGGTTGTCCGCGCTGGAACAGCCGCCGCAAGACGTCACGTCCGTGATGGCGGCGCTGGCGCGGCCCACGCGGGCGCTCGCCGAGGAATTCGCCCGCGCGCTCGACGAGCAGCTGCCGCTGATCAAGCGCGACGGCGGCTTCGTCCGCGCCGGGTACGACGCGACGCTCGACGAGACGCGCAATCTGCGCGACGCGTCGCGGCTCGTCGTGGCGTCGATGCAGGCGCGCTACGCCGACCAGACCGGCGTCAAAGGCTTAAAGATCCGGCACAACAACGTGCTCGGCTATTTCGTCGAGGTCACCGCGCAGCATGGCGACAAGCTGATGTCGGCGCCGCTGAACGCGACCTTCATCCACCGCCAGACCCTCGCCGGCCAGGTGCGCTTCACCACGTCGGAGCTCGGTGAGATCGAGGCCAAGATCGCCAATGCCGGCGAACGCGCGCTCAATCTCGAGCTCGAGATCTTCGACCGGCTCTGCGCGTCGGCGCTTGCGATCGGCGATGATCTGCGCGCTGCCGCGCACGGCTTTGCGATGCTCGATGTCGCGACCGCGCTGGCGAAGCTCGCGGTCGACGACAACTATGTGCGTCCCGAGGTCGACGGCTCGCTCGGCTTCGCCATCGAGGGCGGCCGCCATCCCGTGGTGGAGCAGGCACTCAAGCGCGACGGCCAGCCGTTCATCGCCAATTCCTGCGACCTGTCGCCGACGCCGGCGCACAAGAGCGGTCAGCTCTGGCTGCTCACCGGCCCCAACATGGCGGGTAAGTCCACTTTCCTGCGCCAGAACGCGCTGATTGCCCTGCTAGCCCAGATCGGCTCCTTCGTGCCGGCGAGCCGTGCCCGCATCGGCATCGTCGACCGGCTGTTCTCGCGCGTCGGCGCCGCCGACGATCTCGCACGCGGGCGCTCGACCTTCATGGTCGAGATGGTCGAGACCGCGGCGATCCTCAACCAGGCCGGCGAGCGCGCGCTGGTGATCCTCGACGAGATCGGCAGGGGCACCGCGACCTTCGATGGTCTCTCCATCGCCTGGGCCGCAATCGAGCATCTGCACGAGAGCAACCGCTGCCGCACGCTGTTCGCGACGCATTATCACGAGCTGACCGCGCTCGCCGCCAAGCTGCCGCGGCTGTTCAACGCCACGGTCCGCGTCAAGGAATGGCAGGGCGACGTGGTGTTCCTGCACGAGGTGCTGCCCGGCTCCGCCGACCGCTCCTACGGCATCCAGGTCGCGAAGCTCGCCGGCCTGCCGCCGGCCGTGATCAGCCGCGCCAAATCGGTGCTGTCGAAACTGGAGGCCCAGGACCGCGGCCAGAGCGCGCGTGCGCTGGTCGACGACCTGCCGCTGTTCGCGGTGCCCTCGCGCGCGGCCGCCGAGCCCGCGATATCGAAGGAGGCGGAGGAGCTGATCGCCGCCGTGAAGGCCCTGCATCCGGACGAGATGACCCCGCGCGAGGCCATGGACGCGCTGTATCAGCTGAGGGCGAAACTGCCGAAAACGTAGTTGCCGTCATTCCGGGGCGCGCGTCAGCGCGAGCCCGGGACCCATTTTTCGTCAGTGCATTCGGTCCGGTGGATTCCGGGCTCGTGCTTCGCGCGCCCCGGAATGACGGAGAGATGAGTTCACGGTGCCGTAAGGTGGGCAAAGACGCGAAGCGTCGTGCCCACCATTTGCAGCGTGATATGAAACTCGGTGGGCACGCTTCGCTTTGCCCACCCTACGCAAGCTGACGAGCTGTCTTCCTTCTCCCCAGCCACCACAGGCCGAGATTCCACCCCACGCAGGTCGCCAGCGCGCCGCTCAACCCCACGGCTGCACCGACATGCAGGCTGCCGAGATGCAGCACGACCACCGCGAGCGAGAAGCCGATCAGGCCGTAGGTGCCGTTGGCCAGCACGGCCGCCGTCGCCGGTCCGCCGATGCGCGGCTGCAGGATCAGCATCATCGAGCTGAAGACGATCGGAAACAGGGCCAGGATGCCGGAGACGCTGGGGCCAGCCCAGCCGGAGACCGAGGTGACGGTGGCGACGAGGGTCGCGACCAGCGAGGCGCGCAGCGGCACGTCGTACCAGCGCCTCGTGATCAGCGGCATCTTGGCGTGGCGATAGCGCTGCAGCAGCGGCAGGCAGATCGCGAATGTGATGATGTTGGCGACGATGCCCATCGCGAGCGTCCATTGCACGCTCTTGATCAGTGACGCGAGACCCAGCCACACGGCAACAGCAGTGGCGCTGGCGACCAGCACGCTGCGGCGCTGCGCCAGGACGGCGTAGGCGAGGCTGAGGAAGATCGTCGCGGCGTTGATCGGCAGGCTGGTCAGCGCGCCCTGCGCGATGAAGGCGGCATCGTGATCCAGCGCCAGGAACACGTAGGTCGGCCCCGCCGAGATCGGCAGGGTCGCGACCAGTGCGCCGATCACGGGCCCGGTGCGCTCGGCGATCATCGACGCCGACACCACGAACGACGCCGCGATCGCCATGCGCAAGGTCAGCAGCAGCAGAAAGGGGGGATCGAGGGACATCAGCTCATGCTGCGCGGACAGTGATCTCCCTCCCCCGCCTGCGGGGGAGGGCCGGGGTGGGGGCGTGGCTCGGGTGGTGATGATGGGTGCGTTGTGTGGAGAGAATTCCCCCACCCGCCGCGCATCTGCGATGCACGGCGACCTCCCCCGTACGCGGGGGAGGCGCAGACCGGGCAAGCCTCGGTGGCTTGTCGTCATCAGCGGCAAGGCGAGGGCGACCTCACACCCGCTTCAGGCTGACCGACACCTTCGGCCCGTTCTTGATGGTCTGATACACCACGCAATAGCGCTCGGTGAGCTTGAGCAAGAGGTCGAGCTTGTCCTGCGGCGCGTCGGTGTCGACCTCGAAGCGCAGGCGGATTTCCTGGAAGCCGACCGGGGCCTCCTTGTCGACGCCGAGCGTGCCGCGGAAATCGAGATCGCCTTCGGCCAGCACGAGGCCGCTCTTGAGCGGGACTTCGACGGCGGTCGCGACCGATTTCAAGGTGACGCCGGCGCAGGCCACCAGGGCCTCCAGCAACATGTCGCCGGAGCACAGCTCGAGCCCCGAGCCGCCGGTCCCCGGATGCAGGCCGGCCACAGCCATTGCGCGCCCGGTCTCGAGCTTGCAGGTCAGGCCCTCACCGCCGACCTCGCCCTTGGCCTTCAGCGTGATGACGGCGGCGGACGGATCAGCCTTGTAGCGTTCCTTGATCGGCGCCTGCATGGCGCGCAGCTCGGCAGCATCCATTGTCGTTCTCTCCCGGAGTCATTTCGGACGAGATGTACCGGGCCGGGCCGCCAAAGTCACCACCACAGGCCGCCGCCGGCGTCACGCCTGCCCTGCGCGTCCGGCATCGTCCGGTCGAGCGAGCGATCCAGTGCAGTGAGCACATGGCGCCTGAACTGGTCGAACAAGGGCGCGTTGCGGTCGCGCGGCCGCGACAGATTGATGGTGATCTCCTCGAACAGCCGGCCCGGATGCGGCCGCATCACCATCACGCGGTCGGCCAGCACCACGGCTTCCTCGACGTCGTGCGTGACCAGCACCAGGGTCGGGCGCGTATCGGCCCAGAGGTCGAGCAGGTGGTCCTGCAGGTCCTTGCGCGTGAAGGCATCGAGCGCAGAGAACGGCTCGTCGAGCAGGAGCACCTCCGGCCGCGCCACCAATGCGCGGGCGATCGCGACGCGTTGCGCCTGGCCGCCGGACAATTCGCGCGGCCAGACCTTGGCTTTGTCGGCGAGGCCGACACGTTCGAGCGCGCGCGCGACGCGATCGCGGCGCCCGGCCGCCGGCAGCTCGGACAGGCCGAAGCCGATATTGTCGGCGACCGTGAGCCACGGCAGCAGCCGCGGCTCCTGGAAGATGATGCCGACCTTGGGATGCGGCGCCGTGATCGCCTCACCGTCGAGCGTCACGGTGCCGGCGCTGGCGCGGTCGAGCCCGGCGACGGCGCGCAGCAAGGTCGACTTGCCGCAGCCGGAGCCGCCGATGATGGCGATGATCTCGCCGAGCTGGATCTCGGCCGAGAACCGCTCCAGCGCATGGACGCCGTTGGGATAGACCTTGGTGACGGATGCGAACTGCAGCATCAAGCGGCCCCGCTCTGGCGCGCAAAGCTGTCCTGCCAGCGCAACAGCGGCGCGGTGGCGATCTCCAGGAGCCAGTCGGTCGCCTTGCCGATGATGGCGAAGATCACGATGGCCGCCACGATCTGCGCCGGCTTGCCGAGCTGCTGGCCGTCGATCAGGAGGTAGCCGAGCCCTTCCGACGCCCCCATGAACTCGGCGGCGACGACGAACATCCACCCCAAGCCGAGGCCGACGCGCAGCGACACGACGTACGCCGGCAGCACCGCGGGCAGCAGGATGCGGCGGATCATCGCCGGCCCGGAGAGACGGAAGATGCGGCCGACCTCGACGATCTTGCGGTCGACCGAGAGTATCGCGCCGGTCAGGCCGAGATAGACCGGGAAGAACACGCCGACCGCGATCAGCGCCACCTTGGAGGTCTCGAAGATGCCGAGCCACAAGATGAACAACGGCACCCAGGCGATCGAGGGAATCGCGCGCAGCGCCTGGATGGTGGGATCGACCAGCCGCCGGGCGAGGCCCCAATAGCCGCAGATGCCGCCGAGGACAGTTCCGGCAATGACGCCGAGGCCAAAACCGACGCCGACGCGGGTCAAGGTCATCGTGATGTGGCGGGAGAGTTCGCCGGAGCGGGCGAGCTCGGCGATGGTGGTGAAGACCTTCGAGGGCGGCGGCACCAGCCGGCCGTTGGACCAGCCGGCCCGGACGGCAAGCTCCCAGGCGAGTGCGAGCGACAGCGGCAGCAGCAAGCC
The DNA here is from genome assembly GCF_032381235.1 of Bradyrhizobium sp. SZCCHNR1053. NCBI lineage: Bacteria > Pseudomonadati > Pseudomonadota > Alphaproteobacteria > Hyphomicrobiales > Nitrobacteraceae > Bradyrhizobium > Bradyrhizobium sp. SZCCHNR1053. Next base: position 742,390 of record NZ_JAUHJM010000002.1, read on the forward strand.
GAGCAGCGGGCGCGTCAGCCGCGTGAGCCATGGCTGGCGAGCAGTCTGGGGGATGGCGGCAGCCGGCGCCTGCAATTCGACGGTCATGGTCATAGTGAGAACAGTGTCCCGCGCGGGAATGCAAGGCGTGGTGATGGTGGTGGATGGTAATGGGGCCGAGGACGGCGCTCCTAACTTGCTGTCGTCCCGGCCTTGAGCCGGGACCCATACTCCGCGGCCGCCGTGGTGAGACGAGATGCCGCTCCAGCCTGCCTCCCAACGACCTTCACGGAGTATGGGTCCCGGATCTGCGCCCGCCAGCGCTTCCGCGCTGGCGGGCTTGTCCGGGACGACACCGTTATTTTGTCTGCAGCATTGGTTGTATCTGCAACAGTGCTTCGTGCGTTCTAGTTCGTCGGCAGCGGGACCTGGTCGTCGATCAGGGCATCCAGCGTCACCTTCACATCCACCTTGGCATCGACGACACCGGCCTGCTGCAAAGCGAGGCCAGCAGCCAAAATCGACTCGCGCTGGGGTGCGCCGATGCGGCTATGGGTGAGCTCGGTGCGCTCCTTGAGTTGCTTGTCGACGACGGTCTCCGGCAGCTTGGTCACGGCGATGAAGGTCTTCTTCAGGTCGTCGTAATTCGCCAGCGCGTCCTTGCGTGCGACCTCGTAGGTGGCGAGCACGCGGCGGACGATCTCGGGATTGTCTTTCAGGAACTGCTCACGGACGTTGAGGATGCCCCAGGTGTTGGCGTCGGCCTTGCGGTAGAACAGCCTGGCGCCCTCCTCGACCTCGGCCTGCGCCATCATCGGATCGAGCCCGGCCCAGGCGTCGACGTCGCCGCGGATCAGCGCCGCCTTGCCGTCGGCGTGCTGCAGCAATACCGGCGTGATGTCCTTGTCGGTGAGGCCGGCTGACAACAGCGCGCGCACCAAGAAGATGTGCGGATCGGTGCCACGGGTCACCGCGACCCGCTTGCCCTTGAGGTCGGCCACGGAGGCAATCTTGGAATCCTTGGCCGTGACCAGCGCGGTCCATTCGGGCCGCGAATAGACGTAGACCGACTTGATCGGATTGCCGTTGATCCTGGCGACCAGCGCGGCGGAGCCGGCGGTCGAGCCGAAATCGAGCGAGCCGGCGTTGAGGAATTCGAGCGCCTTGTTGGAGCCGGCCGACTGCACCCAGACGATGCTGATGCCGTCCTTCGCGAACTCCTTCTCCAGAAGTCCTTTCTGCTTCAGCACCAGCGACACCGGATTGTAGGTCGCCCAGTCGATGCGGATCTCCTTCACCGGCTCGGCCGCGCGTGCAGCGCCGCATCCCAGGAGAACCACGGCCGCAACCGCAGCAAATCCGCGCCTCGACAATCCACCCATCGTCACCCCTCCAAGCCTCAAGAAACATTGTTGTGGTTTCAATGAGTTATGCCAGGGGCGCGCGAGAATTGCTTTTCCTTTCGACGGCACCATTCAGAACGATCATCATCCCGTGACCACCGATGACAGCATGGATCGATTGTTGCATTGGAAGTTTCGTGACAGCACAGGCCTTGTTCGATATCCGGTTGCATCCATGGACAGCGTCGCCCCCAATTCCCACCCCGATAGCCTTTCCGATTTCGACAGCGCCAGCATCGCGGTTGCGGTCGACGCGTTGGCCGCGCAGCATTCGGGCCGCGAGGACATGTTCCGCGCCGCGGTGGTGCAATTCCTCAAGGCCGAGCTGGTCAAGGCGCGCGCGGCCGCCCAGGCGCAACTGTTGAAGGACCGCCATGGCCGGCGCTGCGCCGAGCAGCTCTGCTTCGTGCAGGACGAGATCATTCGCATCCTCTACGCCGCCGCCACCGAGCACCTCTACCGCTCGCAGGTGCCGAGCGGCGCCGAGCGCATGGCGGTGGTCGCCACCGGCGGCTATGGCCGCGGCCTGATGGCGCCGGAGTCCGACATCGATCTCCTGTTCATCCTGCCCTACAAGCAGACCGCCTGGGGCGAGCAGGTCGCCGAAGCCATCCTGTATTCGCTGTGGGACATGGGGCTGAAGGTCGGCCATGCGACCCGCTCGGTCGACGAGTCGATCCGCCAGGCGCGCGGCGACATGACCATCCGCACCGCCATCCTGGAGACGCGCTATCTCGCCGGCGACCGCCCGCTCTATGACGAGCTGGTCGCGCGCTTCGACACCGAGGTCGTCCAGGGCACCGCCGCCGAGTTCGTCGCCGCCAAGCTGGCCGAGCGCGAGGAGCGGCACCGCCGCGGCGGCCAGTCGCGCTATCTCGTCGAGCCCAACGTCAAGGACGGCAAGGGCGGCCTGCGCGACCTGCATACGCTGTTCTGGATCGCCAAATATGTCTATCGCGTGCGTGAGACCGCTGAATTGGTCGAGCGCGGCGTGTTCGACGCGCATGAATACCGCACCTTCCGGCGCTGCGCCGATTTCCTGTGGTCGGTGCGCTGCAACCTGCACTTCGTCAGCGGACGGCCCGAGGAGCGGCTGTCATTCGACCTGCAGCGCGAGATCGCGGTGCGGCTCGGCTACACCAGCCATCCCGGCATGCAGGATGTCGAGCGCTTCATGAAGCACTACTTCCTGGTGGCCAAGGAGGTCGGCAATCTCACCGCCATCCTGTGCGCCAAGCTCGAGGACCAACAGGCCAAGCCGGCGCCGGTGCTGAGCCGGATGATCTCGCGCCTGACCACCGGCTCGACCTGGCGGCGCGTGCCGGAGAGTGACGACTTCATCGTCGACAACAACCGCATCAACCTCGCCGCGCCCGACGTCTTCAAGCACGATCCGGTCAATCTGATCCGCATCTTCCGGCTGGCGCAGAAGAACAACCTCGCCTTCCATCCCGACGCGATGCGCGCCGTCACGCGCTCCTTGAACCTGATCAACACCGAGCTGCGCGACGATCCCGAGGCCAACCGGCTGTTCATGGAGATCCTGACCTCCAACGATGCCGAGGTCGTGCTGCGGCGAATGAACGAGACCGGCGTGCTCGGCCACTTCATCCGCGCCTTCGGCCGCATCGTGTCGATGATGCAGTTCAACATGTATCATCATTACACGGTCGACGAGCACCTGATCCGCTGCATCGGCTTTCTGCAGGAGATCGAGCGCGGCGGCATCGACGAGTTCACCCTGGCCTCCGACCTGATGCGCAAGATCCGGCCCGAGCACCGCGCCGTCATCTACATCACCGTGCTGCTGCACGACGTCGCCAAGGGGCGGCCCGAGGACCATTCCATCGCCGGCGCCAAGATCGCGCGCCGGCTGTGCCCGCGGCTGGGCTTCAACAATGCCGACACGGAGCTGGTCGCCTGGCTGATCGAGGAGCATCTGACGATGTCGACGGTGGCGCAGTCGCGCGACCTGTCGGACCGCAAGACGATCGAGAATTTCGCCGCCGTGGTGCAGTCCGTCGAGCAGATGAAGCTGCTGACGATCCTGACCACCGCCGACATCCGCGGCGTCGGCCCCGGCGTCTGGAACGGCTGGAAGGCGCAACTGCTGCGCACGCTCTACTACGAGACCGAGCCGGTGCTGACCGGCGGCTTCTCCGAGGTCAACCGCGCCAAGCGCATCACCGCGGCGCAGGCCGAATTCCGCAACGCCTTCACCGATTGGCCGGAGGACGAGCTCAACACCTATATCGGCCGGCACTATCCGGCCTACTGGCTCAAGGTCGAGCTGCCGCGCAAGATCCGCCATGCCCGCTTCGTGCGATCGAGCGAGGATGCCGGCCACAAGCTCGCGATCAATGTCGGCTTCGATCCGGCGCGCGGCGTGACCGAGCTGACGATCTTCGCGATGGACCATCCGTGGCTGCTGTCGATCATCGCCGGCGCCTGCGCCTCCGCCGGGGCGAACATCGTCGATGCCCAGATCTATACCACGACCGACGGCCGCGCGCTCGATACCATCGCGATCTCCCGCGAATATGAGCGCGACGAGGACGAAGGCCGCCGTGCGACGCGGATCGGCGAGACCATCGAGCAGGTGCTGGAGGGCAAGCTGCGGCTGCCGGACGCCGTGGCGCGGCGGACGACGCGGGGCAAGCAGCACAAGGCATTCTCGGTCGAGCCGGAGGTCACCATCAACAATCAATGGTCGGAGCTCTACACCGTCATCGAGGTCTCCGGCCTCGATCGCCCCGGCCTGCTCTACGAGCTGACCACCGCGATTTCGAAGCTGAATCTCAACATCGCCTCGGCCCATGTCGCCACCTTCGGCGAACGCGCCCGCGACGTGTTCTACGTCACCGACCTCCTGGGCGCGCAGATCAACGCGCCGACCCGGCAGGCGGCGATCAAGAGCGCGCTGCTGCATTTGTTGGCGAACGACGACGCGGCCGCCCAACCGGCGGCATGAGAGACCATCGCGCGGCCCTGAGCCGCTCGGAGAAGATTTGAACGAGGGGGCCGGCACCACCGCCGGTCCCGGCAGGCTTGGGGGAGCCGAACCATGGCATTGATTGCAAACATCGTCGTCGGACTGATCGGCCTGCTTCACGTCTACATTCTCGTACTCGAGATGTTTCTCTGGACCAAGCCGGCCGGCTTGAGGGCGTTCAACAACACGCCGGAGCGCGCGGAGCAGACCAAGGTGCTCGGCGCCAACCAGGGCCTCTACAACGGCTTCCTCGCCGCCGGCCTGTTCTGGGGCCTCGCGCATCCGGCGCCGGTGTTCGCTTTTCAGATCAAGGTGTTCTTTCTGCTCTGCGTGCTCGTCGCGGGCCTCTATGGCGCCGCCACGGCGAGCCGCAATATCCTGTTCATCCAGAGCGTGCCGGCAGCAGTCGGCCTGATGCTCGTCTGGCTGGCGGCTTGATCAGCACCGAGTCCGCGGCCGTCTTTCGAGACGCCTGCGGACGATGTCGGTGCCCATGAGGACATCATTCCGGGACATTCGCGCGCAAAATGGCGAAGCCGTTTTGAAGCAGCGACCACAGATGTCGTCCCGGGCAAGCACGGCGGCGCAACGCGACGGCGTGCGCCGACCCGGGACCCATACTCCCGGGCGACGTTCGAGGCAGGATCGCAACTCCGAGTCTTCGCCACAGGGCGGCCTGTGGTTATGGATCCCGGCTCTGCGCCCTGACGTCGCTGCGCGACGCCAGGGCTTGGCCGGGACGACACTGAATGTCAGGGGGCAGCTTGGCTCGCAATGGTGCGAAGTCACGATCATCGAGCTTGCATCCTAAGCTCTCGCCCCGCGGAACCGCCGCAGTCCCGGTGGCGGCTCGCCTTGCGTCCGCCAAGCCGTTCCTCCACACTGCCTGTAGCGATGGCGCCCGTCCGGGCAGACCAGCCGCACAACAATATTCAGGAGGAATGCAGACCCCATGCGACAGGGATATTTCCGTCTTGCAGGCGCGGCCGCTTTGGCCGTCACCCTCTCCGTCACGTCAGCCTCGGCCCAGAAGAAGTATGATCCCGGCGCCTCCAATACCGAGATCAAGGTCGGTCAGACCGTGCCGTTCTCGGGCCCCGCCTCGGCCTATGCCTCGATCGGCAAGACCCAGGCTGCCTATTTCAACATGATCAACGAGCAGGGCGGCATCAATGGCCGCAAGATCAAGCTGATCCAGTATGACGACGCCTATTCGCCGCCCAAGGCGGTCGAGCAGGTCCGCAAGCTGGTCGAGGACGACGAGGTGCTGCTGACCTTCCAGATCATCGGCACGCCGTCCAACGCCGCGGTCCAGAAATACCTCAACGCGAAGAAGGTGCCGCAGCTGTTCGCCGCGACAGGCGCGACCAAGTTCACCGACCCCAAGAACTTCCCCTGGACCATGGGGTACAATCCCAACTACTTCACCGAGGGCCGCATCTACGGCCAGTACATTCTGAAGGAGCATCCCAACGCCAAGATCGGCGTGCTCTATCAGAACGATGATCTCGGCAAGGACTATCTGAACGGGATCAAGGCCGGCCTGGGTGACAAGGCATCGACCATGATCGTCGCCGATGCCTCCTACGAGGTGTCCGATCCGACCATCGACTCGCAGATCCTCAAGATCAAGGCGGCCGGCGCCGACCTGCTGTTCTCCGCCGCGACGCCGAAGCAGGCCGCTCAGGCCATCAAGAAGCTGCATGAGCTCGACTGGCACCCCGTCCACATCGTCGATATCAATGCCACCTCTGTCGGCGCAGTGATGCAACCGGCCGGCCTCGAAGCCTCCAAGGGCGTGATCTCGGTCAATTACGGCAAGGACCCGCTCGATCCGACCTGGAAGGACGATCCGGGCATGAAGCGCTATCTGGATTTCATGGCCAAGTATTATCCGGACGGCGACAAGAACTCCAATTTCAACGTCTATGGCTACGGGAACGCACAGCTCCTGGTGACGGTGCTGCAGATGTGCGGCGACAACCTGACGCGCGAGAACGTCATGAAGCAGGCGGCGTCGCTGAAGGACGTCGTCGGCGACCTGTCGCTGCCGGGCATGAAGATCAACACCTCGCCGACCGACTATCGCGTCAACAAGCAGCTACAGATGATGAAGTTCAACGGCGAGCGCTGGGAGCTGTTCGGCCCGATCCTGGAGGACAAGGGCGCGGCGGGCTAGCTGCACTCGACGTCGTTCCAGGGCGTCGCGACAGCGACGAGCCCGGACCCTCGAGATTCCGGGTTCGATGCTGCGCATCGCCCCGAATGACGCGGTCAACATCGATGGAACGGGGCTGCGAGATAGCGCGGCCCCGTTCTGCATTGCGGCACGGGTTGCGCCGTTCGCCGCTGCGTGCGCTCGCCGACGGCCATTCGACCGCATCGCGGGTGACAACGGCTGTTGCGGTAGGATCCGCCGTCGCGTCGAGGAAGTGTCAGTCGTTGATGACCTCACCCTGGTCTCGTTGCTTGACGACCCGGTCGATCAAGCCCCACTGCAAGGCTTCGTCCGCGGTCATGAAGTGATCGCGATCCAGGGTGCGCTCGACGTCCTCATAGCTGCGCCCGCAATGCTCGGCGTAGAGCCTGATCATGCGGCGCTTGGTCAGCTCCATCTCCTTGGCGTGAATCAGGATGTCGGACGCCTGGCCCTGAAAACCACCGAGCGGCTGATGCACGTGAAGGCTTGCATTGGGCAGCGCCGTACGCTCGCCCGGCTCGCCCGCCATGAGAAGAAACGACCCCATCGAACGCGCCGTTCCCATGCAGAGCGTGTGTACCGGTGCTTTGACGAATTGCATCGTGTCATACATCGCGAGGCCGCTGGTGATCACGCCGCCGGGTGAATTGATGTAGAGATGGATCGGCCGCTTTGGGTTTTCCGCCTCGAGAAACAGCAGTTGCGCGCAGACCAGGGCGGACACCGTGTCGTTGACCTCGCCGTTCAGGAAGACGATCCGCTCACGGAGCAGCCGCGAATAGATGTCGAAGGATCGTTCGCCCCGACTGGACTGCTCGATGACCATAGGGACGAGTTGCATCGTGTCGCGCATGCGCGAGCTCCCGGTTTCAGTGGGTTGTTAGTGAACTAGAGCGTCAAGCCGCGCGCATCAGGCTGCGCCGGTTGCTGTTCGCCGCCGGCGGCGTCCGCCGCATCAGCTTCGTGACGACCAGTCCGTGAATGATTCTCAGCCTGGTCCCGCCTGCGGCATTGGGCATGACCTGGAACGTCACGATGCTCTCGAGGTACGGCGGCTCGTCGTCGCGCATCCGGTAGCGAACTTCTTCGCCGGGCGTCGAGGAGACCGGGGCGGCATCGGCCAATTCTCCTGAAGGCAGCCAGTTCTCGCGCAGCGCGGGAATGCTGATCGCCCGCCACACCTTCTCCGGCGGAGCGTCGAGTTCATAGTCGAGCACCAGATCGTCGCTCTGCCGGTCAGCCTTGATATCGGTCATTGGTCCATGTCCTTCAGCACGGCCTTCAACGCATCGACCCGCGACGGCCAGTAGGCGCGGTACTTCGCCAGCCAGCGCGCGATCTGCGCCAGGCCCTCCGGATCGACCTCATAGTTGACGAAGCGACCCTGCCGTTCTTCCCTCACCAATCCCGCGCTTCTGAGAACCGCGAGGTGCTGGGACATCGCCGGCTGGCTGATCGTCAGACCCTCGCGAAGCGCGCTGGCATTCATGCTGCCGTTCGCCAGCTTCTCGAAGATCGCGTATCGCGTCGGATCAGCCAGGGCCCTGAAGATGTCACTCTCGATCATGCCAACACATAAGCATAAACTTATGTGTCATGCAAGCGGCAACGGAGGCTGAGAACGCGGATCTCTTCGAGTAGAGCGACGCGCCTGGGCGCTTCTCGATCAGGACTCGCTCTCACCCAGCCCACTGCCGCGCTCCCTCCCCCACAAGGAGGGAGGGAACGTACCTTTTGCTTGTCGACTGCCGACTACCAATCTTGCGGGTGTAGTCAGACTTACCCCGCCGGCACCTCGCCAAAGTTCTTGCCCACCGGCAGCACGGCGTGGCGGATCAGGCGCGAGTCTTCGACCGCAGCCTGGCGGTGCTTCACCGCCTCGCGATAGACGGGATCGCGGATCATCTCGACGAAGGCTTGCACGCTCGGATATTCGGCGATGAAGCAGTGATCCCAGTATTCCTCCTGCGGACCGATCAGCATCAGTTCGAAACGACCCTGCCAGACTACGCGGCCGCCGAGGCGCTCGAACACCGGGCCGCTCTCGCGGCCATAGGCGGCATAGGCTTGCGCGCCGCTGACCTTGCGTCCATCGGGATAGGCCGCCTCCTTGCGCAGCCGCACCAGGTTCAGCATGTGGATCGGACCCGGGCGGTCATTCTCCCGGAACTGCGCGAACACCTCCTTGGTGGGATCGATATGGCCCATGAATTCCCTCGCCTGATTGTTGTTGACCTTCGCTTAACCATAACGCGGCGTTAGCGGCGCGAAACTCCTAATCGCGCGTTAAGCTCTTCCTAACTGCCCCTTAAACTCCGGACATTACCGTGGTCGGACGGCGGGGTCGCGGGCTCGGGTTGCGTATGGCGCGGGGACGGAAACAGAGCGGCGGACGCAAGGAGCCGCGATTCGGTCTTGCGGCCGCGATGGCCGATCTGCGCCTCGACCCCAAGGATCGCATCCCCTCCGGCAACAACGCGCCCAAGAAGTCCGCTGCGAAGAAAAGGCCGGTCGAGCCCGACGACGAGGACGATGTGCCGGCGCGCGAGCCGAAGACCTCAACACCGAAACCAAAGCCGAGCCGCGGCAGGTCGCGCTGGGGATTGCCGATCGGGCGCATGTTCTACTGGGCGCTGGTCTGCGGCCTGTGGGGCGTGATCGCGCTGGTCGGCGTCGTGATCTGGGCCGGCGCGCATCTGCCGCCGATCCAGTCGCTGGAGATCCCGAAGCGGCCGCCGACGATCGAGATCGTGGGCTATGACGGCACCATGCTGGCGCAGCGCGGCGAGATGGCCGGCGCCAATGTCGCGCTGAAGGATCTGCCGCCCTATCTGCCGAAGGCCTTCATCGCCATCGAGGACCGCCGCTTCTACCAGCATTTCGGCATCGACCCGATCGGCATCGCCCGCGCTGTCGTCGCCAACATCCTGCATCGCGGCGTATCGCAGGGCGGCTCGACCCTGACGCAGCAGCTCGCCAAGAACCTGTTCCTGACCCAGGAGCGCACGCTGGCGCGCAAGCTGCAGGAGGCCGAGCTGGCGCTGTGGCTGGAGCGCAAATATTCCAAGCGCGAGATCCTCGAGCTGTATCTCAACCGGGTCTATTTCGGCTCCGGCGCCTATGGCGTCGAGGCGGCGGCGCAGCGCTATTTCGGCAAGTCCGCGCGGCAGGTGACGATCGGCGAGGCCGCGATGCTCGCAGGTCTCGTCAAGTCGCCGTCGCGGCTGGCGCCGAACCGCAACCCGGAGGGCGCGGCCAAGCGCGCGCAGACCGTGCTGGCGGCGATGGCCGAGGCCAAGTTCATCACCGACGCCCAGGCGCAGGCCCAGATCGCGCATCCTTCCGTGGCGGTGAAGCCGGCCGGCGCCGGCACCGTGAACTACGTCGCCGACTGGATCGGCGAGGTGCTCGACGACCTCGTCGGCCAGGTCGAGGAGTCGATCGTCGTGGAGACCACGATCGATCCGAAGCTGCAATCCGTCGCCGAGGCCGCCATCATCGACGAGCTCGCGGCCAAGAGCGTGAAGTTCAACGTCAGCCAGGGCGCGCTGGTGGCGATGACGCCGGACGGCGCCGTGCGCGCCATGGTCGGCGGCCGCAACTATTCCGACAGCCAGTTCAACCGTGCCGTGACCGCCAAACGGCAGCCCGGCTCGGCGTTCAAGCCGTTCGTCTATCTCACCGCCATCGAGCAGGGCCTGACGCCGGACACGGTGCGCCAGGACGCGCCGCTCGACCTGAAGGGCTGGAAGCCGGAGAACTACACCCGCGAATATTTCGGCCCGGTGACGCTGACCCAGGCGCTGGCGATGTCGCTCAACACGGTCGCGGTGCGTGTCGGTCTCGAGGTCGGACCGAAGAACGTGGTGCGGACCGCACACCGCCTGGGCATCGCCTCCAAGCTCGATCCTAACCCGTCGATCGCGCTCGGCACCTCCGAGGTGTCGATGATCGAGCTGGTCGGCGCCTACGCGCCGTTCTCCAATGGCGGGGTCAGCGTCTCGCCGCATGTGGTGACGCGGATCAGGACGCTCGACGGCAAGCTGCTCTACATGCGCCAGGCCGAGCAGCCGGTGCAGGTGATCGAGCCGCGCAACGCGGCGATGATGAACCAGATGATGCAGGAGACGCTGATCTCCGGCACCGCGAAGAAGGCGGAGATCCCGGGCTGGATCGCCGCCGGCAAGACCGGCACCAGCCAGGATTTCCGCGACGCCTGGTTCATCGGCTACACCGCGCGCCTCGTCACCGGCGTCTGGCTCGGCAATGACGACAACTCGCCGACCAGGAAGGCGACCGGCGGCGGCCTACCCGTCGAGGTCTGGACCCGCTTCATGCGCGCGGCGCATCAGGGCGTGCCGGTGGCGGCGCTGCCGAACGCGCAGGGCTCGGGTCTTGTGCCGACGCTGGCGCAGATCGCCTCGCAGATTTCAGCACCGTCGGCCCCCGCGCCCAATGCGGCCTACTCGGCGCGCTCGGCGGCGCCGAGCCCGAGCCGCAGCAATGTTCGTCCGGAGCCCGCGGCCGGGCTCGACGGCTGGCTGGTGGACCGGTTGTTCGGCGGCCGGCGCTGATCTGATTGCATCACGACCACCGTCATTCCGGGACAAGGCCGCAGGCCTTGAACCCGGAATCTCGATGTTCAACGCGCGGATGCGCGTTGACGATTGCCCCGGAATGACGACGGAAGCGCAAATGCGCTGCGTGTTGCGACACAACGAGCGATGCTCGTCAGGGGAAGACAGTGAGTCCGGCCTGATCAGCCCGCGGCGGCCGCAACGGGCCGCGATGACGGCTCGCTTTTCGCAGCACCCTCGCCTTTCGCATCACCGGAGGCCTGCGCCAGCGCGCGTCCGACGAGCCGCAGCATCAGGCTCGCGCGATGGGCGCTGTAGTCGAGCAGCCAGCGGCTGAAGGCGCTGGCGGCCATCGGCCGCGCGAACAGGAAGCCCTGCATCGCATCGCAGCCGAGCTCGGCCAGTAGCTTGCGCTGCGGCTCGGTCTCGACACCTTCGGCGACCACGGCCACGTCGAGGCTCTGGCCGACGCGCACGACCGCGGTCACGATCGCCCGCGTGCCGCTGTCGTTCTCGAAATCGCGCATGAAGCTGCGATCGATCTTCAACTCGTCGATCGGTAGCTGGGCCAGCCGGCTGAGGCTCGAATAGCCGGTGCCGAAATCGTCCAGCGACAGGCCGACGCCCATGTTGCGCAGCTCGTTCATGGTCGCGATCACGGTGGCGCGCTCGTTGAGGATCACGCCTTCGGTGATCTCCAGCATCAGCATCTTCGCCGGCAGATCGTTGGCGGCCAGGATCTGCGCCACCATCGCCGCCAGATTGACGTTCTGGAAGTTGATCGGCGACAGGTTCACCGAGATGCAGGGGATGTCGAGACCGGCACGCCGCCACGACGCCATCTGCTGGCAGGCCAGCTTGATCGACCACACGCCGATCTGCTCGATCAGGCCGCATTCCTCGGCAAGCGGAATGAACTTGGCGGGCGAGACCTCGCCGAGCACCGGATCGTGCCAGCGCGCCAGCGCTTCCACGCCGTGGATCGCGCCGTCGCGGGTGCGGATCTGCGGCTGATAGTGCAACGTCAGGGCCTCGCTGGCGATCGCCTCGCGCAGCGCGGTCGAATGCATCAGCCGTTCTTCGGCGAGCTTGTCGATGTCGGCGCTGAAGAAGCGGTAGGTCGCCCGGCCGCCGCGCTTGGCCTTGTACATCGCCGCGTCGGCCTGCTTGATCAGGGTCTCGATGTCCTTGGCATTATCAGGATAGAGGCTGAGCCCCATGCTCGCCGACATCGGCACCTGGCGCTTGCCGATCGTCAGCGGCATCGCCAGCGCGGCGGTGATGCGCGCCGCCGCGAGCGAGGCTTCCAGGGCATCGCGGTTCTGCAGCACGATCACGAACTCGTCGCCGCCGAGACGGCCCAGCATGTCGCCGTTGCGGATCTGCGCTCGCAGGCGGTTGGCGAAGCCGACCAGGAACTCGTCGCCGGCGGCATGGCCCAGCGTGTCGTTGACGTCCTTGAAATTGTCGGCGTCGAGGAAGGCGACGGCGACGTGTCCGCCTTCCGGACAGGCCTTGATGGCTTCGGCGATCAGCGACGGGATGCGGGCACGGTTGGGCAGGCCCGTCAGCATGTCATGATAGGCGACCTGTGAGATCGTCGAGCGGACCTCCTGGCGCTCGATGGCGAGCGCACCGAGCTGGACGCAGGCGGCCACGATCTGCTCGTGCCAGGAGCTGGGGCCGCGGCATTCACGGAAGTAGAAGGCAAAGGTGCCGATGACACGGCCGTCCTTGCCCTTGATGGGCGACGACCAGCAGGCGCGCAGGCCGGCGGCGAGCGGGCCGGCCTTGTAGGGTTGCCAGCGCGGATCATTGTCGATGTCGTGCGACAGCACCGGCTCGCAGAGATGGGCGGCAGTGCCGCAGGAGCCGACGTCCGGCCCGATCGCGACGCCGTCGAGGCTGGCCGAATAAGCGGGCGGAAGGCTGGGGCCGCCGAGCGGATGCATGCGGCCATCGGAATCGACGTGCAGGATCGAGCAGACGACGTCCGGGGCGAGCTCTTCGACCCGGCGGCACAGCTGATCGGCGATGGTCGTGATCGAAACGTCGGACGCCAGCGACGCCATGATCAGCTGCTGCAGCGAGCGCAGCTGCTTGGTCTCCCGGATGTCCGTGAGCAGCCCGAACAGATATCTGACCTTGCCCCGCTTGGTCCGGTGCGCCTTGACATAGGCGGTCGTCCAGATCTCGCGGCCGTCCTTGTCGTAGACCAGCACGTCCTCCTCGATGCCGCGATCGTCCTCGAGGCATTGCCTCAGCCGGTCGACGATGGCGGGATCAGTGCAGGGGCCGATCAGCAGTTCCTCGGCCCGGCGCCCGATCGCCTGTTCAGGCGTGTAGCCGAACAGGCCGGCAAAGGCGGCGTTGGTATAGAGGACGTTGAGCTCGCGATCGGTGACGATGACGGCCCGGTTGGTCCGGTCGGCGACCGACGTCAGCAGCGCATTGCGCTCGCGCATGTCGACTTCGGTGGTCACGTCACGAATGAACAGCAGCGAACGGACCGGCTCGTCGTCACGGCCCGGCGGGAGAGCGCACAGCGACAGGCGGAGGCGGGTCCGCCCGCCATCGGCATGGCGCATCGTCATTTCGCGGGCTTCGGACTGGTCCGCGTCCTGCTGCGCGTCGGTCGTCTCGTCGCAGGGGGGCGCCGGGATCAGATCCGCGGGCAGACCCAGGCTTTCGAGGTCGGCGCCGATCAGAGCGGCCGGCTCACGCCGCAGCAGCACCGACGCCGCCTGGTTGGCGTGCTGGACATGGCCCAGCGCGTCGAGAAACAGGATCGCCTCGGAGGCACCGTCGAGCGCGGCCGAGAGCAATTGTGTGGATGCGGCCGGTTGGAACTCGCTTGCAGGCATCGTTCGATTCGAGGCGCGCTGCACGTTTCGAGAGAAACGATCGGCGCTTTGGTTGCAGCGAACGACCCGGCAGCTCGCTGGGACGTCACCTTGGGGTTGATCGCGGTAAATCTGGCGAGCGCAGCGTTACGGCCGCGTTAAGGCGCCGCCGAATTGAGCAATATCCTCCGACTGCAGGCGAGAAGGCTTAAGAATTCGATAGTCCACACGCGGGTTCTGAGTTCATTGATGCAGATTGGAACCCGACAAAGAAATGGCCCGGACCAGAAGGCCGGGCCATTGGGACTCGCATCGTCGAGATGCTCTATCGTCGAGACCTCAGTCGTCGATGCCATAGCGATGCAGATCGTTGCCGCAGGTGTCGAGCCACTTCTTGGCGCGCTCGACCGAGGAGCAGATCCTGCCACACACCTTCCAGAACCGCGGCGAGTGGTTCATCTCGATCAGATGAGCGACCTCGTGCGCGGCGAGATAATCGAGCACGAAGGGCGGCGCCAGGATCAGGCGCCACGAGAACGACAGCGAGCCGGCCGAGGTGCATGAGCCCCAGCGGCTCGACTGGTCGCGGATCGACAACCGCTTGACCTTGACGCCGAGCTGCTCGGCATAGGCATCGGCGGCCTTCTGCAGGTCACGGCGCGCCTCGCGCTTCAGGAAGTCGAGCACCCGGCGTTCGGTGTGCTCGATCCCGCCGGCCACGCACAGGATCTTCTCGCCACTGTCTCGCGTCTCGGTCCACACCGTGCCGCGCTCGCCGGCGCGATGCACGATCTTGTGCGGCACGCCGCGCAGCGGCACCAAAGTGCCCGGCAGGAACGGCGCCGCCTTCGGCAGACGGCCAAGACGCGCCGCGATCCACGCGCCGTGACGCTGCGCGAAGTCTTTCGCTTCGATGATCGTGCCGCGCGGAGGCATCGTGAGGATCGCTTCGCGATCCGACGGATGAATTCTCAGGGTATAACGTCGCGCACGACGGTGACGCCGCAATCTAATCGAGTAGATTTGCGAGCCATGCTTGACGAGAAGACGCGAAGGTTCGGCGGGCCGCCGATAAAGTAGCGCGCGAGTGGCCATTTCTGTCAGTCCGGGAGGGAAGAACTCGCCCGGATTTTGCCATATCCACCGCCAGGGAAAGCGCTCGGCGCAAAAACAAATCATTTGCCCAACATACAGGGGTTCGGAAGGTTCCGCACCCTAGCGGTTGGGCCTCGCGCGCCCCCGAAAACATGAATTCAGATTCAAAAGCATCGCTCAAGAAGCGACGCCACATTCACTGCTTGAGTCACTCCTGAGTTCCGGTTTCTAGCGTCCCTTCAAAGGGTTACCCCGCATCCGGATTCGGATGCGCGGTGACCATCGTCTTCACTCATTCAGCCGCAATGGCGAGCAGCGACTTCGGATCGGCTGCCGACAGCATGAAATCGTTGATGCGCGGCACGATCTCCGACTTGAATCGCGAGCCGTTGAACACGCCGTAATGACCGACACCCGGTTGCACGTAGTGAACCCGGCGGTGATCCGGGATCGACGAGCAGAGTCCGTGCGTCGCTTCGGTCTGACCAAGACCGGAGATGTCGTCCTTCTCACCTTCGACTGTCATCAAGGCCACGCGCGTGACCTTCGACGGATCGACCAGCGTGCCGCGATGGGTCATCTCGCCCTTCGGCAGCGCATGTTTGACGAACACGGTCTCCACCGTTTGCAAATAATATTCCGCAGCCAGGTCCATGACCGCGAGATACTCGTCGTAGAAGTCGCGGTGCTTGTCGACTTGGTCACCGTCACCCTTCACGAGGTTGGCGAACAGCGCCTTATGGGCGTCGACATGGCGGTCGAGGTTCATGCTGATGAAGCCGTTCAGCTGCAGGAAGCCCGGATAGACGTCGCGCATGACGCCTGGATGCGGGAACGGCACCTTGGTGATGACGTGGTTGCGGAACCAGTCGATGCCGCGCTCCTGGGCGAGATTGTTCACGCCGGTCGGGTTGCGCCTGGTGTCGATCGGGCCGCCCATCAGGGTCATCGAGATCGGTGCGAACGGATCGCGCTCGGCCTCCATGACAGACACCGCGGCCAGCACCGGCACCGCCGGCTGGCACACCGCCATGACGTGCATGTTGGTGCCGAGGAAGCGCAGCATCTCGATGACATAGTCGATGTAGTCGTCGAGATCGAAGCGGCCTTCGGCCAGCGGGACCATCCGCGCGTCAGACCAGTCGGTGATGTAGACCTCGTGGGTCGGCAGGAACGCTTCCACCGTGCCGCGCAACAGGGTCGCGTAATGGCCGGACATCGGCGCCACGATCAGCAGCCGGGGCTGGGGGCTGCGCAGCGGGCGGGTCAGCTTGCGGTCGAAATAGAGCAGCCGGCAGAACGGCTTTTCCCAGATCGAGCGGACCTCGACGGGGGTCCGGATGCCGTTGACCTCGGTCTCGTCGAGGCCCCATTCGGGCTTGCCGTAGCGGCGCGTGGTGCGCTCGAACAGCTCGCAGGCCGCCGCGACCGATTTGCCCATCTGGGTGTGGGCCCAGGGATTGAGCGGGTTCTGAAACAGGATCTTGGTGGCGTCGGTGACAGCGCGCGCCGGATTGAGCGAGGCGTGCGCCATTTCGTACATCCAGTACATCGGCGTCGTCAGGACCGGACTGCCTTCCGACGCCAGGGGCGGTGCACCGCCAAACTCACCTATCGGCATTCTCGTTCAACCTCTCTGCAATGCAGCATACTGCCGAATGCGCAATTAAGCGTCAATGCGGTGTTGTACGTGTCAACGCCGCAAAGCGACGAAATGAGCCCGGAAATCCACGGGAAAAGCGCAATTATTCCCCTGCCGCCAGCAACGAGCCGGCGCGGCGCGCGCTACGCAAAAGGGCAATGAATGCCGCAAACGACGCCAGCAGCAGGGCGGCATTGAGCCCGAGCGCCGTCAGCATCAGGTCCGATCGGAAGACGTGATCGGCCAGCAGCGCGCGCATGCCTTCGAACACGTAGGTCGGCGGCAGGGACCAGGCGACCAGTTGCAGCCAATGCGGCAGCACCTGAACGGGATAGTATACGCAGGCGAGCGGCATCAGCGCGAACATCAGCGTCCAGACGATGCTCTCGGCGCCGAGCCCGTTGCGCAGCACGAGCCCCGACACGAAGATGCCGACCGCCCAGGACGTGAAGATCAGGTTGCAGAAGAAGGCGATCAGCGGCAGGCCGAGGCTGTAGAGGTTGAAGTCGAAGAACCAGACCGCGATCAGGGTCATCGGAATGATGCCGATGGCCAACCGGATCAGGCTCATCGTCATCAGCGCCAGCAGGAATTCGATCGGCGTCAGCGGACTCATCATCAGGTTGCCGATGTTGCGCGCCCACATCTCCTCGAGGAAGGAGATCGAGAACCCGAGCTGTCCGCGGAACAGGATGTCCCACAGGATGACGGCGCCGATCAGCGTGCCGCCGGCCCGGGCGAAGAAGCCGGCATTGGCGGTGATGTAGGTCTGCAGGAACCCCCAGGTGATGATCTGCAGGGTCGGCCAGTACATCAGCTCCAGCAGCCGCGGCCAGGACGACAGCAGCAGATACCAGTAGCGCAGGATCATCGCGCCGATCCGGTGCGGGGCGATGCGGAGCGAAAGATCGTTCATTGCGCGGCCTCCCGGTCGCGGCCGCGGGCGACGTCGAGGAATACGTCCTCGAGCGTCGAGCGGTTGTAGCGCGCCATGATCTGCGCCGGGCTGTCGTCGTCCTCGATGCGACCGCGCTTCATGATGATGACGCGGTCGCACAGACGCTCGACCTCCAGCATGTTGTGCGAGGCGAGCAGCACGGTGGCGCCACGGCGCTTGCGGTAGCTGTCGAGATGGCCACGCACCCAATCGGCGGTGTCAGGATCGAGCGAGGCAGTCGGCTCGTCCAAGAGCAGCAGCTCGGGATCATTGATCAGCGCCTTGGCCAGCGCGACGCGCGTCTTCTGCCCGGCGGAGAGCTTACCATTGGCACGATCGATGAAGTCGGTCAGGTCGAGCTGGGCGGCGAGCTCCGCGATCCGCTCCTTGAGGTGGTCCACCGCATAGAGCCGGCCGAAGATGGTGAGGTTCTGCCGCACCGTGAGGCGCATCGGCATGTCGACATAGGGGCTCTCGAAATTCATCCGCCCCAACACGGCAGCAGCCTCGTCCGGCATCCTGTGGCCGAGCACGGCGACCTCGCCCGAGGTCGGTTGCACCAGCCCCATGATCATCGCAATCGTCGTGGTCTTGCCGGCACCGTTGCCGCCGAGCAGCCCGGTGATGCTGCCGCGGCGGATCGCAAAGGAGATGCCGTCGACAGCGGTCGTCGTCTTGTAGACCTTGGTCAGCCGCGACACGGCAATCGCGGGCGAAACCGAGCTGGAATCGGATGAGAGGGTCGGCACTGCGTCATCTTGCGTCATGGGAGGGGTTCATTGAGGCATTGTGCCGCAAACCGCAACAGGCCACCAACGGCCGGCCAGATTTGTCGCCGCGCCTGCGCGGCATTAGGTTCCCGTCATGACCGACGACGCCCTGATCATCGACACGCCCGACACCGACTATCGCCATCCGCGACAGCGCGTCCGGCTCGACACCATCCTGCGGCTGCGCTGGCTGGCGGCGCTCGGTCAGTTGAGCGCGATCTTCATCGTGGTGCAGGGGCTGGAGTTCGACCTGCCAGTGGTGCCTTGTCTCGCGGTGATCAGCATCTCGGCGCTGCTCAATCTCGGCCTGCAGATCGCCTTCAACCCGATGCAGTTGTTGGAGCCGGCCCACGCCGGAGGCCTGCTCGCGCTCAACATCGTCGAGCTGACGGTGCTGCTCTATCTCACGGGCGGGCTGGAGAATCCGTTCTCCTACATGTTCCTGGCGCCGGTGCTGATCTCGGCGACCGCCCTCCCCGTCCGCCTGACGATCATGCTCGGCCTGCTCGCCGTGGCCTGCGCAACCGCCTTGTTCTTCATGCACCTGCCGCTGCCGTGGGAAGGCGAGGAGCCGCTGATCTTCCCGCCGATCTATCTGTTCGGCGTCTGGCTCTCGATCGCGCTCGCGATCGGCGTCACCAGCCTCTATGCGTTCCAGGTGACCGAGGAGGCGCGCAAGCTGTCGGACGCGCTGGCGGCGACCGAGCTGGTGCTGGCGCGCGAGCAGCACCTCACCCAGCTCGACGGTCTCGCGGCGGCCGCCGCGCACGAGCTCGGCACCCCGCTCGCGACCATCGTGCTGATCTCGCGCGAGTTGGAGCGCGCCCTGCAGGACAACAGCCAGGTCACCTCCGACATCAAGACCCTGCGCGAGCAGGCGCAGCGCTGTCGCGACATTCTCGGCAAGATCACCCAGCTGTCCTCGATCGGGTCGATGTACGACCGGATGAAGCTGTCGACCTTGATCGAGGAGACGGTGGCACCGCATCGCGACTTCGGCGTCGACATCAAGGTGCGCGTCGCCGTGGCCGCGGCCAAGGAGCCGGTCGGCTCGCGCAACCCGGCGATCCTCTATGGCGTCGGCAACATCCTGGAGAATGCCGTCGACTTCGCGCGCAACGCCGTCGAGGTGAACGCCTGGTGGAACAATGAGACGGTCGAGATCGTCGTGTCCGACGACGGCCCCGGCTTCGCGCCTGATATCCTGAAGCGGATCGGCGAGCCCTATCTGTCGCGACGGCCCAGCGCCGAGGACGGCCCGGGAGGTAACCAGGGCGGCGGCCTCGGGCTCGGCGTGTTCATCGCCCGCACCCTGCTGGAGCGGACCGGGGCCAAGGTCTCGTTCAGCAATCGCACCTTCCCCGACCATGGCGCCGTAGTCCAGATCGTGTGGCCGCGACGGCGCTTCGAGGCCAGCGAGGACGACGATGGCGAGGCGGAGCCGGAATGAAGCCTCGGCGGCAGCCGCCGCCGGCGTGGTCCTGGCATACGGCACACCCGCCCCGCGCGGCGTCACGCCGCACACTGCGGCAACCCGCGATCTTGGCAGCGGCCGGTCGGCAGACCATATGAGGATGGACCAGACGTCTCGCAACCATCGAGCCTTCTTCTCAAGGATATGACCGTGGGCGCCATCGCCGAACTGACGAACCACCCGGACCGCTCTCTCCTCATCGTGGAGGACGACAAGCCGTTCCTGGAGCGCCTGTCGCGCGCCATGGAGACCCGCGGCTTCACGGTCACCTCCTGCGAAAGCGTCGCCGAAGGTATTTCACAGATCGGCAAGGCAGCGCCGGCCTTCGCCGTGGTCGACCTCCGGCTGGGCGACGGCAACGGCCTCGACGTGGTGTCGGCGCTGAAGCGCAAGCGCCCCGAGGCCCGCGCCATCGTGCTGACCGGATACGGCAATATCGCCACCGCCGTGACGGCGGTGAAGATGGGCGCCGTCGACTATCTCGCCAAGCCGGCGGATGCCGACGACGTCGTTGCAGCGCTGCTGTCGACCACCAGCGAAAAGTCCGAGCTGCCGCAGAATCCGATGTCGGCCGACCGTGTCCGCTGGGAGCACATCCAGCGCATCTATGAGATGTGCAACCGCAACGTCTCGGAAACGGCCCGCCGGCTCAACATGCACCGCCGCACTCTGCAGCGCATCCTCGCCAAGCGCGCGCCGAAGTAGGCTTTTGCGGCTCGTCCGCACTCAGTGCGACTTCACGAATGCCTGCAGCGCATGGAAGACGGTGCGCCGTGGATTGCGGCTGCACCAATTGCGCATCCAGCTGTCGACCTCGGTCAGATCGAGCTTGATCTGCCGGCCCTCGTCACCGCGGTCCGCATTGATGGCAGAGACGTAGCCCATCATCCACTGCTGATACTTTGAGATGGCGTTGACGTAGGGGCCGTCAGCATTGCCGATCGCCTTGTAGGTGCCGGGCGGCTGCTCCTCGGCGGCGGTGATGAAGCGCTCGCAGGAATCGGCGCCCACGCCCAGGACGTAGAACGCCATCTCCTCCGCGCGAACTCCGGTCGCGTAGAGCAGTGTCAACGCCAAGAGCACCCGTCGCATCTGTCGTTCCTGTTCGCACCCCTCGGCTGGATACCGCTCGAGCCTTAAAAATGTTCCGAGACGTTGCGCCCCATGCGGGGCATTTATCGGGCAGAGATGGGAAATTGCCGGGAGGGCGGGACAAGCGAATGTTGTTGCGCCAGCAACAGTCTTGGATCGGACGGGGGATCCAAGGCCAAGCGGCGCCCCGATGCCCCGGCTCGCGTCAGCTCTCCCCCGTCAGCCGGGAGAAGTCGGCCAGGACGGCGGCGATCAGCTCCCGGTGCCTGGTATCCTGTTCCGCAAGGCTCGCGGCATACATGTTCAGGAGATAGCGCGCCTTCGCGGCGGCTTCCGGCCACGACGCAGCCGCGTTGGCGAGCAGGTGCTGCTCGAGAACAGCCTGCCGCTCGCGCAGGTCCCGCGCGTGACTCTCGGCCTCTGCCAGAGCGCGACGCAGGTCCACGGCCTTCTGCGCGCTCATCCCGCGGTGTCTGTCGAGATCGAGCGGTTCGTCAGTCATCCGACGCACTCGCGTCGACACGCTGCGCGTCTGCAAGATCGACCGAGCTGACGGACACCATCTCGACGGCCGCAGAGCGCGAGCCGGCGGCGGGCAGCATCATCATCGTCGCAACCCGACGGTAGGCAGCAAAGGACAATCCTTCGATCAGCTCCTCGTCCGTGACCACCTCGTAGGTGCCCTCGGGCAAGAGACGCTCGATGCTTCTGATCCGGAACGGATGTTTGAAGGTGACGAATTCGCGCCGCGAGCGGATGCTCATCTGCGCCTACCTTTCGCGACAGCCTCGCTGTCGCTTGTCGCAACTTCGAGCTCTTCGGAGCATGCGCCTTACGGCCGGCAATAGCCACCGCTTTCTCATCAGCACGACGTGACGAGCGGCCGGGCGTCATCGGACCGTGTCGCTGCGCTTTGGTGCTCGCTATTGCAGGAGCCAGGGTGTATCAATGGCGATCACCGCCATTCCGACGGCATTCATCGGTGACTGAGGGTCACGAGCGCTCCCGCCGCAAACACGCGAGGGACAGCCAATGCCGCAGTTTCGTCTGAGCGAGTGGATCGTTCCACCCATCATTGTGCCGCTTCTGCTGATCCTTCTCGCGCTCGCAACTGCCGCGCTGCATTCGTAGATCAGACCACCGTGCGCCCCGTCGGCAGCCGGTGGACGACGGCCACCCGGCCGATAGGCAGTGACGCCGCGCACGCAGGATCGACGCGGCGCCTTCGATGCGTTGAACCAGCTCCAACCCGAGCCGAGAGGAGATCGACATGGCCAAAGGTCAGCAAAAAGGCAATCGCGAAGCCAAGAAGCCCAAGAAGGAAAAGCCCAAGAGCATTGCCGCAGCGCCGAGCCAGAAGACCGGAGCATGGCAGCCGGATTTTTCCAGCGACAAGAAGAAGCGCTAGGAGATTTCCGGTCCTCATCAGTCTGGATGGTTCTCCCGCAAGGCCGCAGGGCCGCGCGCAATCAAGGCCGCGCGCAATGCGGTGACGATGCGGCCGACCGTACTCGACAGCCCAAAGGACAGAACATGGCGCGCGAAACGATCTATTTCGTTCAGGCGTTCAGCGCCGGCCGGGGCGGACGCGCGAAAGCCGAGACGCCGATCGCCTGCAAGACGGAAGCGAGCGCGCTCCGGACCGCGGAACGACTGGTGTCGAGCAAGGCAGGCGTCGTCGCCTTCTCATCCTCGGGCGATCCCGACATGGGTGACTATGACGATGAGCCGACGGTCCTCTTCCGCCACGGCGAGTTGCCGTCGGCTTTCGATTGAGATGCGCGCAACCCGTTGTCGCCGGCGACCACCGCCGAACGACGCCCCTTGGAGGACCTCCGCCTTATCGGCGGCGTCCTCCGAACCTGATCGGACACACACATGATTGAGTTTCCAAATCACAGCCGCTCCTATGACCGCACGCGACGTGCCGTACGGTTCTGGGGCTATGACAGCGCAATGGAAGCATCGTTCTTCGTCGACGAGGGCGCGTTGAGACGCCTTCAACCCGACACCCGTCCGGACGAGTCGGGCTTTCTGACCGCGTTCGATTCCAACCGCGAGCGGATCTGCGCCGCCGCCGCCAGGGTCTATGTCCGCGGCAGCCGGGGATCCTACGATCTCGTCGCTGCCAATTTTTGACGGCGATGCCTGGCGATCGATCGGCCAGGCTGGTGGTGATGCGGATCGGCTCTCAGCGATGCTGATGTCTCTCATCTTGAGACTCGTGACCTGACGGAGCCTCTGTCACCTACCTAGGCGGGGAACCCCCGTCCAGTGGACCGCATTTGAGGATTCTCTAGAGGTCCGCGTGGCCCTGCGGGTCGATCAGCCGGTTGATCCGCTGCGCCGCCGCGAGCCCGAAGCGCACCGTCATGAGCTTGCGCGTCGGCGCCGGCAATCTGTGCTCTGGCGCCTCGCAATGCAGGTGGGCGCCATAGGCATCGGCCACGATCAGGCCGGTGTCCTGCGGAAAGATCTCGCACGGCAGATCCTGCGTGAAGGCGAAGAACAGCCGGTCGCAATGGGCACGGTAGTCCTCCCATTTGTGATCCGCGCGCAGATCCTCGACCGACGACTTGATCTCGACGATCCAGATCTCGCCGCGCTCGTTCAGCGCCACCAGGTCGGCGCGACGTCCCGACGGCAGCGGCAGCTCGCTGATGGTGGCAAAGCCGAGCGAGCGCAGCAAGCGCGAGGTGCCGCGCGCGATCGCCAGCGCCGTCTCCGACTGGCGGCGGTCGATGGGAACGAGGCTGATCCTGGCGGCGGACGATTCCATGCGCCACAGCATAGCCGATTCCGGGCGTCGCCCAAGCACGCTGATCACCGGGGAACCGGAACCTGACGCCAGCCTTCCGCTTAACAGACGGCCGCCGGCAGGGCGGCGCTCGAATCCAGGTCGACGTCGTAGCTCTGCGAACGTGACGACATGGCCGACGACAAGACTGTGGATCACGGAGACATCGACCTCGTCGAAAAACGTCTGCACGTGCACGCGCCGCCTTGGACCGGACATCTCCGTCCTCAGACACGCCAACAATGTCGCCTCGTCGATCCCGACCGGCATCGGCGTGTTGATCGTGGTCACAGCGGCCGTCAGGCGTACTTTGCGGCCCACGAAGTGAAGATCGGCGACAGCCAGATCGCATCGACATCGAGCGTCGAAAGAGTGGCAGGCGATGGATGATGCCGGTGAGGTGTCAGGTCGCCGTGACGCGGTGTTTTTCGCTTGGCGCACTGCGAAAAATCGGCATGCTGGCGCCATGAGCGAACCCGAAACCACCAAGGCGAAGGCCGGCGCGATGATCGTGCCCGTCACGCCGTTCGAGCAGAACTGCACCATCCTGTGGTGCGAGGCGACCCGGAAGGCGATCGTGATCGATCCCGGCGGCGACGTGCCCAACATTCAGGCGGCGATCGCGCAGGCCAATATCACCGTCGAGAAGATCTGGCTGACGCACGGCCATATCGATCACGTCGGCGGCGCGGCCGATCTGCGCGACGCGCTGAAGGTGCCGATCGAAGGCCCGCATGTCGCCGACAAGTTCCTGCTCGACAACGTCGTCACCAGCGGCGCGCGCTTCGGCATCACAGGCGTGCGCGATTTCACGCCGGATCGCTGGCTCGAGGAGGGCGACCGCGTCGAGATCGGCGAGCTCAGCTTCGACATCTTGCATTGCCCGGGCCATTCGCCGGGCAGCGTCGTGTTCTTCAACAAGGAAATGCGCTTCGCCCATGTCGGCGACGTGCTGTTCAACGGCTCGGTCGGCCGCACCGACCTGCCCGGCGGCAGCCACGAGACGCTGATCCGATCGATCAAGGACAAGCTGCTGCCGCTCGGCGACGACGTCGGCTTCATCTGCGGCCATGGCGCCGGATCGAGCTTCGGCCAGGAGCGCATGACAAACCCGTTCCTGACCGGCGACGTCTGACCCGCGCGTCCCTCGCGAGCGAGCTCTGAACGGCTGCGGTTGTGGCCGTCTACTTCAGACCGGCCGCTTGCAGGGCGCGGTCGATCACGGCGGCGACGTCGATGGTCCGGCGCCGCGGCCTGACGGTCGCGTCACTGCCGTTGATCGAAGATTCGCCGGTCGCCGACTCCAGCCGTTTCGGCTCCGCGGGCTTGGAGACGGCCACGGGCTTGGACTCCGGCCTCTGGTCCGGCTTGGGCTTGGCCGCTTTCCGCGACTCGGATGCCGGCGACTGGGGCTCGACCTCGGGCTGCGGGACCGCAGCGGATGCCGGTGCAGAGAGCAGCATGCCGGTCGGCGACATTCTGGGCTCGACCACCTTGATCTCGGCCGGCTTGACGTCGACCGGTTCCGCAGCGGGCGATGGGGCGTCCGCCGCGCGTCGCAAGATCTTGGTGAAGGCCGGCACCGCCGAGATCGGCGACACCTGCGGGATCAGCTTCGTGCTCGGCGACGTCGTGGCCGCCTTGAGCGGACGAATCCAATCGGTGACGCCGAAGAATTTCGCGATGTGATAGGACGAGGAGATGCCGGCCTCGAGCAGGAACGGCCCGGCCTTGCCATAGCGCTTGTCGTTGGCCGCGATCCCGATCGGCGTGCCATGCGCCATGTTGGAGATCGTGAACGATTCCACGACGGTCTCGCCGTCGGCATTCCACCATTGCT
This sequence comes from Bradyrhizobium sp. SZCCHNR1053, assembly GCF_032381235.1. Classification (NCBI taxonomy): domain Bacteria; kingdom Pseudomonadati; phylum Pseudomonadota; class Alphaproteobacteria; order Hyphomicrobiales; family Nitrobacteraceae; genus Bradyrhizobium; species Bradyrhizobium sp. SZCCHNR1053. Next base: position 768,031 of record NZ_JAUHJM010000002.1, read on the forward strand.
CATGCGGATAGCCGTTCACCTCGGCCGCGGCCATCGGCGCCAGCGGCAGATGGTGCAGGTCCAGCCACTGCTTGACGATCTCGCCGGCATTGTCCGGATGCACGGTGTAGTCCGCTGTGCCGTGCCACACCGACAGCTTCGGCCACTTGCCGCGGTGGTTCGAGGCACGGCGAACGAGATCGCCGAGCTCGCCTGCGGGGCGCGCCGGCGGCATCCGCATCTGCAGGATCGCGTCGCGCATGCTGCGCGCGGTGCCGAACGGCAGCCCGGCGATGACGGCGCCGGCAGCGAACAATTCGGGATGCGCCGAGAGCAGCGCCATGGTCATCGCGCCGCCCGCCGACAGGCCGGTGACGTAGATGCGCCTGGGATCGATGGCACAATCCGCCACCATGCGCGCGATCATCTGACGGATCGAGGCGACCTCGCCCTGATCGCGCGTGATGTCTTCGGACTGAAACCAGTTGAAGCAGCGCTGCGGATTGTTGACCCGCTGCTGCTCCGGCAACAGCAGCGCGAAGCCGAAATGCTTGGCGAGCGTCGACCAGCCAGCGCCAAGATCGTAGTCGGCGGCGCCCTGCCCGCAGCCATGCAGCACGACGACCAGCGGCGCCAGCGGCTGACGCTGCGCCGGCACATAGCCGAACATCTTCAGGCGCCCAGGGTTGGTGCCGAAATGCTCGATCTCGATCAGGGGATTCTCTGGAGCGCGACGCGGCTGACGATGAAAATCGGCAAATCCGGTAATACTGTTCAGCTCGCGCAGCCGTCGCAAATACTCAACATTTTCGGCGAGGGACAACGGCAGCTCCTTAGGCATTCGCGTATTCACGGCAGCGGGTAGACAATCCACCATCACCCAGATGGTTGCTGCAGTGCAAAAGAAAAAGCCCACACCATCCCGGACGTCAGCAATTTGATTGCGAATTTCGGTCTTGCTGCGATCTAAATGCCACGCCGACGCGGCGCTTCACGCAGCAATCACCGAAATGCGAACCGAGCACCACGAATATCGCCGCTGGCGTGAACGCGACAGACTCCGCAACCGCAAAGGCCGACGACCGCGATTTGGAAATCATCATTCGAGCCACATCGCGAATCGACCATGTCAGTGGGAAGTGTGCCGTACCGATCGGCGATCAGTAAACAAACAAATGGCAGCCATGCACCGATCGGCATACGGGCCAAGGTGATTGCCTGACACCGATGCGCCAACTAGCCTGATCGGCAAGCAACAACGAATTCCGCTTGGGAGAAAACGCATGGCGCGGCTCAAATCGGAGCGTTCCTCGCTCCGCATCATCCGATCGGCGAGCATCCGATGCTGCAATTCCGCCGCGACCTCGATCTGGTCGCGCAGCTCGACGAGCTCGGCTACGATGAGTTCTGGTGCGGCGAGCATCATTCCAGCGGCTGGGAGATGATCGCTTCCCCCGAGATGTTTCTCGCCGCCGCCGGCGAGCGCACCAAGCGCATCAGGCTCGGCACCGGCGTGATCTCGCTGCCCTACCATCATCCCTACAACGTCGCGCAGCGGATGGTGCAGCTCGATCACATGACCGGCGGCCGCGCCATCTTCGGCTCGGGCCCCGGCGCGCTCGCCTCCGATGCCCACACGCTCGGCATCGATCCGATGACGCAGCGCGACCGTCAGGACGAGGCGATCGCCATCATCCGCCGCCTGTTCAACGGCGAGCGCGTCACCGCCAAGAGCGACTGGTTCACGATGAACGATGCGGCCTTGCAGATCCTGCCGTTGCAGGAGGAGATGCCATTCGTCGTGGCCTCGCAGATCTCGCCGTCCGGCATGACGTTGGCCGGCAAATACGGCATCGGCATCATCTCGCTCGGCTCGATGTCGACGCAGGGGCTGATGGCGCTGCCGCAGCAATGGGAGTTTGCCGAGGACGCGGCGAAGAAGCACGGCACGACCGTGAGCCGCGCCAACTGGCGCGTGCTGCTGTCCTGGCACATCGCGGAGACGCGCGAGCAGGCACGGCGCGAGGCCGGCGCGGGACTGATGCGCTGGCACAACGAGTACACCGTCGGCACCCTGATGCGGCCCGGCCTGAAGGCCTTCTCATCGCCGGACGAGGCCGTCGACAAGACCGCCTTCGTCGAGGGCGCGGCGTCGACGATCGGCACGCCGGACGATCTCGTTAAGACGATCAAGAACCTGATGCAGGTGTCGGGCGGCGTCGGCCACATCATCGGCTTCGTGCACGACTGGGCCAACCCGGAAGCTTCGCGGCGCAGCTGGGACATGGTCGCGCGCTACGTCGTGCCGGAGATCAACGGCTACATCGACGGCCTGCGCCGCTCGCAGAAATTCGTCATCGAGAACCGCGCCATCTTCGACCGCGCCGGCCAGGCCGTGATGGCCAAGATCATGGACAACGACAAGGCCGCCGCCGCGCTGTCGCAGACGGGGCCAGGACGGATCGCGATTCCGGCCGTGAATGCCCCGGATCTGCAGGAGGCGGCGGCGAAACAGCGAGGGTGAGCGTGGGGCGAAGCCGCTCCGCGGCACGCGCAATATCGCGGCATTCAATGCTGCTAATTAGTTACTCGTCATGCCCGTGCTTGACCCGGGCATCCACGTCCATCCACCATGTCGAACGGCGTGGATCGCCGGGACAAGTCCGGCCATGACGGCCTTAATGGTTGGACTCTAATATGGCGGCAAGGCGCGACTCGAACGGTCGAGCGCGTGACTACCTCACCGCCGCGACGAGCTTCCCGCAGTCGGCGATGGTCGCGATCTGCTTCAGCGTCTCGCGCAGGGCCGGCAGGTCGACCGGCTTCTGGAGTTGCGGGTAGACGACGAGGCCGAGCACGGTGGCGAGGCGGACATTCTTCGTCGCCGGCGGCGTCGGTGTCGGCTTCGACGACCGCTTCACCGCGCATGTGACGACGCGAACGCATACGGCGACGGTCGGCGTCGGCTACAAGTTCTGAGCGCGGCTAGTCCTGAAGCGAGCGGTCGTGCGCTCGTCGATGACAGTGAGAACAGTCAAACCATGGGGCAGGCGAGGCTTGGCTCCAAACTGCCCGGGCGCTACTTTGAGCGCCATGCCCGCTGCCAAACCCCAGTGCCCTCCGCAGCCGCCCGCTCCCTTGTCTGCTGATGAAGTCATTTTCATCAAGGACACGATCAAGCGCTTTTATGGCGACGACGCGATCGTGCGCAATTTCGGCCCAGACCCGGCCCGCATGGAATTGCACGTCGAAACAGGCCGCGACATTGGAATTGCGCATTATGACTGCTGCGGCGTCCTGATGACCCGAATCGACCGCGACCAAATCGCTCTCGAGGTCTCGCGGCGAGGCATGCGGATAAAGGGCCGGGCCAAGCTCGCCTATCGCCAAGGCGTCGTGCTTTGAAATCGGCGCCTCGACGCGAACCGACGTTCGTGCGCGACGCGGCCACGCGCGCGGCAGACGACGCATAGGCGAAGCGAGCGTCACGAGGATTTTCTTAACCCCGCTCTGCCATTCTCGCGGCTAATCGCGCACGGTCTGCAAGGGGACCGCTCGCGCGTAGGACGCGTCAGGCAGCCCGTCGTCTCGACCCGGCGGGCTTTTCCGTGGGAAAGGTCGCCAATGTCACTCTCCTCAGCCAAGAACTACGCGCTGCGCGCCGAACGGTCGCAGGACCCCAAGGAGGCCGCCGACCTCCTGGCAAAGGCGATCCTGGAGCTGGCTGCCTCGATCGAGGCAACCGACGCCAAGGTGAAGAAAATCAACAAATCGGGCGGCTGACAGCCTTGGCGTCCGCGTCAGAACGCGTGGCCGCTTCTGACGGCGACGAGGCTTTATCGCCTCGAAAGATGATCCGCTGAGCCTGCGTCGATCGATCGCCGATATCGCGGCGTCGCGCATCAGCGACAGCAGAAGGCTGATGGCGACCGTCGGGCCCGACGGGCAAATCGCTTCCAGCAAAACATCTTGAGAGAAGAAACACCACCGCGCCGGCCTGCCGATCACAGGTCGATCGCCGCGAGACGGTGCGCGCCGAAAAACTCATTTCGCGAACCACCTCAATCACATCACCCCTGTCCAGTCCTGCGCGCAAAAATATTCCTGTTTCTCTTTATCAGAATTCATGCTTCTCTCCCACCGTCCCGTCTCGATAAGAGGGGCGCTTCGCGGTCGTCACGAACGTTGAGGCGGGATGCGGTGGGCGTGTCGATGTCGCAGCGTGGTTGATGCCGCGCGGACGAACGACGGCGATGCGCACGGTCAAGTCGCGTGGTCCTGGCACCCCGATGCTGGTGTCCTGCGCAGTGCGCGCAAGCGCGTTGTCGCTCACGGTGGCCAGAAAGCCCGGCGCACCGAGGAGATCGCGAAGCAGCCGTCAAAACCATCGCGCGGGGAATGCCGGGATGCCTCGGCTGAACCTGTGGTACCTGCCGCCTGCATTTTTTTCTGCAGGCGGGCCATGGGTGCGGCCAGCGCCCGGCATTCCCCGTGCCCTCTGTCTGCAGGAGGGCGGAATATTCCATCCCTCGGACGCATCAACGCGCCGCGAGATCGCAGCCGCGTGCGACGCAGCACAACTGGCGGATCATGAGACACCGGAGCGTATTGCATCAGAGCCGCAACCGCCCGACAATGCAGGCCACGGTGTCTGCCACTGTGCCACTGACCGAAACGAAGTCAGATCCGAGACACCGCCATCAGACGAGAGGAAGCCCCGCGATGTCGATGCAGCATGTGGTCTCTGATGCGATCAGGCTGACCCCACCCCGGCGCAATTCGCTCACCCATATCCCCGGCGACGAAGGCTGGCCGATCATCGGCAAGACATTCGAGACGCTCGCCGACCCCAAGGGTCACGTCGAGCGCAACGCCAGGAAGTATGGCCCCGTCTACCGCACCCACATGTTCGGCGACGTCAACGTCGTGCTGCTCGGCCCCGAAGCCAATGAACTCGTGCTGTTCGACCAGGCCAAGCTGTTCTCGTCGGCGCATGGCTGGGGCCACATCCTCAATCTGCTGTTTCCGCGCGGCCTGATGCTGCTCGATTTCGACGAGCATCGCATGCACCGCAAGGCGCTGTCGGTCGCCTTCAAGGCCGGGCCGATGAAGTCCTATCTCGCCGGCCTCGACCGCGGCATCGCCGCACGCGTCGCGCAGTGGAAGGCAAATCCCGGCGAGATGCTGTTCTATCCCGCGATCAAGCAGCTGACGCTGGATCTCGCGGCGACGTCCTTCCTGGGGAGCGAGATCGGGCCCGAGGTCGATGCGATCAACCGCGCCTTCGTCGACATGGTCGCGGCCGCGGTGGCGCCGATCCGCCGGCCGCTGCCGGGCACGCAGATGGCGCGCGGCGTCAAGGGCCGCCAGCGCATCGTCGCCTATTTCTCCGAGCAGATTCCGCTGCGCCGCGCGCGCGGCGACGGCGAGGACCTGTTCTCGCATCTGTGCCGCGCCACCGACGACCGCGGCGCGCTGCTGTCGACGCAGGACATCGTCGATCACATGAGCTTCCTGATGATGGCCGCGCACGACACGCTGACCTCGTCGATCACCTCGTTCGTCGCCCAACTCGCCGCGCATCCAGAGTGGCAGCAGAAGCTGCGCGACGAGGTCGCGAGCCTCGGCCTTGCAGAGGGCGATCCGATGAGCTCGGAGCATCTGGAGAAGATGAAGCTCACCGAGATGGCGTTCCAGGAGACCTTGCGGCTGATGCCGCCGGTGCCGTCATTGCCGCGCCGCCCGGTCCGGGACTTCACCTTCAAGGGCTATGCGATTCCCGCCGGCACCGGCGTCGGCATCAATCCGATGTTCACGCATCACATGCCGGAGATCTGGCCGGAGCCGGAGCGCTTCGATCCGATGCGCTTCACCGACGAGGCCCAGCGCGGCCGCCACCGCTTCGCCTGGGTGCCGTTCGGCGGCGGCGCCCACATGTGCCTCGGCCTGCACTTCGCCTACATGCAGGTGAAGTGCTTTGCCCGGCACTTCCTCGCCAACATCGAGGTCTCCTTCGCCCCCGGCTATCAGCCGAGCTGGCAGGTCTGGCCGATCCCGAAGCCGCGCGACGGGCTGAAGGTGATGCTGAAGGCGGTGTGACCGGCGCGCATTGATACAGCAAGGGCGCCAAGGATCTTGGTTTGTTGCGGACGCTTTCCTCCTCGTCTTCCTCCTCGTCATGGCCGGGCTTGACCCGGCCATCCATCCTGCTGCAACTCGCGGATGAGAGACGTGGATGTCCGGGCATGACGAAATGTATACTTCGCCGTCCCTACTCCGCCGCATCCCCCAACAGCTTGCGCATCGCCTGATAGCCCTGCTGCTGCTGGGTCCAATTGCGGCCGCCGGTGATGGCGCCGTCGATGACGAGATCATGGCCGTTGATGAAACTCGCTTCGTCGCTGGCGAGAAACACCGCGGCGTAGGCGATGTCGTCGGGCAGGCCGGCACGCGGAATCGGCTGCGCCGTGGCATAGGCGTTGCGGATCGTCTCCGGCGTCTTCTCGGCGGCCTCGGTCGACAGACCGAGCGCCTTGCCGAAGATCCCGGTGGCGATCAGTCCGGGCGAGATCGAGTTGACGCGCACGCCGGACTCGCCGAGCTCCATCGCCACGCATTTCGTCAGATGGATCACGGCCGCCTTCGCCGTGCTGTAGACCACCGAGGTCGAATAGCCCGCGAGCCGGCCGGCGATCGAGCCGTTGTTGATGATGCTGCCGGCGCCTTGCCGCTTCATGTGGGGCGCGGCGTATTTCATGCCGAGCATGACGCTGCGCACCAGCACCGCCATGGCCTGGTCGAAGCGATCGGCATCGAGCCCTTCGATGCCGCCGGTCTGCGCCGGGCCGCCGGCATTGTTGAACACGCAATCGAGCCGGCCGAAGCGCTCGGCCGCGCCATCGATCAATGCCCGCATCTGCTCGTCGACGGTGACGTCGGTCTGCCGGAAGACGCAGTCCGCTCCGAGCCGACGCGCCAGCGCTTCGCCCTCGGCGCTGCGCCGGCCTGCAACGACGACCTTCGCCCCCTCCGCCACGAAGATCTCCGCCGTCCGCAGCCCGATCCCGCTGGTCGCGCCCGTGATCACGGCGACCTTGCCCTCCAACCGTCCCATTCCCTGCTCCTTCCGTTGTTGCTGCGTGCTCATTCTTGGCGACGGAATAATAAGCGCCTGAGTTCCGCCGCGGAACCATCATCGTGCGCGCCAACCTGCAACACACGCAAGGCAGCTTCCATCAACCGGACAAATTACCGCCACGGCGGCCTTAATTTGGTTGCGCAGTTGAGGCTCATGGATGTCCATGACGCGACTCATCGACGACATCAAGCGGATCTGGCGCGGCGAGCAGCAGCCTTCCCTGACATGGAGCTGCATGTTTGCAGCGATGTGCCTGCTCGCAGCCACGGCGATCCGCTACGGCATGGCGCATCTGCGGCCCGACGTGTTCTTCACGCCCTACATGGCGGCCGTCTTCTTCGCCACCGCGATGGGCGGATCGGGCGTCGGCCTGGCAACGGCGATCGCTGGCGCAGCGCTCGGCCTGACGCTCGATTTTGGCGGCGGTCCGGCCGATGGCGCCCGGCTCGCGCTGATGGCGATGTATATGGTCGTGGCGATGCTGGTGATCTGGGGCGTCGATCACTACCGGCGCCTGGCCGGCAAACAGCGCGAGATCGCCCGGCGCCTCGCCCAGGAGGAGCAGTATCGCAAGCTCCTGGTCGACGAACTGCATCACCGGCTCAAGAACAAGACCTCGACCATTCACGCCGTGCTGCATCAGGTGCTGTACGACCAGCCGCAGGTGTGGAGCCGCATCGACCAGCGCATCCGCGCGCTCGCGACCGCCGACGACCTGATCGCGCGCGCCGACGGACAGGGCTGCGACCTGAAGGATCTGCTGGTCTCGGAGCTCGGGCCATATGGCCATGTCCGCTTCGAGCTCAACGGCCCGCCGCTGTTCCTGCCTGCCAAGCTCGCCGTCAGCCTCGCTTTGATCTTTCACGAGCTTGCGACCAATGCCGGCAAGTACGGCGCCTTTGCCTCGCCGCGCGGCTTCCTTCAGGTGTCGTGGACGATGCAGGAGGACCGCCTCGATCTGACCTGGGACGAGGCCGGGGGTCCACCGATCGGTCCGATCGGCAAGCCCGGTTTCGGGAGCAAATTGCTGAAGTCCGTGCTGTCGTCGTTCGATGGCAGGACCGAGACCAGGTTTCTCGAATCCGGCCTTCACTGCACCTTGCAGTGTCGCGTGCCACCGAACTGAACCGGCCGCCGGGCGGCCATTGCTGCCTACGACTTTCGCCGCATGCGTGCGGCCGCGTCGCTGCTCCGATTCACGAACGGTTAATGACGCCGCGGCACAAAGCTCCGTCATTTCCAATACTTGGCTCGCGCGTTCCGTGTTTCTACGTAGCGCTTAACTAAAATGAAGCGGGAACTTTGCACAATCGGCGCATGTACAGCAGCGACCGATTCAACTTTTCCCCCGGGCCGAACGAGGGGCTGGGCTCGACCGAGGCCGAGCTGCGCTTCCTGCGTAGCGTCCTCAGCCAGCTGCCGTCGGGCGTCACGGTCCAGGACGAGCACGGTCGCTTTCTGCTGGTCAACGACACCGCCGCCGTTCAGCTCGGCGCCGCCGCCAACAGCATCGACGGCCTCTCGGCGCCGCATCTCCATAACCGGCGCACCGCCTGCCGCGAGATCCTCGGCCGGGGGCGAACGGTGATCGGCGAGGAAAAAGTGGCAGGCGAGCGCGGCGCGCAGACCCTGCTGACCGCGCATCGACCGGTCCGCATCGGTGACCAGGTAGTCCTCATCTCCAGCTCGGCCGACATCAGCGAGCAGAAGGAGTTCGAGGACCAGCTTTTTCGGGCCGCCTATTACGACGAGCTGACCGGCCTGCCGATGCGCCGCGTGGTCGAGCATCGCGCCGACCATCTGGTCCGGCGCGGCCGGGTCGACGGACGCTTCGCGCTCGCCTTTCTCGATCTCGATAATTTCAAATACATCAACGACTATTACGGCCACGCCACCGGCGATGCGCTGCTGGTCGAGCTCGCCAAGCGTATCAGCCGCGACCTGCGCGAGTCGGACCTGCTGTCGCGTATCAGCGGCGACGAGTTCCTGCTGCTGCTGCATCCGATCGAGCGCACCGAGGAGGTCGCCGAATTCCTCCAGGACATGGTGAACCGCCTGAACGCGCCCTTCTTCATCGACGGCGCCGAGGTATTCGCCTCGGCGTCCGTTGGCGTCAGCCTGTTTCCCGAGCACGGCGCGAGCTACGACGTGCTGCGCCAGAACGCCGATCTCGCGATGTATCGCGTCAAGAACGGCGGCAAGGGCGCACTGGCCTTCTTCTCGAGCGCAATGGAGCACGAGGCGCTGGCGCGCATGAAGGTCGAGCAGTCGCTGCGGCTCGCGATCCTCGAAAAGCGCTTCTGCTGCGCGTTCCAGGCCAAGGTCGACATCCGCACCGAGGAGATCAAGGGCATCGAGGCGCTGGTGCGCCTGCGCGACAATGAAGGCGTGATCCAGGCTCCCGGCTCCTTCATCAATCTCGCCGTCGAGCTCGGCCTGATCGACGAGCTCGCCCATCTCGTGCTGGCCGAGATCGTCAAGTCGATCGATCTGATCAACGACGCGTTTGGACCCGAGGCGACGATCAGCATCAACGTCGCGGCAAAACAGGCGTCGAATCCGGAATTCATGCAGCCCTTCGCCCGGGCGATTGCAGCAACCGGCTTTCCCAAGCGGTTCATGATCGAGGTCACCGAGGACGCGTTCGTGACTCGCAGCCATTTCCAGGACGAGATCGTGCCGCTGCTGCGCGGGATCGGCGTCGGCATCTCGATCGACGATTTCGGCATCGGCTATTCGTCGCTGTCGGCGCTCGCCGACATCACGGCGGACGAGATCAAGATCGACCGTTCCTTCATCACCGACATTCATAAGCGGCCGCGCAGCCAGGGCATCCTGCGTGCGATCGAATCCCTGAGCGAGGCTCTGGGCATGACGGTGATCGCGGAGGGCATCGAGTCGTTCGAGGAGCTCGCCTATCTGCAGGCCGCGACCAAGATCCGCTATGCGCAGGGCTACTACTTCTCGCGTCCGATCTTCCTCGAGGAGCTGAAGCCGGCGGCCCCGCTTGCAAGCGAAGCGCGCATCAGTCTCGCCAGTCGCCCTGTGCAGGAAAATCGCCAGGCCTATGCGCGCAGCAGCCGCTATCGGCGCTGAGTTTTAGGAGGAAAAGCCCTCCGGTCCGAGGAATGAGCCGTCACGGGGTGCCGCCGAAAGCGCCTTGACCCAGGCCGAGCCTGCACACTATCAGTTGCAGACAACAGCCGCCGGTAGCTGGGAGGAAGGCTCGTGAAGACGTCACATATTCTCAAAGGCATTGTTTCATCGCTGACTGCAGCCCTGCTGGCCACCGCCGCCCAGGCCGACGATCTGAAAATCGCTCTCATCTATGGCAAGACCGGCCCGCTCGAGGCCTATGCCAAGCAGACCGAGGCCGGTCTTCGCCTCGGCTTCGAATATGCCACCAAGGGCACCAACATGATCGACGGTCGCAAGATCGTCATCATCACCAAGGACGACCAGGGCAAGCCCGATTTGTCGAAGGCGGCGCTCTCCGAGGCCTATCAGGACGATGGCGCCGACATCGCCATCGGCACGACCTCCTCCGCTGCGGCGCTCGCCGACCTGCCGGTCGCCGAAGAGAACAAGAAGATCCTGATCGTCGAGCCGGCAGTGGCCGACCAGATCACCGGCGAGAAGTGGAACCGCTACATCTTCCGCACCGGCCGCAACTCCTCGCAGGACGCAATCTCCAACGCGGTCGCGATCGGCAAGCCCGGCGTCACCGTCGCCACGCTGGCCCAGGACTATGCCTTCGGACGCGACGGCGTCGCCGCCTTCAAGGAGGCGCTGGCCAAGACCGGCGCGACGCTGGGCGCCGAGGAATATGTGCCGACCAGCACCACCGACTTCACCGCCGTCGGCCAGCGCCTGTTCGACGCGCTGAAGGACAAGCCCGGCAAGAAGATCATCTGGGTGATCTGGGCCGGCGCCGGCGATCCGCTCACCAAGCTGCAGGACATGGATCCCAAGCGCTACGGCATCGAGCTGTCGACCGGCGGCAACATCCTGCCGGCGCTTGCCGCCTACAAGCGGCTGCCCGGCATGGAAGGCGCCACCTACTATTATTATGACATTCCCAAGAACCCCGTGAACGACTGGCTGGTGGCAGAGCACCAGAAGCGCTTCAACGCACCGCCGGACTTCTTCACCGCGGGCGGCTTCTCCGCGGCGATGGCGGTCGTCACCGCCGTGACCAAGGCCAAGTCGACCGATACCGAGAAGCTGATTGCGGCGATGGAAGGCATGGAGTTCGATACACCGAAGGGCAAGATGGTCTTCCGGAAAGAGGATCACCAGGCGCTGCAAAGCATGTATCACTTCCGCGTCAAGGTCGACCCGAACCTCGCCTGGGCCGTCAACGAGCCGGTGCGCGAGATCAAGATCGACGAGATGACCGTCCCGATCCGCAACAAGCGCTGAGATGCTGACATCCGTGCCCGGCCCTCGCGCCGGGCACGTCCACTTTGGAAGTCATACAGCTGACGATATGGCCCTCACCCTCGAAACCCGCGATCTCACCATCCGCTTCGGCGGCCATGTGGCGGTCAACAGCGTCAGCTGCACTTTCCGCCCGGGCGAGCTGACCGCGATCGTCGGGCCCAATGGCGCCGGCAAGACGACCTATTTCAACCTGATCTCCGGGCAGCTGCGTGCGTCCTCCGGCTCCATCCTGTTCGATGGCAAAGACATCACCACTCTCTCAGCGCCGCTGCGCACCCGCGCCGGCTTGGGACGTGCGTTCCAGCTCACCAACCTCTTTCCCAATCTCAGCGTCGAGGAGAACGTGCGGCTCGCCGTGCAGGCGCAGAGCGGCGTGCACTATGACCTGCTCCGCCCCTGGATGGCGCGGCGCGACCTGATTGCGCGCGCTGATGCGATCCTCGACCAGGTCGCGCTCGGCGGCCGCCGCAGCGTCACCGCGACGACGCTGTCGCATGGCGACCAGCGCAAGCTCGAGGTCGCGCTGATGATGGCGCTCGAGCCGAAGGTTTTCATGTTCGACGAGCCCACCGCCGGCATGAGCATCGACGAGGTCCCTGTCGTGCTCGACCTGATCGGCAGGCTCAAGCAGGACAAGAGCAGGATCATCCTGCTGGTCGAGCACAAGATGGACGTCGTGCGCTCGCTCGCCGACCGCATCATCGTGCTGCATAACGGCCAGCTGGTCGCCGACGGCGAGCCGGCGGAGGTCATCGCCTCGCCCATCGTGCAGGAAGCCTATCTCGGCGTCGCGCCGCGGAGCGCGGCATGAGCACGCTACTGAAGCTTGCGGGCGTCGAGACCTATATCGGACGCTATCACATCCTGCAGGGCGTCGACTTCGAGGTGCCCGAGGGCCAGACCACGATGCTGCTTGGCCGCAACGGCGCCGGCAAGACCACGACCTTGCGCACCATCATGGGGCTGTGGCAGGCGAAGACCGGCACCATCACGCTCGCGGGCGAAGCGATCGAAAAGCTCGCGACGCCCGACATCGCGCGGCGCGGCGTCGGCTACGTGCCCGAGAGCATGGCGGTGTTCTCCGACCTGACGGTCAAGGAGAACCTGGTGCTGGCGGCGCGCAACGGTCCGCTCGACGATGCCCAGCTCGCCTGGATCTTCGGCTTCTTTCCAGCCCTGAAGAAGTTCTGGCTGTCGCGCGCCGGCAGCCTGTCCGGCGGCCAGAAGCAGATGCTGTCGATCGCGCGCGCGATCGTCGAGCCGCGCAAGCTGCTGCTGATCGACGAGCCGACCAAGGGCCTGGCGCCGGCGATCGTGGTATCGCTGATCGAATGCCTCAAGGAGATCAAGCGCCGTGGCGCCACGATCCTGCTGGTCGAGCAGAATTTTCACGCCGCGCGCGAGCTCGGCGACCAGGTGCTGGTGATGGACAACGGCACCATCGTCCATCGCGGCGAGATGGCCGCGCTCGCGGCCGACGTGCCGCTGCAGGAGCGCCTGCTCGGCCTCAGCCTGGAGGCGCATCAATGAGCGAGATCGCGGCAACCGATGCGCTGCCCAAGCCGAAGCGCGACATCGCGCCGCTGCTGCTGCCGGTCGTGCTGGCGCTCCTGATGATCCCGCTGGTCGGGTCAGCGAGCTCCTGGGTTACCCTGACGGTTGCGAGCCTCGCGATGGGCATGATGATCTTCATCATGGCCTCGGGCCTGACGCTCGTATTCGGCCTGATGGACGTGCTCAATTTCGGCCACGGTGCCTTCATCGCCGTCGGCGCCTACGTTGCGACCCTGGTGCTGCTGCCATTGGCGGGCTGGGCCCAGTCCGACTCGCTGCTGACCAATCTCGCCGTCCTCGTCCCGGCTGCGCTGCTGTCGATGGGCGTGACCGGCGCGCTCGGCCTGGTCGTCGAGCGCGTGCTGGTGCTGCCGGTCTACGGCCAGCACCTCAAGCAGATCCTGATGACCACCGGCGGCCTCATCGTTGCCGAGCAGACCCTGTATGCGTTGTTCGGCCCGCAGATCATTCCCATGCCGCTGCCCACGGCGTTGCGTGGATCCTTCATCATCGGTGACGTCGCGATCTCGAAATACCGGTTGCTGGCCATGCTCGTCGGCTTCGCGATCTTCGTCGCCATCGAGCTGGTGCTGAACCGGACCAAGATCGGCCTGTTGATCCGCGCCGGCGTCGAGAACCGCGAGATGGTCGAGGCGCTCGGCTATCGCATCCGCCGGCTGTTCCTCGGCGTGTTCATGACCGGCTCGGCGCTGGCCGGCGTCGGCGGCGTGATGTGGGGGCTGTATCGCGAGCAGGTGCATGCCTCGATCGGCGAGGAGCTCACCGTGCTGGTATTCATCGTCGTGATCATTGGCGGGCTCGGCTCGATCACCGGCTGCTTCATCGGCGCGATGCTGGTCGCGATGGTTGCCAACTATGGCGGCTTCCTGGTGCCGAAGCTCGCCCTCGTCTCCAACATCCTGCTGATGGTCGCCGTGCTGATGTGGCGGCCGCGCGGCCTCTATGCGGTGACCAGCCGATGATGATCCTGTCCGGCGACCCACCGCGCAGCCGCGCGCTGTCCATCCTGCTCACCGTCATCATCCTGGCACTGCTGGCGACACCCTTCATCTTTCCTGGCGCCAAGGCGCTCAACGTCGCCGCCAAGATCTGCATCTTCGCCGCGCTGGTCGCGTCCTACGACCTGCTGCTGGGCTACACCGGCTCGGTGTCGTTCGCGCACACGATGTTCTACGGCATCGGCTCCTATGCGATCGCGATCGCGCTCTATGGCCTCGGCCCCAATTGGACCGCGGTCGCGGTCGCCGTCGCGGCCGGGCTGCCGCTCGCATTGCTGCTGGCGCTCGCGATCGGCCTGTTCTCCCTGCGGGTCGAGGCGATCTTCTTTGCCATGATCACGCTCGCGGTCGCCTCGGCCTTCCTGGTGCTGGCGTCGCAATTGTCGTGGCTGACGGGCGGCGAGGACGGCCGCAGCTTCCAACTGCCGGAGCTCCTGCGCCCGGGCACCGTGTTCATCAGCAAGGACTGGTTCGGCTTCCCGATCAACGGACGCATCCTGACCTATTACCTGGTGCTGTCGGTCTGCGCACTGATGATCCTGGCGCTGCTGCGCGTCGTCAACTCGCCGTTCGGCCGCGTGCTGCAGGCGATCCGCGAGAACCGCTTTCGGGCCGAGGCGCTCGGCTACCGCACCGTCTTCCATCTCACCTATGCCAACTGCATCGCCGCTGTCATCGCGGCGTGCGCGGGCATGCTGAACGCGCTGTGGCTGCGCTATGCCGGCCCCGACACCTCGCTCGCCTTCTCGATCATGCTCGACATCCTGCTGATGGTGGTGATCGGCGGCATGGGCACGATCTATGGCGCAATCATCGGCGCGGCGATCTTCATCCTGGCGCAGAACTATCTCCAGGCCCTGATGGGCATCGCCTCGACCGCGGCGGCGGACGCCGGCCTGCCGCTGCTGCCGGGCCTCCTGCATCCCGACCGCTGGCTGCTGTGGCTCGGCCTCCTGTTCATCGCCAGCGTCTATTTCTTTCCGACCGGCGTCGTCGGGCGCCTCCGCAACAAGCCGGGCGCGACACGCTGAGCTGCAAGTACCCTTAAAATTCCGCGCTGCGGCGCCGCCGCAGCTTTGGCCGCACGGTATTCGCATGCGGAAATTATCGTTTGCCGCGAAGTTTCGACGCGCCCTTAAGCGACGGCTAACCGCATTTCCTAACCGGTCCGGCACCAGTGCCTTGTTATCAAGCTTGCTTGCAACAAGTCATTTCCTCCCGGGTCGATCAAGGCATGCAGGGCGCAGCAGACACGTCAGGGACCGGCGGTAGCGAGCCGGAACGGATTGGCACGTCCCTCTGGCGCGGTCCGGTGCCATGGCTGATCGCGTGCGGCGCGCTTCTGATCGCAGCCATCGTCATCGGGACGATCGTCATGGCCAGCGGCTTTCGGACACGTGCGATCGCCAACAACGAGCGCGAGCTCGAAAATACCGTGCTGCTGTTGAGCCGGCATTTCGCGCAGCAGTTCGAAGATGCCGAGACCGCGGTGTCGCATGCGATCCACCGCATGCAGCTCGGGTCGATCGGTTCGCCGGAGGCGTTCCGGACCGAGATGGCAAAACCCGAGATCAGCGAGATGCTGCGGTCTCAGGTCAGTGGCCTGTCCTATATGGGAGACCTCACGATCATCGACGTCGACGGCAATTTCGTGAACTGGTCGTCCAACGACCCGCTGCCGGCCATCAACGTCGCGGACCGCTCCTACTTCAAGGACCTGCAATCGGCATCGCGGCCGGACAGCTTCGTGATCCTGCCGGTCATGAGCCGCGTCACCGGCGGCTGGGCGACCATCGTCGCGCATCGCCTGAACGGCCCGAACGGGGAATTCCTCGGCCTCCTGACCCGCCGGGTGGATCCGCACACCTACGAGACGTTCCTGGAATCGATGGCTCTCGGGAAGGGCTCGTCGATCATGCTGGTCCATTCCGACGGCGCCGTGCTGGCGCGCTACCCGCACGCCGAATCCCTGATGGGCGCCAGGATCGGGAACGACGAGCTGCTGAAGGGGGTCGCGGAGAGTGGCCTGCGCACGACCCTGCTCACGAGCTCCGTCGACAACCTGGAGAAGATCGCGTCCGCCTCCAGGATCGGGCGCTTCCCGCTCGTCATCTCGGCCAATAGGCTGGTCGACGATGCGCTCGCGGACTGGCGATCGCAGATGGTGCTGCTCGTAGGTGCGGCGATGCTTGCGATCGCGGTCATCGCCCTGACGTTCAGCCTGATGATCCGGCAGATCGTGCGACAGGGGCGTGCGGCAACGCGTCAACTGGAGACCGAGAAGCAACGGGTCGAGACTGCGCTGGACAACATGACGCAGGGGCTGATCTCGTTCGACGCGAACGCATGCGTCGTGATGTTCAATCAGCGCTTCATCGACCTGCTCGGCCTGTCCAGAGACGCGATCAGGCCCGGTGCCCACCTCAGCGAGGTCATCGCGCACTGCAAGGCGCGCGGATCCTTCAACGGCGACGTGACCGACTTCTGCGCCGACATCATCGACAGAGCCGCGGCAGGCGGCACGTCGCAGATGATCGCGGAGGGCGGAGCCGGACGCTTCTTCAACATCATCGACAAGCCGCTGGCGTCGGGCGGATGGGTCACGACGATCGAGGACATCAGCGAGCATCGCAGGATCGAGCAGGAGCGCGACCGCAACTACGCATTCCTGCGCGAGATCATCGACCACATCCCGTCACACATCATGGTCAAGGACGTCCGCGACCGCCGCTACGTGCTGGTCAACCAGTCGACCGAGCAGCGCTTCGGCGTGCCACGCGACGAGATCGTCGGCAAGACGGCGTTCGACCTGCTGCCGCGACCGGTCGCGGAAAAGGTGACGGCGGACGACGACCGGGCTCTGGAGCAGTCGGACGGGCTGTTTCTCGCCGAACATCCCTGGCAGAGTCCGGGGCTGGGCTTGCGCTACATCACATCGCGGCGCATCGCCGTCGCGGATGATGCACAGCGGCCGCGCTATCTGATCAACGTGATCGAGGACACCACGGAGCGGCGGCTGGCCGACGAGAAGATCGCCCATCTCGCACATTTCGATGCATTGACCGAGCTGCCGAACCGCGTGCTGTTCCAGGAGCGCATCGACGAGGAACTGGAACGCGTGCGCCGCGGCACCTTCTTCGCGCTGCTCTACATCGATGTCGACGAGTTCAAGGGCATCAACGATTCGCTCGGCCATCATGTCGGCGACGAGCTGTTGAAGACGATCGCGCGCCGCATCGAAAGCTGCCTCGCGCCGGAGGATATGGTGGCCCGGCTCGGCGGCGATGAATTCGCGGTGCTGCTGACCACCGTTGCGGACCGGGACGAGGTCATCGTGGCCGTGAAGGAGATCCTCGACGCGATCCGCGAGCCCTATAAATGCCTGGGCCACCAATTGTCGACCGACGCCAGCATCGGCATCGCGCTGGCGCCCCAGGACGGCGTCGAGCGCGACCAGCTGACCAAGAATGCCGACCTCGCAATGTATGCCGCCAAGGCCGGCGGCCGCCGCACTTTCCGTTTCTTCGAGCCGGCGATGGATGAAAACGCGCGCGCGCGGCTGCAGTTGCAGCAGGACCTGCGCCGGGCGATCACGGAAGGCCAGTTCGAGCTGCACTACCAGCCGCTGCTCGGCTTCAGCGAGAACGTCATGACCGGCTGCGAGGCGCTGTTGCGCTGGCGTCATCCGGAGCGAGGGATGGTGCCGCCGCTCGACTTCATTCCGCTCGCCGAGGACACCGGGCTCATCAACGAGATCGGCGACTGGGTGTTACGCACCGCCTGCGCCGAGGCCGCGCATTGGCCCGCCGACATCCGCATCGCCGTGAACGTCTCGCCCGTGCAGCTCAAATCGCCGACCCTGGCGCTGCGGATCGCAGGCGCGCTGTCGGCGGCCGGCCTTGCACCCGAACGGCTCGAGATCGAGATCACCGAGGCGGTGCTGATCAGCGACGACGACGCCGCGCTCGGCATCCTGCACCAGTTGCACGACATGGGCGTGCGCATCGCGCTCGACGATTTCGGCACCGGCTATTCGTCGCTGAGCTATCTGAAGCGGTTCCCGTTCGACAAGATCAAGATCGACCGCTGCTTCGTCAGCGACATCGGCGCCGGCAGCTCGTCGGCGATCGTCCAGGCGGTGGTGAGCATCGCCGCCGCCAGCAACATGACGACCACGGCCGAAGGCGTCGAGACCGGGGCGCAACAGACGGCGCTGCGGCAGCTCGGCTGCACCGAGATGCAGGGCTATCTGTTCAGCGCCCCGAAGCCGGCGGCCGAGCTGCGCAAGCTGTTTGCCCTGGAGGCGGCGGCAGGGGGCCTGCAGGTCGCCGGCTGAGCCGGCTCGCCGGCACTGTCCACGCCCGGCCGTCCCGAGGCTGCGGCGCGAGGCCACGCAGATTTCGACGACCGGCCCGCTACCGGCCTCGGCGCGGCGTTCCTATATCCGGAGCGGCAACAACGGAGTTGGCAGGTCGTCATGCAGCCGGTTTCCTTGCTTCTGAACATCCTCTGGATCCTGTGCGGCGGCGCCTACATGGCGTTTGGCTGGCTGGTCGCCGCGGTCGTGATGGCGATCACGATCGTCGGCCTGCCCTGGTCCCGCGCCGCCTTCAACATCGCCGCCTATACGCTGCTGCCGTTCGGCTCGCGCGCGGTCCGCCGCGACGAGCTCACCGGCATGGAGGACGTCGGAACCGGCGTTCTCGGCCTGCTCGGCAACATCATCTGGTTCGTGCTGGCCGGCTGGTGGCTGGCGCTCGGCCACCTCCTGACCGCAATCGTGCTCGCGGTGAGCATCATCGGCCTGCCCTTCGCCTGGGCCCATCTGAAGCTCGCCGGGCTCGCCTTGTGGCCGATCGGCAAGACCATCGTGCCGGCGTAGGGCGGTCGGCGGGAGCGGGCCGGCCGCGCACCCCCGCCGAACTGCCCGCGCGCCTCGCGGCGCGAGCGGCCGTCCGCCCGGTCCGGGAGCATCCAAGGCCGTTGCCGTCGCCGGGGCAATCGGCTAAACGATTTGCCGTACGCACCCGTAGCTCAGCTGGATAGAGCGTTGCCCTCCGAAGGCAAAGGTCACACGTTCGAATCGTGTCGGGTGCGCCACTTCGGTACAGAACTGGGCACGCCAAAACCCGCCGTTTTTGCGCTTGAAGCGGCGACGAGCGTGCGCAGTAGTTCGCTTTTCGAGCCCATGATGCGAAGTTCTTGCGCGTCGACTTCGACGCGCTGGGCGAGCGCGCGGAGGTAATCGCGCCGGTAGCCGCCCCCCTCGATCCGCATCCGCTTGCGGGCCATCCTGGCAAATGCCTTGATCGATTGCGTAGTGATGGTCGGCCCCTGTCGATTGATCGCGCCCTCGGCCCTCTCAGTGTCAGCACGGGCCTGGTCCCGGATGGCCTTCAGCTCAGTGATACGGTTCTTCAGCATCATGTCGGAGAGATCGGTGACACCATTCTCAATGGCGTCGTAGAGCCGCTTGAGTTTGGCGTCTGCCTCGGTCGCCCGCTTGCGCAATTCGGCGATATGGGTCGCTTGTCGCTCGGATCGTTCCTCGCGGCGGTCGAGAACCGAGGACAGGATTTTCTCAAGACGGTGGGGCTGTAACAAACGATGTTCGACGTGATCGGCGACGAGCTTGTCGAGCTTTTCCATGGGGACGGTACGGCCCCTGCAGCCAGTCTCGCCCTGGCGCGCCTTGGTCGAGCAAGTGTAGTAGCGGTATCGCCCACTCTTGCCGGTGCGCAGCGTCATCGCCATCCCGCAGGCCGCGCAGAAGCAGATGCCGGTAAGGAGGGTCGGCCCGCTGACGATGCGGGGCGCGGTCCACGCCGGGCTACGGGCCTTGAGCAGCGCCTGTACCGCCTCGAGCGGTGACGGCCGATATAGGTCGTGCGCGTCAGCACCTTGTGGACAGCGTCGATGCCCCAGCGCCCGCCGTCACGGGTGCGGATACCACTGGTGTTGAGATGATTGGTGATGGACTTGACACCCATCGGCCCCGAGGTGCCGTCACCCTCCCAGGCCAAGCGGAATATCAGCCGTACGGTCTCGGCCTGGAAGGGATCAATCTCCAGGGTCTTCTTGACGCGGTGACCGCGCTGCTCGCCGGCAATGATGCGGTAGCCGATCGGCGGCAGGGCGCCATTCCAGAACCCTTGCCGGGCATTCTCCTTCATGGCCCGCAGGGTGTGCTTGGCGTTCTCCTTGGATTGGTACTCGTCGAACAGGGCCATGATCTGGCGGATCATGTTGCTCATGGGATCGTCGCCCAGCTCCTGGGTGATCGAGATCAGCCGGACGCCGTTCTTGGCAAGGCGGCGGACGTAGAACTCGAGCTGGAACTGATCGCGGAAGAAGCGGCTGAAGCTGTGGACCACGATCGCGTCGAACATCGGCGGCTTGGCGGTCGCGGCATCGATCATGCGCTGGAACTCCGGCCGCCGGTCGTCGGTGGCGGACGCACCGGGCTCGACATACTCGGCAATAATCTCCCAGCCGCGCGAGGTGCAGTATCCTTTTGCCTGGCGGCGTTGATCCGGAATCGAGAGGTCGTTGTCGGCCTGCCGTCCCGTCGAGACTCGCAGGTACAGAGCTGCGCGGATCGGCGTGGTCATAGCGGGTTCTCCAGAGTCATTGGCGGGTCGAGAACAATTCGTCGAACAGATCGCCGAACCAGGCCTCGAACACCTCGATCTCGGCCTCGGTTATCGGCACCTCGTCGGGCCACTCATCCGTGACGATCCAGGTGGTCGCATCCTCCGGCGCCGGACGACCGACGCGGCGGGCTGGCGGGCGCGCGTAGTCATAGAGATCGGCGGGAAGCGCGTCCTGTGCCGTGATATTCCGTGTTCGGGATTTGCGAGTGCGAGCCATAACCGCAGTGTCGCCCGGCAGGTGCGCCAAAAGAATGGCCGGAGTGATGCCGCGCTGCGCCGCGGCCTCCATCTCGGTCACATCAGGAGCGAGTTCGCTCCCACCTTGCCTTACCTGCGTGAGCGACCCTCGCCGGGCCGGCGACTTCAGGTCAAGGCCGTCAGCCGGCGGAGCCGGGCGCGCGATCAGCGCGAGCCTTGAGCTGACGGCACCGGTCCGGCCCACTCGTCATGAGCAGGCCAATAATTTCTCTGCCGGAGGGTGCCCCGTCCAAGGTCACGGATGCGAGTGCGGCGCTCGGGCAAAGCCGCCGTCGAGAGGCGTTGGCGGAGGGCGCGCATTGAGCCGAAAACGCGCACAAAATAGCGTGCTGGCGCTTGGAGGACTGATTTAGTTCGGATTTCGTAAAAAGCGCCATCAGGCCGATTCACGCGACGCCCCCTTAACCTCAACTCCCACAACCACAATCAGCGCGACCGGAGGCCGCGCTTTTCTCTTGCCGTCCACGGTCGGCGGTCTCGTCCTCGCCGGTCCTCCGAGAATATTCGCTAGATCACAATCGAACGAAAACCAGGCAAAGGCCGGAGACAGTCTGCATGCGGGCTTTATTTTCCAGTCGATCTGCCCGACACTCCGGCCGTCGCGTGCTGATCTCTTGAAACTTCCCAAGCCGGTTTCTACGTAGACTATAGCTGTCGGTTCTTGCGGCGCTCGTCCGCCTAAGCCATGCTGCAGGGAGTCGCGCGGGGCGCAAATGAGCGACGACGTCGCGACCAGTCGGTGGCAACATTTCTGTCTATCGGCTGCCCGTCGGCACGCGTGAGCCCGCAAATTGCTGGGGCAATATCAATGACTGCGAAATCGCTTTCGACTGAACTGCACGAACAATTCCAGGTCGCACTTGAAGAGCTCGACAGCGCCAAGCAGGCGATGTTGAATACGCTCGGGGCGTTGGGACGACCGACCACGCCCGAGAAGCTGGCGGCATTCAGCAAGGCCAAGGATGCAATGGACAAGGCGGCGGCTAAGTGTTCGCAGATCGCGCAGAAGATAGCTGAGCTGTAAATTGTCGCAGGGCCAGCGGCGAGAGCAAAAACCGAGTTTTCGATGACCACGGTCGTTTCAAGCATCCAAGATTACCAGGCTTTCTGGCGTGACGTAGTCGAGCCCGACTACAACGATTTCAACACCAAGATCGACGACTTGCGGCGCGCGTTTCACTGCGCGATCATGTTGATTCACATGTGCGATTGGGCCTACATCGCGCATAAGCCATATATCGACTCGAAATTTACCTATAAGGACAAGAACGGCGTCTCGCAGTCAGTCAGCGACGAAAAAACATTCGCTAACGCTATCCGAGATTTGTATCCAGACTTCGAGTTAATTAGAGGAATCGCCAATTCGGCAAAGCATCTGCAACTTAAGCAGCCCGGCTCGCATCCATCATCACCCAGTCATGCCGCAAATACTAGGGTTCAAAGCACAGGCTGGGGCGAAGGAGGATACGGACAGGGACCTTTCGGCGGGTCGGCGCGGGTTATGCTTCAAGGGCCTCAGGGACAGGATCTGGAGTTTTCCGATATCGCGACTTCAACCTACCACATGTGGAAGGCTATCGCACAGCAGCACGGTTGGCCGCTGTAATGGTCGAGGGCACAACGCGTTAAGCGCCATATACGAAGCGATCGGCTGGGGGGACGTCATGCAACTTCAACATCCAACCATGTCGCTAACCCGGCAGATCGTCCTCAATGTTTTGGTCTGGCTAGCATTCAGTTCGCCGGCTTTAGCCGAAAAGCGCGTAGCGCTGGTGGTTGGCAATTCCAATTACCAAAATGTGCCGCGACTAGATAATCCCGCCAGCGACGCGCGCCTCATGGCCGACACGTTGCGCAGTCTCGGCTTCACGATCGTGGGGAGCGAGGCACAAATCGACTTAGACAAAACTGCCTTTGATAATGCGGTGAGGAGTTTCGGCCGGCAGCTTCAAGGAGCGGATGTTGGACTGTTTTACTACGCTGGACACGGCTTGCAGGTGCGCGGCGCAAACTATCTCATTCCCGTAAATGCAAATCCGGTACGTGAAGCTGATCTTGATTTTGAGCTTGAAGAGGTTGGTTTAGTGCTCAGGCAAATGGAAGGGGCGGGCACTCGGCTGAACATCGTGTTCCTTGATGCTTGCCGTAACAATCCCTTTGGCGGGCGCGGACTACGCGCGCTTGAGACTGGCTTAGCGCAAATACGTGCCCCTGAAGGCACGCTGATTTCATTTGCTACTCAACCGGGCAGCGTTGCGCAGGATGGCAGCGACGGACATAGTCCCTTCACAGGCGCGCTCACCCGAACAATCCGCAAGCCGGGACTCGGAATTTTCGATGCGCTAAACGAGGTTGGATTAGCCGTAAAGGCGGCAACGGGCGGAGCGCAACAGCCGTGGTTCTCGACCTCCCCAATAAACGGCGCCTTCTATTTTGCTCCAGGGAATGGCACCTTGCCTCCAAGGCCGCCCGCCACACCCAGCCCTGCACTGGCAACTGCGCCTCCGACAGAGCCTAAGCTCCCCAAAGCTACGGCGCAGCCCAAACCGGTCCCGGCTCTTTCGCCCTCAGCAGCCGCAGTCCCGACGGCTGCGCCTCTCGTGCTGCCGAGGGCGACTTCGCCGAAATACGCGTCGGAGGACCCCGGTCAGGCCCGTATGCACACTTGCTTGGAGCAGTACATCGCCAACAAGGCGACCAACAGTAACGGAGGCATGAAGTGGGTTGAGGCTGGCGGGGGGTACTACACTGCCTGCAACAAAAATCTGAAATGAGCTGCCTCAACTTGTTATCACGCGAGACGCCCAGGAGACGGCCGCTCATCAGACGTAGCGTGGGCTCGCAGGCCGTCGCATATTCTCGGGTTCTGGCGCGCGATCGGCCGCAGCATCATAGCGTCACGGCGAAGCAATAGTGCCCATCTTCGTCGGCCGTGGTGCGCCACTCAATCAATAGCCCTCTCGGAAGTCGGGAAGAGCCCGCGACACATCCCCCGCAGCTACTGACCGTATTTTGCGTTCAGCGCCAAAGGCGCCTTCGCCCCGATTGGATTTGGTCGTCAGAAACCAAGTGATGTGCTTGAATTGCGTAGGCGTCCGGTGAAGGCCACGGGCCGAGCGACTGCTCTGGACGGTCTGGAGCGGCTCGATCAGGCGGCGGCCGATGTCTGGGCGGCCTGCCAGCTCCAGGGAAGCAGATCGGCGAGCTTGCTGGCCGGATGATCGGGTAGCTTGGCGAGGACGTCGGCGAGCCAAGCCTGCGGGTCGACGTTGTTGAGCTTGGCGGTCTGGATCAGCGTGTAGATGGCGGCAGCGCGGCGGCCGCCTTCGTCGGAGCCGGCGAAGGTCCAATTCTTGCGGCCGAGGGCCACGGCGCGCAGCTCGCGCTCGGCCGCATTGTGAACACCTCCCAGCGCTTGAGGCTGTAGTCGATTGCTTTTGCGGTCTCGCTCTTGCCGGACAGCTTGGTACGGCGTTCGCGCAGGAAGCCGTGGAGCTCGTCGACGAGTGGGCGGCTGCGTGCGTCGCGCACGGCTTTGCGTTCGTGGGCCGGTAGACCGTTGATCTCGCGTTCGATCGCAAACAGCGCGTCGATCTTCGCGATCGCTTCGATCGCGATCGGCGCCTTCTTCAGCCGTGCGATCTCAAAGAACTTGCGCCGTGCATGCGCCCAGCAGCCGACCTCGATGATCGGGCCCGGCTTGCGCGCAGCCGTGCAGCCCGTATTTGGCGAACAGGATGTGCGCCAACAGGCGCGGTCCCGCGCGTCCGCGCGAGATCGGATGGAACAGCGCCAGCGGCTGCGTGATCGCCTCGCAGGCGCGGCAGGAGAACTTCTCCCGTACATGCTGGATCACCTTTCACTGAGCGCCAGACCGTCGAAGCCCTTGCGCATGTCGGCATGGTCGGTCGCAAGCCAGACCTGGGTGCCGGAGGGGATCGGGATCGTCATCGGGAACCCGCCTGGAGCGCCGCGATCACCGCGGTCACCGTCGCGACATCCGCCGCGCCGCTGATCCGGATCTTGGCCTCCGCCCCGAGCTCGACTTCGATCAGCCCCTGCGTTGGAGCTGCCGCCGCGTGAGGATCGGCTGCGATCGTCAAGGCGGCGAAACCCGGCGCGGCAGCCTCCTTGCCGCATAGCTGCTGGCGCCGGCGAAACACCTGGCTGGAATGCACCCCGAACGCTCGCGCCACCCCCAGGATCGTCGCTCCCGGTTCTAACGCTGCAGCAACGACACGCTCCTTATCGGCGCGCGACCAATGCCGCCGTCGCCGCTCCGACGTGATCACTTCCACTTCCGCTTTAGCCATAGGACTGGCTCCAGGACTAGTCCTATGGCTTCAACAAGCGTCAGCTCCGACGCAAGGCGGCCGTCGCCGGGGGCTTACCTTGCTCGCGGAAAACCGCGGCCGCTGCTCGCCGACCGTGAACGGTTCGAGCGCAACTATCAGGAGTGGCTCCTTGCGGTCGGCTGCACACATCCGCAAACGTCGAGTTAGGTCGGCACGAGACTGCAGCTAAAGACTAGTTTGCCAGTCCACACGAACGCAAACGACCCACCAGCTCGATCGATGGCAACGATTGACCATCGAACTTCGCGGGCGCCGTGAGTGCGAGACCATTAGGTGGGATGGTTCAGCCTGCAGCGGCGGCAATGGCCCAGCGCGATCTGGCTTCCCGTATCAATTCTGGCAAATTTGCAATCGTTCGGTGCATGTGGGCTTCCAGGCGTGCGCACGCGCGCGCGGCGTTCTGGCTGCGGACGCCGTCCGCGATATCAAGACAGTCACGGAGCTCGGAGTCCGGATCGGCGTCTCGGGAGATGACGAGGCATCGAATATACCGGCTGCGGTCGTTGAAGTTTTTTATCATTCGCAGCATCTCCTCGTTCCTCGATATCTGCGCGATCTGCTCGAACACCCCCTCGATAGCGGCAGCATAATGCTTGGCGCGATTCCTTGCCGAATTCGCGGGCGGAAGCGCCGCCATTCTCATCGCGCTTCGGCCAAAGCGTACGGCCGACGATGGCTCCAAAGCCTTCCTGAGATTATGCGCGAGCACCAGCCGAGCAAACTCATAGAGGTCCTGCAGCTCCGCTGCGTCCGGGACCCTCGAGAAGAAGCCTCGCTTCGGAACGATATCAATCAGCCCCTCGCCATGAAGACGCTCGAGAGCTTGTCTCACCGGTGTCGCGCTCGCCCTGACATAGTCAGCAAGCTGTTCGATGCGCAGGTGCTCGCCTGGCAAAATGATCTTCGACTCCGACGTCAACTCGTAATGTGTGACCAATTCCTTGATTCGGGCGTAGGCAACATCGACTCGATTGAATTCGCTGTCCATATCGATACCTGCTGCGCGAGGATTGCTGATCCGGCGGGCTTGAGCCGAAGGCTGCGCGGCGCGTCGCGCGCTCATGCGACGCGTCGCTCATCGCGCTTTCTGCTCACGATCGATCGCCGAGTGCCGCCGGGTGTCGCGCATGGTGAGATAGACGACAAGAGAGGTCGCAATGCAGCCGGTGAGGTAGAAATAGAACCAGCTTTCGTGACCGATCGACTTGAACCAAAGCGCGATCGACTCTGCCGTGCCGCCGAAGATCGAAACGGTCAATGCATATGGCAGCGCTACGCCCGTTGCTCGAATTGCAGTTGGGAACAGTTCGGCCTTGACCACCGCATTGATCGAGGTATAGCCGGATACGATCAACCACGCCGCCGCGATCAGGAGGAATGCGGTGAACGGGTCGTGGACTCCCTGCAGCGAGTTCAGAAGCGGAATCGTAAACAGAGTTCCGCCCAGTCCGAACCCGATCAACAGCCATTTGCGTCCGATGCGATCGGAAAGGGCGCCATAGAGCGGCTGCAGCACCATTGCGAAGATCAGGCTACAGGCCGTGACCATGGTCGTTTGATCATCGGTCAGCTTGACGGAGAGCTTCAGGTATTTCTGCATGTAGGTGGTATAGGTGTAGAAGGCCGCAGTCCCCCCCATTGTTAGTCCAACAACAAGCAAGACTTCACGTCGGAACTGACCCAGCGCGCGCAGCGAACTTCCCTGTCTTGCCGACTTCGCGCGGGTGAATACATCCGTTTCGTGCAGGTTGCGGCGCATGACGGCGGCCACGACGGCCAGCAGCGCGCCGATGACGAACGGAATACGCCAGCCCCATCCACGAAGCTGCTCCTCCGTCAGAAGCACCTTCTGCAGGACCAGCAGAACGACGATCGCGCAGAGCTGGCCGCCAATCAACGTCACATATTGGAAGCTGGAATAGAATCCGCGGTTCTTTTCGTCCGCGACCTCGCTCAGGTAAGTTGCGCTGGCGCCATATTCACCGCCAAGG
Organism: Bradyrhizobium sp. SZCCHNR1053; assembly: GCF_032381235.1. Lineage (NCBI taxonomy): Bacteria > Pseudomonadati > Pseudomonadota > Alphaproteobacteria > Hyphomicrobiales > Nitrobacteraceae > Bradyrhizobium > Bradyrhizobium sp. SZCCHNR1053. The sequence goes on from NZ_JAUHJM010000002.1 coordinate 795,421, forward strand.
CTGATTCCCTGCACGATTCGCGCGAAACCAAGCAGGACCGGCGCCGCAAAGCCGATCGACGCATAGGTGGGCGTCACGGCGATGATCAGCGAGCCGAAGCACATCATCAAGACCGACAAGGTCAAGGCATTACGGCGGCCATGATGATCTGCAAAATGGCCGAATAGCCAGCCTCCGAGTGGGCGGACAAGAAAGCCGGCGGCAAACAGCAGCGCGGCGTTCAACTGCTGCACGACCTCGTCGCCCTCAGGAAAAAACGATTTGGCGAAATACAACGCAAACGCGGCATAGGCGTAGAAGTCATACCATTCCACCAGATTTCCGATCGAGCCGACGAAGATCGCGCGCAAGCGGCTACCCATCCCAAGGCCGTCACGGCGTGCTTCATCGGCGGCCGCAACGAGGGTGGGGCTGATAGCTCGCTCAAACTTCATGGCGTCCTCCGAGTGCACGTTTTCTTAGGCTCTAAGGCCAATCGTGCTCATGCCTGAGCAACCCGCGTGCCAGCCGGCGGCGGCCGCCGATCGCGCCGCCAAACAAAGCCATTTCAGATGGTTGCATGCGCCTCGCGTGAAACGGGCTCGCCGCGCTAAGCGGAATTCCGCCGATCCGCGTCGGCGCGTGAGCGGGAATCCGCCTCGTGCCTAGCAGGAGGTTCGGCTGGGTCGCAGCAAGCCGTACCTTGCCATTTTTTCGTTGAGCGTCCGCCGTGGCACGCCGAGACTTTCCATAACCGCTGCAACTGACCAGTTGTGCTCCAGCAAAGACGCCTCGATCAGCATGCGCTCATAAGCTGCGACACGCTCAGAGAGCGAGCGCCTTGCGCCCGCTCCCTCGGCTCGCCGCAGAATTTCCGCGACGCGGCGACCCGTTGCGGCCAAGCCGAGCGCGTAACGTTCAGCAACGTTCTTCAATTCTCGAACATTGCCAGGCCAGTCATGGGTCAGCAGTGCATCGAAATCCTCGGCTCCGAGTGGCGTCAGGTCACGGCCGCTGCGCCGGGCAGCTTCCCCGGCAAAATGCTGGAATAGCAGCAGCACGTCGTTGCCCCGTTCGCGCAACGGCGGGAGGCGGATCTCAGCCGCTGCCAGGCGGAAGTAGAGATCGGCCCGAAAGCGGCCGCTGCGGCTGTCCGCGGCGAGATCGGCTTTCGCGGCCGCGATCACACGGACGTCGACCGGGATCAGCCGGTTCGATCCCACCCGCTCGACCACGCGCTCCTGCAGAACGCGTAGGATCTTGACCTGGAACGCGTGTGGCATGCTTTCAATTTCATCGAGCACGAGAGTTCCGCCGCTGGCGTGTTCGAACTTCCCGATGCGAGCCCCGCGTGCACCAGTGAACGCGCCTGCCTCGTGACCCAGCAGCTCGCTCTCGAACAGCTCGGCGGGTATAGCCGCGCAATTTACCGCAACGAATGGAGCTCGTGCCCGCGGACCGAGGTCATGCAGTGCGCGAGCGACGACCTCCTTTCCCGTGCCGCTCTCGCCGAAGAGGATCACATCCCGGTCGTGCTCGGCGAGCTCGCCAACGGACTTTCGCAGCCCCGCCATCGCGGGCGATGTCCCCAGGAGACGTCGCTCCAGCTCACCTTCGGCGCCGAGCCGGCTGGTGAGTTGCCTGAGTTGACGCTTCAATCCTGATTGTTCTGCCGCCCGCGCTAGCACGGCAGACATATGGTCTGGGTTGGCAGGCTTCTGCAAAAAATCGTAGACGCCCTCGCGCATGGCCGCAACCGCGAGTGCAACGTCGCCGTGAGCAGTGAGCAGGACGACCGGAATGTCGGGATCGATTCGCTGCACGTCGCGCATGAGTTCGATGCCGGATCGATGCGGCATCCGGAAGTCGGTCAGTACTACGTCAGGCAGCTCGGCCTGAAGCATCGACAGCGCCTCGCCAGCATTTCGGGCTGTGCGCGCTTCGAAGCCGCCCAGCTCCAGCCATTGTCTGATCGAGCTGCGAACGATCTCCTCGTCGTCAACGACAAGAATCGATTTGCTCATCCACACACCCCGATAAGTCTAGGCCGGCTTGGGCGGCGTCGGCAAGGTCACCCGAAACCGGCTTCCGATTTGCAGTTCACTCTCAACCGAAATCGTGCCTCCGAGCTCCCTCACGATCCCATAGCTGATTGAAAGGCCGAGGCCGAGCCCTTCGCCGATTTCCTTGGTGGTGAAGAACGGATCGAACAGCGATTTCATGTGATCCGCGGAGATTCCGCTCCCGGTGTCTGCGACCTCGATCGTAACCGTGCTCTCCGCACGCCGGATGCAACCGCTGAGAACTCGGCGCGGGCGGTCGCGCATCGACTGGACCGCGTTGGAGAGCAGGTTGACGAAGACCTGCTCGAGACGGATCGGATTCGCCTCAACGTGAGCCGGCTCCGCGGGCAAGTCCAAGACAACCTCGATACCTTCATTTCTGATCCGGTACTGCAGGAGCCGCATCGCATTGCCGAGTGTCACACCGACATCGACTCTGCTGGTTGCACCGGTCTCCTTGCGGGCAAACATGCGCAAGTGACCGATCAATGCCATCATTCGCTCGGCTATGGATGACATCAGGTCGAGGTTCAAGGCCGTTCGTTCGATCTCGTTGCGTTGCAACAAGACTCGGCTGCTTGCGATGTAAGTGGTGAGCGCCGCGAGTGGCTGGTTGATTTCATGCGCCACCCCTGCCAGGGCTTGTCCAAGACTGGCAAGCTTCGCACTCTGCACCAGGCTCTCGTGGGTTTGTCGCAATTCCTGCTCGGTGCGCGTCCGTTCCAGGACTTCACTTGTCAGTTGACGATTGGCTTCGCGCAGCTCCATCGTGCGCTCCGCAACACTTCGTTCGAGCAGCTCGTTAGCTTCGCCCTTGGCTTTCATCGATTGCCGCCATTGATGAGCGACAAGCCCAAGCAGCTGTACCGTGAGAACGGCAAAACCGGCCGTGACCGCGATGGTCATTGCATGCCGACGAGCCTCCCCGATGTCCGAAAAAATGAGCAGCTGCCATCCATGCGCCGGCAGAGGCCGCGCACGCAGCGCATATTCGTGGACGCCATCGTCGTCGCCCAGTTCGACCGATACCTCGCCCGATTCGGCCGACGAACCGAGGATCGGAGCATTCTCGATCGTGTCGCCGAACTGCCGGGACGCGTTCAGACGCGCGACCGCGGTCGAGGGTAGCCTTCGCAACGGATGATATTTCCACTGCGCGCGGCTGGCCAGGATGAGCACGCCTTCTTCATCTTCCATGGCCACCAGATCACCGGCCCTGACCCAATCGGCTTCCAGCGGCGTCAAATCGATCTTCACGACGGCGACCCCGATCGTAAGCTCGCCTTCGGTGATCCGTTGCGACAAGAAGTAACCAGGCAAGCCGGTCGTCACCCCAACGGCATAGAGCTGCCCTTCCCCGTCACGGATTGCGCTTTGGAAATAGGGGCGAAAGTCGTACGCATGCCCGACGAAGCTCTTTGCTCCATCATAATTGCTTGCTGCCAGCGTCACCCCGGCCGTGTCCAGCACGTAGAGCTCGGCCGATCCCGCGGCCTGATTTAGCGACTTAAGATAACGGTTGGCAGCTTCGACAACTGCCCCATCGCCCGGTGTCCGGAACAGCCGGCGCACCGGATCGGCGAGTGAAAGAACCGTGGGCAGATATCGGAAGCGGGCAACGGTTGCATCGAACGTGCTGGCGATCAACGTAAGCCGATCGTCGGAGTCGCGGCTCATCTGCGCGAGGCCAGCGCTCAGGGCCAATCGATAGGACAGCAGCGCGACTCCCACGATCGCCAGGACAGCAATTGCGGCGATAGCCGGCCAAGCCCTTGAGAGCCCACCCGGCAAGCCTAGTCGGCTCGAAAACCACGCCGACATCGCCACCCTCTCGCTCACGCCAGGGCTCAAATGATGGGCCTGATTTTGGCTTCGGTCGCCCCGCGAATTCTCCCCGCGCATGCCGGATCCAGAGCTTCACTCGCAACCGGGGTCTTGGACCCTCTCACAGGTCGAAGGTCGATGTACCCATGGGCATTACAATCAAACGTCAAACGAGATCTATATGGCCGCGGCCATCGTCCAGCGTGACCTAGCGTCCCTGATGAGCTCGGGCAGATCGACGATCATCCGACACATGTGCGTTTCCAATTTAGCGCTTGCACCTTTCGGATCTTGATCGCGGAGCAATTCGATCAGCTCGAGACATTCTCGTACCTGCGCGCCGTGATCCGGGCTTTGCAAGATCGAGAGGCATCGGACATACCGGCTGCGATCATTGAAGTTCCGCATCATTCTCAGCATCTGCCCGTTTCGCGACAGCTGCGTGATCTGCTCGAAGACGCTTTCGATGGTCATCGCATGATGCTTGACGCACTTCGTTGCCGAGTGGCCCACTGCAACGGCTTCCACTTTCATCAAACCCCGGCCGAGACGCGCAACCGAGGACGGATCGAGTGGCCTCGTAATATTGTGCTCAAGAACCAGCCGGGCAAATTCATACAGATCCTGCAGCTCGGACGCGTTCGGAACCTTGGAGAAGAAGCCTCGCTTCGCGATGCTGTCGATCAGCCCCTCGCCTTGTAGGCGCTCCAGCGCTTGGCGTACAGGCGTGGCGCTCGCATTGACGCGATCCGCCAGATCGTCAATATGCAGATGCTCTCCCGGAAGCACCCGGACCTTGCCGTCAGGGACCAGATCATAATGGATGACGAGGTCCTTGAGCTTAGTGTAAGCGGTGTCTACCTTGCTGATATCCCCGTCTGTATCACGCATGCCACGTCCCCTTGAACCACCCTAGGCGGACGCAACTTGCCGGCCGCAGACGTAGCTCCCGAGAGGCGTCTGACTCGTCCCCGGAATGCTCCGACAGCGCCGACGAGCACGCACGAAGGGATTCGACGACGCCCGACGTCGACTCCTTGCCCTGCTACTCGTTGTCCACCCATGACTTTCATTTTTTTATACACCGTAAGCTTACGCACTCATTGCAGCCGTCACCATCATAAAAACTATGCAATCGATGTGTACTGCTTCACTGGAGCATGCTGAGACGGTGTCTCATCGCGTAAGCGGTTGCTGCGGCGCGCGAGCTCACGCCGATCTTCATATATATGTTCGCAATGTGCCGATTGACGGTCGGCACACTGAGGCGTAGTTCCGCGGCAATGGCCTTGGAGCGGCTGCCGGCAGCGAGCTTGCTGAGGATCTCCATTTCTCGTGGGGAGAGATCATCAGGACCTCGCGCGTATAAGTTGCGCGACTCCGCCTCGACTCCCTCTATCCGTGCTCGATCGACGCGATCCTGCCAGCTTCGCATGCCGAGTGCTACGAACTGCTCGCGTCCCCGCTGCAGCAGCGCACGCGATGACGGCTTATCCCCTGAGGTTCCCGCAACGGTCGCCTCATCAAGATCGACGAGCGCTCGGAGGCAGACTTGGCCTGCCCGGTCAAGGTCGCCGCGGGCCTTTGCGAAGTGTGTGCGTGCCGCAACCGTGTGATCCTGAAGGGCCGCGAGGCGTCCGAGGATGAATTCACGGCATTCACCGGCTGCACCGATCGTGTTCCCGTGTTTTGGAGCGCGGACCAACGCTTCGAACCGGCGCGCACGTTTGACGTCCTCACGCTGCCAAGCGGCACAGACTCCGAGCCCAAGGGCATCATCCGACAGCTGTCTGTCGGAATTCGTGTTCTCCAAGGATCGGAGCAGCGCCTCAATGCGAACGTCATATTCGTTTTCGCCAGGCAAGAATGCTTCAGTCAGAGCGGCGAAGCCAAGCACGATTTGTCCAAGGCGCACCGGATGATCCTTGACGATCTGCAGCGCACGCGAAGCGACTCGGCCAATCGCCGGCCAGTCGCCACCATACAAATAGGCACGCCATGCGACCGCGGAAAGCTCCAGGGCAAGATGCAAGCGGTGCCACGGTCCCAATCGGACAGCCAGCGCACGCGCGTCGCGCAGCGCCGCGTCTGAGCTTGCCAAATGACCCAGGCTCGCCTCGGCAATCGCGAGAGAGGTTAAAGCCTCGATCCGACCAGGAAGCGACCCGAAACACTTGGCATCCCGCAACAGGTCGTGCGCAGTTTCGACCCCCATGGCGAGTTGCCCATGCCGATAGATCCAATCATGGGTCACGACCTCTCGAGCCCGGATGATGGCCGCCGGATTCTGCCATTCGGCGGCCCAACGTTGCACCTGCTCTGTCTGTTCGATGGATCGCGGAGCATACAGGTCGAGCGCCGAGGCACGATCCTCTTCGTCTCCAAGCTGACGAACGAGATCGAGCGCACGCGGATCCGGCGCGTGGTAGATCGCCTCAAACGTCCCGTCATTCCATCGGCACCGCCAGTCCTGTCGGAGCACCTCCAATCGGGCCCAGTGCAAATCTCGGCGATCATCGCAGGCTTCCAGTCCGCGCTCCACCAGAGGCTGCCACATCTCAGCGGGAGCGCCGGCGTCCCGCAGCCTGCGGACAATCGCCACCAGGAAATTCATGGTCCATGATGGCCGCCGCTCCCAGCATCGGCTGAACAGAAAGCGCGTCGTCGCATCGGCGGCTTCGACGTCGAGTGATGCAGCCTGCGCAAGCGCGAGATCACGGAGCATCTCGTCCGAGACAGCATCGCCTGCGAGATCGCAAGCGATCCGAAGGAATACTGCTTCGTGCTCGCTGATATAGTTCGCTCTCGCGCGCACGGCTGCGTTCAATGCGAAGACCTCGCCGATTTCAGCACCCGGGATGCGCTGCGAAGCGTGATACTGATGCGCAATCTCTCCAGGATCGGCATCGAGCTCAGCGAGACGCGTCGCCGCGCGTCGATGCAAAATCGCTCTCCGATCGGGGTTCAGCTCGTCGTACAAGGCGCGCCGCAACAACGCATGCGCAAAGACGTAGCCATCACCGCGAACGACGAGGACCCCAGCCCTCATCGCCTCGTCGATATGGTCCAGAATCGTCTCTTCGGAATCCGATATCAGAAGCTGCAATCGGCCGAGATCGAACCCTTCGGGAAATATCGCAGCGATCCGCAGCATTCCCAAGGTCGGCCCCGAGAGCCGCGCGAACCGTCGCGACAGCAACGGACGCAGTCCGGCCGGGATGCCGATACCGTTGTTCACGAGATCGGCGGGCCATTGGCCCTGGCGCCCAGCAAGCTTTCCCTCTTCGACAAGGTGGTTGAAGAGCTGGCGCACATAGAACGGATTGCCGCCAGTCTCACGGTGAATTGCCGTGGCAAGCGATGCAGGCAGCCGCTCGTCTGCCAATGACTCCAGCATGCGCATCGTGTCCGCCGGCTCGAGCGAGCGAACCGCGATCCGATGAAGCTCGCTCTCGCGCATCAGCGCATTGAGTTCCAGAGGCTCGCCGCCGGTCTCGTCGGGACGGAGAGTGATGACGGTCAGCAGCGGCAGAGATCGCGTCGAGCGTAAGCAATGCAGCAACATCGACCAGGATTCGCGATCGGCCCAGTGCAGGTCCTCGAGCACGAGCAGTAGTGGAGACTCGACTGCAACCGCATGAAGCAGATGAACCGCGGATTCGAACAGTCGAAACCGCTCGTCCGGTCCGGAGAGTCCTTTGAGAGCAGGAAGATCCGCAGCGGCCGCGAACGCCGGCACCACGCGAGACAGCGGCCGAATCATGTCATTGCGAGCATGGTTGAGGAGTGTCGGCTGCTCGCGAGCCCATTGGGAGAACGTGTCGGCAAACAATCCATATGGCAGAGGTTCGGCCATCTCGTAGGCGGCCCCCCTCGCCACACAGAAGCCGCGCTGCTTCGCAGTTTGGGCCAGTGCCTCGACCAGACGGCTCTTGCCAATTCCAGCCTCTCCTACTAGGACCGCACCAACAGCGCGTCCATTCTTGTCCGGGAGAAGCCCGCGAAGCCGGTTCGACTCCTGGTCCCTTCCTATAAGCGGAACACCGCTATCCCTCATGCGCTAACCAATAGCCAACCTACACGATACTCTTTTCATGGCTGCGGCAAGACGCACTGCCGCCTGTGCGATTCAACCGCCCACGAAACTTAAGATTGCGTTGAGAAAATATCAGCTCGGCACGATAATACCAAGCGGCAAATCAATGTTGCGCTGCGCACATTGGGCTCATCTCGCGAAGACTGTCGCGCAATGGCGACCAGCGAGAGTCGAAGGACCGAGATCGATGACGATCTCCATGTCAACTTCAGCCAATGATTGCCTGCTCCGAAGGTCCACAACCCTTACGATTTTCAATAAATCGACTCAACTGAGGTTCGAACCATCATTGAGTGGCTTTCTTGACGATGCCTGCTTCGCGTCTCGCGTTTGTGGCGAGATTTAGCGCCCTCGCCGGCAGATGCGATCATGGCTGTTGTTGTCAAAGTGAAGTTCCGAAAGGGTTGCCGGGAGGATACGACTGCCACGCTTGGTGAGAGTCGGCTAAAGCAATCTTACGAGGGCGTCGCTCCCCTGCGCGGCACACGTCGACGTACTGCGGTCGCCGGGAAGGTGTGGTCGATTGAAACCTGCCAGCCGCCGGGGCTGGGCGCTCCGGGCGGACTGCGCATCTCTCCCATTACAGAACCATATACGCGAATCGTCGCGCTTCGAGCGCGCCAGACGAATTGCTCGTGCGTCTGCACCGACGTCGGGGTCGCGGCTTGAGGTCACTTAGGCCGAGGGTGCTCGACGTATGTCAATGTTGCCGAGGGCGCGTTGTCGCCACGACGTCCCGCCACTCGGCGCCCCTGCAGAGAGGAGACGCATGGGATTCGTCACCTCTGTAACCAACTCAGTCCTTCCAGCCCCTTATCTTTGACGAAAGTCACAACGACATCGCTGACGTGCCCGAAAGCGGGCCAAGCGCGATTGAGCCCCTTCAGCGAGAACGAAACAGACGTTACTACTTGATAGTTCGCCGGAGCCCTGCGGCGCAGCATCGCGTAGATCGATAAGCCGGATCCAACCGCGACGCCGACCGCGCCTGGGATAGCCCCGATATTACCGTGAATATCGTAGACGAGCTCAGCAACATTGCCAGCAATCAAACCGGCACTTCCGGTTATCTGCATGCGGCGAGACAGTCGAGTCGTGTCCCAGGACGATGCTGGAGGGATATGTACGATTTCGGGAGCCGTCTCTCTGCTCTTGGTTCCGCTGGCCGCCCCATTAAGGGATTTCAACTGCTGCGCAGAACGGCCGGTTCGCCAGGCAATTGCTGTCCAAGATAGGCCTCGCGAGTTGTCAAACGACCCGGGAATCCTCAACCCCGCGCCGGTCCAAACTGCATGCGAATCGGGATTGCTTGTATACGTGCTTGGAATCCGATCCCGGTGCGCCTTGATGATCGCCCGCGCGGAGGAGCCATTTCTCGCTGCAAAGGCATCCAGGTCCTCGCCTGATTTGATCCGAGCGGTGATCTGCCTCCCCTTAGACGTGAATCGCCCGGGAATTGCCAGTTTCTCGCGACGCCCGACATCCTCGAGCACCTTCCTGACGGACTTATTTTCCTTTCTGGCGATCTGGCGGAAAGTGAGCTGCTCATCGTTGCTCTTGATGGAGATCGACTTATCTGGATTAATTAGTTTAAGCGGATGCGCGGGATCTCTCGCATTGACGCGTCCGATCACCTCGTCCGGTACGTTATTCCTGTCCGCGATTTCGCTCAGACTGGTGTCGGTTGACCGGACCGTATCGGTAGCTCCACGCGATCTAAGCGCGCCATAGCCACTGAAATAGCTCCGCGCTCCCAAGACGATTTGCGCGGAGCCGATGACAGCTGCTCCACCATATTGGAAGCTCAGCAGGTGGCCGCTCGTCACACTGACGATGTCGTTTGCCATGCCGTTGGCAATGAAGCTCACACCTGTTGCGGTTCGCAAATACGGGGCTGCTTTTTCGGGTATTCTCAACTTGGCAGCCAATTTCGGCTTGAGCTGAACGATGTTCAGCGGTCCACGAACTGTGGCGTTCCAGGCCGCCAGCATGCCTAGAGATCCGAACCGCGCGGCTGCTGCAAGGGCAACCGCATCGGAGGCCACTCCTGCAGCAACGGGCAGAGCCTGTCGGAGGCCTGACCTGCGCGGTGCCACTTGTCGATCGCCCACTCCCGTGTAGGGCTGATCCGTGACCACGACACGAAAATCCTTTTTCGGTAGATCGTAGCGTCGGCTGTATGTCTTGGCTGATTGCGGCGGACTTCCGCCCCAGTCAACAAAGCGGTCTGTTGCTCCGATCACTCCTCGCCGTTTGATGTTTGCGTCGTTCATGGCGAACGGTCGGCTTGGCTTGTTTCCTCGTGTCTCCACAACGTAGATATACCTGTCGGCGCTACTGCCGTATTTGGAGGGTTGGAGAGCGACCCGGTCCTGAAATCGTTCGAATGCCTTCGGGCTGAGCACAAGAGTCAAGCCGCTCGAGGCCGGCGGGGGCGAGGCCGGAGAGACCGCACCACCGCCGCTCGCGGGCGGCTTGCCGCCGCCACCACCCGCGGGCTGGGCTGCCGTCGAGGCGGCTAGGGCCCAATTTGCAGCCGAGTCTTCGCTGACAGGTCTTTCGTGCAACGCCAAAGCGGTCTGCCGGAACGATGCGAGTGCCGCTGGATCGCCTGCGAAAACCGCTTTGTGGAAGTCGGTCTCCCCCATCCGGTCGCGAATGGCCTCCGCGATCTTTGCCTCCGTCGCATAGGCCGATGTGCCGCGGCGCGGCACGACCTGCGAGGCGAGAAGCTCGGTCACACCTTCATTCAAGTTCGAATGCGGCCGGCTTGAATCAATGACCAACGTGCTTGCGAGCTTCTTGAACGATTCCGAGGTCAGTGCATGCACCGCCTCGTGCGCGACCACGTCCGGGCTCAATCTATCGGTCCGTACATAGACGCGATGCCCCTGATCCGATGAGATGCTGAAAGCATCGACCGCCACCGGATCATGCTGGCCGCCGGCTTTTTGATATGCACGGGCGAAAGCGGCGGGATCCATGGCCTGCAGCCGGATGCCATTCGGCGATGTCCCGCTCGCCTGACCTTGATAGGCGTCAAACACCTTCCTTCCCGCGTCGAACGCGGCGGGCTGACCGGCAAGGCCCGTTTCGGCCACGGTGCGGGATCTGCTCTGCTGATAGTGATGAGAAGCCACACCGGAAACCGTATTGAGACCGATGGACAGATAGTCTTGGGCGGTCGGCGCCTTGCCGGAAAGGAGCCCGGGGCCGGCAGTCAACATGGTGTTCGCGCCCAATTGGGAGGCCGTCTGATAGAGCGGGTTCGACACGAGTCCATTCGGCCGTGCCGCGCTTGCGGTCCGCACGGCGACCTTGCCGTCGACGAACTTCGTCAGACCTCCCGTCACGCCGGCCACCGCGAGATTCTTGAAGTATCCGGAGAACGCATCCTTCATCTGCGCCTGGGCTTCGTCCTGCGTGAGCCGTCCCTCCGAGAGCTGATATTGGGACTCGACATACGTCCCCGCCACGTTGCCGAGACCCATCACCCCCTGATTGGCAACCATGACCGTTGATCCGGTTGCGAGCTTCGAGACGACCGAGCTTGCAGCCTGGTCGAGGCCGCGCGTAAGGAAGGCCTCCGTGGCTCCGCCCGTCAACGCCCCCCCTGCTGCGCCGAGGGATTGCACGCCCGATACGGTCGCATCAACGCCCGCCTGCTTCACCTCATCCCAGCTGCCGCCACCCTTGAAGAAGTTGTTGGTCAGCGCCGCATCGAGTGAGATGTGAGAATTGCTGTGAATGTCGCCGCCACCGAACACAGTTGCTGCATTCTGGGCCGTGTCGATGGCTTCGGCCGTTCCCGTTCCCACCAATGTGCCCGCCGCAAGGGCGGCCAATACCGGCGCGCCGGCTCCGGCCGTGGCCATCGTGACCGCGGTCGCAGCCGCGGCGATCGCGACGTCGCGCACGACTTCCTGTGCACTCGACCAATTGGCGTCGGTCTTGCGCTCGTTCTCGAACATCCGGTCATTCTGGGTGGCCAGATTACCCATGATGTTCAGATACTCGCCGTTGACCTCCTGGGCAGTCATCCCTCCCTGATTTTTCTGCAGGGCCGTGAGCGCCTCCTTCTTCTCCTGCAGATCCGACTCGAGCTCAGACCGGTTGGCACCGAACAGTCCCCCGACCCAATCGCCACCCTTCTGCAGAAGGCTGCGGTTGCCAAGTGCTTTGTCTTCCCTGTCGATGGCATCCTGCAGCTCATGTAGCCCTTGACCGATATCAACTCGCGCGTTCGCGTCTTTGAGGCTCGCAAGCTGCTCAGCGACCGCGCCATCGCTCAAGGCACCCGGATGCTGCGCAAAGAATGTATTGTACGCATGCGAGAGCGCGCTCTGGTCAGAGACCGTTTGCGGATCAAGTAGATTTTGCGGCAATGTCAGCCGAAACTGGGAGTCCAGCAGCTGATATTGAGCCAGCTTCTGTTGAAGCTTTGCATATTGAAGCGATTGCTGAGCCGTCGTCAGGGCGCTGCTCGCTTTGGTGAAACCCACAGCCTGTACATTGCCAGCTTGTACCGAATCAGTGTTGGCGGACTGCCGCGCGGTTGCGACCGCCGCCTCGCTCTGTGTGACACGATAATCCTGAACCAGCCTGTTGGTCGTTGCAGCCAGCTCTTTCGTGATCAGGCCGGCCGATGCCGCATCAGTTCTTGCCTGCGCTATCTGCTGCAACACCGGCGAGTTTGAGGGCAAGGGAACATGGCTATAGGTCTGCTCCAGATTAGCCAATGTCGTATTGCGCTGGTCGGCGTAGGCAAGCCCGGTTGCCGACTTGAAGCCCGCCGTCGCAATGTCGGACATTGTCGAGAGCTCGCGCAACTGATGCTGCGCTTGGTTCAGCTTGAGCTCCGTGGCGGCCGTCGGATTCTTGATATAGGCGGCCTGCGCATCCGAGACGGCCTGGTGGCCCTTGATCAGGGCGAGGTCGGTCCCGACTTTGTTCTGATAGGCGCTTGCCTGATCGTAGTCGATCTTCGCCGTGGTAGCGGTCTGCCGGGCTTGCGGGGACAATTTGGCAAGATCGGAGTCCCGCGCTGCCTCAAGATCGGTCTGCGCTGCCGCCGCAAATGCCACTCGGTGCTGAGCTGCGGCCCAGCCTGCATTCTGGTAATCAGCGTTCCCGTTCGCGAGCTTGAGATCGAGCGATGCCTGCTGCGGATCGCTGCCGCGCGTTGCACGTATGGTGTACCCCAATGGATGCAGAGCGTCGTTCACCCGATCCTGGGCATCCTTCGCAACCGTCCCGTATTTCTCGGAATTCGAAGCATAATACTGGAGCTGGGCCTTGCCCTGCGCGACCATGCCGACATCGGCGTTGAGCTTGCTCCGCGCGACGGTGAAGTCGTCATAGGCGCGCAGCTGCGATGGCGTCAAATTCGCCTGGGTCGGATTGTCGTTCTGGTCGATCGTGACACCGGCTTTCTTCAGCGCTGTGGAAGCGCTCTCGAGCTCTTTCTTGTCCGCCGCGGCCTGCTGCCCGTAGACGACGCTTTTCCCTGCCGCAAGGTCGGCGCTCGCGGCATCAAGCTTGCGCTGGTCCGTCGCCAGCTTGTGTTGCTGCGCATCCTGCTGCTGATTCAGCAACGACAGACGGTGCAATGTTCCGGCGCTGATCCCCCGGTCCATCTCGGTGTCCAGACGGCCGAGCTGCGATTTGGTCTGTTCGAGAGCAGCCGTATCGGCGGTGACCTTGGCCTTTCCCGCGGAAACCTGGGCCGAGGCCGCGTCGACGAGCGGGACAACTTTCCGCGCGACCGGATCTTTCACGGTGACCGGCGGCGGTGCCGGCTTGTAGTTCGCTGCGGCGGCGTCGATGCGTTGTGCGGCACTCAGATTGCTCTTGGCCGAACTCAACACCGCCTGGTCGGCGGTGACTTGCTGCTGAGCGGCCGCAACCTGCTTCTTCAGATCGCTGATATGGGCTTGATGCGCAGCCACCGCGGCGCCCGCGCCGCGACCGTACCCGATCGGAGCCTTCGTTCCCTGTGCATCATTCAGTTCGGTCTGCAGTTTATGCAGCTTTCCAGCATCACCGTCGAGAGTGGTCTGCGCTTTTGTCTGAACAGATTTTGCCTGCGAAACGGCGTCCGGGACCGGCGCCGCCGGCGCCGGGGCGGGAACTCCCGGACATGTTGCCGCCGCTTTCGGCGGAGCAGGCGGGCCAAGCAACACAGGCGTCGGCTGCAGAACCGGACCTATGAAAGGCCGAGGGGGCTGAAAGAGCGCCGAATTGCGATCGAGCATGCCCGACGACGATGCCGCGGACTTCGGCCGCGGCGGTGGCGGGGGTGGAGGCGGCGGCGGCGGCGGCGGCGGAGGCGGCGGCGGCGGAGGCGGAGGAGGCGGAGGAGGCGGACTGGCGACAACCGAGCCACCTGCGTCATCTATCCGCATTCGTGCGTCTCCCCGTCAGCGGCGGCGGCTCTGCTCTGGCAGACGCAGTTCGTCAGCCATGCAGCCCGCTCGGCGATCATGTCCGAACGACAGTTTAGGGCATCAGCCGGCGGCCGATCCGAAATATATTGTGAAAATACTGTGGGGCAGCACGGCTACACTCAGGACATGCCGCACGCGCGCAAGGCCGACACCACCGGCTGGAAAAACTCCTCGGTGATGTAATGGTCCTGAGCGATACGGCGATCGAGTTCCTCTGCGAGGTCTGGATTGCGGAAACGAGGAATGCCAAGCTCAGCCGCAGCTTCGGTGAGATTGTGCGCACGGACGGAACGTCCTTTGCACACGAGCCTTGGGACCTGTGTCTCGCCCGGAACATAACGCAGCCCGACCATCACATCGTCGCCCTCGATGACCACTGTTGCGCTTTCGATTCCTCCCCGCCCTCCACCGTGCGCCAGCGATTGCCGCTGACGGCGTTGCGCAGAGCGCACCTCCGGCAGGCCTTCCTGGTCTCTCCGCTCGCGCTTCGCCTCGCTTCGTGTCATCCGCATCTCGCGCATGAACAGTCCGCGCTGCACCAGAACGTCGATAAGGCCGCCCACCATCAGCATGACTATTGCCGCGACGAGGAGCGGTGCCATGACCGCCCCGGTCACTGGCACGAGGCACGAAAGACCGCATCCTGGCGTGTGAACCAAGGAGTTGAGCGACATCTCGAGGACGAAAACCGAGATCGTGACGAGGAGGGTCGTCTTGACCAGACTCTTCACCAGCTCGATCAGGCTCTTGAGCGCGAAAATCCGCTTCAAACCCTTTGCGGGATGCAAGCGCTCCGCGCGGGGCTTGATAGGGTCAAGGCTGAAGACGATCCCCTTGGTGACGGCGACGTTGACGACGAGGGACATTAGGACGACGATGGCCGCCCCCCTTGCAAGGTATGGCACGGCGGCTTCGTACATCATCGTTCCGATCGTGCCCGCAGCTTCCCGAAACGGTTGCCCGCCCGCATCGCCCACGAGCATCATGGCTCCCCGTAACCGCGCGAAAAGCTCCGGCAAGATCAGCCAGAGATAGAGCAGCATGGACGACAGGCATGCACCGGCGACCATATCGGTGCTGCGAAAGACCTGTCCCTTTTCACGGGCCTTACGTAACTTCCGCTCGCTCGGAGGCAGCGTCCGCTCCTCAGTGCCGCCATCCTCACTCATCGCAGGAACTGCCCTAGTTGGTCCAAGATTCCGGTCAACTCTCCAAGCTGAGTACCGAAGTGATCGAGCAGAAAGGCCGCATAGAGCGGCAGAACCAGGAAATAGACCAGGTTACGCGCCGCCATCGAAAGATCGAACACATTCAACTGCGGTGCGAAGCGGGCAATCACCATCAGCGCGAACATCGCAACGAACATGGCCGCCAGCACTGGGAATGCCAGGATCAATGCCAACTGCAGCACGCGGACGAGCATTTCCAGCGCCAATGGGCCGCTCTCCGCGCGCAGCAACGGCGCGAGCTCAATGACCGGCCAGAGCCTGTAGCTGCCATAAAGGGCTTCGACGACGCTATGAAAGCCGTCGGCTGCGACGAACAGAACCACCGCAGCGAGCATAAATAGCGTACCAGACGCGGTGGACTCGGTCATGGCGTTGGGATCCTGAAGCTGGGCATCGGGCGCCTGACGTTCGTAGTCGAGCAGGTCGCCCGCGACCTCGGCGGCCCAGAACGGGATCCCAAGCAGCAGACCAAGGAGTCCTCCGATGATCGCTTCCTTGAACCCGACCGCGACCAATCGCAATGTTTGCGTGCCGATCGGAGGAAGCACCTCAACAAGTCCGGTCATGACCGGTAGCGAGATCGCGACCACGAAGGCACCACGAATCAAGCCGGTCAGCCCGAGGCGAACAAACACGGGAAAGGTCATGACGAAGGCGCTGGGACGCGCGATGGCGAGCGCCAACGAAAGAAGATGACGGAAGACGAGATTGGCCCCCGCCTCGATGCTGTCCAACGGCATGAGGTCAAGCCCCATCGCCACTCCGCGTCGCCCATATCCCTCCGAGCACGATGAAGGGAAGGCCCGTCAACGCGTCAGTGCAGGAAAATCCGCAAGGATCTGATCGGCATATTGGATCAGCGGTGCCGCCAACACTGCGCCGAACACCGCCAGCGTGGCCACGACGGCAATCAGTTTGATCGTCTGCGGCAGCACCTGATCCTGAATCTGGGTTGCGGCCTGAAGAATTGAGACGAAGAGGCCAACAACCATCGCCACACCCAGGGGAGGCATGGCAAAGATGAGAACGACCGTCAGACCCCTGACCAGATGATCGACGATTGTCGCTTGGCCCATTGCTTCCCCTACCCATCTCGCAGGCTATCCGTAACTCAACACCAGGCCATGCATCAGCTTGGACCAGCCCTCGACCATCACGAACAAGAACAACTTGAATGGGACGGAGATCGTCGATGGCGGCACCATCGACATGCCAAGGGACATCAAAACCGCGGACACCACGAGATCAATCGCGATGAAGGGCAGATAGAGCAGGAAGCCGATCTCGAAGGCGCGCTTGAGCTCCGAGCTCATGAAGGAGGGAACGAGAATAACGAGATCTTCGCTCGATAGCTTGGCCCTGCTGCTATCGGGCCATAAGCTGCCGGTGGCAGTGACGAAAAACTCTCGCTCCGCGACCGTCGTGAACCGGCTCAGATGTTCGCGAATTGGCTGGCCTGCCCGCTCAGCAGCCTCTTTCCAGTCGGTAAAGGTTTGAAACTCGCTGGGACGATCATTGACGCGCTCATACACGGTCTGCACTAGCGGCGCGCTGACATAGGCCGTCAGAACCAGCGCAATGGCATAGAGCACGAGGTTTGGAGGCGTCTGCTGCACTCCCAGCGCGTTCCGGATCAGGAACAGGACCACGGCGATCTTGACGAACGATGTCATCGTCACGACGACAAAGATGACAAGGCCAAGTCCGGCGATGACCGCGAGAACAGCGAACAAATTGAACTGGGTCACGGCTTCAGCTCATTCGTGATTGAACAATCTGTTGATCCGCACGCCGATTGCCTCGCCGATCCTGACGATCTCGCCCTGCCCGATCCGCCGATTCCCCGCGTGAATCTCAATTGCATGTCGCGGATCCCGACCGAGATTGAAGACATAGCCCGGCGCGATCATGCGCAACTCGCCGAGAGGTATCTCGAGCTGGCCGATCTCAAATAGGAGCTTGATCTGGAGGTCGTCCAGGCTCACATCGTCTGCGCCTGTATCGACGCTTTCATGTGCCGTCATGTCCACAGCCGTCCAATGATGATGAAGATCGCCTCTGATCTGGTGCAACGTGTCCACCACTGTCGCGTCGCTTCCCTCGAAGCGGCATGAGGTGAGACGACGCTCGCCGAAGACGGCGGCGACGCGTCCATCCGGCATCGCGTGTTCGATGATCACGACGTCTCCCGGCCGTAAGCTCGCAAGCAAGCGGGCGCTGACGCGCGTAGCACCAAGCCGGAAGGCGGTGCAGATCGGAACTCCGGCGGCAGCAGGCGGACCCAATGCTTGAACTTGATTTGCCAAACGGGATTCGTATGGCTCTGGCAAAGACAGGTAAGCACTGAACGATCGTTCGCCAAACCTGCCGCGACACAGGATTCCGATCGAGTCCGGAACGCCGCCATCGAAGGAAGCATGCGTGAGGATGGCGGGGAGGCCGAGCGCCTCCTCGATTGCATCAAGTATGGCGGCGCAGGCGAACTCGATCAGAAGCAGCAGATCTGGCTCGGCGAGCGTCGTTCGAGGCGGACCATCAATCGCCTGCAGCGTTGCATCGATCACCTCTACAGGCAGACTTACGGCGCATGGATCACCGCCGATCGTAAAATGCAGACGACACGCCGGCCGGCTCGAAACGCCCGAGGAGGCGCCCGAGAAGGAAATCCGCAGCGGCAGACCCGCCAACTCGCAGGTGAGTTCAGCCAGTCGCCGACACCAACGACGGGCACGTAGAACATCAGCAATGGATAGCACGTCCGGATGAAATTCGGTGATCTCACCGTCAGGCGCTCCGCGCCCGCGAGCGGGGAATGGCGCGTTCATGCTTGCCGCCCCGCCGCCCTGCCGTCCGAATTAGCCATCTCCTCTAGCAACGTCTCACGGCTCTCGCGACGGCGACGTGATTGCTGCGATAACTCATCCCACTTGCGACGCCTCCGATGAGCCTTCACGAATTCGAGGCGTAGACCCTGAACTTCGTTACGCGCCTGGTCGAGCGTACGGATGCTCGCAAGGCGCTGCTCGGCAAGCGCCATTGCCAGCGACTCGAGGCGCCTGAGTTGCGCGTCAAGTTGGGTGATCTCCCGCGCGGAAATTGGACGCCCTACCATCTGCTGGTAGATCTGACGTTCGCGTGCGCCACGCGCCGCTGCTTGCAACGCAACCGCATGATTGATCTGCGTCAATTCTGCAGCCGCTTCGACCTGTGCCTCCACGCCGCGCTGAAGCGCGGAATTCGCCCGCCGCTCCCTCTCTCCGAGAACGATCCGCATCCTGCGTATGCGCGTGAGCAGTGGATCGTACCTCATGACGCGAGCTGCTCGAGTTGATGGATCGTGCGATCCCACGGAACGGCCTCGCCGAGGCCCTGCCGCAGAAAGGACTTGATAGCATCCTGCTTGGCGATCGCCTCATCGGCGATCGGATCGGTTCCGGCCTTGTACTCCCCAACCTGCAGCAGGAACTCAAGCTCTGCATAGCGAGCTATGAGTTCACGCACCCTCCTGGCTGCAGAGCGATGACGGCTCGTCACGACCTGATCCATGACGCGGCTGAGGCTGGACACGATATCAATCGCAGGGAAATGCGCCGACTGTGCGAGCTTAGGTGACAACGCGATGTGCCCGTCCAGAATGCTGCGCGTCTCCTCCGCGATCGGATCCGCGGTACCATCCCCCTCAACCAGCACGGTGTAAAATGCAGTGATTGAGCCGGTGACTCCGGGACCGGACCGCTCGAGCAACTCGGGCAATGCCGCAAACACCGACGGCGGAAAGCCCCGGCGCGTCGGCGGCTCGCCCGCGGCCAGTCCGATCTCACGCAATGCCCTCGCAAAGCGAGTGACACTGTCCTGCACCAGGAGCACGCGTGCGTTGCAATCCCGGAAGTACTCCGCGATCGTCACGGCGACATAGGCAGCCGTGACGCGCTCCGTCGGCGGCCGGTCGGAGGTTGCGACAATCACGACTGATCGCGCCCGAGCCGCTCCGGCCAGGCAGCGCTCGACCATTTCTCGAACTTCGCGCCCACGCTCGCCAATCAGTGCGACAACGCAGACGTCGACGTCCGCGTTCTGGACGATCTGGGCGACAAGCGACGATTTGCCCGCGCCGGGTTCGCCATAGATGCCGATCCGCTGCCCCTCGCCGCAGCTGAGCAGACCATCGATCGCCCGGATGCCAAGTGACAAAGGGCCGTCAACGAGCCGCCGTGCCAAGGGCGCCGGCGCAGCTCCGCGGACTCGTCGAATCTGGTCGAACTCGGGCCATCCTCGTTCCTGAACGTCGAGAGGGCGCCCGAGCCCGTCGACGACGCGGCCGAGCAGCGCTGGCCCAACCATGATGCCGAGGGCCTGCCTTGTCGAGACGACTTCCGTTCTTGTTGAGAGACCCGCCACGTCTCCGAGAGGCGTCAGCAACGCGACACCGCCTTCGATGCCCACGATCTCGGCCTGCAGATCAGCCGAGGCATGGGCAGAACGGAGCAAACAGATATCGCCAACACGCGCATCGGGAACGATCGCCCTGATGAGGGCCCCCGACACCTGAACCACGCGCCCTCGGATCGGGCGCAGTTGCGAACGGCCTGCAGCTTCACGCAACTGCGGCAGGATTCGCGCGAGTCGGTGCGTGGCAGAGCCTGCCGGCATCATGGCTCCACCCCCTCGAAACCGGCACGCAGCGCCAAGGCGAGCTGCTCCAGTTGAGCGTCAACGGAAACATCGATCTGCCCGAACTCGCTCCAAAGCATACAGCGCCCCGGCGCAAACTGCGGGTCCGACACGATGGTGAGCTGGTCGGCCCCATCCTCCAGCAGCGTGGCCACTCGTACACGGATGGACTCCATCTCCTGCGGCGCAGTCATCAGCACGAGGGCCGTACCGGAATGCATCTCTTCGAGTGCTCTGGTGATGGCGCGCGCGGCGAGATCGTCCGGCTCAAAACCTCCGAGGATCTCCCTGATGATCTCGACGACGAGCGTGATAAGTTCGTCTTGCAGTTCGGCGACGAAATCATCAACCGTGACCTTCGTTTCCGCAATCAGGCGGGCCGCCTCCTCAACTCCCGCGAGACGACCATCCTCGAAGCCTCTCATGCGCTGCTCTTCGAACGCGAGCCGGGCCTGCGCGGCGATCTGCTCGCATTGCCGCCGGGCGTCGGCAAGAGAGGCAGCCGCGGAAAACCAGGTCTCCGCCTCTTCGGCTCGAACCACGGGTCCGAGCGGATGGAACGTGCCGGCAGGCTTGTCACTCTCGGGGGCTTTCACGGCACCATCCCATCGGCTAGAACGCGATCAACAATCTCCGGACCAAGCTGTTGGTGTCGCCGCGAGACCGAGGAGCCCAGCGGCGAGTCAATCGGAAATCGAAGAAGGATGCGGCTGCGCAGGGTGGCGGGGAGTCGCCAGATTGCGGCATTGAGACATTGCATCCCATCACCTCGGATGACGTCCGCAAGCGCAGATGGATTCGGGGGGCGATCGGGTTTAGGCGACAGATCGATATTGGCGAGCGCGACCTTGTGGAGTCGGGAATCGAATTCTCCGAGATGCTCCCGGAGCGTAGTCTTGAGGACCGTGGAACGAATTGCGTGGGCATGCCAAACACCGCCGGCCAGCTCACCGACGCGGCATAGCTGCTCGCAGTCGAGAAGCGCAATGCGACTGCGCGTGTCAGCGACGTCGGCTGCTGTGCAGCAATCAAGCTCATAATGCACAACGATCCGCTCTGAGATATCTCGGTGGAGTCGGTCGCAGGCGAGTATCCGTGCGGCAAGCCCGGGCGAAACGCCCGGTACGCACGCGAGAAATCGCTCAACGTGGATGTAGCGTGCCGGTAATCGGCAAAACGTGTCCATATCGATCACCGGCCGATGCCCCACCGGCGCGCCGGGTTCGCAGCCGCCGCCGACCTTCGGATCACGCAAACCAAGGGATGCTCCAGGTTGCACAAGCCTACTCATTTGCCGGCCACGCCCACTTCAATCGCACTAGGATACGACACGCAGCGGATCACGCGCCGGCCTTCGCGCCTCCCGACGCGGCGCGTTGCGTTGCGCATATCCCACGCGTGCCCGGCGCCAGAGCTGGAAGATTCCGATCGATCCCAGCAGCCCCGCCCCTACCGCGGCTGACACCTGCAGGATGAGCGGACCGTCACGCAGGGCAGATCCGTCGTGAGATAGAACGGATGCCGTCGTCTCGATCGACGTGGAAGGGCTGACTTCGACGGGATCCGAACTGCCACGCACGAAAACCACGGCCACCCTGTCGTACGTCAGTCCTTCGACACTGTTGGCAATGAGGGTCTTGATCTGCGGTAGGAGCACGGCGATTTCGGCGCGCGCGTCATGCTTGATGAACACCGATGCCGCCGACGACGGAACCTGATCGTGACGCAACGGGTCTATCTTAGGCAGCACCACGTGGACTCGGGCAGAGATGACTCCGTCGATCTCCATGATCGTCCTTGCCAACTCTTGATTGAGCGCGTGGATCAACCTGACTCGCTCCTCTGTGGGTGACGACACCAGACCATTGCTTGAGAATATGCTGCCCATGTCTTCGAACTTCGCATGCGGCAACCCGGACGCATTCAGCAGCGTCACAGCGTCGGCAAATCGCTCCTGTTCGACCCTGACAGTATTGCTACCGTCCTTTGCCTGGAGTCGGTCGGCGGCGATGCCGTTGCGCAGCAGAAGGGCTATCATCAGATTAGCCTCCTTCTCGCTCAAGCGGCTATAGAGCTCACCCTTGCAACCGCTCAGCATGAACGCCAAGCCCAGCACCAGCGCCAAATTCAATCCGCGCCCTCGAGCGGCCAGCCATTGTTTGCCGCAACCGACCATTCTCATTGTCCCTTCAAGAACGTGTTGAAGATTCGGGTCGACTCGGTCGAGATTTTCGACATCAGCGTCGCCTCAATGGCAAACGAGAATGCGTGCTCCAGCATTTGCAGGGCCTGACGGCCCGCGTCTGGCTTGTCCGCTCCCAGGGCCGCTCCGCCAATGTTGGAAGATGCTGGACCGGATGCCGCCGGCTCCGGCATGAGATTGAGCTCGGGCGCGGCATTGCGCTGGACCCGCTCGTACGAGCTCTCCATCCACTCCATCACCTTGCCGCCGAGTTGGTCGACGGCGTGCTCAGGCTCCATAGGCAGTTTAGTGACCGATCTATGCAGAGCGTCCTGAAACGACTGCTGGGCGGCTGCTCCGGGCTCAACGGCTCCGAAACTGACACCAACTGTTCCGGAAGCTGTGACGCCACCCAACGGCGCAACCGTCGTCATGTCGCCGCTCCATGCCGTCTCAGGACTCCCCGTGCCTTCGCCATTGCTCACTCCAAACAAATAATGACTCACAAGGACAGCCGGGCCATGGCTTGCACAACAGATCAGACAGAGCTTTGCACAGCACCCGGCGGGGCAGAGCATAATATTTTCCTAATATATTCTCCGACGCACCCGCGACCGCTGTGATTGAATGAGACGAGCTGATAGCAACAAGTACATGTGAGTCTGCTCGTGGGTACGCGCGATCAACTACACGATTGCCACGATTGTTCCGCGACAAGGTCGCACGAAGGCCACGTTTTTCCATGCGACCATTTGGCATCTCGGGTTCTGGTCCCATTGCGCAGCGTGGCTGCGATCGCGACCGTCTGCCTGACGCTCTCGGCGACTGCAATCTACACCACGTCCGCAGACGCGGGTGAACCTGCTTGGCCGACCGAGTCCTACAGGTACACCATCGTCGACCAAGACCTTGGCAACGTTCTTCAGGAATTCGGACGGAATACCGGCCTGCGGTTAGAGGTGAGCCCGGACGTACGGGGACGTGTGCGCGGGCCTCTGCCTGAACTCAAGGCCAGAGAATTCATCGAGCATCTATCCCGGAACTACGGACTCGACTGGTATTTCGACGGCTTCCGGATTTATGTCACCAGCAACAAGGAAGCTTCGAGCAGGCTCGTTCAACTCGGTGCCGTGCCGCTCCAGCGTCTCGAAGCCGCACTTCGCGATCTCGCGCTCTCCGACGCGCGATTCTCACTCAGATCCATCAAGCAGGCCGACATGGCCCTGGTCTCGGGTCCCCCGCAATACATCCAAGCGGTGGAGCGTACGCTCGCAGCACTGCAGCCTCGAGCTGACCAGCCATCGTCAGTCACCGTCTATCGCGGGGAGCACGTCCAAGTGGTCAAGCTCAACGCCCCAGGCGACGTGCCATGACGCAAATCAACGGGTTCGCAAGTCCTGCCAGATCGACCGGACGGATCAAAGGAGTGTCAGAATGGCCGTAGAAGCATCGAGCATGACGACCGCGACGGCAAGCGCCCCGAGCAGCAGCGAGGCAGTCTCGGCTGAGGATCAAGCAAAGTTCGAGGAGGCGTTTCTCAGCGCAATGCCGCAGGCGGCCGCGTTCATGCTCATGACTGTTGCTCAGGACGGTATTCAGGAGATGGCATCCGTCGGCGACGAGAATAGTGCAACCCCGGATCCGTGACGGAGCATGCCGACCGACGCCTCGTTAGACCCTTTGCTCAGAACAAGACAGATAAGACATCGGATCGCAAACAAGGAGAGAGTTGCATGTCTAGGGTCAGCTCCCACGCATCATCCTCACGTGAAGCTCACACCGGTCACATGATGGGTCCGCACGGACACGCGTCGTCCTGGCCCGGCTTTGCAGGATTTCAGCCCACGCCCGGCGGGTCGTCAGCTCATCCGGCTCATCGCTGTGATGCGGGGGATTGGTGGCAGTCGTCGATGCCGCCCGCTTCGCAGCAGCAAGATCCGCGGACGTCTTCCATAGCATCGGACGTTCTTGGATTGGTCGCGGACGCAAAGACACCTGCAGACAAGGCGGCTCTGATCTCGGCGGCCATCAGCATCCTGAGGGGCGGACCGGGCCAGTGCGACGCACGGAACAACGGCCGCGTTGCCAAGATCCTTGGTGACCTGACCCATCAGATCACGAATTCCACTGGGCCCAGCGATCCCGCCAAAGGTCAGCTGCTCGACGGGATCGCGAAGATCCTGAAGCAACTCGTGTCCGGCCCATCCCATCAACCCGGCGCGAACAGCTCGATACTCAAGACGCTGAATCAGCTCGTCAGCCAAGTCTCAGAGGCAAAGGGCCTTGACCAAGCGACGAAGAACAACATCCTCGACAAGCTTTCCTCGATCATTCTGCAACTCGCGGATTCAAGCTCGGGATCGCCATGCGACCGCTCCGCGGGACACCTCTCGGCCGACAACCATATCACCGACAGAGCTGAGTAAAGCAACGCGGCCTCATTCTCGCAACGCGACGAGGGCGATGAGACCAGGACGTTGAAGGAAGCCGCGAGAGGCGCACCTCGCAAGGTGCGCCTCGGGACGGGATCCAGGCCGCCGCTTCAGCCGAGAGGTGATCAGCGTGGACAACGCTAACGATCACTTCCCGGCTGGAGGGCATTCCCCGACAGCCCAATCCTCAACGCAACACAAACATAGAGAGATAAAGCGATGTCCCACTCAACAGGCTCCGTTTCTTCGACGACGTCATCGAACTCGAGCATCGATAGCGCGATCGCGAAGATGAAGAGTGCCTTCGACGAAGCGATCAAGACGAATGCCGAGATCACGACCAAGAAGACGCACTGGGGATCGATCGAGACGGTCGCGCAGCAGCGCCCGAACGTCGGCTGATCCGGCGATCGCCCTCGGACAGCTACCAACCGCTTACGGCACGGGGCGTTCGTACCGAGCGCTCCGCTGCCAACATGGCTGCTAGGTCCTGATGGAGAGGCAGAGAATGCCGGCATCACCGTCCCCATTCGAACTCACGATCCGATCGGGCCTTCATGCCGGCGTCCGGCAAGAACTCGACGCCGGGACCTATCTGGTGGGTCACTCGATGGACGCCGATGTCGTTCTCATGGATGACTGTCTGGCTCCTTTGCACGCGCGGTTCGCGCTAGAGGCGGACTGTTGCGAAATCGAAGGCACCGCGGATAATGTTCTGCTGAACGGCACCCTGCTCGGTGCCGGAGAAGCACGGATCAGTCGTTATCCGGCCGATGTCGTTCTGAATGGAATTCAGCTCCGCTGCACCCGCAAGCGCAGAACGACCCGCTATACCTTCTTGAGGTATGGACTCGGCACCGCCGCGATCCTGGTCTGTCTAGCCCTGCTTCTGCAGGGATTTCCCGCTGGTGCGGACAAGGTGCCCGGCGATGGCGGCTATGCCACAGCTGAGCGGCTGAGATTCCCCCGCTGCGACTCCGACTGTTCGACGAAATATCCGAGCAGGCACGCGCCCAATTCGCCCGCCCCCACCCTTACCCCCGCATTACTGCCCGGCCAAGACAGAACGGGACGGGCCGGCGCGGAGCCCGGCGCGCCGGTGGCGGATTTGAACGGCGCGGCGGACGCGCTGCGCCAGCGATTGCTGACTGCAGGCCTCACGACCGTCGAGATTGTCAGCGACTCAAACGCCATCACGGCGAGAGGAAACATTGAACCCGCGGCGTTAGGCAAGTGGCGCGACATTGAGCGATGGTTCGACGGCACGTTCGGCATTGCCATCGTGTTGACGAGCCAGGTTGAGGCGAAATCTGTAAAGCGTAGCGCCCCTTTGACCGTTCAGGCGATTTGGGCCGGAAATGGGCCGTATGTCATTGATGGACGCGGTCAGAAACTGTTCGCAGGCGCCGTTATCAGCGAAGGGTGGATCGTCGATCGAATCGAACAAGACCGGGTCGTATTGCGTCGCGGCGCAGACCTGCTCGCGGTGAGCTTGTAAGACCATGCCGCTCTGCGTTTCGATCAATGTGACGAAGGTTTCGATCCCGCTCGGATGGAACCGCAGACTATGACGGCCATTGTCGAGAGCTTGACCCGCTGGTCGAACGACAAGCGCGAGCTTCTCGTCGTCATCCTGATCGTCACCACGATCATGGCGATGATCCTGCCGATTCCGACGGCGCTCGTCGACGTCATGGTGTCCGTCAACATCGGCGCGTCGATTCTGTTGCTGATGGTGGCGTTCTACTTGAACGCCGCGGTCGAATTCTCCGCACTTCCGGCAATCATTCTCATATCCACGGTGTTCCGGCTCTCGATTTCCATCACCATTACGCGCCTAGTGCTCAGCCAGGCCGATGCCGGATCCATCGTTCAGACCTTTGGCGAGTTCGTCGTTTCCAGCAACGTCGTGGTTGGGCTCGTGGTGTTCCTGATCATCACGATCGTCCAGTTCGTCGTCATCACCAAAGGATCTGAACGGGTCGCCGAAGTTGCCGCCCGATTCACGCTCGATGCGCTGCCGGGTAAGCAGATGAGCATCGATGCCGACCTTCGCAATGGCGACATCAATCAGGCCGAGGCCCGGCGCCGCCGACGCCGGCTGGAGCGCGAGAGCCAGCTCTACGGAGCGATGGACGGCGCCATGAAGTTCGTCAAAGGTGATGCGATCGCCGGTCTCATCATCATCGCCGTCAACCTCGTTGGCGGCATCGTTGTCGGCACCGTGCAGCATAGGCTGCGTATCAGCGAAGCGATCCAGCTCTACTCGTTGTTGACGATCGGCGACGGCCTGGTCTCCCAAGTCCCGGCGCTGTTCGTGTCGATGGCGGCGGGAACGGTCGTGACCCGGGTTGCGACAGAAGCGCCGAGCAATCTTGGTTCCGAGATCATGGAACAGATCACGTCGCAGCCGCAATCCCTGCAACTGGCCGGTCTCATGATGCTCGGGCTGGCGTTCGTACCGGGTTTTCCGGCGCCGATTTTCCTCTTTATGGCCACCGTGTTCGGCGGCTCCGGCGTTGCGATGCTCTTGGCTCGGCGGCGCGCACAACGAACCTCCGGCACGGCGCAACGGTCCGACCCGTCAGAGCCCGCGAGAAGTTCGCGGATCGCTATCCCGGCGGCCAAGTCTGCACCGATCATGATCCTCGCGGAAGCCGCCTTGTGCGATGAACTGCGGGGAGCCGGTATTCATGATCGGATCAGGCGGACACGACAGGACGTGGCAGACTGGCTCGGATGCGCCTGTCCAGGGGCGGCAGTCGACGAAAGCAGCGACCTGGCGCCCGGTCATTTCAGGATCGAGCTGCATGGCGTGCCTCTTCTGCTCTCGTCCGGTGAACTGGATCAGCCGGCAGCCCGAACGGCGGGGGGACCGGCCATCTCCGCAGTCGATGCCGAGCTGCGGCGCGTTCTTGTCCGCTATGCGCCAGAGTTCCTCGGCATACAGGAGACCAAGCGCCTGCTCAACCAGTTAGAGGCTGACTACGCCGACTTGGTGCGCGAGGCCTTGCGTGTGGTCCCTACACAGCGCATCACCGATGTCCTTCGCCGGCTGCTCGACGAGCGGGTCTCCATCCGCAATCTGCGGCTGATTCTTGAGACGCTGGCCGAGTGGGGAATGCGGGAGCAGAGCAGCGTCATGCTGGTCGAGCACGTGCGGCTGGCGCTGCGCCGGCAGATCTGCTTCGAAAGCTCAGGCTTTGATCGGACCTTGCGCTGCTTCGTGCTTGATCGACAGACAGAGGAAGCGATCCGAACGGCCGTGCACGCCCTCGATGAAAACGCTCAGACGTCTCTCGATCCTGCCGTCAGCACGCGCCTGCTTGATGCGTTGACCCGGCAGCTTGCCGACGTCGATCATCTTGCCGCATCGCCGAGTATTGTACTGGCCTCCGCCGACCTGCGCCGGGTGGTCTGGACGCTGCTTGCGCCGTCCGGTCTCAATGTGGTCGTGCTCTCCTATCAGGAAATCTCAAAGGACTTTCGGGTCGAGCCGATCGCCGTCCTTGGATTGGATGAATCACGCGAGCAGACTGAACCTTCCCCGATCCCGGCGATGCAATGAACCAGTCAACCCGCGACGACACCTGCGAGGTTTCGAGACCTGAACTATAAGACAGTGCAATATCTGTAGGAAGTACATGCGTAGCTCTGAAGGCCGGGAAACCGCGTTCAACAACCATCTGAAACCAAGTGCCGGTGTTTGCAGGCGAATGGCGCTGGCTGGCAGCATCGCCGGTCTGCTCTGCGCCTGTTCGTCGCTGAGCCCAGACATTGGCGGACCGGTGCCGACGCCCGCGACCGCACGCGCCTCGGTCGAGGGCCGCAATCTCCCGGCCTCCACGGCAGCCGCAGAAGCTCCCGCCAACCAAGTCGCCGGGATGGAAGACAAGGACGATCGAATCAGAAAAGCGCGAAGCGAGCTCGCCAGACATCAAGCCGAGCCCGCCCTGGCAATCTTTACCAGCGTGCTCGCCTCGGACCCCGAGAACATTCCGGCGCTCAACGGCCTCGGAGTGGCTCTCGACATGCTCGGCCGCCATGACGAAGCTCAGACAGCCTATCGTCAGGTGCTCGCAATCGCTCCCGCCGACATGATCGCAAGCAACAATCTGGGCCTGTCGCTTACCTTGACGGGCCGGTACGCCGACGCGATGACGGTTCTGCGGCCGATCGCGCTCGGTGAGAGCGCCTCGCCTCGTGCACGCCAGAACCTCGTGATCGCTATGGCGCTGAGCGGAGATCGCGATGGCGCCGCCAAGCTTGCGCGGGTCGACCTTCGGGAAGAGGACGTGAGGCTCAATCTCGAGATGCTCTCGGCGATGCGGCGCTGACGATGGGACCGTTTCGAATTTCGCCATCCGCCTGGCTGACCTCGATCGTGGTGATCCTTATGATGCTGGTTCATTGCGCGCCGGCGTCATCCAACGCGCGGCAACAGGTGCGGATCTACGCGTCTCAGGGCGAGATGCTGACTTTGCCCCGTCCGGCTTCCAAGGTCTTCGTCGCCGAGCCGGCTGTTGCGGACGTCCAGGTCGCGGCCGCCAACCGCGTCTTCGTTTTCGGCAAAAAGCCCGGCCGTACGACGCTCTTCGCGCTCGACGAATCCGGCGCGACCGTCGCGACGTTCCGGATTGCGATTGCCTATGACGAGAGTGATCTACGGCAGCTGCTGCGAGCTCAATTCGCAGACCTCGACGTCAGGCTGTCGCGGACGCCGCGCGGCGCGGTGCTGAGCGGGCTGGTGCCCAACGCCGACATCGCCGAGAAGGTCCGCTCCACCTGCGCGCAGTTCCTCGGCGAGGACGAGGTGCTGCTCAATCAGTTGAAGATCGGCGGTAGCACGCAGGTGAACCTGCGGGTCCGTATTGCCGAAGTCTCGCGCAACGCGGTGAAGCAACTCGGCGTCAACTGGGAGGCCGCAGGCTCGGCCGGTGGCTTCAGCTTTGGGCTCTCGTCGGCGGCCTCAGGCAGGATCAATACGCCAGCGAACGGCAGCTACAGCGTGACTGCCATCGTGGATGCGCTCGCTCAGGAGGGACTGGTTTCAATCCTGGCAGAACCGACGCTCACCGCTGTTTCGGGTCAGAAGGCGAACT
Source organism: Bradyrhizobium sp. SZCCHNR1053 (assembly GCF_032381235.1). Lineage (NCBI taxonomy): Bacteria > Pseudomonadati > Pseudomonadota > Alphaproteobacteria > Hyphomicrobiales > Nitrobacteraceae > Bradyrhizobium > Bradyrhizobium sp. SZCCHNR1053. The sequence goes on from NZ_JAUHJM010000002.1 coordinate 825,445, forward strand.
TCCTGGCAGGCGGCGAATTTCCGATCCCCGTCGCCCAAGGGCTGGACCGCATCTCGATCGACTTTCGTCGCTACGGCGTGGGACTGGAGTTCACACCGACGGTGCTCTCCGATCGTCTGGTCAACCTGCAGGTCAAGCCCGAGGTCAGCGAGCTCTCGAACGAAGGCGCCCTGATCATGAACGGCGCCCGCGTCCCGAGCCTGATTACCCGGCGGGCGGAGACCACAGTCGAGCTCGGCAGCGGGGAGAGCTTCGTAATCGCCGGACTGCTGCAGAACAAGTTCAACACCGGCCTGGACATGTTGCCGGGGCTGGGCGACCTGCCGGTACTGGGGGCTCTGTTCAGGTCGACACAGTTCCGGAAGAACGAATCCGAACTGATCATCATCGTCACGCCGACAATCGTTCGCCCGATCAGCGAATCGGCACGCATACCTGTCCCAACCGACTTCGTCGGGCCACCTTCCGAGCTGGAGCGCATCATATTCGGCCGTCTCGGAACGACCCGCCCCGGGGCAGGCCCGATCGAGGTGCCGGTGCCGGGCCGGAGATTGCGTGGCGATGCCGGCTTCCTGATCGAATGACGGTCCTCCAAGGAGCGATAAACATGGCACCGATCAGAAGCGGCCTCGCCATCGCCCTCGCGGTGCTGGCTGCAGGCTGCGCTGTGGACCGGACGGCACCGCCACCGCAGCTCGCAGGTGAGACCGTTCATTACGTCTACGATGTACCTGCAGGACGCTGTTCTACGGCGAGTTCCGGCGTCGAACACTTCGTGGCCGCGACGGCGAATGGCCGCCCTGAAAGCGTCCGTGCCTGGATCGAAGGACCGCCGGGGCCATGCACGGCGGCGATCGAGCATTCCATCATCCGAGCCGGCGTGGATCGCTCCCACGTCAGGCATGACGTTGCCTCGGCAATGCACCACGCGACGCGTGTTCACATCGATCGCCTGCTCATCAGCTCCGTTCGCTGCCATCTGTCGGATGGCTTCAATCGCGGCATCTTCGCCGACAATACTGCCGATCCGGCCCTCGGCTGCAGCACGGCTGCGGCCCTTGGCGGCATGGTTGCGGATCCGGAGGATCTTCAAGCCGGAAAAGGACGCAGCCGCGCGGAAGGGGAACCGGCCACCCGCGCGGTCGCGAATTTGCGCGGGGAGCAACCAACCCGTGCCGAACCAACCGGCGAGGACCACCCGCAGACCACGGCTCATCCCGCGCAATGATTGTTCAAGCCGGAGAGCTCAGCCGTCGCCATTCCGACCTGGAGAGACCTCAGCGTCGCACGTTGCTCAAGGATAAAGCGGAGGCGATGGTGCCGTTGATCCGCAGATTTCTTGATCGCAAAGCCCTCGGAGAGCTCAAATATTTTCCTGCGAAAGAGGTCGGGGGCGAAGTATCCAGAGGAGGTACGCCTCCGACTTCCACGTGAAGACGCGGTCGGGTTCGAGACAGCGGATCTCGACGTCGCAGCGTCACGGCGCGCTGGCTCAGCTGCCAAGTTGTACGTGTTGGATTATGCGGCTAAGTCGCTCTCTCCCTCGGTCTCTTCGAGTTCACTGCACGAAGAAGCCTCTGTAGGAAGCGGACGAGAGCGGCTTTTCGAGAACTTCGGTCCAAAGCATGCGCCGTTTGGTTAAACTCCGTTCCGTCAAGGAGGCCTTGAATGTAGCCAGAGATTGTGTCTGCCGCCATGATGAGCGCGGTATCAAGCATAGGGATGTACTTGCTGGTCACCGAACCTTTGGCATGTCCCACGTGCGCAGCAATGGTTACCTCGGTAAAGCCGAGGTCGTTGGCGATACTCGCGAAGCTATGGCGTAGAACGTGCAGGGTGATGTCCCATAGCGGGGAGTGTTCAAAGATGTGCTTCCATTGATTTGGGAAGCTGCCGAACGCATTGTCATCCCCTTCCCCCGGGAACACGTATATGCAGGAAGTATCTTTTCGCTGGCGCGAGCATTCTGATCGTCGCGTGCCACCATCGCAGCAGCCCTGGGGCGGCATGAAGATGTGCCGCGTCGAACCATCTCGATCTTCACGGCCTGGAGCAGCGGCGATGGCGCAACGCTGCGCTCAGAACCATAGCGCAGACTTCAGTGCGCGCGGCGAGAGGTTGATCGGCGCGCCGCAGTCCTGCAAGAAAGCGACACGATGACGACCTCGCCCTTGATCCTGCCGGACGCTGCCGAGGGACGCTGGCTCCTGGTCGTGGTCGGTCGTCTCGATGGAACGTCGCTCCCCCCAAAGGACTCTTTTTCGAGCCGGCTACATAGATGACATCGGCTTTTGCAGCGGCCTGGATCGGGCTTTGACGCAGCGACCGCCGCGCCACGACATCGTCCCTTACGATCACATGTGTTCGGACCGCTCCTTCTTTTTTCGGCCGGACGAGAGCGGCAGCTCACTGGGCAGCGTCGAGGTGAAGGAGGCACCGGTCTACGATCAGTACATGCGAGGCGACATCGACTTCACGGGCTTCAGGGTGACCATCTCGCTACGAGAGCAGGCCTACCAAGCCTATCTGAGTCATGTCGGCTTGATGCGGCAACCTGAGCTGCGCGATCGCGAGTCCTGGGATGGCCGCCTTCTCTTCCGCATCCCCTCGCGTCCTTTCGCGTTTCCCATGCCGCGCAGAAACTCCGATCCGTGGACGTTCGGAAAACGGGTGGTCGACCCATTGCAGGTGATCGCTCGGTTCGCCTTCGACGAGATCGAAATCCAACTGCTGCGTGACGACCGAGGCCGCCGCGTGACCATGGGCGAGGCTGCGTGCGACAGGGATCCCGGCTGGCAGGCGCCCTTGCGTCTGCGGGCCTGACGCGCAGCGCGCCTCAGCCACGCACCACGCCGGCCCGCGACTTCAGGAACTCGCGCGCGACGATCAGCTTCTGCACTTCGGTCGCGCCTTCGTAGATGCGCAGCGCGCGGATCTCGCGGTAGAGGCTCTCCACGATCTCGCCCTTGCGGACGCCGCGGCCGCCGAACATCTGCAAGGCGCGGTCGATGACGCGCTGGGCGGTCTCGGTGGCGGCGAGCTTGGCCATCGCCGCCTCGCGCGTGGTCGGCAGCTTCTGCACGTCGCGGCGCCAGGCCGCGCGGTAGGTCAGCAGCGCCGCGGCATCGGTCTCGGTCGCCATGTCGCCGAATGCGGCCTGCGTCATCTGCAGGTCGGCCAGCGCGCCGCCGAAGATCTGCCGGCTCGAGGCATGCGCCTGCGCCTCGTCGAGCGCGCGGCGACCGAAGCCGAGGGCCGCAGCCGCCACCGAGGCACGGAAGATGTCGAGCGTCTGCATCGCCAGCTTGAAGCCGCCGCCGGGCGCGCCGAGCCGGCGGCTGGCCGGGATGCGGCAATTCTGCAGGCGGAGCGTCGCCAGGGGATGCGGTGCGATCACCTCGATGCGCTCGGCCACGGAGAAGCCGGGGTCGTCCGGGAAAACGACGAAGGCGGAGATGCCGCGTGCGCCGGGCGCCTCGGCGGTGCGGGCGAACAGCGTGTAGACGTCGGCGATGCCGCCATTGGAGATCCAGGTTTTCTCGCCATCGAGCACGTAAGTATCGCCGTCCAGCCGCGCCGCGCAGGCCATCGCGGCGACGTCGGAGCCCGCCTCCTTCTCGGACAGCGCGAAGGCCGCGAGCCACTCGCCGGAGCGCACCTTGGGCAGCACGCTGGCACGCAGCTCCGGCGAGCCGCCGAGCGCGATCGCGCCGGAGCCGAGGCCCTGCATGGCGAAGGCGAAATCGGCGAGGCCGTCGGCATAAGCGAGCGTTTCGCGCGACAGGCAGATTGCGCGCGAGTCGATCGCGGTAGCGTCCGCGTCCGGCGCGACGACCGCGCTGTCGAGCAGCCCGGCTGAGCCGAGCGCACGCACGATCTTGCGGCAGGCGGAATCGACGTCACTGTGATCGACATCGTCGAGGCTGCCCGAGCCGACGAAGCGATCGAGCGCCTCGCACAGCCGATGATGCCGCGGCTCGAAGAACGGCCAGTCGAGCCAATCGCGCGGGATCACCTTGGCCGATGCACTCATGATGGACCTGTCCGCCAGATTATTTTAAGTATAAAATAATTGGCAATCGATCGGCTTGTCAAGGTTCCGGCAGCGTCATCCGCGACCCGCCGCGTCCGGTGCGCTTCACTCCGCCGCCTTGCCGAGCTTGCCGAACACGCGCGTCGGCGCCGGGAAGCCGCAGGACGTGCCGTCGGTGATCTTGACCTGATCCTCCCACGGCAATCGATAGGTGCCGGCGACCATGTCGTGCATGAAGGTGTAAGGGCAGTCCATCGCGCCGCCTTTCACCGCGACATAGCCGCGGTGCCAGAGCTGATAGATGTTGTTCTCGACGCCCCAGTTGATGCGGGCCTCGCGCACGAGATCGGGGCGCACCTCGGCGGTGATGATCTCGTCGGGCCGCCCCGTCGTGCCGTGCGCGAGAATGCTGCCGTCGAAATTGACGATCATGCCTTCGCCCATGGAATCGAACGAGCCATCGGAGCCGCACATGCAGACATTGGCGGTGACCATCAGGTTCTGGAACGCGTTGGCCTGGTTGGTGAAGCGCCAGCTGTCGCGGATCGGCGCGGTGTAGCCGGCGGTGCGGATCATGATCTCGGCGCCCTTGTAGGCGCATTCCCGCGCCATCTCCGGGAACATGCCGTCATGGCAGATGATGAGTGCGATCTTGGCGCCACGCGGTCCCTCGATCACGGGGATGCCGAGATCGCCGGGCTCCCATGGCTCGACCGGAATCCACGGATGGAGCTTGCGGTAATACAGCTTGATGTCGCCGTGGTCGTCGATGATCAGACCCGAATTGTAGGGGTTGCCGTCGGGGTTGTGCTCCATGATGGAGAAGCAGCCCCAGATCCTGTTGTCGATGCAGGCCTGCCTGAAGGCTGCGACCTCAGGCCCGTCGCGCCGGCACATGATCTCCGGATTGGAGTCCATCGACAGGCCGTGCAGCGAGTACTCGGGGAAGACGACGAGATCCATGGTGCCGAGATTGCGCCGGGCCTTGCCGACCATCCAGACGATCTTCTCGGTCTGCCGCGCGAGGTCCTCTTTTGTCGCGACCACGGGAAGCTGAAGCTGCACCAGCCCGATGACCACGCCGTTGTCGGATTTGTTGAGACCACCTAAGCCGTTCATGCCGGACCTCCCAGAATGTCGCCGCTGCGCGAGACGTTGCCCAAGACAACCACGATTTCACGAGAGCCGCGCGCCGATATTTCAGCCCGCGATTTGCCGCTTGCGGAGGCATACCCCGCCGGCGTTTCGGGAGTCAGATGACAGATGATCGTTGCAGGCGCGCTTGGAACCGGGTTAGCGCGCGGCCGAAAACGGCCGCATCACCGGTCGCGCGCGCCAGCACCAGTGCGCCCTGGATGCCGAGCACCACCTCCTCGGCGCTATCGGCGGCCCGCGCCGCCGGCCAGCCGCCGCGGACCAGCGCCTCGCGCAAGGCCTCGATCCAGCGCGTGAAGTAGCTGGCGATGGCGGCCGCGAAACGATCCCGCGTCTCGTCGAGCGCAAACGCCCCGACCAGGCAGACGCGGCGGCCGGAGCGGAAGTAGTCGTCGACGCCGCGCCACATCCGCGGGATCGACTGCTCCGGCGGATCATTGCGCAGCGGCGCATAGATCTCGCGCTCGAACCAGGCGTCGACATGCGCCAGCACCGCGCGCCCCATCTCGTCCTTCCCGCCTGGAAAGAAGTGATAGAGGCTGCCTTTGCCCAGTCCCGTCGTCTCGGTGATCCGGCTGAGCGAGGTGCCCTCGAAGCCGAACTCGCGGAACACCTCGGCGATCAGCGGGATGACGTCGGCGCGCTCGTTGAGCGTCCGCATGGCTCTGCCTGCTTCAAAGTCCCAATTCGGTCAGGCCGGGATGATCGTCCGGCCGGCGCCCGAGAGGCCAGTGGAATTTGCGATCGTCCGCCTTGATCGGCAGGTCATTGATGCAGGCGTAGCGGCGCTGCATCAGCCCCTGCCCATCGAACTCCCAGTTCTCATTGCCATAGGAGCGAAACCAGTTGCCGCTGTCGTCGTGCCACTCATAGGCGAAGCGCACCGCGATCCGGTCGTCGCTATGGGCCCAGATCTCCTTGATCAGGCGGTAGTCGAGCTCCTTGGCCCATTTGCGGGTGAGGAAGGCGACGATCTCGGCACGGCCGGTGATGAACTCGGCGCGATTCCGCCACCGGCTGTCGGGCGTGTAGACCAGCGACACGCGCTCGGGGTCGCGGCTGTTCCAGCCATCCTCGGCCATGCGCACCTTCTGGGTCGCGGTCTGCAGCGTAAACGGCGGGGCGAGAGTGCTCACGGGACATCTCCTTGTGTACCAACTCGCATACTCTGTACTGATTGGTACAGATCGTCAAGCCGCTTATGTCGAACGGAGCGCCCGACACAAGCTCGGCCGTACGCAATCCGCGTCAACGCGCGAAGCCTATGCCTGCGGTGCCCCTCTACCGAATGCGCGCGCCGCGACAGTCAGAACCCTTGTGTGCTCAGCGGAAATTCGATGTTCTGCTAAGGGAACCGACCGCGCCGCGGGGGCGACACGGTCCGCCGGCTACACTTTTGAGGATATCGGACATGTCGATGCTCACGCCGCATGGCGAGTGCCTGCTGTGGACACCTGAGCTGATCTGGGTGAACACGGTGTCCGACATCCTCATCTCGTTCGCCTTCTTCACCATCGCGTTTGTGCTCGCCTTCATCGTCTATCGCCGCCGCGACTTTCAGTTCAGCTACATCTTCTGGGCCTTCGCGCTGTGGGTGTCCGTCTGCGGGATGACACGACTGATCGAGGTGCTCACGATCTGGGTTCCGGCCTACAGCCTGGAGGCAGCCACCAAGGGCTTCCTGGCCTTCATGTCGATCGGCATCGCCTCGGCGCTGCTGCTGATGCTGCCGCGGGTGCTGACGATGCCGTCCCGCGCCGAGCTGCGGAACGCCTATGCGCAGCTCGAGGAGGAGACGCGGCAGCGGCGCACCGCCGAAGCCATGGTCAAGCGCTTCCAGGAGATCGAGGCCACTGAGGCGCAGGTGCGGCAGGCACAGAAGATGGAAGCGATCGGTCAGCTCACCGGCGGCGTCGCCCACGACTTCAACAACATCCTGACCGTGATCACCGGCACCATCGAGATCCTGGCCGACGCGGTGAAGGACCGTCCGCAGCTGGTGCAGATCACCAGCCTGATCAACTCGGCGGCCGCCCGCGGCGCCGATCTCACCCGCCATCTGCTGGCCTTCGCCCGGCGCCAGCCGCTGCAGCCGCGCAGCGTCGACATCAACGGCATGGTGGTCGACACCGCCCGCCTGCTGCGCCGGACGCTCGGCGAGCAGATCGAGATCGAATCCATGCTGGCGCACGATTCGGCGCCGGCCATGATCGACCCCAGCCAGCTGTCGACCGCGATCCTGAACCTCGCGCTGAACGCGCGCGATGCCATGCCGGACGGCGGCAAGCTGACCCTCGAAACCAAGAACGTCCTGCTCGACGCCGCCTATGCGCGCATGAACCCGGAGGTGATCCCCGGCAACTACGTCATGATCGCGGTCAGCGACACCGGGGAGGGCATCCCCGCCAACCTGCTCGACAAGGTGTTCGAGCCGTTCTTCACCACCAAGGATGTCGGCAAGGGCGTCGGCCTCGGGCTGAGCATGGTCTACGGCTTCGTCAAGCAGTCCAACGGACACATCAAGATCTACAGCGAGCCGGGGCACGGCACCTCGGTCAAGCTGTACCTGCCGCAGGCCAATACCGATGCGGATGCGGCACTATCAACCGTCAGCGCCGAGGGCATGGAGCGCGGCGACGAGACGATCCTGATCGTCGAGGACGATTCGCTGGTGCGCGAATATGTCATCGCCCAGATCAAGCGGCTCGGCTACACCACGCTCGCGGCCAGCAAGGCCGACGAGGCGCTCGCCCTGATCGATAGTCCGGTCCGCATCGACCTTTTGTTCACCGACATCATCATGCCCGGCGGCATGAACGGCCGCCAGCTCGCGATCGAGGCGCTGAAGCGGCGTCCCAGCCTCAAGGTGCTGTACACGTCCGGCTATACGGAGAACGCGATCGTTCACCACGGCCGCCTCGATGCCGGCCTGCTGCTGCTCACCAAGCCGTATCAGAGCGCCGATCTCGCACGCATGCTGCGGACCGCACTGAACTCTTGACCGTGCGATGCGCGACGCATGATCCGGCTTGCGGGCACGCGCGTTTCCGGGCGGTGATGCGCACCTTCTTGCGGAGCTGAGGGACTTGAATGGCCGAGATGTTTTCACGCGGGCTGGCCGCCGTGCAGGCCTATGCGTCGGCCGATGACCCGCAGTCCGACATCGCCGCCAAGGTCGCGTTGGTCATCGTCTCCAACCAGCCGTTCTATCCGCTCTATCTCCATGCCACCGTGGGCACGGCGGCGTGGCCGGCCTGGCTGACGCTGCTCACGGCGCCATTGTTCGCCAGCGCGCCTATGCTCGCGCGGCGCAATCCGTTCGCCGGCCGCGCCCTGATGGTCCTGACCGGCACGGTCAACACGGTGTTCTCCGTCAAGCTGTTCGGCGTGCAGAGCGGCGTCGAGCTGTTCTTGCTGCCTTGCGCCCTGCTCGGCGCGCTGCTGTTCCGGCCAGCGGAACGCCTGATGTCGTTGCCTTTGTTGGGACTGCCATTCGTGTCCTATCTGCTGATCGATCCCCGCCTTGGCGAGCCGCTGATGAAGGTCGCCGACTCCAATTTCGCGTCGCTCGTCGCGATCAACGCGACCAGCGTCGGCGCGCTGACGGCCCTGATCGGGATCCTCGCTGCCGCACGCATGGCGGCGCAGTAAGGCGCAGCAAGCCCACCTCGTCCCTGCTCAAGACTTCGACGCCCAGATCGGCCCTGGCGCGCCGCCGCTGCGGCGGCGGTGCCACATCTGGTCGTAGAGATCCTGCAGCGACCGGGCATAGGCGGCAGCGTCGAACAGCGGCGCGGCCAGCCGGTTGCGCCAGAGCCTGGCCTTGGCCGCCTGCAGCAGATCCGGCTCGGCGGCGAGCGTCAGCGCCACCGCCAGATAGTCGGCCTCGTCCGATGCAATGAGCTCGGGACATCCGACCGCATGTAACAGGCTGCCGGCGACCCGCGAGGCAAACGTGTGCCCGGCGCAGCTCACGATCGGCACGCCAGCCCACAGCGCGTCGCTCGCCGTGGTGTGGGCGCCATAGGGCGCGGTGTCGAGCACGAGATCGGCGAGCTGGAGTCGGCGCAGATGCTCGCCTTGCGTCGCTTCCGGCGCGAACACCAGGCGACCGGGCGCCACGCCGCGCCGAAGCGCCTCGCCGCGCAGATTGCCCTCGGCCCGATCGGACGCCAGCAGCCACAGCACGCTGTCCGGCGTCGCGTCGAGCAGGCGGCACCACAGGTCGAACACCGCGGGCGTGAACTTGTAGGCCTGGTTGAAGCAGCAGAACACGATGCCGGCGTCCGGCAGGCCGACCTCCGCACGGGTCGGCGCCGGGCCCAGTGCTGCCCGGCCGTGCGGCTGGTACGAATGCGGCATGTAGGCAAAACTCTCCGAATAGTCGGCCGCAACGGCCAGCGGTGTCATGAACGGATCGGTGATCATGTAGTCGCAGATGCCGCCGCCCAGCGTCCCGGGATAGCCGAGGAAATTCACTTGGACCGGCGCCGGATGCAGCATCAGGATTCCGGTCCGGGCACCGCGCGTATAGCCCTTGAGGTCGACCAGAATATCGATCTGCGCGGCATGCACCGCGGCTGCGGCGGCGCTGTCGCTCAGCGCGGTCACGTCATGGAAGCCGTCGAAGACGGCGTGCAGCCGGCCCCGCATGGCGCCGCGATCGTCGGCGCCGAATGAGAAGGCGTGCAGCTCGCAGCGATCGCGGTCATGCGCCTCGAGCGCTTCGATCAGCAGATGCGCCGTGGCGTGGTCGTGGAAGTCGTTTGAAAGGTATCCGACACGAAGCTTGTCGCGGAATGTCAGATCGAAGCGAAAATCCAGCCGCGCCCGCTCGGCGCTGCTGGCGGCGATCCGGTCGCGGGTCCACAACTCGGAGCAAAGGCGATGCTCGCCGGCGCTCATGCCGGGCACCGAGAGCAGCAGGAATGGCGGAATCTGCCCCGATCGCGCCTGCGCCAGCGACAGCCGGACATCGGTCGACGACCGGGCGAAATCATCCCAGGCACACATGCCGCGGTCGCGCCCGAGCGATCTCATTCAGGTCCATCCATGGCGGAGGCTGAAATCAGACCCAGCAAGTCCTGCGCCAGACCCCGGTCGGCAGATGAAATGGAGACGCGCTGTGACAACTCCCTCGCTGTAGCTCGGGCGCCGATCGCGCCGCGGGAATGACGCGCTGTGTCCGAAGAACTACGCGGCCGCCATCTGCCGGTGCGACGGCCGATAGGAGGCCCCGTGATGGCTCATATTGTAGTTGATGTTCGCCGGCGGTTGCGACGGCGCCTGGCGAGCGACGAAATAATCCTCGAGCTCGGCGACCGCACGGCTTTCCCATTCGGCGGCCTGCATCAGCAGCGAGTCGCGCTGATGCGGGCGAAATGCCGCGGTCTGGCGGTACAAGGAGGCGATGGTCCGATAGCGCCTTACGTTCTCGAGAACCGCTTCCCCGTTCATGATGCACTCCCCTCTCCGTCCTCCAGGACGCGCCGAAGGTGCACGTGCGCGCTTTGCGAAATCGTTAGCGGGCGGGACAGCGTGTCCGGATGGTTGGCGAATCGTTGCCTAACGCACTGCGGCGGATTGTCCGGTTCGTGGAAAGAGGTCGGTATCAGTTGACCGCCCATCCGGATTTACAATGACTTAAGGTTAAGACCATACGCGCAGAAAGTGACGCCGTCACAGACACCTACGATCACGAGTGTTGTAGTTGGACTACAGCCTAACAGGCCAAATTGTGAGAAAAGCTTGTCTCAATGTTGCACATTTTAATTGAGGATTGTGACCGATGAAGACCCTTGCCTCAGCCGTCTCTTTGCTCCTCGCCAGCTCGCTCGGCGCATTCGCCGCGGATCTGCCGGCCCGCTACACCAAGGCTCCTCCCCCGGCCGTGATCTACAATTGGACCGGCTTCTACTTCGGCGGCAGCGTAGGCTACGGCTGGGGCCGGTCGAACTTGAACACGACGCTGGACCAGACCAGCAGCTGGGCGGTCGAAGGCGCCGCCTTCCAGAATCAGTTCGTCAACATCAGCAACAACCGGCTCAATCCAGCCGGCGTGCTCGGCGGTCTGCAGGCCGGCTACAACTGGCAGAGCGGTGCCGGCGTCTTCGGCATCGAGGCCGACATCAACGGATCGGACCTCAACAAACGGACGGTCTACACGGCGGCCAACCCGCCCACGACCCGCACCTTCAACGAGAGCATCCGGAACGACTGGTTCATGACCCTGCGCGGCCGCGCCGGCTACGCGGTCGATACAACGCTGTTCTACGTCACCGGCGGTCTCGCCGTCGGCAACGTCAAGGGCAGCTGGGATCTGACTTCGGCGAACGGCTACACCAAGACCGCCTCGGCCAACGAGACGCGGGTCGGCTGGACGGTCGGCGCCGGTGTCGAGCATGCGTTTGCGCCGAACTGGACCGTCAAGGCTGAATATCTCTACACCGACCTCGGCAGCATCAACTACACTTCGGCCTACGTCCCGGGCAGCACCTTCGCCCCGCCCGGCTCGAACTACGTCGAGCGCCTGTCCCAGGACTTCTCATTCCACACGGTCCGGGTCGGCGTGAACTACAAGTTTGGTGGCCCGGTGGCCGCGCGCTACTGATCGCCGTCATCCATAGCGACGCCATTCAAGGAAAAGCCTCGGCCCAGTGCCGAGGCTTTTTTGTTGGGGTCTAGGGCGGGTCAGGCCGCCGCGATCGCCGCCCGGAAGCGCCGCAAGGTCAGCGCCAGGACCACGGCGCCGATGGCGGCGACCGCAGCGAATTGCGGCCACACCACATCGATGCCGGCGCCGCGATAGAGGATCGACTGGGCGAACGACACGAAATGCGTCGACGGCGACGCCTTCATGATCGTGGCGAGCCACACCGGCTGGCTTTCCACTGGCGTCATCCCGCCCGACAACAGGTTCATCGGCACGGCGACGAGGATATAGAGCAGGCCCAGCTGGGGCATCGATCGCGCGATGGTGCCGAGAAACAACCCGACGGCGGTCGCGAAGAACAGATAGAGCACGGTGCCCACCATGAACAGCGGGATCGAGCCCATGATGGGCACGTGCAGGTACCACCGCACGACGGCATAGAGCGCGATGGCGACGGCGACCGCGATCACCAGCGCGTTGGCCCAGATCTTCGACATCGCGATCTCGAATGGCGACAGCGGCATGACCAGCAGATGATCCATGGTGCCATGCTCGCGCTCGCGCACCAGCGCCGCGCCGGCCAGGATGATCGCAAGCATGGTGACACTGTTGATGATGCCCATCACGCCTTCGAACCAGGCGGTCGTGACATTGGGATTGAACGCGATCCGCGTCACCAGATTGACCGGGGAGGGCGAGGATGTCTCGGATCGGGCCACGAACCAGGCGACCTCGGTGTTGATGATCTGCAGCGCATAGCCGGATCCGATTCCCGCCTGGATCATCGCGGTCGCATCGACGTTCAGCTGCACCGACGGCCTCCGCCCGGCAAGGACGTCGCGCTGGAAGTTCGGCGGGATGTCGAGCACGAACGTGAAGCGGCCGCTGTTCATGAGCCGCTCCACCTCGCCCTGGCTGATGTAGACAGGCGGCTGGAAGTAAGGCAGCTGGAATACGCTGGCGATCCGACGCGACAGCTCGGAGCTGTCCTCATCGACGACGGCGATCGAGGCGCGATGCAGCTCCTGCGAGCTGCTCTGCGCCTGGCTGATCACCGCCACCGTGAACGAATAGATCACGAGCCCGATCAGCACGACGTCGCCGAACAGGCTGCGCAGCTCCTTGGTTCCGAGCCAGAACACGTTGGAGAGCGAGTGCATCATGGCTCACGCCTCCTGCTTCGGCAGCATCGCCAGGCTGAACCCCGTCAGGACGGGAATGAAGATCAAAAGGATCAGGATGTCGGCGCCGACATCGGCAAAGCCCAGCCCCTTGGTGAAGGTGCCGACCGCGATCGGGCGGTAGTACGTCATCGGGAAAACCATGCCGATCAGCTTGGCCACACCGGACAGCGACGACACCGGGACCAGCATGCCCGAGAACTGCGTGGCGGGCAGCACGGTGAGGATGGCGGTCCCGAACAGAGCCGCAATCTGGGTGCGGCAGAAGGTCGAGATCAGCATGCCGAAGCCGGTGGTGGTGACGACATAGACGAACGTACCGACCATCAGCGGCAGAAGGGCCCCCTTGAGGGGCACGCGGAACAGGACCGTCGCCATCACATACATCAGCACGAAGTTCACCAGCGCGACGGCGATGTAAGGCAGCTGCTTGCCGAGCAGGAATTCGAGCCGCGTCACCGGCGTGACATAGAGGTTGGTGATCGACCCCAGCTCCTTTTCGCGCACGACCGCGAGCGCCATCAGGATGGCCGGAAACAGCGCGAGCAGCAGCGCGATCGTGCTTGGGGCCATCGCGTAGATGCTGTCGAAGGATTGGTTGTACTTGAACCTGATCTCGACATTGACCGACGAGGCCGGCAACGGCTGCGTCGTCTTGACGGCGGGATCGGAGAGATAGAGCTGATGCGTACCCTCGAGATATCCGCGAATGGTTTCGGCGCGGAACGGCATCGCGCCGTCGATCCAGGCCGACACGAAGGCCGGCCGGCCGCGCTTGATGTCGACACCGAAGTTCGGCGGGATTTCGATCGAGGCCTTGATGTCGCCGCTCTTCATCCGCCGTTCGAGCTCGGCATAGTCCGCGAGCGGTGGCCTTTCGACGAAATAGCGCGAGCCTCTGAGCTCCGACAGATAGGCACGGCTCTCCGGCGACTGATCGCGATCGAGCGCGGCGAAGGTCAGGTTGTTGACGTCCGTGGAGATGCCGAAGCCGATCACGATCATCAGGAACGCCGTTCCGAACAGCGCGAACATCAGCCGGATCGGGTCCCGGATCAGCTCGAGACCTTCGCGGATCGTATAGGCGAGCAGCCGCCGCAGACTGAAGGCGGCCTGCCCCCGGTCGTCCTGCGGCCGATCGACGGGACGCGGATCGGGCTTCGCCTGGGTCAGCGTGACCGGCGGATCGGCGACGCCGGCATCCTGCTCGAGGAAGGCGATGAACGCCTGCTCCAGCGTCTGCACGCCCTTGGCGCGGATCAGCCCGTCCGGCGTATCGGTCGCCAGCACCCGCCCCTCATGCATCAGCGACAGCCGGTCGCAGCGCGCCGCCTCGTTCATGAAATGCGTGGAGACGAAGATCGTCATCTCATCCTGACGCGAAAGTTCGATCAGCAGGCGCCAGAACTGATTGCGCGCGACCGGATCGACGCCCGACGTCGGCTCGTCCAGGATCAGCAGATCGGGTCCGTGGACGATCGCCACCGCGAGCGACAGGCGCTGGCGGATGCCGAGCGGAAGATCGGCCGCGAGGCTGTCGATATGGTCGGTGAGGTCGCAGCGCTCGACCAGTTCGGCAATCCGCTTCCCGGCAGCGGCCAGCGGCAGATGGAACAGCCGCGCATGCAGCACCAGGTTCTGCCGCACCGTGAGCTCGCCATAGAGCGAGAAGGCCTGTGACATGTAGCCGACGCGGCTGCGCGATTCATGATTGCCGGCCTCCATGGAGCGGCCGAAGATCAGCGCCTCGCCTTCGGTGGGCGGCAGCAGCCCCGTCAGCATCTTCATCGTCGTGGTCTTGCCGCAGCCGTTCGAGCCGACGAAGCCGAAGATCTCGCCCTTGCGGATCTGGAAATTCACGCGGTCGACCGCGGTGAAATCGCCGAAGCGGCAGGTCAGGTCGCGCGCGACGATCACGGTCTCTTGGCTGCCGTCGAGCTCGGACTTCGCCGGCATCTCGGCCCGGTCGCGCGCCGGGCGGTCGGGCAGCAGCGCGACGAACGCGTCCTCGATCGACGCCGCCTTGGTCTGCGCCTTGAGCTCCGCTGGCGTGCCGGTCGCGAGGATGCGCCCGTCGTTCATCGCGATCAGCCAGTCGAAACGCTCGGCCTCCTCCATATAGGCGGTCGCGACGATGACGCTCATGCCCGCCGTGCTGCGCGCGCGCAGGCGGTCGATCAGGTCCCAGAATTGCCGGCGCGACAGCGGATCGACGCCGGTGGTCGGCTCGTCAAGGATGAGAAGATCGGGATCATGGATCAGCGAGCAGCACAGGCCGAGCTTCTGCTTCATGCCGCCGGACAGCTTTTTCGCCGGCCGGTCGGCGAAATCGGACAGCGCCGTCGCTTCCATCAGCTCGGCGATGCGCCACTCGCGCTCGGACCTCGACTGGCCGAACAGCCGGGCAAAGAACGCGATGTTCTCGCGCACGCTGAGATCGGGATAGAGATTCTTGCCGAGGCCCTGCGGCATGTAGGCGATCCGCGGACACACCTGGGTGCGGGCGCGCCGGTCCGCCATGTCGACGCCGAGCACGCGCGCTTGGCCGTCCTGGATCGCGCGCGCGCCGGCCAGGATCGACAGCAGCGACGACTTGCCGACGCCATCGGGACCGATGAGCCCGACAACGCGGCCGGTGGGAATATCGATCGAGACATCGTCGAGCGCGACGACGTCTCGATAGCGCTGCGAGACGTTCCTGACGATCGCGACCGGAGGCGCATCGCCGATCGTGTCAGCCGTCATGGCGACACGTGCAGACGCGCCGGCCATGCGACGTCCGGATTCCACCGGACATACGCCACGCCCGGCAACCCGCTCCTCACGGCATCGGCGTGCGCGGCCAATCTATCCTGATCGACGCGCACACGGATGCGAAACATCAGCTTGTCGCGCTCGCTCCGGGTCTCGACCGTCTTCGGCGTGAACTGCGCCTGGCTCGCCACGAACGACACTTTCGCCGGGATCGGACGATCCGGATAGGCGTCGAGCACGATGCGCGCCTCGGTGCCGATCTTGACCTTGCCGACCTCCTCGGTCGGCAGGAACACGTCCATGTAGACATAACCGATGTCGAGCATGGTGAAGATCTTGCCTCCGACGGCGAGGACTTCGCCGACATTGGCGAGACGATATTGAATGCGGCCGGGCTTCGGCGCGATCAGGGAGTTGTCGGCGATCTGGACGGTGTAGAGCGCGACGTCGTGACGAACCGCTTCGAGCCCGCGTTCGGCTTCGAAAATTCGCGCCTGCGCGCCGGCGAGGCCGGCGGTGGCATTGTCGAGCGCCTGCTGACGCTGATCGGCCAGCTCGCGTGTGGTCCAGCCGTTCTGCAGCAGGCTGCGCGTGCGCTCCATCTCCTGCTCGGCGAGCGTCTTGTGCGCCTGCAATTGCGCGAGATTGGCGCGGGCCTGATCGACGACGTGCTGCGCCTGCTCGGCCTGGGCCTGCGCCTTCGACAGCGACTGCTGCAGCTCCTTCGTGTCCATCCGCGCCACGATCTGCCCGGCCTCGACGCGATCACCGATATCGGCGCGCAGCTCGGCGACGCGCCCGGCAAATTTGGTCGCGATGTCGATCTGGTCAGCCTCGATGCGACCGTTGCTGACGCTGATGCCGAGCGGCAGCGGCGGATGCAGCCGCTGCCACCAGACATAACCGCCACCGCCGGCGACTCCGCCGGCGAGCACGAGCAGCAGAAGCGGCCACAACGCCCACCTGCGCCGCGGCTGATGGGACACGGGAACAGGCACCGCCGACGCGGGAACGACAGCGCCGGGCTCAGCACGCACGTCCTGAACGGGCCGGATGTCGCTGACGAGCTCGGATTCCTGCTGATTCATTCCAAAAACGCCTTCGTCGCTGAAGCAGGCGTTCCGTTTGCCATACGCACGCAGAAATCCGTTGACGCAGCTCAATCGCCATCAGGCGGCACGCGCCGGCGGCTCAGCCAGCCAATCACATTTCAGTTATGGCGTTGGTTGATGCTCAAGCGTTCATCAGGGGCTGAACGTCGCGAGCTGTGCGGCGAGCGCCTCGCGAACGCGCGGGACGACGTCGGCATAGTCACGTCGCGCATCCTGGCGGAACAGCCGCACGCTCGGATACCACGGACTGTCGTCACGGCCGAGCAGCCAGCGATAGTCCGGCGTGAAGGGCAGCATGATCCAGGTCGGCTTGCCCAGCGCGCCGGCCAGATGCGCCACGCTGGTATCGACGGTGATGACGAGGTCGAGATTATCGATCAGCGCCGCGGTATCGACGAAGTCACCGATGTCGGCGGTGAGATCGAGAATATCGTCGCGCGCGGCGAGCGCGGCCTTGTCGGACGGCCGAGGCTCCTTCTGCAGACTGACGAACCGCGCGCCGATCTCGAACAGCGGCGCGAGCGTCGGCAACGGCATCGAACGGTTGTGATCGTTGAGATGCGCGGGGTTGCCCGACCAGACCAGGCCCACCCGCAAGCGGTCATGCGGACCGAGTCGCTGTTCCCAGATCGCCCGGCGCGCCTCGGGAGGGCGCGGCAGATAGCACGGCGCGGCAGGGATCGTGTCGAGCCGAGTGTCAAACGCGAGCGGCAGGCTCGACAGCGGACAGTGATAGTCAATGGCAGGCAGCGCATCGATGCCGCGGGCAAGACACTGCGCCACGCCGTCCAGGCCGGACAGAAGCGGCTGCAGCGGCGCGTCGACCTCGAGCACGACGCGCGCGCCCCGCGCGGCCACCAGGGTGGCGTAGCGCGAAAACTGGATCGTGTCGCCGAGCCCCTCGTCGCTATGGAGCAGGATCGTCTTGCCGGCGAGGGGCGCGTCGGCAAGCCACAGCGGCGCCTCGAAGCTGCGCTCGACAAACCCGACGGCACGGCATTTGCGTCCCCATTCCCGCGCCGCCCAGCCACGGGCGAAGTCGCCGGTCAACAGCCGGAACAGCGCCGCGTTCCAATGCGCATCGGCCAGATCAGGCCGCAGCGCGACGGCGCGATCGAAGCTTTCGAACGCCTCTGCGAAGCGATGCAGCTCGGCCAGCGACGTGCCGCGATGATTGTGGAAATCCGCGGTCTGCGGCCGCAGCGCGATCGCCTTGTCGAACATGGCGACGGCGTCATCATGACGGCCGAGGTTCTGCAGGATGCATCCATAGCCATTGGCGAAGTCGGGATTGTCAGGCGCCAGCACCTGCGCGCGATGGCCGAGAGTCTCGGCTTCCTGGTAGCGGCGCAGCCGCCGCAGCGCGATGCCCTTCAGGTACAGCACGCCCGCCTGATCCGGCATCACCGCCAGCGACTGCCCGAAGCGCGAGATGGCCTGCTCGTAGTGGCCAGCATCGAAATGAAGCGCTCCGGCCTTGTTGGCCGCCTCGACATGATCTGGCTTGAGCTGTGCCACCTGATCGAAGGCCAGCGCCGCCTCGTCACGCCGGCCCTGGGCTTCGAGCACCTCGCCGAGACGAAACCACGTCGCGGCACGATCGGGCGCGAGCTGCAGCAGCCGATCGCAGGCCAGCGCCGCCTCGGCGTGCCGCTCCCTCAGTTGCAGCAGTTCGCCAAGCGCATCCCAGCTCTCCACCGCATCCGGCTGCAGCTGCAGCGCGCGATCATAGGCCTTGATCGCTTCATCGACGCGGCCGGAGTCCCGCAGCGCCTGCGCCAAGCCGACGAAGGACTCCGCTGCGGAAACGTCCTGCCGAACGGCGCGGGCAAACCACTCGATCGCATCATCGGCGCGCTTGAGCGCCAGGCAGACCCGGCCCATCGCACGCAGCGCGTCGAGCGAGGCCGCGTCCAGCGTCAGCGCGCGGCGGCACGCATCCTCGGCCTGCGCGAGCTGGCCGGCGCGCAGCAGCCGCAGGGCGGCGGCACACAGCGCATCAGGCGTATCGCTGTGGCCCATCGATCCGGATTTGACCGGGGGCTTGCCGGCGGGCCGGCGCGGCTTGTGCTTCATCAGGGGATCTCTGCGCTCGTGCTGCAAGCGGTAGATGATTCCCCGATGCGCGGAAAGATTGCGTGGGCGTCAGGAGACCGGTGCCGGCGCCAGCGGCACCGCCTCGAGGCCGCCGAAGCGACGCTCGCGGCCGCGGAACGAGGCGAGCGCCTGCGCCAGATCTGCGGCATCGAAATCGGGCCACATCCGCTGGGTGAAATGCAGCTCGGCATAGGCGCCTTCCCAGAGCAGGAAATCGGACAGGCGCTGCTCGCCGGAGGTGCGGATGATCAGGTCGACGTCGCGCAAGCCGGCTTCGCCCGTCACGAGGTCGGAGAACGCCGCACGCGTCAGGCCGTCGATCTCGCGGGCCTTCGCTGCGGCCTCGAGGATCGCGTCGCGCGCCGAGTAGTCGACGGCGATGCGCAGGTGCAGGGTGCTGCCATTGCGGGTTGCCGCTTCGGCCCGGCCGATGGCGTCGGCGATGCCGCCGGGCAGCCGGTCGCGGCGGCCGATCACGGAGAGGCGGACGCCGTTGCGCACCAGCGACTCCACCTCGCTGGCGAGATAGACCCGCAACAGCGCCATCAAGGCGGCGACCTCGGCACGCGGGCGTCGCCAATTGTCGCTGGAGAACGCATACAGCGTCAGCGTCCCGATGCCCTGGTCGGGCGCGGCTTCGACGACGCGACGGATCGCGTCGACGCCCGCCTCGTGCCCGCGCAGCCGCGACAAGCCCTTGCGCGTCGCCCAGCGGCCGTTGCCGTCCATGATGATGCCGACATGCAGGCCATCCGACACAGCAGGCGATTTCGGTTGCAGACTACTTTGCATTGCAAAGCTCCAGGTCAAAAAAATGCGATGCGCGATTCAGACGCGGCCGGGGATCAGGCCGACCGACGATGGCGTATGCTCCTTGCCGGCAGCGGCCGCGGCGTCGCGGACGAGGCGCTCGAGCACGGCGAGATAATCGAGGAAGCGGCGGCGTCCCGCCTTGGTCAGCCGACAAGTGGTGTGAGGGCGATTGCCCTCATAGCCCTTGGTGACCTCGACGAGGCCGGCCTCCTGCAGCACCTGCAGGTGCCGCGACAGATTGCCGTCGGTCAGCCCGCAGAGCTGCTTGAGGTCGGCAAAAGCGAGACCCTTGGGGTGCGCCATCAGCGAGGTGAGCAGGCCGAGCCGGGCCTTCTCGTGGATGACGCGATCGAGGCCGTCATAGGAGAACGGCGCGCTGCCGTCAGTCTTCGACATCGGACTCTCCGGTCGCAAAATACAGAATGCCCGCCATCAGCCCCTGTCCGATCGCGAACGGAAGCCCCATCGTCCATGGCGACAGCGCATGCGTGGCGCTGCCCACCAGCAGCACCGCGAAGCCGGCCAGAAAATAGAACGCGCCGGCCAGCGCCACCGTGCGCGGCAGCGAGCGCACCGACGCGAACACGCCGAGCGACATCAGGATCTGCCACAGACCCGGCAGCATCCACAGCGCCTCCGGCGCGAACTTCCACAAGAGCACCGCGAGCAGCACGCCAGCGATGCCCGCCGGCAGGAACTGCTCGACCGCCTGGTGGATCATCGCGTCCGCAAGGCCGGAATGATGCCGGCGCGACCGCGCCCGCATCTCGAACCAGATCATCGTCAGCGAGACACAGGCTGCCGCCGCCCATCCGAGCAGGAACGTCCACGCGTCCGCCGTCGGGTCGCGCAGAAACAGCTGCTGAAGCAGTGCCGTGACCAGCGCAACGGCCGAGGTCGCGGCCATCGTCGCCGGCCCGTAGCCGCGAAATGCCGTGCCCGCCGCAAGCTGGCTGCGGATCGCAATGATGTCCGCCAGCGCCTTGTCGAGGTCGCGCATGTCTCACCTGAAGCCGGGACCGGCTCGTTCAACTTTGCAATACAAAGTATATACGAACGCAAAGTCGATGCAAGCCCGCGCGAACCCGGAGCGCGCCTGCGTCAGCCGATCGGCCGCGCGTGCCGAGTTCGGTCGAGGGTGTCAGTAATACGAATAGCGGTGCACGCGGCGCGGCGGCGGCATGTCGACATAGACCGAGGGGCCGCGGCGGGCAGGATCGAACGCGACGCGCGGATTGATGCCACAGCCTGCATTGCGCCCGGAGGCGCTCGCCCGGCACTGCTCGAAGGTGTGATAGGAGCAGTCGCCGGGATAGCCGACGCCCCGGCCTTGCACGCACCAGGGATAGTCGTAACCGCCTGCGGAGGCCGGCGCGATACCGCCACCAAGTGCAACGCCGACGAGGCCGGCTGCCATCATCATCACCTTGCGCATGATCTGTTCCTCTTCTGGCCGGAGGGTTGCACCACACCGGCATGGTCAAAAAACGACAAATCGGCGAAACGGATCACCAACCAAGGCAGTGACGTGTCGCATGCGCGGCACGCCGCCTTCAGCCCTCTCCTCCCGTCTGGCGGGCCGGCGCCGCATCGAGAACATGTTGCGGCGGCCGACCAGCGATTGCGTCGCTTCGTCGTCCTATTCGACCTTCAGGCCGGCGAACTCGACGACCTTCTTCCACTTCTCGGTCTCGGCGACGATCTGGGCGCCAAACTGCTCCGGCGACTGGATCAGCGGCTCGCCGCCGAGGTCGACCAGACGCGCCTTGATCTCTGGCTCGGCCAGGATGACGTTGACCTGCTTGTTGAGCTTCTCGATGATCTCCTTGGGCGTGTTCTTCGGCGCGCCGATGCCGAACAGCGCGCTCGCCTCGTAGCCGGGCACGGTCTCGGCGACGGCCTGGACGTCCGGCAATTGCGGCGAACGCTGCTGGGTGGTGACGCCGAGCGCCCGCAACGAGCCGGAGCGGATGTGCTGGATGATGGAGGGCATGTTGTCGAAGATGACCTGCACCTGGCCGCCGAGCATGTCGGTGATTGCGGGCGCCGCGCCGCGATAGGGCACGTGCTGCATCTTGGTGCCGGTCATCGCCATGAACATCTCGCCCGACAGATGCACCGAGGTGCCGTTGCCGGACGAGGCCATGTTCACCTTGCCGGGGTTCTCCTTCAGGTAAGCGATGAACTCGGCGACGTTCTTGGCCCCGATGTCCTTGTTGACGGTCATCACGTTGGGGACGCGGTTGAGCGAGGCCACCGGCGCGATATCGCGAACGAAATTGAACTTCAGGTTGGTGTAGAGGCTCGCATTGATGTAGTTGGCCGGATTGACCAGCAGCACGGTGTGGCCGTCGGCCGCCGCGTTCACGACGGCATCGGTGCCGATATTATTGCCGGCGCCCGGCTTGTTCTCGACGATGAACTGCTGACCGAGCGCCTCGGACAGCCGCTGGCCGATCAGCCGCGCCAGGATGTCGGTCGCGCCACCCGGAGGATAACCCACCACGAAGCGGACCGGACGGGTGGGATAGTCGGCCGCGGACGCTTTGCCAACGGCAGCGATGGACGGAACGGCGGAGGCGATCAGACCAAGCGCGGTACGACGTGAAATCATGCGTTTCCTCAGGCATTATCGTTGAGCGGCGGCTAACGAGCCGCCGGGATCGACTGTAACAGAGTGCCGCGATGGCGGCGAGATCGATATCCAATCAGGAGGGAAGAGCCCCATGCCGATCAAGGTCGATGCGCTCGATCATCTGGTCATCAATGTCGCCGACGTCGACCGCACGACGGCGTGGTACCAACAGGTGCTGGGCATGACGGTCCAGGTGTTCGATCCCGGACAAGGCAAGGTGAGGCGCACGTCGTTGCTGTTCGGGAACCAGAAGATCAACGTGCGACCGAAGGACGCGGACAAGGTCGACTGGTTCACGGCTGACCATGTAGCGGCCGGCAGCGACGACCTCTGTTTCCTCACCGCCAGCACCCCAGACGAGGTGGTGGCGCATCTCACGGCGCTCGGCATCGCTGTCGAGGAAGGTCCGGTCGCCAAGCAGGGCGCACGCGGCACCCTGCGCTCGGTATATTGCCGCGACCCCGACGGCAGCCTGATCGAGATCTCCTCGTATCAGGATTGAGCCGAGGCCGCCCTGAGGTCATTTCGTCACGGTCTCGCCGCTCTTGTCCATTTTCGCGACGATCTCGCTGCGCGACCATCCGGTCAGTTGCGCGAGATCCGTCGCCTGCGTGGCGAAACGTGCGGCGAGACTGTCCCGGTAGGTCTTCGCCGCGGCACAGGACGCCTCGCCGCGCCAGGGATGGTGCTGGACATAGCGGCCCTGGAAATTGCTGCGGTCCTTGGTCTCGGCGAAGACGATGTCCTCGGGGAAGGACTTCGCATCGTAGCGCACGTGCAGCCGGGTCACGAAGGCGTTGGCTCCGGCCGTGCCCCGGCGGAGGCTGAAGGCGGTGTCATCGTCGCTGCCGATCCAGCGCGCGCCGAGCTCGACCAGCTCCTTGTTGCTCATCGGATCGGCGGCGCAGGGATCGCACCACGCCATGTCCCAGGCATATTCGACGAACACCGCCTGCATGTTCTCGCGCGCGACGGCCCGCTCGAACAGCGCCTTGTAGAACGGCCCGAACTCGTCCTTCACATAGAGCGGGACATCGATATCGGATGGGATCTTCACCGTGCGATAATTGGCCGCCTCGATGCGGCCACTCCTGGTGAGTGCATAGATGATCAGGTCCTGCGGTCCCCTGGCGTTGACCGTGCCGAGCCGCAGCGGCACCATGAACTTGGGACTCTGGTACCGCACCTGCAACGGCCGCAGGGTGCCGTTGCCGATGTTCTTCATCCGCTCGACATTGACCTTGGCCACGAAGAACCGCATGCCCTGCCTGATATAGCTGCCGAGCACCGCGTCCGCGCCCTGCGGAATGCGATAATTGTTGTCGGTCAGCCAGCGCGTCAGCCCGTCGCTCTCCTGCGCCGACAGGATCAGCACGTCGTATTCGGCGATGTCGTAGCTGGCCTCGACGGTGACGCCATAGTTCCGCCGGGCCATCTCATAGACAGCGCCTGCCATCATCGGCGCCGCCGGCATCGCCCGCGCCGCAACGACGACCGGCGCACATGGATCGGCGTCATGATACTCGACCAGCCGCGGCGCGGTGTATTTGTCGAGATGGTCGATCGTCTTCGGCTCGACCACGCCGATCTGCTTGCGCTCGATGAAGGTCGGCACGGGGACGACCACCGCGAACTCCTTCACGTCGCCCTCGAAGTCGCTGGCCATCGTGATCGCAGTCTGCTCGCCATCGCGGGCGAGCACGACCTTCGATGACTGGTTGAACAGCTTCGCGTCGGCCTGGGCGACATAGAAGCCGCAAAACGCATTCGCCGGCGCCATCGCCGCGTTCGCCAGGATCGCGATGGCCGCGACGCCGGTGCGGAAGAGCTTGCTGTAACGCAGGATCATGTCGAACCTCCTTCGGGAACGGACGAACGCCAGGAAAAGCGGGTCTCGGGCACGAGCCGATCGAGCAGCAGCGTGAGCGGCGACAGCGCGATCAGCGACACGTAGAGCGCCGGCCGCATCTGCAGGACGAAGGTGAGGTAGTGCGCAGCGACCGCAACGCTCAGCGCGAACAGCAGCCGGCCGACGCGCGAGTCCGGCGAGGTGCGCGGGTCGGAGATCATGAAGAAAGTGAAGATCAGCAGCGAGCCGCTCTGCAGCTGATGCACGGGGATCGCCAGGGGATCGCCGAGCCAGGCGGCGCGCAGCAGCAGCAGTGCGGCATGGCTGGCGAAGAAATAGACTGCGATGTCGGCGCGCCGGGAGGCGCTGAGCACCAGGATCGCGAAGAAGCCGGCGAGGCTCGCGAACCAGATCTCCGTCCCCCATTGGCCGGGCGAGATCCATACGCCCTTGGAGCTGAACAGCAGCACCACGATCGCCAGCCCCGCCGGGTTGAAGACATGCTTGCCGTCGATGCGCAGCACGAATTTCGAGCCGATGGCGATCATTGCCGCCGCCGCATGCAGCCACAGCGCATCGGCGCGCAACAGCAGGCTGAGCGACAGGCCGGTGATCAATGGTGACTTGAGATCGAGCGGGGCGCCGGAGATGCGGCAGCAGGCCGCCTGCGTGAGCAGCGCCGCCGCGACCGCGATCACGCTCGCTGCGGGACGCGCGCCGAAATCGATCACGGCGAAATTGATCGCGAGCAACGTCGCCAATGCCGCGATCTGGAAATAGCGGGCATCGGGCAGCCGCCATGATCGTGGCTCGGCCTGCATGCAAACCTCCGGGCGTGTCTTGCCGCGCCATTGGTCGCCCGCGAACGGAGACGGGTTCAATCCCGATTTGATCGCAGCGACGCAAGGTGGCAGAAGATGACGACGAGAACGAAGCGGCCGGAGACAGGCCGTACTCAAGAACGACGGGAGCGAAGATGAAGGGAACGACGATGGCAGCGGGCACCGTGACGCCGTTCGACGGCATGGACGTGCCCTGGCTGTTGAAGCTGCGCAGCGAGACCCGGCGCGACCATCCGTTCCTGATCTCCGCGCCGTTCGATGCACCGGCGCGCCGCTGGACCTACGGCGCGTTTCACGAACGTGTCGGCGCCTTGGCGGCCGGTCTGGTCAAGCGCGGCGTCAAGCCTGGCGATGCCGTGCTGATCCATCTCGACAATTGCGTCGAGGCGATGCTTGCCTGGTTTGCCTGCGTCGAGCTGGGCGCGCTCGCCGTCACGACCAACACGCGCTCGGCGGCCGCCGAGATGAGCTATTTCGCCGGCCATTGCCGTGCGGTGGCCGCGATCACCCAGCCGGCCTATGCCGAGATGATCTCGGCGCATTGCCGCGGCATCCGCTGGCTTGCGGTCATCTCGCATGATCCGGGGCAGCTGGACACAGCAGCGGTCGGGGTGGGCGATCGCTTCGAGACGCTGTTTGCCGACAGCGCCGACCGGCCGCGGCGCGCGGTCGATCCGCTCGCGCCGTGCAGCGTGCAGTACACGTCGGGCACGACGTCTCGGCCGAAGGCGGTGCTGTGGACGCATGCCAACGCGCTATGGGGCGCCAAGGTCAACGCCGCTCATGAAGACCTGCATCAGGGCGACGTGCACCAGACCTATTTGCCGCTGTTCCACACCAACGCGCTGGCCTACTCGATGCTGGCAACGCTCTGGGTCGGCGCGACCTGCGTGATTCAGCCGCGCTTCTCGGCGAGCCGCTTCTGGAGCGTGGCGCTCGAGCATGGCTGCACCTGGACCTCGACCATCCCGTTCTGCATGAAGGCGCTGCTCGACCAGGAGGTGCCGAAGCATCACAAATTCCGGCTGTGGGGCACGGCGGTGTCCGAGCCGCCCGCCTTCGCCAAGTTCGGCATCAAGATCATCGGCTGGTGGGGCATGACCGAGACCATCACCCACGGCATCGTCGGCGAGGTCGACCAGCCGAACACGCCGATGTCGATCGGCCGCGCCGCGCCGGAATACACCATCCGCATCACCGACGATGACGGCCGGCCGACCGAGGTCGGCGCCACCGGCAATCTCGCCATCAAGGGCGTGCCCGGCCTGTCGCTGTTTGCGGAGTATCTCTACAATGAGGAGGCGACGCGGACGAGCTACGATGCCGACGGCTTCTTCCTCACCGGCGACCGCGTCACGCGGCTGGAAAACGGCTTCATCAAGTTCGGCGACCGCACCAAGGACATGCTCAAGGTCGGTGGCGAGAACGTCGCGGCGTCCGAGATCGAGCAGGTGATCATCACCGTGCCCGGCGTGCGCGAGACCGCCGTCGTCGCCAAGAAGCATCCGATGCTGGACGAGGTGCCGGTTGCGTTCGTCATCCCGCAGGTCGGGGTCGCGCGCGAGGAGCTAGCCGAGAAGGTGCTGGCCGCCTGCCGCGCCGGCCTCGCCGACTTCAAGGTGCCGCGCGAGGTGAAGCTGGTCGACGAGATGCCGCGCTCGACCCTGGAGAAGGTCGCAAAGGCCGAGCTGCGCAAGTTGCTGGATTGAACCGAGGTTACGACACGCGGTCCTAGTGCGCGCCCATCGCGACCGGGCGAAACGCCTGCAGCAGCTGCTGGTCGAGCTTCGGGCCCATGTTCTCCATGATCTGAAACGCGCGCGCATGCGTGAAGGCCGGTCGATAGGCGCGGTGCTCGATCAGCGCGGCGTAGATGTCGACGATCGTGGTGAGGCGCACGATGTCGCTGATCTGCTCGTTGTGCAGCGCGTCGGGATAGCCGGAGCCGTCGAGGAACTCGTGGTGATGCAGGATCACGTCGAGCATCTCCGGCGGGAAGCCGCCCTGCCGCCACAGCGCCTCGTAGCCGCGGCGCGGATGCTGGCGCAGCAGCGCGATCTCCTCCGCCGTCAGCTTGCCCTGCTTGTCGAGGACGGCGACCGGAATGAACGCCTTGCCGACGTCGTGCAGCAGCGCCGCGCGGACCAGCCGGCGCTGATCGTCGTCGCGCATGCCCAGATGAATCGAGAAGCCGACCGCGAGGCCGGTCACGAACAGGCAATGCCGATAGGTGTCGTTGTGATGGCAGCCGACCACGGTCATCCACTCGCGCAGCGAGGAGTGCTTGATCGCCTTCAGGATCTTGTTCTCGGCCGCGACGATGTCCTCCATCGTCAACTGGACGCCGGCGGGCAGCTTCTCGAAGATCTTGACCATGACGGCCTGCGCCGCCTCGACGCCGCGATTGAGCAGCTTGCCGCGATCGGTCTCGTCATAGCCGTCGTCGGCGGGAAGCGCCGAGCGGATGCGCTGCAGCACGTCGGCGGGGCTGAACGGACGCGCAATGGTGTCGGTGGCGCCCAGCGCCCATGCCTGCATGGTGGCATGGTGCAGCGCCTCGGCGAGCACGAACAGGCGGGGCACCTCGCTATAGGCGCGCGACGAGAGCTTCTTGCGCACCCGCTGCACGCTCTCCGGCGAGCGCAGGTTGATGTCGACGATGACGCCGGAGAAGCGGTTGCCGGGGTTCTCGGGGATCTCGGTGGTCGGCATCATGTCGACATCGCCGACCGAGCGCAGGATGCGCGCCAGCTCGCTGCTCTGGTCACCGCGATCCGACGCGAGCAGGAGATGGCGCCTGGTCGCGGTCTGGGTCACGGTCTGCTTGGCTGTCGCGCTCATACGTGCTCGCCCCCTGCGGTTTGCTGCCCATGCAAGTTACCGGCATACGGGTTCGTCGCGGCTTAAGCCGATCATTCAAGCTGTATCGTTTCAGGTGAGCGAGACGTTAAGGGAATCGTTCAAATCGTGCGGCGCGGGGATGTGACTGCGGCGCAAAAAGCAACCGCCGGAGACGGGCTCCGGCGGTTCCCAGATACAGCGATGGTCTCGCGACGACGCTACGCCTTCATCGCCGCCTTGACCGCTGCGGCGGTGATCGGCAGCGAGCGCAGCCGCGCGCCACAGGCGTTGTAGATGGCGTTGCCGAGCGCCGGCGCGACCACGGTCACCGCGGGCTCGCCGACGCCGGTCGCCTTCTCCCCATTGGCGATCACGGCGATCGCGACCTCCGGCACCTGGCTCATCCTCAGCGGCGTGTAGCTGTCGAAGTTGGTCTGCTCGATGCCGCCGTCCTTCAAGGTCGCCTTCTCGTACATCGCGAGCGACAAGCCCCACAGCGCCGCGCCCTCGACCTGGGCGCGGATGTTGTCGGGATGGACCTGCGTGCCGACGTCGGTCGCCACCGTGAGCTTCTTCACCGTGACCGCCCCCGAAGGGGCAACCGCGACATGGGCGACGCACGCCGTCCAGCTCGCGGTGGCGCGCTCCTGCGACGACACGCAGGACACGCCCATGCCTTCGCCCGGCGGCAGCTTCTTGGCGCCGTAGCCGGACAGGCCCATCGCCGCCAGCAGCGTGTTGCGCAGCCGCTGCGCGCCGCCGTCGTTCTTGCCCTTGCCGTCGAGCAGCGCGATGCGGAACTGCGCCGGGTCCTGCCCCGAGGCCACCGCGATCTCGTCGATCATGCTCTCGACCGCCCAGAACGTCCAACCCGGCGCCACCGAGCGCAATTGCCCGGACGGCGTCGCATTGTGGGCGAGCTCGTTCTTGATCGCGCGCACATGGTGGTTGGGCACCGTGTAGAAGAAGTCGGCGCCGTTGACCGTGAAGGAGTCGAGCGGCCCCTTCTTGTCGACCGAGGGCGACAGGAAGTCGGGGATGCCCCAGCGCGCCGTCGGCCACGCCGAGACGACGTCATGGCTCAGGGCGATGAGCTTGCCATTGCTGTCGAGGCCCGCCTTGACCTTCTGGTAGGTGAGCGGCCGCGAGTAGTCCATCGTCATGTCGTTTTCGCGAGAATAGATCACCTTGACCGGCTTGCCCACGGCCTTGGCCGCCTGCACCGCCGGCACCATCATGTCGGCATCGAGCCTGCGGCCGAAGCCGCCGCCGAGCCAGGCCTGGTGCATCACGACGAACTTCGGATCGATCCCGGCGGCACCTGCCGCGATCGCGCCGGAGCGGGTCGCGAACTGATTGCCGGAGTAGATGTGCAGGATGTCGCCCTTGAACTCGGCGGTCGCGTTCATCGGCTCCAGCGGAGCATGGATGTTGATGCTGGTGGTGTACTCCGCCTCCAGCACCTTGGCCGCGCCCGACAAAGCCGCCGTGGCATCGCCGTCCTTGACGAAGAACTGCCCGGCGTCATCCTGCGCCTGCAGCCGCATCGCCTCGGTGATGATGGTGTCGGTGCTGACATTGGCATACGGGCCCTTGTCGTAGCTGATCTTGAGCGCGTCCGCCGCCTTTCTGGCGTTGGCATAGGTATTGGCGACCGCGACCACCCAGCCCGAGGTCGAGCCGGTCTTGTCGTCGAGCGTCACTGCCTTGATGAAGCCCGGCACCTTCTTGGCTTCGGAGTCGTCGACCGCTGTGACAGTGGCGCCGAAGCGCACCGGCGGGGTGACGACCTTGCCGTAGACCATGCCCGGCAGCATCGTATCGATGCCATATTTCGCCGTGCCGTTGGTCTTGGAGGGGATGTCGAGCTGTGGCACCGAGACGCCGATCATCGTGTACTGATCGGGCGTCTTGAGAGTCAGCGCCTTCAATTCGTCCGGCGTGAAGCTCTTGGTGATCTTGCCGCTCTTGACGATCTCGGCATAGGTCATCTGCTTCTTGGTCTTCGGATGCATCACGACCGAGTCGCGCACGACGAGCTCCGTTGCCGGCACGCCCATCGCTGCTGCCGCTGCTTCCGTGAGCGCGATGCGGCCCGCGGCGCCCGCCCGGCTCATCGCGTCGAAGTTCATCATCGTGCTCCAGCTGCCGCCGGTGATCTGGGCGCCGAGCACGGGATCGTTGAACTTCGGATCGTTGGAGGCGAGTTGGACCCGCATGTCCTTCCAGGCGGCGCCGAGCTCCTCGCAGACGATCTGCGCCATGGTCGACGCAATGTGCTGGCCCATGTCGGCCTTGCCGCAGGTCACGGTCACGATGCCATCCGGCGCAATCGCGTACCACACGCTGGGCTCGAAGTTCGCAGGTGCCGCTGCTGCGAGCGCGTGATCAGGCAGCCCGGCATAGCCGAGCACGAGGCCGGTGGCGGCGGTGCCGACCAGGAAGGAGCGGCGGCTGAGATCGGTGGCCATCGTCGGCGATGCTTTCACATGCTGGTTCATGTCGCCCTCCGGTCGCTCGTGTTGGACGCGGTGCGCATCTCGGACGCGGCGCGCTGGATCGCCTTCTGGATCCGCGAATAGGTCATGCAGCGGCAGAGATTGCCGTCCATATGCGCGACGATCTCCTCCTTGGTCGGGCTCGTGGTCTTGGCGAGCAGCGAGGCCGCCTGCATGATCTGGCCGGACTGGCAGTAGCCGCATTGCGGCACCTGCTCGGCGATCCACGCCTTCTGCAACGGATGATCGCCCTTCTGCGACAGCCCCTCGATGGTGGTGATCTTCTTGTTCGCGACGTCGCCGACCATGGTCTGGCACGAGCGCACGGCCTCGCCGTTGACATGAACGGTGCAGGCTCCGCACAGCCCGGCGCCGCAGCCGAACTTGGTGCCGGTCATCTGCAACTGCTCGCGGATGACCCATAGCAGCGGCGTGTCATGCGCCGCGTCGACGGACATGGTCCGCCCGTTGATGGTGAGATTGGGCATTTGGTTTCTTCCCCGCCCGGCGTGCGACTTCGCTTAGGGCGAAGTTCGGTTTTATCGATTCGCTGGGACCCACCGGATAGATGCCAGCCATCATAAGAATGATCGCGTTGCCACGACGACGCAACGGGATTTGACCGCCGGCTTGCGAATTGAATTGGCATTTTACGTTGTGCAGCGCGAACGATGCTGGGCTGATGGCGCCGGGCACGCTAGGAAGAGGTGCAGCCAACGCCGACAGCGAAAGGAGATTTCAGCCCATGAGACCATCCGCACGTATGACGCTGTGCCTGGCTGCGGCCATGCTGCCGAGCCTGTCGGCCGTTCCCCCTGCCGCGGCAGGGCAGACGCTGGGCGTCGCCGACGCGCCTTTCACGGCGACGTCATCCAACGTCACGCCGCTTGCCTTCGGCATGGATGTCGGTGAGACATCGCGCGTGCTGGAGCAGCCGTTGATCTATCTGAACGGCACGCCCGGCAACGAGGCCTTTCTGGCACTGCGCAATCTCGGCGGCAGCGGACTGGTCTCGCACCATCACCGCCTCTACCTGAAGTTCCGCAGGGGACGGCTGACCGGCTGGAAAGAGGACTACGGCACCAACTGGATGTGGCGCTGACACGCGCCTGACGACCGCAAAGAGGACAGAACGTGGGACAAGACATCAAGCTGACGGCATCTGATGGCTTCCAGCTCGGCGCCTACCGCGCCGATCCGACCGGAACTGCAAAGGGCGCGCTGGTCGTCATCCAGGAGATCTTCGGTGTCAACCATCACATCCGCAACGTCTGCGACCGCCTCGCCGCCGAGGGTTACGTTGCGATCGCGCCGGCGATCTTCGACCGCGTCGAGCCCGGCTTCACCTCAGGCTATTCGCCCGACGAGATCGCGGTCGCGCGCAAGTTCGTCGCCAATCCGGATTGGGCGGCCTTTTTGCGCGACACCCAGGCCGCAATCGACGTCGTGAAGAATGTCGGGCCGGTCGGCATCATCGGCTTCTGCCTCGGCGGCAGCATCGCCTATGCGGCTGCGACCAAGCTGTCGGGCCTCCGCGCCGCCGTCGGCTATTATGGCGGCGCTGTCGCGCGGTTCGCCGACGACAAGCCGACGGTGCCGACTCAGCTGCATTTCGGCGAGAAGGACGCGGGCATTCCCTTAAGCGACGTCGAGACCATCAAGGCCAAGCGGCCGGACGTCGAGATCTTCATCTACCCCGGCGCCCAGCACGGCTTCGGCTGTGACGAGCGCGCCAGCTACGACCAGCCGAGCGCTGACCTCGCCTGGACGCGCAGCCTGGCGTTCTTTGCCCAGCATCTGCGCTGATCACCGCACCACCGTCATTGCGAGGAGCGAAGCGACGAAGCAATCCAGAGCGTCGCGTGCGACTCTGGATTGCTTCGCCTCGCTCGCAACGATGAAAGAAGAGGGGGGCGCATCGTTCTGCGCCACGCGTCATCGCGAGCGTGCAGCGATTCCTATGGAGGTCAGAACCAGCGCTCGCCGACCTGGATGGTGTCGCCCGGCTTGAGCGAGGTCCCGAGCGGCACCTCGTAGCGCGCGGCGCCGGAGGCATCGGTGTGGGTCAGGGTGACGACGTCGCGCCGCGCCCGCGGCGAGAAGCCGCCGGCAATCGCGATCGCGCTCTCGACCGTCATGTTGGGAACGTAAGGATACTGGCCGGGCGCCTGCACCTCGCCGAGGATGAAGAACGGGCGATAGGCTTCGATCTCGACCGCCACCGAGGGCTCGCGGATGTAGCCGTTGCGCAGCTTGGCGGTGATCTCGGCGGCGAGGCCGGCGGTGGTGCGGCCGCGCGCCGGCACGCTGCCGATCAGCGGCATCGTGATCGATCCGGACGCATCAATCGCATAGGTGTTGGTCAGACCCTCCTGGCCGTAGACGACGACGCGCAGCTTGTCGCCGGCATCGAGATGATAGGCGGAGTCGCGGCGCGTCGGCGCATAGCCGGCGGGAACGACATAGGCGTCTGCGCGGGTGGCGGCAGCGAACGAGTTGCGCAATGTAGGGATCGCTCCACCCTGCCCGGTGGCGGCAACCGGGCCAGTGGAAGGCGTTCCATAGGCCATCGCGTCGAGATCGCTCTGCGGCTGGACGGCAGCGACGGGGGAGATCGTCTGCATGCAGCCCGACAACAGGATCGCGGACAGGACGGTAATGACCGGAACAAACAACGCGCGCACTCGAACAATCCTTGAATGAGGATGTGCGCTAGTCATGCGCGGTTAAGGTTAACAAACCGTTGGCGCGTGTAGTCCCCCCGTCGCAAACGGGCCGCGGTGAAAGCGGCCCGGAAAAAAATCCACCTCCCACGGCGTGGGAGAGGGATCCGATGTTCACGGTGATCGGGCGCGCTCGGCCCGGCCTATGCGCTCACGCCGACACCGATCGGGCACGCGACGCCAGTGCCGCCGAGGCCGCAATATCCGGCCGGATTCTTGGCCAGGTACTGCTGGTGATAATCCTCGGCGAAATAGAACGGCCCCGCCGGGACGATCTCGGTCGTAATCGCTCCGAGCCCCTTGGCGCGCAGCGCCGACTCGTAGGCCGCCTTCGACGCCTCGGCCGCCTCGCGCTGCGCGTCGCTGAACGTGTAGATCGCTGAGCGATATTGCGTGCCGACGTCGTTGCCCTGACGCATGCCCTGGGTCGGGTCGTGGCTCTCCCAGAACGTCTTCAAGAGGCGCTCGTAGGACATGATCTTGGGATCGAACACCACCAGCACGACCTCAGTATGCGCCGTCTGCCCCGAGCACACCTCCTCGTAGGTCGGGTTCGGCGTATGGCCTCCGGCATAGCCGACGGCGGTGACGTGGATGCCGTCACCGAGCTGCCAGAACTTGCGCTCCGCGCCCCAGAAGCAGCCGAGCCCGAACACGGCCTGCTCGAGGCCGTCCGGATAGGGCGGCAACAGGCGGCGACCGTTGACGAAATGCGTCGCGGCGGTCGGGATCGGCAGGGCGCGGCCGGGCAGCGCCTCGGCGGCAGACGGCATGGCAGGGGCTTTGCGCATGAAGAACATGGGATGTCTCCGCTCATGGCCAGCGCCCGCGGGACGGCCCACGGCGCGATGACCTCTTGTCAGGGGAATATATAGGGCTCTACGGGACGAGCAGTAGCGCCGTTACGCCGCGCCGGCGGTTCCCGCGTCACGCTCCGAGCAGAATCCAGTACTGTTGCCGGCGCGGCGAGACGAACCGCCGCGCTCAGTCGCGCCCATAGCCGATCAGCGGCTTGCGCGGCCGGAACAGCAGCATCAGCAGGATTCCGAGCAGGCCAAGCACCGCAAACACCGGCTGGTCCAAAAACACCTTGACGATCCACTCCCACAAGAACGGGGCCTTGGCCTCGATCCAGGCCTTGAAGGCGGCTTGGCTCGCCTGGTGGACGTCGTTCCAGAGCTGGCCGAACCGGGTGAACTGCAGGGTCTGGTCGGCCACCCAGCGCGCGCCGTCATAGACCAGGAAGATGAAGCTTCCGGCCAGCAGCAACAGCCCCACCAGACGGAAAAAACCGCGGATCATGCCTCACCTGCCCTCTCTCGCACGCCCTCTCGGGCAGCAAGGCCATAGCGGGGGCCCCGCAGAAATTCAACCTCGTCAGGGGCTTAGAACCGGGTTTTGGCCGATTCCAGCCGCGGCGGGGCGCTCCGAGACCGTTGACGCTCGCCAGGGCTGCCCCTATAAGGTCGCCAATGGCGGTGGGCGCAATCCCGCCGCCGCTGTTCTTTGAGCAGCGCCGATCCGCCGAGCAACTGCTCCGGTCATGGCATTCTCAGAGAGGCGTCCGAACAACCCACCGCGTCGATGGGGCCGCGTCAAGCGGGCCGCGCGCGTACCCGCAAGAGCGGCGACTGCTCGCCGCCGAAGGATATTTGAGAGCATGGCCAACACGACTTCCGCGAAGAAAGCGACGCGCAAGATTGCCCGCCGCACCATCATCAACAAGTCGCGCCGCACCCAGATGCGCGGCGCGGTTCGCTCCGTCGAGGACGCGATCAAGAAGGGCGATCGCGACGCCGCGCTGAAGGCGATGGCCAATGCCGAGCCGCAGCTGATGCGCGCCGCACAGCGCAACATCATTCACAAGAACAACGCGAGCCGCAAAGTGTCGCGCCTCACGCATCAGATCGCCAAGCTCGCGAAGTGACGCGATCGCGCGGCTGACGAACTATCAAGATGCAAACAGCCCGGCTCGCGCCGGGCTTTTCTTTTGTGCCATTTTCAATTGCGCGTTCCGCTGTCGCGCATCCCTCCATCGCTCGCCGCGCCTTCTCCATTTGATGGTCACATCTTGATGGTGATATCGCATCGCGAATACGATCTTCGCGCGTGGTGGAACCCGCGCGATATCGTGCGCGCCTGACACAGGTTCCGTCGGAACTACGTGAAGTTCCGTATTTTTACGCAGTGACAATATTGTCTCATCTGAAACAGCTGCGAATCTGCGCGCCGCGCTTGCGCATCGCTGTCAAGAGCGCGCAATGCGCCGCTCACTTTGCGCACCGCGCACTGCGG
The DNA here is from genome assembly GCF_032381235.1 of Bradyrhizobium sp. SZCCHNR1053. Lineage (NCBI taxonomy): Bacteria > Pseudomonadati > Pseudomonadota > Alphaproteobacteria > Hyphomicrobiales > Nitrobacteraceae > Bradyrhizobium > Bradyrhizobium sp. SZCCHNR1053. Next base: position 860,925 of record NZ_JAUHJM010000002.1, read on the forward strand.
GAGTTACCCGCTTCGAGCAATCGCGAAAAACATCGTTTCGAAAATGACTTAAGTGCATAGCGCGACCAAGTGATTGGAAAAGCGGGTGAGGCCGGTCGAAACATAAAAAAATTATGAAGAAATTTTGGGCAGACGATGTTGTTTGTCACATCCGAGATTCCTCGCGATGATTCAAAACGTTGCTTTCTTAACGCGCAACACCGCGTCGCAACCGCCGCGAAGACTCGTAACGCGTGCTCCGATCTTATGGATTGCGAGTCCCGACGCATCGTGTATTTCTTTAATCACTCGCGGCGCCCACGATCTTGAGACCAGCGCGGTTTTAGAAACGGGGCGGACGTGCAAATCGGCGGCGGTGTGCGCGTTGGCGACGCTTTCCAAAGCGATGGCCGGATCTGTACCCATAGCAATATGGGGAACGACTGAACTTTGTCGAAATTTCTCGGGCGCAGCATCATCGTTGCGCCGCTTTGAACAAGAGAGATACGACATCGGTCGACCCGGCTGAAGCTCGTGGCGGCTTCGCTCACCGAGTGGACAAGTTGGACGGGATGTACGGCGGTGCGGCTGAATCTTGGGGTTCAGGCGCGGCGGCATTGGGATGACAACTTGCCGTGAGCAATCACGGCAGGGCGGGGAGGTTGCATGTTTTACGGACACATTGCGGGCACACACCATAGGCTGGTTCCGGATAACGCACCCTTGGCGGTCAACACTGAAGTGATCGACATCTCCAGCCCGGCCATTGCCAGCACGGCGATCGGCCCTCCGGCGTCCATCGCGCATCTGAGTATGCGCTGACCTCGCGGAGAAGCTTCTTCCACCAGCATTGATGGCCCGACGGCGTCCGCGCCGAACGGCGAGCCATGTCTGGAGTTGAGCCTCCGCTCGAGGTCTCGCTGCGGCACACGTGTCCTTTCACGGGACGTCTGCCCGGCGATCACACGACACCACCACTCAATTCGAAAAGTTGCGACTGCCATGACAAATTCGGAACAGGATCGCTGGTCTCGCGTGAAGGGGCGGCTGCGCTCGACCGTCGGCGAGGACGTCTATACGAGCTGGTTTGCCCGCATGGACCTCGAGGCCGTTCAGAACGAAAGCGTCCATCTGTCGGTGCCGACGCGTTTCCTGAAGAGCTGGATCCAGGCGCATTATGCCGAGCGCGTGCTGTCGTGCTGGCAGGCCGAGATGCCGGAGGTGCACCGCATCGATCTGTCCGTTCGCACCGCAATGCGCTGCGCGACGCCGGTCAAGGAAGCCCCCGTCGCCGTCGAAGCCCGCCGGGCCGAGCGTAACGACAACCGGCCGGCGACGAGCGCCGACACGCGAACTGCGTCGGCTGCGGCTTCGCTCGCCACGAGCCATGACGCGCTCGGCGGCTCGCCGCTCGATCCGCGGCTGACCTTCGCGAGCTTCGTCGTCGGCCGCGCCAACACGCTGGCCCATGCCGCAGCGCGCCAGGTCGCCGACGGCCGCCGCGGCGATCCCGTGATGTTCAACCCGCTCTACATCCATGCCGGCGTCGGGCTGGGCAAGACGCATCTGCTGCAGGCGGTCACCTGGGCCGGCAACGCCGGCGGCGAGCGCAAGGTGCTGTACCTGACCGCCGAGAAATTCATGTACGGCTTCGTCGCGGCGCTGAAATCGCAGACCGCCCTGGCCTTCAAGGAAGCGCTGCGCGGCATCGACGTGCTCGTGATCGACGACCTGCAGTTTCTGCAGGGAAAATCGACCCAGGCCGAGTTCTGCCACACGCTGAACGCGCTGATCGATGCGGGACGACAGGTCGTCATCGCAGCCGACCGGCCGCCGTCCGACCTCGAAAGCCTCGATGATCGCGTCCGCTCGCGGCTTGCCGGCGGCCTCGTCGTGGAGATGGGCTCGCTCGGCGAGGATCTGCGCCTCGGCATTCTCAAGTCGCGCGTCGCCGCGGCCCGCGCGCATCATGCGAGCTTCGACGTGCCGGAGCCGGTGCTCGACTATCTCGCCCGCTCCATCACCCATAACGGCCGCGATCTCGAAGGCGCGATCAACCGCCTGCTGGCGCATTCCAAGCTCAACAACCAGCCGGTCACGCTCGACATGGCCGAGCGCGAGGTGCGCGACCTGGTGCGGCCGCAGGAACCGAAGCGCATCAAGATCGAGGACATCCAGCGCGTCGTGGCGCGGCAATACAACGTCAGCCGCTCCGACCTGTTGTCGTCGCGCCGCACCGCCAACGTGGTGCGTCCGCGCCAGGTCGCGATGTACCTCGCCAAGACGCTGACCCTGCGCTCGCTGCCCGAGATCGGCCGCCGCTTCGGTGGACGCGATCACACCACCGTGCTGCATGCGGTGCGCAAGATCGAAGCGCTGGTCGGCAAGGACATCGCGCTGAACGACGAGGTCGAGTCGCTCAAGCGCCAGTTGCAGGACTAGACGGCACGCACGGCCAGGGGAGCGGACAGAAGGTTCGCCCCCAGCCGGGCCGTTGTCCCGGCCCTTCGACGCTGTCCTCGGACGTCATGCTCGGACGTCGTTCTCGGACCCGGCCTGCGGATCGCGGAAGCACCTGCCGAAACGTGGGAAATCGGCCCGCCATCCCTTGCGCTCGGGCCTCATCCGCGCCACTTTACGCCTCCCCCTCACGCTCCTGGACGCTGGCCAAGCGCCGTTCGGGCGCGAGGTGCCATCGGCCGCGGCGCTGTTCAGCCCGCCGGCATTCCAGGACAAGCTCAGTTGGAACGGGCGGGTATAGTGCAATGAAGGTGACCGTCGAACGCGCACAGCTCCTGAAGTCGCTGGGCCACGTCCATCGTGTGGTCGAGCGGCGCAACACCATCCCGATCCTGGGTAACGTGCTGGTCCGCGCCGAGAATGCCCGGCTGTCGCTGCGCGCGACCGATCTCGATCTCGAAGTGACGGAAACCCTGGCCGCCGAGACTGCCACCGCGGGCTCAACCACCGTTCCGGCGCACATGTTCTACGACATCGTCCGCAAGCTGCCGGACGGCTCGCAGATCGTGCTGGAGAGCGACGGCGAGCGCGCAGTGCTCGCGATCCGCGCCGGCCGTTCCAAGTTCACCTTGCAGACCCTGCCGGAGAGCGACTTCCCGGATCTCGCCGCGGGCGACATGACACATGCGTTCGGGGTTCCCGCCAAGGACGTCAAGAGCCTGATCGACCGCACGCAGTTCGCGATCTCCACCGAGGAGACGCGCTATTACCTGAACGGCATCTATCTGCACGCCGGCGGCACCACCAAGCAACCGACCCTGCGCGCCGTCGCCACCGACGGCCACCGCCTCGCCCAGGTCGACCTGCCCCAGCCTGCCGGCGCCGCCGAGATGCCGGGCGTGATCGTGCCGCGCAAGACCGTGGGCGAGGTGCAGCGGCTGATCGAGGACAATGACAGCGAGATCAGGATCGAGCTGTCGCAGGGCAAGATCCGGTTCACGCTGGGACAGGTGGTGCTGACCTCGAAGCTGATCGACGGCACCTTCCCGGATTACGGCCGCGTCATTCCGCAGAACAACGACAAGGAGCTGGTCGTTGACAAGGCCGATTTCGCCGCCGCCGTCGACCGCGTCTCCACCATTTCCTCCGAGCGCGGCCGCGCCGTGAAGCTCGCGCTCTCCCCCGGCAAGCTGGTGCTCTCCGTCACCAACCCGGATTCCGGCAGCGCGACCGAAGAGCTCGAGGTCGAGTACGCCTCGGACGCGCTCGATATCGGCTTCAACTCGCGCTATCTGCTCGACATCGCCGCGCAGATCGAGGGCGAGGTCGCCGTGCTCCGGCTCGCCGATCCGGGCTCGCCGACCCTGATCCAGGACCGCGACAACCGCAACGCGCTGTATGTGCTGATGCCGATGCGGGTGTGAGGCGAGACTGCTGCGAGATCGAGTTTAACCCGTCATGGCCGGGCTTGACCCGGCCATCCATCCTTACAAATGGCCTACTGGGTTTACATTCTCGCGAGCAAGCCGGGCGGCACGCTGTATGTCGGCGTGACCAATGATCTCGTCCGGCGCGTCTATGAGCACCGCGAAGGTCTCGCAGAGAGCTTTACGCGCCGCTATGGCATCAAGCGCCTCGTCTACTTCGAGACGCATGAAACAATCGCGGCGGCGCTGCAGCGTGAGAAGAATATCGAGCACTGGTCGCGTGAATGGAAGATCGACCTGATCGTCGCGAGCAATCCTGACTGGCGCGATCTATATGATGAAATAGTCCGCTGACGCGGACGATGGATTGCCGGGTCAAGCCCGGCAATGACGAATCAAGGTCCCAGCTCCTCCCGATGACCCCCTCCCGCATCAACCGCCTCGCGCTGACGCATTTCCGCAGCTATCGCGCTGCCAGCGTGAGCGTGCAGGCGGACATGGTCGCGCTGGTCGGGGCCAACGGCGCCGGCAAGACCAATTGCCTGGAGGCGATCTCGTTCTTCGCGCCGGGCCGCGGCCTGCGCCGTGCCACCCTGGAGGACGTCGCCGACAACCAGGGCGACGGGTCGTGGGCGGTCTCGGCGGAGGTCGAGGGCGCGCTGGGGCTGACGACCTTCGGCACCGGCATCGAGCCGCCGCGCAACGATGCGAACACCACGCGCCGCTGCCGCATCGACCGCGAGCCGGTCGGCTCGGCGGCCGCCTTCGGCGACCACATTCGCATGGTGTGGCTGACGCCGGCGATGGACGGCCTGTTCATGGGCGCGGCATCGGAGCGACGGCGCTTCTTCGACCGCCTGGTGCTGGCGATCGACAGCGCGCATTCGAGCCGGGTGTCGGCGCTGGAGCGCTCGTTGCGCTCGCGCAACCGGCTGCTCGAGGTGCGCAATTTCGACGACCATTGGTGTGACGCCATCGAGCGCGAGACTGCGGAGCTCGCGGTCGCCGTCGCTGCCAGCCGCGGCCAGACCGCGGTGAAGCTCGCTGCGATGCTGCGTCAGCGCGGTGCTGCCTCCGCGTTCCCGTCCGCCGAGATTGCGCTCGACGGCTGGATGGAGAATGCGCTGCTGACCGAACCCGCGCTCGCGGTGGAGGACCGCTATCGCGCTGTCCTGCGCGACAATCGCGCGCGCGATGCCGCCGCCGGCCGCACGCTCGACGGCCCGCATCTCACCGATCTCCATGTCGTCTATGCGCCGAAGAACATGCCGGCGCGCGACGCGTCGACCGGCGAGCAGAAGGCGCTGCTGATCGGTCTCATCCTTGCGCATGCGACGCTCGTGGCCGAGACCACCGGCATCGTGCCGATGCTGCTGCTGGACGAGATCGTGGCCCATCTCGATCCCGGCCGCCGCACCGCTTTGTTCGCCGAGCTGGGCACGCTCGGTGCCCAGGTATGGCTGACCGGCGCCGATCCCGCGGCGTTTGCCGAACTACGCGAGCTCGGCGAGATCTTCGACGTCGAGGCGGGGCGGATCAGCGCGCGGCGGTAACTCGCTCCGCCGCTGAACCTGTCAGTTCGCCGGTTCAAGGAGCTGTCGTTGGACGGCAGGCACCTGCCGGCGCCCAAGCGCTCGGCGACGAGCCCCACATCCCTGCCGAGAGCCAGAGCGATGCCCGTGCTCGGCAAGGTCGGCGACTGAAGATCGCCCGGCGGCCCGCCGTGAGCGACACGCTGGAGCTCGCCGCCGGCGTGCCTCGGGCCTGATGGTTGGCCCGGGTGGCACCGCCCTGCCGCTCCCGCTCTACTGAGGAGGCGCCTGCCGCGGCACACGTGACTCGTTCCCTGAATCGCACGCGAAAGCGCCCCGCTGCACGCCTCAAAACCAGCCGCGAGAAGGGCCTGAATCCGGCTTTCGGAGGGGACGAAAACGACCCTCGCCAGGCCTTGAAAAACCGTTAAAAAGCGCTATCTCTTCAATGTCTTACGAAGTACCACTTTGCGCTAGGCGCGTGGCTTCTTTCGTGAGAGAAAGAGCGCTCTCGGCATGCGATCTGCGATGCCGATTCGACCACCCCTTCCGAAGGCCCCACATGACCGAACCCGCCCGGCAAACCATCGCCGACAACGAGCCTGCAACCGCGAACGAGTACGGCGCAGAATCGATCCGGGTGTTGAAGGGCCTGGATGCCGTGCGCAAGCGCCCGGGCATGTATATCGGCGATACCGATGACGGCTCCGGCCTGCATCACATGGTCTACGAGGTCGTCGACAACGCGATCGACGAGGCGCTGGCCGGTCACGCCACTGCGGTCGAGGTGGTGCTCAATCCGGACAATTCGGTCACCGTACGCGACGACGGCCGCGGCATTCCGGTCGACATTCACAAGGGCGAAGGTGTGTCCGCCGCCGAGGTCATCATGACCCAGCTGCACGCCGGCGGAAAGTTCGACCAGAACTCCTACAAGGTGTCCGGCGGTCTACATGGCGTCGGCGTCTCCGTGGTCAACGCGCTGTCGAGCAAGCTGCAGCTTCGGGTCTGGCGCGACAACAAGGAGCATCTCATCGAGTTCGCCCATGGCGACGCGATTGCGCCGCTGAAGGTGGTCGGCGAGGCCAAGGGCAAGCGCGGCACCGAGGTGACGTTCCTCGCCTCGACGGAGACGTTCAAGAACGTCGAATACGACTACGCCACGCTCGAGCATCGCCTGCGCGAGCTCGCCTTCCTCAATTCCGGCGTCAACATCGTGCTCTCCGACATGCGCCACGCGGTCGAGAAGCGCGAAGAGATGCGCTACGACGGCGGCGTCGAGGAGTTCGTCAAATATCTCGACCGCAACAAGAAAGCGATCGTCCCGGCACCGATCATGGTGCGCTCGGAGGTCAACGGCATCACCGTGGAAGCGGCGCTGTGGTGGAACGACAGCTATCATGAGAACGTGCTGTGCTTCACCAACAACATTCCGCAGCGTGACGGCGGCACGCATCTCGCCGGTTTCCGCGGCGCGCTGACGCGCCAGGTCAACGGCTACGCCGAGGCCAATGCGAAGAAGGAAAAGATCGCGCTGACCGGCGACGACTGTCGCGAGGGTCTCACCGCCGTTCTTTCCGTGAAGGTGCCGGATCCGAAATTCTCGTCGCAGACCAAGGACAAGCTGGTGTCCTCGGAGGTGCGGCCCGTGGTCGAGAACGTGTTGAACGAGGCGCTCGCCGCCTGGTTCGAGGAGCATCCGGGCGAGGCCAAGACGATCGTCGGCAAGGTGATCCAGGCCGCGGCGGCACGCGAGGCCGCGCGCAAGGCGCGCGAGCTGACCCGCAAGAGCCCGCTCAGCGTCTCCTCGCTGCCCGGCAAGCTCGCCGACTGCCAGGAGAAGGATCCGGCCAAGTCGGAGCTGTTCATCGTCGAGGGCGACTCGGCCGGCGGCAGCGCCAAGCAGGGCCGCAACCGCGAGTTCCAGGCGGTGCTGCCGTTGCGCGGCAAGATCCTCAATGTCGAACGCGTGCGTCCGGACAAGATGCTGTCGAGCGAGCAGATCGGCACGCTGATCACCGCGCTCGGAACCGGCATCAGCGACGATTTCTCGATCGACAAGCTGCGCTATCACAAGATCATCGTGATGACGGACGCCGACGTCGACGGCGCCCACATCCGCACGCTGCTGCTCACCTTCTTCTACCGGCAGATGCGCGAGATCATCGATCGCGGCCACCTCTACATCGCGCAGCCGCCGCTCTACAAAGTGACGCGCGGCAAGTCCGAGCAGTATTTGAAGGACGAGCGCGCGCTCGAGGACTACCTGATCGGCACCGGCCTTGACGATTGCGTGTTCAAGACGGCGGAAGGCGAGGAGCGCAAGGGCCGCGACCTCCTGGCGCTGGTCGAGGAAGCGCGTCTCGTCCGCAACATCCTGCGCAACCTGCACACGCGCTACGACCGCAAGGTCGTCGAGCAGGCCGCGATCGCCGGCGTCCTGCGCCCCGACATCACCCGCGATATCCCGACGGCGGACGCCGCGGCCGCCTACATCGCAAAACGGCTCGACGTGCTGGCCGACGAGGTCGAGCGCGGCTGGATCGGCCACTTCGTCGAGGGCCAGGGCTTCACCTTCGAGCGCACCGTGCGGGGCGTCAAGGACGTCGCAGTCATCGACGACGCATTGCTCGCGTCCGTCGATGCCCGCAAGCTGGACGAATATGCGGCCCGCCTGCAGGAGGCCTATGCGAAGCCCGGCGCCTTGCGCCGTGGCGACGTCCAGACCGTGATCCATGGCCCGGTCGATTTGTTCGAGGCGGTCACCGATGCCGGCCGCAAGGGCATCAACATGCAGCGTTACAAGGGCCTCGGCGAGATGAACCCGCAACAGCTCTGGGAGACCACGCTCGACACCGACGCGCGCACCCTGCTGCAGGTGAAGGTCAAGGAGGTCGACGAGGCCGACGACATCTTCACCAAGCTGATGGGCGACGTGGTCGAGCCGCGCCGCGAGTTCATCCAGGACAACTCGCTTTCGGCGAACGTGGACGTGTAGTCGCGACGTCCAGCCCGAGGATACCGCGCACTGGCGCGATAGACGACCAGGCGTACCCTGAGTCCGCGGAGCAGTGGCCTGCCCGTCCCTTCCGTGTTAATTCCGTTGAAGATCGATGTTCCGCTTTCGCCGGTCCCCGGGCGAATCACCATCTCAGAACGGACTTTTCGCGCATGGCGCCCATTCAATACATCGTCGAGGGGGGTCACCGGCTCAAGGGCGCGATCGAGCCGTCCGGCAACAAGAACGCCGCCCTGCCTATCATCGCCGCCGCGCTGCTGACCGAGCATCCGGTCACGCTCGACAACGTGCCGCGCATCCGCGACACCGAGACGCTGGTCGAGCTGGTGCGCTCGGTCGGCGCCTCCGCCGAATGGCGCGGCCGGAACAGGCTCACGATCCATGCCAAGGAGATCCGCGCCGCGGACCTCGATCCGGACCTCTGCGCGCGCATCCGCGCGTCGATCCTGCTGGCAGGGCCCCTGCTCGCCCGCTGCGGCGAAGTGGCGCTGCCGCCGCCAGGCGGCGACGTCATCGGCCGGCGCCGCCTCGACACCCATTTCCTCGCCTTCGAGCAGCTCGGCGCCACCGTCACCGCAACCGACAAGATCGAGCTGCGCGCCTCCGGCCTGAAGGGCGCCGACGTCTTCCTCGACGAGCCCAGTGTCACCGCGACGGAGAACGCGTTGGTGGCCGCGGTGGCCGCCCACGGCACGACTTACTTGCGCAACGCCGCCTCCGAGCCGCACGTGCAGGACCTTGCGCATTTCCTGGTGGCGCTCGGGGCCAACATCGAGGGCATCGGCACCAACACGATGGTGATTCATGGCGCCAGCACGCTCGGCCAGGCGAGCTACTCGATCCAGCCCGATCACATCGAGGTCGGCTCGCTGATCGGCCTTGCCGCCGTGACGCGCTCTCCCTTACGCATCGTGCGCGCCGGCACCGAGCATCTACGCTCGATCCGCATGGGTTTCGAGCGGCTCGGCATCGTCTGCGAGGTTGCCGGCGACGATCTCATCGTGCCCTCGGAGCAGACGCTGCGGATCAAGGACGATTTCGGCGGCCACGTGCCGAAGCTGGAGGACCAGCCCTGGCCGGCCTTTCCCGCCGACCTGATGTCGATCGCACTCGTCACCGCCACGCAATGCGAGGGCGTGATCCTGATGTTCGAGAAGATGTTCGAGTCGCGGATGTTCTTCGTCGACAAGCTGATCTCGATGGGCGCGCGCATCGTGCTGTGCGACCCGCACCGTGCCATCGTCGCCGGCCCCAGCCGGCTGCGCGGCGCCCGCGTCGTCTCCCCCGACATCCGCGCCGGCATGGCCATGCTGCTGGCCGCGCTGTGCGCCGAGGGGACCTCGTATATCGACAATGCCGACCAGATCGAGCGCGGCTACGAGCGCATCGACGAGCGGCTGAACGCGCTCGGCGCCAAGATCACGCGCGTGCCGGAACGCGGGCGGTAGCGCCATTCACGCAGCATTTCTCCGACGTCGTTGCGAGCGAGGCGCGAAGCGAAGCAATGACGAATGACCGGCCGTAGCGCTATGCCATTCGCGCGCTGGCTTCGCGAACATGAGCGTGCGATGATGCTCCGCATCGCGCACAGCGCGGGCACAACCGTGACATGTGAGGCTCACTGCACATGGCCATCAGCGAGATCACTCCCAACATCGACCGTACCAGATGGCTCGCGGGCGCGGAGTTCGCCGATGCCTTTCGCATCACGATTGACGAGCCGGACATCGATGCCCGCACGGCGGCCGAGCGCATGCTCGGCCACGCGCCCTGGTGGATGGCGGCGCTCCTGAAGCTCCGCAACCTGCTGGTCAGGCCCTTCGGTCTGAAGACCTCGGGCGCGGACCCAGACAACCCACGTCCTCTGATCGGGATGTTTCCGGTCGTCGACGAAACGCCGGCACGGCTCGTGCTCGGCTTCGACGACAAGCATCTGGACTTTCGCGTCCTGGTCGACGTCTCCTCTCATCGCGCAACGTCGCAGGTGACAGCGACCACTTTGGTGCAGACCCACAACGTTCTCGGCCGCGTCTATCTCACCGTCATCAAGCCGTTTCACCGCCTCGTCGTGAAAGCGATGCTCCGGCAGGTCGCAACGGCCGCCTGATTCCGCGCAAGCGTTTCACTCACTTCCCGCCGCCATTGCGAGGGCACAGCGAAGCAATCCGGAGCTCCGCGGAGGCAATCTGACTGGCCTCGCTGCGCTCGCAATGACGGTGAACACATCGAACTGCGGAGCTATCAGCCAAGCCGCGATTTCACTATTCACGCCTTTCCGAATTTTACGCTTGCTTTTATTCCGAAAGTCAGAAATACTGCGGCCATCCCGTCCTCATGAGAGGGGCGCTTCGCGATCGTCACGGACGTTGAGGGTGGGATGCGATGGATGCGGCGGCTCACAGCGCGCACTTGAGGTTTCCTCGAGGCTGGCGCGTGGACGAAGGAGCGGCCGTGTACGGCGAAATCGTATGGTCCTGGCCTCCCGACGCTGAGGTCAAGCCGGCGGGCGATCCGCAAGGTGACGGGGGCAAACAAGCTCGGTCCCCGGGGAGAGTACGTATAAGCCGTTCCAACCATAGCGCAGGGAAGGCCGGATGTGCGGCCCACCTGTGGTGACTGCCGCCTGCTTATCTTTTGCAGGCGGGCCATGGGTGTGGTCAAGCACCCGGCCTTCCCTGCCCCTCTTCCTGTTCGAGGGGAGCAAATCGAGCATCACCCGGGCGCGCCGTGCCGCGGGAACGTGTGTGGCCGTCCGATCCGATCTGGTTCGGCACGAGAGCAGTCCGCGATGGCCGACGTCGCGAACCCAAGCTCCAACGATGATGTTGCCGCGACGCTCGCATCTCGCACGGCCCATGACGACGACGGCGTGATGTGCACGACACTGCGGGGACTGCTATAGCCTCGATCATGACCTCCACAGCCGGAACCGACCACGCGCCGCCGCCGGCGGCGCCGACACCTTCTCTCGCGCTCGAACTCTGGGAGACGGTCCGCCTCGCCGCGCCGATGGCGCTGACGCAGCTGTCGCAGATCGCGATGATGTCGACCGATCTCGCCTTCATCGGCCGTCTCGGCGGCGATGCCGTTGCAGCGGCCGCGTTAGCGGGCACCGTCTACTTCGTCGGCTCGACCTTCGGCATGGGTCTGATGTCCGCGGTGGCGCCGCTCGCCGCGCAGGCGTTCGGCGCGGCCGATGCCGGGCTGGTCCGGCGCGCGCTGCGCGTCGGGCTGTGGGCCGGGCTGTTCATCGCGTTGCCGATCATGCTGATCGCGCTGAACGGCGAGGTCATCCTGCTCGCACTCGGACAGGCGCCGGGCGTGGCGCATCTCGCGCAGGACTATCTGGCCGGCCTCGCCTGGGGCATTGCGCCGATGCTGTGGTTCCTGGCGCTGCGCAGCTTCATGGGCGCCGTCAACCGCCCTGAGCCGGTGCTTTGGATCACCTTGGCCGCGATCCCGCTCAACGCGCTGCTGGTCTATCCGCTGCTCTATGGCCACTGGGGTTTTCCGCAGCTCGGCCTGGCCGGCGTCGGCCTCGCCACCTCGACCGTCAACCTGGGAACGTTTCTTGCCGGTCTGTGGTTCGCCGCGTTGCGCCCGCCGTTCCGCGACTATCATGTCCTGGCCGGGCTCGGGCGCATCGACTGGCGGCTGATGCGGCAGCTCCTGATCATCGGCGCTCCGATCTCGCTGTCGTTCCTGCTCGAATATGGCTTGTTCTCGGCGGCGGCGATCCTGATGGGACTGATCAGCACGGCCGCTCTCGCCGCGCATCAGATTGCACTGCAGATCACGGCGATCCTGTTCATGGTGCCGTTCGGCATCAGCATGGCCGCGACGGTGCGCGTCGGTCATGCGGCCGGCCGCAACGATGCGCACGGTGTGCGCCGCGCCGGCCTGATGGCGATGCTGCTCGGCCTCGTCCTTGCCATGCTGTTCACGCTCGGCATCATCCTTGCGCGGTTCGAGATCGTGCAGCTGTTTCTTGGCGCCGGCCTCGCCGATGCCGCGGCGACTGCGGCACTCGCCGCCACGCTGCTCCTGGTCGGCACGACCTTCTTCATCACCGATGCGCTGCAAACCATCGCGGTCGGCGCGCTGCGCGGCATCAAGGACACGCGCGTGCCGCTGCTGCTCGCCGTGCTCGGCTATTGGCTGATCGGCTTTCCCGCATCCTACGTGCTTGGCCTGCACACCAAGCTCGGCGCGATCGGAATCTGGATCGGGCTGTCGATCGGCACCGCCATCTATGCGGCCCTGCTGGTGCTGCGCTTCCTGCGGTTGTCGCGATGAGGAGATCAGGCCCCCGCTGTATCCGGCGTCTCGTCGCGCTCCGGTCGATGCGGCTTCCCGGTCGACGCTCCCGCCCATTCGGCAACGACGCGCTCGAGGTCGATCAGGTTCTGGCGCATCTGCTCCAGCGAGAAGCCGAGTGCGAAGAAGCGCTCGGCGGCGTCACCCGGCAGGCCCCGCGTGAGACCGTCGCTGCGGACGGCGGCGACCTCTTCCGCATAGGCCTTCACCGCGACGTGGATCGGCCAGATCGGCGGCGGACCGGAGCCGTTGCGGATGGCCGCGGCACAGCCGCGCAGATAGCTCGCGATGGCATCGCTGACGCGCGACACCGGTCCCGACAAGCGCGCCTGCAGCTCGGATGGCAGCGGCACCACGCTGGCACGGCCGATCATCACGACGTCGTGGCGCAGGCGCAGGATCGTCCGCAGCAGCGGGCCGGTATCGGCGCCGGAGGACAGCCGCGCCGAGCGCTCGCGCTCGGCCTCGGCGCCGGTCGCGTTCAACTCGGTCAGGGCGGTGCCGATGCCGTCCTGAATCCGATGCAGCGCGTCGTTGTCGCGGCCGCGCGACAGGCCGGCCAGCAGCTCGGTGAAGGCGGCTGCGATCAGTTCGAGCAGACGCCCCGCCGCGGCACGCATCTGCACATGCGCGCGCGACGGCAACACGATGAACGATACGGCGAGGCCGGTCAGCGCGCCGACCGCGACCTCGAACACGCGGTCGATCGCCGAGCCGAGCGGATCGAGATGGCCCATCGTCGGCACCAGCAGCACGATGACCGCCGTCACGGTGGCGGCGTTGAGGCTGGGATTGATCGCGGCGACGAAAGCGAGCGGCGTCACCGCCAGGATCAGCATGCCGAGCAGTTGCAGCTCGCCCGAATGCGGGATGAAGACCGTGATGGCGCCGCCATAGATGGCACCGCCGATGGTACCGAACATGTAGTCGCGCGTTGCCTTCAGCGAGCGCCCCACGCTGCCTTGCGTCACGATCAACGACGTCAGCACCGCCCACAGCGGCAGCTTCAATTGAAAAGCCGTGGCGATGGCGAAGGCAAGCGTCGCCGCCACCGTGCCGCGAACCGCCAGCGACATCGGCGCCTTGCGGGCGCGCAACCGGCCAAACAGCCGCTTCAAGGACATCATCAGTCGCTCACCTCGAACAGCACCAGCGCGATCCCGGCATGGCAGCTCCCCACCCGGCCGAACCGGCTTGAAAGGCGGAATCGGCTTGCCTACGGTCATTGCAACGATGCGAGGAAACACGATGGCCCAGGAAACCGCAACGCTCGCCGCCTATGTCGCGGAGCTGAAATATGACGATATCCCGCCCGAGGTGCTCGACCGCGCCAAGGTGCTGACGCTCGACTTCCTCGGCAGCGCCATCCGGGCCCGGCGCGAGGCGGAATCGACGCCGTCCATCGTCAAGATGCTGGCGGCGCTGAAGCTCGATGCGGCGGGCGAGGCGACCGTATTCGGCGACGACAGAACCTGGACGCCGGCGGTGGCGGCGCTGCTCAACGGAACGATGGGCCATTCGCTCGATTTCGACGATACCCACGCCGATTCCTCGCTGCATCCGAGCGCGCCGGTGGTGCCGGCCGCGTTCGCCGTCGGCGAGCTGGTCGGCGCGTCCGGCCGCGAGGTGCTGACCGCGATCGTCGCCGGTTACGAGGTGTGCTGCCGGCTCGGCAACGCGCTCGATCCGACCTCGCATTATGCCCGCGGCTTCCACCCGACGGCGACCGCCGGCACCTATGGCGCGGCTGCCGCTGCCGGCAAGCTGTTCGGCCTGTCGGAGCAGCAGTTGATCTACGCCTTCGGCGTGTCCGGCAGCCAGGCCGCGGGCTCGCTGCAGTTTCTCGTCAACGGCGCCTGGAACAAGCGCTATCAGGTCGGCGCGTCGGCGATGAACGGCGTGATCGCGGCGACGCTCGCCAAGAACGACTTCGTCGGCGCGATCGAATCCGTCGAGGGCAAGCACGGTCTTCTGGTCGGCTACACCGACGCGCCGCATCACGACAAGGCCGTCGCCGGGCTCGGCTTCACCTATGAGACGATGAAGATCGGCGTGAAGCCGTATCCGAGCTGCCGCTATACCCATGCAGCGATCGACGCCATCATCGCGCTGCGCCGCGAGCACAATCTGACTCCGGACCAGGTCAAGCGCGTCGAGGTCGGCCTGCATCGCAACGGCATCACCCTGACGGGCGATGCCGCCACCAAGCGCCATCCGACCTCGATCGTCGGCGGCCAGTTCTCGATGTTCTTCACCGGCGCGCTGGCGCTCGACCAGGGCCGCTTCGGCTGGGACGACTACGTCAGGCTGGGTGACATCGCGATCAATGCGCTCGCCGACAAGTTCGACGTGGTGCAGGACGACAGGCTGGAGGTCGGCCGCAGCCATCCGTTCGGCGCGCGCGTCACCATCACCACGGAAGACGGCGTGCACGAGCGGCTGCACGACGATCCCTCGGGCGAGCCGACCTCGTTCCCCTCGGCGCAGGCGATGAGCGACAAGTTTCTGACGCTCGCCCGGCCGGTGCTGAGCAACCGCGCGCAGAGCTTCGCCGATGCGATCCTGTCGCTGGAGCGGTTCGAACGTGTCGCGCAGGCCACCGCGCTGGGGAGAGCGTAGCGCATGCGTCATTCCCCATGGGTCGCCGCGATCACGTCGCTCACGAGCTGCGCCACGCCGTCGGCCTCCGGCGGCCAGTTCACGGTGCGCCCGAAACGCGCAATGACGAGACGCTCGGAGGGGATGACGATGACATATTGGCCGAGCGTGCCCTTGGCGAAGAACGCGTCGCGCGGCCAGCCATGGGAGCTGCGGTAGTTGGCGCCAAAGCTGTCGCCACTGTTGGTCCAGAAGCCGGCGCCGAGGCCGACGAACGCGCCGGGTGTCGGCGCGCTGACATACGCGACCCAGCCGGCGGGCAGGATGCGGCGGCCAGCCACGACGCCGTCGTCGAGATACAGCTGGCCGAGTCGCGCCCAGTCGCGCGCCGACGCCAGCATCTGGCTCGATCCGTCCGGCGTGCCGGCGGCGTCGAACTCGAGCGTGACGCTGGTCATGCCGAGCGGATCGAGCAGCTCGCGATGCGCAAAGCGCAGCACGTCCGCGGCGCTGCCGCCGGCGGCATCGCGGATGAGATGGGAAAGGATGATGGTGTTGCCATCGTGATAGTTCCAGGCCGCGCCCGGCGTGGTTTCGAGCTGGATGGACTCGGCATAGGCGGCGCGGTCGGGCTCGACGAACTTCATGCGGTTGACCGGCTCGAGCGCCGACACCAACGAGGCCTGCAGCGAGCTGCCGAGCGCGAGCCCGGCGGTGTGGCGCAGGAGGTGATCGACGGTGATGGCATGGCGCGGATCGCTCTCGTTCTGCCACGCCGCGACCGGCGCGGGCGCATGCAGCGCGAGCTTGCCCTGGCGGACGAGAATGCCGATCAAGGTCGCGGTCATCGACTTGGTCGCGGAGAAGCCGAGCAGCGGCGTGTCGACCGCAAAGCCCGGCGCGTAGCGTTCGGCGATGACCTTGCCGTCCTTCATCACCACGACGGCATGGGTGCGCCGGAACGGCGGCACCTCCGGCTCGGCAAAGGCGCGATCGAGCGCCGCAGTCAGCGCCGGTGTCACCGGCGCCACGCCGTGCGGCAGAGCGGTGCCGGGCAGCAAGGCCGGCTGGGACGGCCGGATGGCCGGCCAGTCCAGACTCTCGCCATGATCCATATGGCAGCCGAGCCCGTCGCGAAACACTGCACGGCTGCGGCCGAGCCCGAGTAGGGTCACGGTGACATCCTTGGCCGCGCGATCGACGCGGACATCCATCGCCCAGCTCAGCAGGCCGGCGCCGGGCATCGCGGCCCGCGTCTCGGAGAGCGTGCGGTCCGGGTCGAGACCGGAGACGAAGGTCTCCGAGCACAGCACGCTGGCGATGAAGCCTGTCGCCACCTGGGGCACGTCGCGCGCCCGGGCGGCGCCCAAAGCGAGGGCGGTCAGGGCGACGGTCGAAACGAGGACGGGCAGCAGGCGGCGGCGGGTCATGGAAAGCTCCGGCAAGTGGACCGGCGGGACGACACCGCAAGCGCAGCCCCGCCGCTCGCCGATTTCGAAACGCGCACTTGCCGAAACCCACAACAACCTCGCCGATTTCGGAATTCCTCCGCGATTTCAATGCCGAAAACATCACGCCGCCGACAGCCTCATGCGCCGGTATTCGGTGGGCGTCACCCCGGTCACCGCCTTGAAGGCGCGGTTGAACGGGCCGAGCGACTGGAACCCGGCGTCCATCGCGATGGTGATCACGGGCACCTCGGCCTGGGCGGGATCGGCCAGCGCGGCCTTGGCCTCCTCGATGCGGTGGGCGTTGAGGAAGGTATTGAAATTGCGGTAGCCGAGCTCGCCATTGATCAGCCGCCGCAGCCGGTATTCAGGAATGGAGAGCCGCGTCGCCAGCATGCCGATGGTGACGTTCTCCTGGCGGTAGATCCGCTCGTCCGCCATCAGCCGCATCAGTGCGTCGACCAGCTTGCGGTTGGCCGCCGTCTCCGCCCCTGGGACGACCACGGTAGCCGCTGCCACGCTCGGCGTCTCGACCTGCGGGGTCTCCGGCGCGAGCACGTCGCCGGCACCGACCTTGAGCAGCATCAACGCAACGGCGCCGACCACGCCCAAGAACATCGCCGCATTGATGACATTGGCGAGCTCCGACGGCCCGCTGCCGGCGGACGCGATCTGCAGCAGCGCGTTGACGCCGCCGTAGGCCATCGCCGCGATGACGACGAAGGCGCGGATGCGCCGCCGCCCCTCGACGAGATCCGCCGCCCAGGAACGGATGGTCTGCGCCAAGGTCAGGCCAAGGAAGCCGAGAGCCAGCACATTATTGGCGACGATCACGAGCCGTCCATGTCCGGCAGGCCCCAGCACGAGACAGCTCAGCAGGCTGAAGCCGAACACCGCGAGCCAGATCAGGCCGTGCAGCCAACGCAACGCAAAGCCGTCGTCGAACAGCGCGCGGCAGAACAGCCAGAGCACGACGATATCGGCGGTCGCCAGCGCAATCAGCGGCGCGGAAGCGAGCGATGGCGCAGCCGTGCCGCCGATGTTGAAGGTCGCGGCATGCGCGGCCGAGCCCAGCGCCAGCGCGATCGCGAGCCGGCCGCGCCATTGCCTGCCGAGATCGCGTCCCAGCGCGACGGCGAGCACGGCCAGCAGCGCGATGGCGGCGGCGCGAAGCGCGAGATCGAGGCTTTCGAGCGTCATCGTCATGGGTCCGTTGTCAGCGCCGGAACTCTAGGCCGGAGCTTCGCTTCGTTCAAATCGCGCCGCCACCGCGACCTCCTGCCCTGCCGTCGCCTCAGCAAAGCTGCTAAGCTCGCGCGACCGCATTGCAGGAGCGCCCCATGAGCTGGCAGCCATCGATCGATCCCGAGTTCGGCGATCCCACCTCCTGCGATGCGCTGGAGCACGTCATCGTGCCGCGCACCCGCGATCTCGGCGACGGCTTCGCCGTGCGGCGCGCGCTGCCGCATGGCCAGCGGCAGATGGTCGGCCCGTTCATCTTCTTCGATCATTTCGGCCCGGTGCAGTTCGTCTCCGGCAAAGGCATGGACGTGCGGCCGCACCCGCATATCGGCCTCGCCACCGTCACCTATCTGTTCGACGGCTCCATCATGCATCGCGACAGCGAGGGCAACGTGCGGGAGATCCAGCCCGGCGCGATGAACCTGATGACGGCGGGCCGCGGCATCGCCCATTCCGAGCGCACGCCCGACCTGCAGCGGCAGAACGGGCAGAAGATGCTGGGCCTGCAGAGCTGGATCGCGCTGCCGGTCGAATCCGAAGAGATCGCGCCGAGCTTCCAGCATTATGCGGCCGACGCGCTGCCGACGGTCAGCGACACCGGCTTCTCCGCGCGCATCATCGCCGGCCGCGCGTTCGGCGCGGCCTCGCCGGTGACGATGGTCTCGCCCTGGTTCTATGTCGAGGTCACCGCGCAGGCCGGCACGGTCGTGCCGCTCGATCCCGACCACGAGGAGCGCGCGATCTATATCGTCGACGGCGAGGTCGAGATCGCGCGCGAACGCCACGAAGGACCGCGGCTGCTGGTCTTCCGCCCTGGAGACGCCATCAGCGTGCGCACGGTCAAGCCGACCCGGATGATGTTCCTCGGCGGCGACGCGCTGGAAGGGCCGCGCCACGTGTGGTGGAATTTCGTCTCCTCCAGCAAGGAACGCATCGAGCAGGCCAAGCAGGATTGGAAAACCGGCCGCTTCGCCGCCGTTCCCCAGGAGCACGAGTTCATTCCGCTGCCGGAATAGGCTATTGAGAGCGCAACGCTCCCGTTTCGAAAGCCCCGCACGATGACCACGCTCCTCACCAGCAATCTGCCGCTCCCGGAAATCGGCCGCGGCAAGGTCCGCGACATCTATGCCGTCGGTGACGACCGCGTGCTGCTGCTCACCACCGACCGCATCTCCGCCTTCGACGTGGTGATGAACGAAACCATCCCGATGAAGGGCGCGGTGCTGACGCAGATCTCGGCGTACTGGTTCAATGCGCTCGAAGGCGTCGTGCATCACCACATGATCTCGGCCGATACCGATGAGATCATCGACCAAGTGCCTGAGCTCAAGCCGCACCGGCAGGAGATTCTCGGGCGGGCGATGCTGTGCAAGCGCACCAATGTGTTCCCGATCGAATGCGTGATCCGCGGCTATCTCTCCGGCTCGGCGTGGAAGGAATACGCGGCGAGCGGCACGCTCGCCGGCGAGCAGCTGCCTGCGGGCCTGGTCGAGAGTCAGAAGCTGGAGCCCGCGATCTTCAGTCCGGCGACCAAGGCCGAGACCGGCCATGACGAGAACATCACGATCGCGCGGATGCGCGAGGTGGTCGGCGACGAGACGGCCTACACGCTGGAGAGCATGACGCGCGCGGTCTATACGCTCGGCGAGGCGCTCGCCCGCGAACAGGGCATCATCATCGCCGACACAAAATTCGAGTTCGGCCGCGACAAGGACGGCCACATCATCCTGATCGACGAGGTGATGACGCCGGACTCGTCGCGCTTCTGGGCGGTCGACGCCTATCAGCCGGGCCAGCCGCAGCCGAGCTTCGACAAGCAGCCGCTGCGCGACTATCTCGACGCCGAGCGCAAGGCCGGCCGCTGGAACGGCGAGGCCCCGCCGCCGCCTTTGCCGCAGAGCGTGGTGGATGCCACCAGCCAGCGCTATCTCGAAGCGTTCCGGCGGGTGACGGGAAGCGAGCTGAAGATCTGAGGATCGCAGGTTCACGCGTCGACGTTCGCGCTTGGGTTTGAGCTATCTCGTAGGAGCTCATAACTAACAGAGTGCTTCGGGGACCCCCACCCCCGCCCCCTCCCCGCAAGGGGGAGGGGCCAATCCGCGGCCGCGTTCTTCGCTGACACGAAACTTCTCCGCTCTTCTGCGAGTGAATTTGGCGAGAGGCTCGCTCTCTCTTCTCCCCTCCCCCTTGCGGGGAGGGGTCGGGGGTGGGGGGGACCACTCGACGAGACCATCATGATGCGCACAGACGCATCAACACGTCCCGCGGCGCCATCGCGCCCGAGTTGATCGCATCAAGACCCTCGAAAATGCCGAGGGCGCAGGGAAGGCCGGGAGCTGGCTGCCCCCATGGCCCGCCTGCTCAAAAAAATGCAGGCGGCAGGTACCACAGGTTCAGCCGAGACATCCCGGCCCTCCCTGCGCGATGGGCTTAACGGCTGCTCCGTACTCTCCCCGGGGACCGGCTTGTTTGCCCCCGTCGCCCGCCACGACGCACGAACGTCATCGCGAACTTGGCGCCAGCATCGGGGCGCCAGGACCACACGGCTTGACCGTCCGCGCGCTGCCGTTCGTCAGCGCAAGAGCGCCTGACAGGCACGCGGCCACCGCTCCCGCCTCTACGTATCGTGACGACGCGTACGTCCCTCTGCATGAGGACGGGATGCGCGGACAAGAGCACGACTTCGGAAAAATAGCAACAACAAAATCCTGCAAGAGGAATTCGACGTCAAATTTTTCGATAGCTGACGCAAGACGTGTGCTCCTCGCCTCGATCGGCAGCGCCGAATGACGCCCTGACTAGGTTCTTTTTTGGCCGGAGTTTCTTCTGCTAGATCTCTTTGACGCGGAGCGGCACGACCATATCGGCCGAATGACCTCGTCCGGGCCAGTTTCCCCAGACGACTTCCGCGCGGAATGTCCGCCCGCGACAGTGCACGGTCAGAACCTCTCCGACGATCGGCGCGATACCTTCGCAATAATTTTCATCGCGACGGAGCTCCTTCTCGGTAACGAGCTCTCCAGACTTGAGAAGTATCCGTCTGATCCAATAAGGCATCTGTGATTTTTCGAGCTATCGAAGCCACGACGTCTGTTGTTCCCTGCGGTCCCCGAGGTGCCCGTCTAGTCCTCGAACCCCACGAACACCGTCGCTTCCTTCACCGGCTTCCGCTCCGACACTACGGCATTGGCCGGGAAATCATGATCCGGCCAGCCGAGCGCGATGCTCTTCATGATGACCTGATCGTCGGCGATGCCGGCGTGCTCGCGGACCACGGGCGATTGCATGATGCCCTGGCTGTTGATGACGGCGCCGAGGCCGCGCGACCAGGCGGCGTTGACCAGCGCATTGGTGACGGCGCCGCAGTCGAACGGCGTGTCGTCGCTGCCATCGAGCGCACGATCATAGGTGACGATGATGCAGACCGGTGCGTCGAACTGGCGGAAGCCGCGCAGCACCCAGTCCTGTCGCTTGTCCTTGTCGTCGCGCGCGATGCCCATGGCGGAGAACAACTGCTTGGCGACCTGCACCTGGCGCTCGCGATGCGCGCCCGCGAAGGGCTGGCCGATACGGAATTCACGCGACTGCGGGACGCCGGCGACCATCCGCTCGGTGTTGCCGGCGCGGATGCGGTTCAGCGGCTCGCCTGTGATGACGTAGAAATTCCAGGGCTGGCTGTTCATCGACGACGGCGCGCGCATCGCCAGAGCAATGATTTCCTCGATCAGCGCCCGCGGCACCGGATCGGGCTTGTAGCCGCGGATGCTGCGGCGGCCGAGGATGACGTCGTCGAACTGCATGTGTGTGATAGTCCCGTGATGACAACTGATCTGCCGCGAATATTCGCGGCTTTCCGGTTCCGGCGCAAGGTTGACGCGCGAACCGATCGGGGTGTCGCGAACACAGGAGGTTGTGATCGAGCTAGACCTTCAGTATCGACAGCACGGCGCACGCGAGATCGGCGGGACTTTCCACGAGGCGGTCCGCGCCGGCCGTCTCGAGCTCGTCGCGACTGCCATAGCCCCAGAGCACACCCAGGCTGCGCATCCTGACAGCGTGGGCGCCAGCAATGTCATGCCGGCGGTCGCCGACCATGATCCCGTGGGACGGCGCGATATTCCGCTCAGTGAGAATATGCGCGAGCAGCTCCGGCTTGTGGTCCAGCAGGCCTGACGGCACCGAGCCGTGGATGGCGTCGAACAGCGACGCAAGATCCAGATGCTCGAGGATGCGGCGCGCGAACACCTCCCGTTTGGATGTCGCGAGATAGAGCCGCAAACCCGCGCCATGCATCTCGTGCAGAGCGTCGCGAATGCCGGGATAGAGTTCGCTGCCGAACAGTCCGCTCTCGCCGTAATGCTGGCGATAGGCGGTCACCGCTTCGTCGACGCGGTCGTCGTCATAGGCCTGCAGCAGCGTCCGCAACATGTCCTGCAGCGGCGGCCCGATGACACTGCGGATATCGAGCGTCTCGTCCGGCGCATGCCCGAGCGCGCGCAACGCCGCCAGGGTGCTCGCGGCGATGCCGGGCTGGGAGTCGATGAGGGTGCCGTCGAGGTCGAGCAGGACAGAGTGAACCGAAGACATGTCCAAGCATAGCGGCGGGCGTGAGAGGCGTAAACGCCCGCTCCGTCCTGCGCACACGCACGGCGTTCGAGAGCGTGCTACGGGACCTCAAATCCCGGCGCGCGAACCTGCCGCTGCGGTCTCGCGCGCCGCACGGCCGGACTAAGCCTTTGCGCTCGGACGGCTCGACACCTCGCCGTACCATCGCTTGAGATGGCGGAGATGATCCGGTGGGTCGAGCTTGGCGCGGGCCGCGAAATCCGCCGTCACCATGGCGCTGATGTCGGCAATGGTGAAGTCGGAGTCGCAGACGAAGGCGTGATCGGCCAGCCGCGCGTCGAGCCAGGCGAAGTAGTGCGCGACGCGCAGACGCCCCCGCTCGGCGAGCGCCGGGATCTGCTCGAGCGGCAGCGGGCCGGGCAGTGCGCGGCTCTCCAGCCCCGGCGCACTGTTTCGGAACGCTTCCTGAATGGCATAGATGCCGTCCCACTCGATCCGCCGGACCCAGCATTCGATCACGGCGCGCTCCTCCGCATTGCGTCCCATCAGAGCCGGCTCGGGATGCAGCTCCTCGACGTAGCGGCAGATCGCGATGATGTCGGTGATCGCAGCGCCGCTGTCGAGCTCCAGGACCGGAACCGTGCATTGCGGGTTCAGCGCGCGAAATTCCGGCCGAAACTGCTCCCCGGCGCGCAGGTCGAGCTGGACGGTGGGAATCGTGAGGCCCTTCTCCGCAAGGAAGATGCGCACGCGGCGCGGGCTTGGCGCGGTGGCGGAATCGTAGAGCCTCATGAGCGTCCTCTCTGCGGGATTTTGGCTGGAAGCAGCGGGATGGTGCCGCTACTCGGCGCCGAAGATCTCGTCCTGATCCATGCGCACCGCACGCAAGGCGCGGGTCCGGCGCCACTCGTCCAGCTGCACCCATGTGGCGTAGGTGATCAGCAGTGAGCGGCGGCGCGCGCCGCTGCGGTTGCGCGTCGCACCGTGCAGCATGTTGACGTCGAACAGCAGGATGTCGCCGGCCTCGCCCGCCGTGACGAACGCCGAGGACGCGGCCTGCGCATCGTCCGTGTCGGGGCGATGCGAGCCTGGCGCCACTTGCGTGGCACCATTGTCGGGGCCGAAGGAATCGAGAAAGGCCAGCGCGGAGACGGAATCGGTGCGCCGGCGCTCGACGCTGTCGCGATGCAGCGGCTGCGCGCCGCCATCGGCACACGGCTCGCGCCCTTCGACCTGGCCGAGGAAGAACGGCGCCTTCAGGACATGATGCACGGCGGCAAGCATCACCGGCAGGCGGCAGACCTGTTGCACCGTCGCATCGAGATCGACCATGGCGTGCCGCCAGTCGCGGCCGCGCGGCACCGGCCATTGCTCCGAGGGCAGCGTGCCGGACTCGAACGCATCGCGCAGTGGCGCGATCCAGTCCGCCGGGATCGCACCGCGCAGCAGCAGATAGCCGTCCTCCTCCAGCCGATGCGCATCGGCTTCAGAAAGCCGGCCGACGCCGGTGCGCGCGGGTGCCGCGGTCATGGTTGAGCTCGCAATCTCGAGGTCAGTGGAAACATTCGGCATCGTCGATGATCAGACGGCTCTCGGCAAGCGGCTGTCCTGGATGGGCACGGCGCGTGGCGGCGCGCGCTTGCGTTCATCCGGATACGGCCGTGACATGACGGCGCGACGGCTGAGCCTGAAGGAGATCCCGCACTGAGGCGATAGGTCGCGCGCGGCGCATCGGCCCGGCAAGGCGCCATTAATCACCCGTTAACCTCATCGACCTACGTCTTCTTGCAACAGACGGCAACGATCAGAAACATAGAGAAGAGAGCGTTCAGACTTTTCGGAAGAGCACATGGCGATCGTCCAAAGCACCAGCCAGATCTCTCCCGCGATGGAGCGGGTCTATCACCAGAGCAACCTGCTCGGCGAATGGAAAGGCAGCTGGACGGCCAGTGGCCAGGCGGTGAGCTTCAAGGTCGTCAACATTCGCGGCGCCGCGGCGACGGTGGAATACACCCACAATGGACGGACCGAGCGCGGCATCGGCCAGGTCAACGGCTCGACCATCGACTTCGGGTCCGTCACGCTCGGCACCAAGAACGGCAAGAACGCGGTACTGCTGTTCTCGGCCGGCGGCGGCAAGGCCACGGCGATGCTGGAAAAGCAGGCGCCTCCCGCCGAACAGAGCAACCTGACCGGAAGCTGGGCCGGCTATTCCGGCGAGAACGGCATGAGCGCGAGCTTTCGCGTGCTCTCCGTCAACGGCAAGGAGGCGCAGGTCAGCGTCACCGCCGATGGCGTGACGCGCCAGGGCACCGGCATCGTCTACAAGAACGTCATCATGTTCGGCCAGACGCAGATCTCGACCGACGACGGCAAGACCGGCAAGGTCATCTACCAGGTCGGCAACAAGTCCTACATGGTGCCGGTGGACAAGCTGCCCAAGACGGCCTGAGCGCAGGCGTCCAAAGTTCACACCCCCGCCATCATCACATACTTGATCTCGAGATATTCCTCGATGCCGTGGTGCGAGCCCTCGCGTCCGAGGCCGCTCTCCTTGACGCCGCCGAACGGCGCCACCTCTGTCGTGATCAGGCCGGTGTTGACGCCGACCATGCCGGACTCCAGCGCCTCCGCGACACGCCAGACCCGGCCGAGATCGCGGGCGTAGAAGTACGACGCCAAACCAAATGGCGAGGCGTTGCACATCGCGATGACGTCGGCCTCGTCCTTGAACCGGATCACCGGCGCGAGCGGGCCGAACGTCTCCTCCTGCGCGACCAGCGCGTCCGACTTCACGTCCGACAACACGGTAGGCTCGAAGAAGGTGCGGCCGAGCGCATGGCGTTTGCCACCAGTGACGATCCTGGCACCGCCCTTGACCGCATCGGCGATGTGGCGCTCGACCTTCTCGACCGCTTCCTCGTTGATCAGCGGGCCCTGCGTCACGCCGGCCTCGGTGCCGTCGCCGATCTTCATCGCCGCGACCTTGGCGGCGAGCCTCTCGACGAACTGGTCGTAGATGCCGTCCTGCGCATAGAGGCGGTTGGCGCAGACGCAGGTCTGACCCATGTTGCGGTATTTCGAGACCATGGCGCCTTCGACCGCCGCATCGATATCGGCATCGTCGAACACCACGAACGGCGCGTTGCCGCCGAGCTCGAGACCGAGCTTCTTCACCGTGCCGGCGGACTGGCGATACAGGATCTTGCCGACCTCGGTCGAGCCGGTGAAGCCGACGAAGCGCACGGACGGATGCTCGCACAGCACCTTGCCGATGTCAGGTGCATCGCCGGTGATGATGTTGAGCGCGCCCTTCGGCAAGCCGGCGCGTTCGGCCAGCACGGCGAGCGCCAGCGCTGATAGCGGCGTCTCGTTGGCCGGCTTCAGCACCACGGTGCAGCCGGCGGCGAGCGCGGGAGACACCTTGCGGGTGATCATCGAGTTCGGGAAATTCCACGGCGTGATGGCGCCGCAGACGCCGATCGGCTGCTTCAGCGCCAACAGGCGCGCATCCGGCTTCTGGGTTGGGATGGTCTCACCATAGACGCGGCGCGCCTCCTCGGCGAAGAACTCGATATAGGCGGCGCCGATGTCGACCTCACCGAGCGCCTCCGTCAGCGGCTTGCCCTGCTCGGAGGTGAGGATCAGCGCGAGGTCCTCGCGGTTGGCCGTGATCAGCTCGAACCATTTGCGCAAGGTATTGGAGCGCTGCTTGGCGGTCAGCCTGGCCCAGGCCGGGAACGCGCGCGCGGCAGCTTCGACGGCCCGCGTCGTCTCTTCAGCACCGAGCTGCGCCACCTTGGCGAGCTCGGCGCCGGTGGCTGGGTTGACGACGGGGAACACCGGCGAGCCGACCCAGGCACCATCGATGTAGCACTGCTCGCGCAGCAGCGACGGATCCTTCAGGCGGTCACGCAGGCTCGGGGCGGCAGTGGAGGCGCGAGCGGCGGCGGGCGGTGTCATCGGGTTCCTCCTCGAAAGCGAGCGATCTTTCCCCCGAATATAGCCACGCGCCAGCCGAGGCGCACGACTCGTGCGCCTCCTCAACGGTACATTCGATCCGGCGATCCGTGCCTGTACGGCACCAAATGCTGAATGACGAGGAGTCGACCAGGATCAGGCCGCGCCGCTCAAATAGGTCTCGCGGCGGCCGATCATGCGCTCCGCCGCCGCCTTGGCGTCGGCCTTGGTCGAGGTCGCGCAGGTGCGGTATTCGAGATCGGGCAACGAGGCGGGATCGCGGCGCCCGAACCACGATTTGTGGCCGACGGGCAAGAGCGCCAGCGCCTGCGCCACATTGTCGACCGCTCCGAACGAATACAGCGCACCGGTCGCAGCGATGCGCACCTCGTAGATGCCGGGCGTGATCGGTGCCTCGATATTGTCACCGCGCCCCGGGCGGGGATACCGCTTCCACTCGCTCCACGTCGAAATCATATCGCCCCCAACGGCGGACATTGCCGCCAAAAACACGTCATCGGCTCGAAAAAGCCGGTCCTTCAACCCTTTAATGCAAAAATGGTTGCAACTCACAACAGTCGCAAGCCCATGGTGGGAACATGGCCCCCATGTGTCGGCCTCGCGGCTGGGTGGAACTAATCATGATTCTGGCGAAAAATTGAAGCGCTGTGGCCTTGCCGCGGCGCTGTTGTCCCCGCCTGCTTCGTCCGCGCCGCATCATCACGAGATCGCGACCGGCCGTTCGACCGACTGTCCTTGCTGGCCGGGCCGGCCCGAGGAACAATCGCCTACCGTCATCAAGAACGGAACGGAGGAGACCATGCAGAACAAGACCGACATCGACGGCGTGCTGCGGCAGAAGGCGGAGGCGGGAGAGATTCCCGGCGCCGTCGCCGTCGCCGCTGACAGCAACGGCATCATCTATGAAGGCGCCTTCGGCAAGCGCGACCTCGGCCGCGACGATCCGATGACCGCCGACAGCGTGTTCTGGATCGCCTCGATGACCAAGGCCATCACCTGCGCGGCCGGGATGCAGCTGGTCGAGCAGGGCCGGTTGTCGCTGGATGCCCCGATCGGCGCGGTGCTGCCCGACCTCGCCGCGCCCAAGGTGCTCGACGGTTTCGACGCCAATGGCGAGCCGATCCTGCGGCCGGCCAAGACCGCGATCACGCTGCGCCATCTGATGACCCACACCGCCGGCTTCTGCTACGACATGTGGAACGGCGACATGGCCACCTATGTGCAGAAGGCCGGCACGCCCGGCATCATCACCTGCAAGAACGACGCTCTCAAATTGCCGCTCGCCTCCGATCCCGGCACGCGCTGGGAATACGGCATCAACATCGATTTCGTCGGCAAGGCGATCGAGGCCGCGAGCGGCCAGACGCTCGACGCCTATATGCGCGACCATCTGTTCGCGCCGCTCGGCATGGACGATACCGGCTTCAAGCTCGGCCCGTCGCAGCGCGCCCGCCTGGTCGGCATGCATGCCCGCGGTGAGGACGGCACCCTGGCGCCGATCCCGTTCGAGCTCGAGCAGGAGCCGGAATTCCACATGGGTGGCGGCGGGCTCTACGGCACCGCCGGCGACTACGTCCGCTTCACCCGGATGATCCTCAACAACGGCCGCGGCAACGGCAACCAGGTGCTCAAGCCTGAGACGGTCGCGGCGATGCGCGACAACCATATCGGCGAGCTGGAGATGACGAAGATGGCCGCGGCGGTGCCCGGCGTGACCAACGACGTCGATCTCTATCCCGACATCGTCAAGAAATGGGGCTTGAGCTTCATGATCACGACGGCGCAGACGCCGGAAGGCCGCAGTGCCGGCAGCCTCGCCTGGGCCGGCCTCGCCAACACCTACTACTGGATCGATCCGGCGCGCGACGTCACCGGCGTGATCCTGATGCAGCTCCTGCCGTTCGCAGACCGGCTGTGCCTGGAGACGTTTGCAGGCTTCGAGCGCGGGGTCTATGCCGGACTCGATGCCGCGGGCGGACAGAAGGCGGCGTGAGCAGACTGCCAACTGACCGGAGTGAGCTCGGAATGAGTTAGTTGGCGTCATGCCCGGGCTTGGCCCGGGCATCCACGTCTTCGGTCCCGCAGCTCAATAAAACGTGGATGGCCGGGTCAAGCCCGGCCATGACGGTGGAGAGAGTTGTGTCTCCGGTGAAAAGAACGCGTGACCACAGCTTCGACCTACACCTTCAGTCCGTTCTGGGCCGCCAATTCCTTCAGCGACACCTGCGGCCTTGCGCCGATGTGCTGGATCACCTCGGCCGCGGCAAGGCCGCCGAGGCGGCCGGCCATCTCGTAACCGGTCTTGCGCACCAGCCCGAACAGGAAGCCGGCGGCGAACAGATCGCCCGCGCCGGTGGTATCGACCAGGCTCTCGATCGGATGCGCCGGCACCGAGATCACGCCGTCGTTCGACACCACGACGCAGCCCTTTTCGCTGCGGGTGACGATGCCGAGCGTGGCGTCCTCACGCAGCTGCTTCAGGGCGCCGTCGAAATCCGAGGTCTGGTACAGCGAATGCAGCTCGGCCTCGTTGGCGAAGACGAGATCGACGGTGCCGCCGCGCATCAGGTCGAGAAACTCCTCGCGATAGCGATCGACGCAGAACGAATCCGACAAGGTCAGCGCGACCTCGCGTCCGGCGTCATGCGCGATCGCTGCCGCCTTCACGAACGCATCCTTGGCGTCCTTCGGGTCCCACAGATATCCTTCGAGATAGATGAAGCGCGCCGCCGCAATCTGCGCGGGATCGATGTCCGCGGCGGTGAGATTTTGCGCGGCGCCCAGATAGGTGTTCATGGTGCGCTCGCCGTCGGGGGTCACCAGGATGTAGCAGCAGCCGGTCGCCGGGCCGTCGGCAGCGGGCGCGGTATCGAAGGTCACGCCAGCGGCGCGGATATCATGCCTGTACATCCGGCCGATCTGGTCGTCCTTGACCTTGCCCACGTAAGCGGCACGCGCGCCCAGGCTGGCGAGGCCAGCGATGGTGTTGGCCCCCGAACCGCCGGACATCTCGGTGGCCGGGCCCATATCGGCATAGATCGCGGCCGCGCGGGCCTCGTCGATCAGCGCCATGCTGCCCTTGGTCATGCCGTGCCGGGTGAGAAAGGCTTCATCGGCATGCACCAGCACGTCGAAGATCGCGTTGCCGATCCCGAGAACATCGTATTTCGCGTCAGTCATCCACTGGCCCCGTTTACGGCGTTTTGCAAACGCTGCGGCCTATCACAAGCGGCGCTGCTATAGAAGCCTGATGATCCGCTCATTCGTGACTGTGTTGTCAGGAACACTGGCCTCGCGCCTGCTCGGCTTCGTCCGGGATGCGCTGATGGCCGCGCTGCTCGGCGCCGGTCCGGTCGCGGACGCATTTCTCGCGGCGTTTCAGCTCGTCAACGTCATCAGGCGATTGCTGACGGAGGGCGCGCTCAATGCAGCTTTGGTGCCGGCCTGGCTGCGAATATACCAGCACGGTGGCACAATGCAGGCGGCAGCCTTTGCCGGGCGCGTGCTCGGCACGGTCAGCGCCGGCCTGCTCGCGGCAACGCTCGTGCTGGCGCTGCTGATGCCGTTCGCGATGACGGTGCTCGCACCAGGCTTCGCCGGTGAAGAGACGCTCACCCTGGCCGTCAATGATGCCAGGCTGATGCTGCCCTATCTCGCCTTCGCCGGCCCCGCGACCGTGCTGCTCGCACTCTCCAGTGCACGAGGCCGCTTCGCGCTGGCCGCGTTTGCGCCGCTGCTCTTCAACGTCGCGCTGATCGTCGTGACCATCGTGCTGCTGACGCAACATCCGGATCCTGCGAACGCCGCACTGCTGCTCGCCGCCACGATCGGCGTCGCCGGGCTGCTGCAGCTCGCCGTCCTCGCGCGGCGAGGCCGCGATGGCCCCCTCGCCTCGCCGGTGCGCGTCACCTTCCATGCGGAAATGCGCGGCTTCTTCGCCAAAGCGCTGCCCGGCATGGTCGCCAGCGCCGGCCCGCAACTGATCGCGGTCGGCGGCGCGATCATCGCCTCCGCCTCGCCTTCCGCGGTCTCGTGGCTGTATTTCGCCAACCGCCTCATCGAGCTACCACTTGGGCTCGTCGGCGTTGCCATGGGCACGGTGCTGGTGCCGGAGCTGACGCGCGCGCTGCACGAGGGCAACAAGCAGGCGCTGGCGGAGGTGCAATCGCGCGGCCTCGAGCTCACGATCGGGCTCGCGCTGCCTGCGGCGCTCGGACTGATGATCCTGAACGAGCCGATCATTCGTTTGCTGTTCGAACATGGCGCGTTCAGCTCGGACGATGCCGCCGCGACGGCGAAGGTGCTGACATGGCTCGCGGCGGCATTGCCGGCGCAAGTACTGACCAAGGCGCTGCAGCCCGCCTTCTTCGCGCGCGAGGACACGCAGACACCGCTGCGCGCGACGCTGATCGGATGCGGTGTCGCGATCGCGCTGGCGTTCCTGCTCGCACAATTGTTTGCGGCAAGTGGCATCGCGGCAGGGCTCGCGCTCGGTGCCTGGGCCAATGCGGCGGTCCTGATCCGGCGTGGCGCCACGAGCTTCGGCTTCGCGCTTCCTCCCGCCTCGCGGCGCCGGCTGCCGCGCATCACCCTGGCCGCCGCGATCATGGGCACCGTCCTCTGGACCGTCGCCGGACGCTTCGCCGGCACGTGGAGCAGCAGCCATCTCGGCGCGGCCGTGCTGCTCGCCGCCCTGATCAGCGGCGCCATCATCCTCTACGGAGTGCTTCTATTGTCCCTGGGCGCCGTAAGCTGGCGCGAAACCGTCCGGGCGATCCGGCAAAAGCCTGCCGGCGACTTGCACCTTTGAGGCGCTCGTGCCAAACGACCCCCCAAAATCATCATCCGGAACAGTGACCATGGCTTTCGTGGAACGGGTTTTCTCGGGCGTCCAGCCGACCGGCAACCTGCATCTCGGCAACTACCTCGGCGCGATCGTCAACTTCGTGAAGATGCAGGAGACGCACAACTGCATCTATTGCGTCGTCGACATGCACGCGATCACCATGCCGATCGATGTCTGGGGCGGCCCGGCCGAGCTCGCGCGCAACACCCGCGAGGTCACGGCCGCCTTCATCGCCGCCGGCATCGATCCGAAGAAGCACATCGTGTTCAACCAGAGCCAGGTCTCCGGGCATGCCGAGCTCGCCTGGATCTTCAACTGCGTCGCGCGCATCGGCTGGCTGAACCGCATGACGCAGTTCAAGGAGAAGGCCGGCAAGGATCGCGAGAACGCATCGGTCGGCCTCTACGACTATCCGGTGCTGATGGCCGCCGACATCCTGCTCTACCGCGCCACCCATGTTCCGGTCGGCGAGGACCAGAAGCAGCATCTCGAGCTCTCGCGCGACATCGCGCAGAAGTTCAACAATGACTACGGCGACTCGATCCGCAGCCACGGCTTCGGCGACGGCCTGTTCTTCCCGCTTCCGGAGCCCTTCATCACCGGTCCCGCGACGCGCGTGATGTCGCTGCGCGATGGTACCAAGAAGATGTCGAAGTCCGATGCCTCGGACTATTCGCGCATCAACCTGACCGACGATGCCGATACGATCGCGCAGAAGGTCCGCAAGGCCAAGACCGATCCGGAGCCGCTGCCGACCGAGGAAAAGGGGCTGGACGCACGTCCCGAGGCCGACAACCTCGTCGGCATCTACGCCGCGCTGTCGGACCGCAGCAAGGCCGACGTGCTCAGGGATTTCGGCGGCGGCCAGTTCTCCAGCTTCAAGAACGCGCTGGTCGAGCTGTGCGTCACCAAGCTCGGGCCGATCGCCGCCGAGATGAAGCGCCTGACCGCCGATCCCGGCTACGTCGAGTCCGTCCTGGTCGACGGCGCCGACCGCGCCCAGGCCATCGCCGCGGAGACCATGAAGACGGCCAAGGACATCGTCGGCTTCATCCGCAAGCCCTGAGCGGCACGGCGCGCTCCGGAGTTGGCCTTGCGGCCGTAGCCAGGATGAGCGAAGCGACATCCGGGCTACTAGGAGCCGCACCACCGGTGTCATTGCGGGCGCAATGGAACCCGCAGCCCTCTCCCCAACGGAGATGGGCTGTGGCAGCATCGCGGCCGGATCGACTTGCAGCAGCAGGCGGGAACGCGATGGCGGCGCAGCGGCAGAGCTACCAGACCGGCCATGCGCCGAAATGCCTGGTCGTGGTCGACGACAGCGAGGAGTGGGACCGCGCGGTCCGCTATGCCGGCCGCTGGGCGGTCCGTTCCGGCGGCCGTATCGTCATGCTGCACGTCATCGAGACGGAGGACCAGAACCAGCAATGGCTGGGGGTCGCCGACCTGATGCGGGCCGAGGCGCAGGAGCAGGCGCATGCCGAGCTCGACCAGGCCGCGGCGCTGCTGTCGGCGATCGGCGTGACCGCGCCGGAACGGGTGATCCGCGAGGGTGAGCCGACGGCGCAGATCCTGGAGACGATCGAGCACGACAGCGACATCGCGCTGCTGGTGCTCGCCGCCCATTCCGGCCCCGAGGGCCCCGGCCCGCTGGTCACCCATGTCACCAAGACGAGCGGCGCCTTCCCGATCCCGCTGGTGATCGTGCCGGGCGATCTCGGTGACGACGATCTCGACGCTCTTTCATAGGCTTAGATCGGAAACGCCGGCCATGCCCCCTTGATCGTGCGCGCGTTCGCGCCATCTGCTATGAGGACACCACAGGCCGGCCTTGAACCGGCGCTGCCGGAGAAAACCATGTTCATCCAGACCGAAGCCACCCCCAATCCCGCCACCTTGAAGTTCATCCCGGGCCGCGTCGTGCTGCCCACGGGCACGATGGAGTTCGGCAGCCGCGACGCCGCCGCGCGCTCCCCGCTGGCCGAGCGCCTGTTCGCCGTCGATGGCGTCACCGGCGTGTTCTACGGCGCCGATTTCATCACCGTCACCAAGAGCGACGGTGAGTGGCAGCACCTCAAGCCGGCGATCCTCGGCGCGATCATGGAGCACTACATGTCGGGCGCGCCGCTGCTCGCCGACGGCAGCGCCGCCAATGATGAATCCGCCGACGAGGACGACGAGTTCTACGACGAGGCCGACACCGAGACGGTCGGCATGATCAAGGACCTGATCGAGAGCCGCGTGCGTCCGGCGGTGGCCAATGACGGCGGCGACATCACCTTCCGCGGCTTCAAGGACGGCATCGTCTATCTCAACATGAAGGGCGCCTGCTCCGGCTGCCCGTCATCGACCGCGACCCTGCAGCACGGCATCCAGAACCTGCTGAAGCACTTCGTGCCCGAGGTGGTCGAAGTCCGGCCGATGTAGCAAGCCAACGGCGAACGGGGTTGGCGAATAGATCTGCGCGCCAATCGCCATCTGCCTCTGCTCACGCTGCGTTGCCGACGGTGGCGGCCACGGCCGCCGCCCGCCGAATGCTCCACGATACCTCGCTGGCTGCCGCGCTCTGCGCGCCATGCCGTCGGTGCCGATCCCGAGCACGGGCTTGCGAGCGATTGATCGCCTCGACCTGGACCGTCGGGCATGGCCTTTGCGACCGGATGGCGCGGCGGCCTGAACGTCGAACGGGACGATCATTCCAATAGCCCGGAAAGATTTGCTTAAATGAGCGCCAATTCAGTAGTTTGCGTTCTTGGTCGTGCGTCTTGATGCGTTTTTCCCGATCAGGATGTAAGAAAGCGGCAACCGACTTTATCAAAGCCCCAAAAAGGTATTCGGCGCTCCCTTCAATGCGAATCTGACCGGATGTTGATCCTCGCCATCGATACTTCCCTCGACCATTGCGCGGCTGCCGTTCTGGACACTGATTCGGCCGCGATGCGCGCCGAGGAAACGCTGCCGATGAAGCGCGGCCACGCCGAGGCGCTGATGCCGCTGATCGCGCGCGTGATGCGCCAGTCGGGCGTCGGCTTCCACGAGCTAGACCGCATCGCGGTAACGACGGGTCCTGGTAGCTTCACCGGACTGCGCGTCGGCCTCTCCGCCGCGCGCGGCATTGCATTGGCGGCGCACAAGCCGGTCATCGGCGTCACCACGCTCTCGGCCTACGCCGCACCCATTGTCAGCGAAGACCGTACCAACCCGGTGATCTCGGCGATCGATGCCCGGCACGACCATGTCTACTACCAAGTCGTGAGCGGCAGCGGCGAAGAGCTGGTCGCGCCTCAGGTCGCTGCGATCGACGACGTCTTGGCGGTCGCGCGGCTCGGCGCCCCGCACCTCGTCGGCAACGCCGCAGCGCTGCTGGCCGAACGGTGGCCTCCGGAAGCCGCCGCGCCAGTTGCGGTCGACTCGCAAAACGGACCCGACATCGCCTGGGTTGCTTGGCTCGGCGCGGCCGCGGACCCGGCGCACGCACCGGCGCGGCCGTTCTATCTGCGCGCGCCCGACGTCAAGCCGCCTGCCGGCGCGGCGCGCGCGCCGGCGCAGACGGCCGTCTCGTCATGAACATGTTCTTCCGCTGGCTCGGCAGCCCCAAACCGTTGATCGAAGCGGCCGCGCCGCGCGACGCCGCCAGGCTCGCCCAGATCCACGCCGCCTCGTTTCACCGCGGGTGGGGCGAAGGCGAGTTCGAGGCCATGCTGGCCGAGCGCAACACCATGATCCATCGGCTGCGGCTCGGGCGGAAACTCGTCGGCCTCATCGTCTCGCGAATCGGCGCGGACGAAGCGGAAATATTGTCGGTTGCACTTGACCCAAATCAGCGCGGCCGCGGATTTTCTCGTGATCTGTTGCTGCAGCATCTCGGGCACCTCGCGGGACGCGGGGTCCGGACGGTCTTTCTCGAAGTGGAGGAAAACAACCAGCCGGCCCGCCGACTCTATGAACGCGCCGGATTTGCGACCGTGGGCCGTCGGGAACGTTATTACCTTCAGCCCGGCGGGGAACAGTTGAATGCGCTTCTGATGCGCCGGGACTTGTCGTAACCTGCGCTTGGTGGCAGAAAGCGCATCCTTGAGGCGAGACACGATGACCTCCTTGAAAACCACGCCAGCGCTCAATTCCACGGGAATCGAGGCCCGCTGTGCCGCCACCGGCATGCGCATGACCGAGCAGCGCCGCGTCATTGCCCGCGTGCTCGCGGAAGCCTGCGACCATCCCGACGTCGAGGAGTTGTACCGGCGC
Source organism: Bradyrhizobium sp. SZCCHNR1053 (assembly GCF_032381235.1). NCBI lineage: Bacteria > Pseudomonadati > Pseudomonadota > Alphaproteobacteria > Hyphomicrobiales > Nitrobacteraceae > Bradyrhizobium > Bradyrhizobium sp. SZCCHNR1053. Next base: position 896,585 of record NZ_JAUHJM010000002.1, read on the forward strand.
TGCGTCGCCGTCGACGACAAGATCTCGATCTCCACGGTCTATCGCACCGTGAAGCTGTTCGAGGATGCCGGCATCATCGAGCGCCACGATTTCCGCGAGGGCCGCGCCCGCTACGAGCAGATGCGCGACAGCCATCATGATCATCTGATCAATCTGCGCGACGGCAAGGTGATCGAGTTCACCTCCGAGGAAATCGAGAAGCTGCAGGCCGAGATCGCCCGCAAGCTCGGCTACAAGCTGGTCGACCACCGGCTGGAGCTGTATTGCGTGCCCCTCGACGAAGAGACGAATGGCTGACGCAGCGCCGGCTTCCAGCTTCGATCTCGTCATTTTCGATTGCGATGGCGTGCTGGTCGACAGCGAGGTGATCTCCTGTCAGACCCACGCCGACGTGCTCAGCCTGTGCGGCTATCCGATCACGACCGAGCAGGTGTTCGCGCGGTTCCTGGGCCGCTCCCTGAAACAGGCGAAGCTCGAGGTCGAGGCCGAGCTCGGCCACAGCCTGCCCGACGATTTCAACCCGAAACTGCAGGACCGCCTGTTCCGCGCCTTCGAGCAGGACCTCGCGGCGATCGACGGGATCACGGAGGCGCTCGACACCATCGACGTGCCGGTCTGCGTCGCCTCCTCCGGATCGCACCAACGCATGCGCGTCAGCCTTGGCGCCACCCGGCTCTACGATCGCCTCGCCCCGCACATCTTCTCGTCCTCCCAGGTCGAGAACGGCAAGCCCGCGCCCGATCTGTTCCTGTTCGCCGCAGCGCAGATGAGGGCGCGTCCCGGGGCCTGCGTGGTGGTCGAGGATAGCTTGGCCGGCATCCGGGGTGGTGTCGCCGCCGGCATGACGGTGCTCGGGTTCCATGGCGGCAGCCACTGCCGGCCTGGGCACGCCGACAATCTGCGCGCGGCCGGCGCCACCCTGGTTTTCGACGACATGCGGCAGCTGCCGGCGATTCTGGGCCGGCTGTCCGAGAAAAAGCCCGCGGTCGCTGGATTTTCGGCCCCCTAGCCTATATTTGAGCGCGGCGCCGCATTGGCGCGCCTCCGACTGCATGCAAGGGTTCATGACGCCGCCGCGCAAGCTGCACATCAAGTCCTATGGCTGCCAGATGAATGTCTACGATGCCCAGCGCATGGTGGACACGCTGGGCTCCGAGGGCTTCGTCGAGACCGCCGAGGCCGGCGACGCCGATCTCGTGATCCTCAACACCTGCCACATCCGCGAGAAGGCCTCCGAGAAGGTCTATTCGGAGCTCGGGCGGCTGCGGGTCGCGAAGGAGGACGCCGCAAGGGCCGGCCGGACGATGCAGATCGCCGTGGCCGGCTGCGTGGCTCAGGCGGAAGGCGAGGAGATCATCGCCCGCGCCCCCACCGTCGACGTCGTGGTCGGCCCACAGAGCTACCACCATCTGCCGCAGCTCCTGGCCCAGGCCCGCCGCGGCGAGCGCGCCATCGAGACCGAATTCCCGGCCCAGGACAAGTTTGGCTTCCTGGCGAAGCCCAGCCGCGAGGCGATTCGCGCCCGCGGCGTCTCGGCCTTCGTCACTGTGCAGGAGGGCTGCGACAAGTTCTGCACCTTCTGCGTGGTGCCGTATACACGCGGCAGCGAGATGTCGCGCGCAGTGGCGCGCATTGTCGACGACGTGACGCAGCTCGCCGAGAACGGCGTTCGCGAGATCACCCTGATCGGCCAGAACGTCAACGCCTATCACGGCGAAGGCCCTGACGGCCGGCCCTGGACGCTGGGGCGGCTGCTCTACAGGATCGCCGAGATTCCGGGCGTGGCGCGGCTTCGCTACTCGACCAGCCATCCCAACGACGTCGACGACAGCCTGATCGCGGCGCATCGCGATCTCGGAGCGGTGATGCCGTTCGTGCATCTTCCGGTTCAGTCGGGATCCGACCGAATCCTGAATGCCATGAACCGCAAACACACTGCGTCCGATTACCGGGATGTCGTCGACCGTTTTCGCGCCGCCCGTCACGACATTGCATTCTCTTCGGATTTCATCGTCGGGTTCCCGGGCGAGACCGAGGAAGATTTTCGCGCCACCCTCGCGCTGATCGATCAAATCGGATACGCTGCAGCCTATTCATTCAAGTATTCGCCGCGTCCGGGAACTCCGGCAGCGGACATGCAGGAGATGGTGTCAGCGACCGAGATGGACGAGCGATTGGAGCGCCTCCAGAGCTTGATCGACAGCCAGCAAGCAGCCTTCAACAAGGCCGCGATCGGCCAGGTTGTCGACGTGCTGTTTGAGCGCGCGGCGCGCAAGCCCGGACAGCTGGTCGGACGGACCGCGTATCTGCAGCCGGCCCACGTCATGGCCTCCGACGACATCATCGGTCAGGTTCTGCCGGTGCGGATCGACAGCCTCGAACGCTACAGCCTGCTCGGCGAGCTCATCACGGCCGCGCCGGCAGCGATCTCCCCCACGCCCCTTGTATCCATCGGAGGCTGAGCACTTGCCCAAGAGCGCATCGGATTCGTCTTCCCTCGCTCCCAGCCGCAAGTTCGATCGCGACATGTCCATGCCTCCCGAGACCCAGGTCGTCATCGATTTCGACGACAACCGCGCCGCTTCCGCCCTGGTCGGCCCCTACGGCCAGAATCTGGCCCTGGTCGAGCGAAGGCTCGGCGTCGTCGTCGATTCCCGCGGCAACCACATCACCATCGGCGGCAGCCGCGACGGCTGCGATGCCGCGCGGCGCGTGCTCGAATCGCTCTATGCGCAGGCCGTCAAGGGCCAGGATCTGGCGCAGGGCGACGTCGAGGGCGCGATCCGCGCCGTGGTGGCGCAAGGCTCGCTGTTCGAGTTCGACGCCAAGAACGCCAAGAACGCGTTCGAGAGCATCAACCTGCGCAAGCGCCCGGTGCGCGCCCGCACCGCCGCGCAGGATTCCTACATCCGCGCGCTGAAGCGCCACGAGCTCGTGTTCGGCATCGGCCCGGCCGGCACCGGCAAGACCTGGCTTGCGGTCGCGCATGCGGCGCAGCTGTTCGAGCGCAAGGAAGTCGACCGCATCATCCTCTCGCGCCCGGCGGTCGAAGCTGGCGAGCGGCTCGGCTTCCTGCCTGGTGACCTCCGCGAGAAGGTCGATCCCTATCTGCGTCCGATCTACGACGCGCTGTACGATCTGATGGATGCGCGCATCGTCGAACGCGCGCTGCAGGCCGGCGAGATCGAGATCGCGCCGCTCGCCTTCATGCGCGGGCGCACCTTGACCAATGCCGCGATCATTCTCGACGAGGCGCAGAACACGACGTCGATGCAGATGAAGATGTTCCTCACGCGTCTGGGGGAGAACAGCCGCATGATCATCACCGGCGATCCGTCCCAGATCGATCTGCCCAACGGCCAGACGTCGGGCCTTGCCGAGGCCGCGCGGCTGCTCGACGGCGTCGAAGGGATCGCACAGGTCAGGTTCACCGGCGAGGATGTCATTCGCCACGAATTGGTGGCGCGTATCGTCGCCGCCTATGAGAGCCCAAAGGCGCGCTGACCCCCGGAGCAAGCTCGCCGATCGGCGCATGATCCGAGCGCCATCCGCACAGAACGACCAGGATGCCACAAAGTCCCATTCCAACCACCGAGGTGATCGTCGCAGCCGACTGCTGGCAGGACCAGCCCGACGCCGAGGACGTCATACATCGCGCCATCGTCGCCGCCGCTGAGACGGTCGACGCGGACGTCGGAGACGCCGAGATCGCGGTGATGCTGACGGACGATGACGGCATCCGCACCCTGAACAGCAATTGGCGCGGCATCGACAAGCCGACCAACGTGCTGTCGTTTCCGGCGCTGCAGCCGACCGGGCCGCGCGGCGAGGACGACGCACCGCGCATGCTCGGCGACATCGCCATCGCCTACGAGACGATGCGGCGCGAGGCCGACGAGGAGCAGAAGCCGTTCGCGCACCATTTGAGCCATCTGACCGTACACGGATTCCTGCATCTCGTCGGCTACGATCACGAGACCGATGACGAGGCCGAGGAGATGGAAGCGCTCGAGCGCGAGATCCTCGCCCATCTCGGCATCCCCGATCCCTATGCCGACCGGGAGCGGACGAATTGATCATGGCCGACTCCGAACCCATTCACGACAATCCGCGCAACACGCGCAATCTTCCGGCCGTGGTGCCGGCATCCGAACTCGGCCGCTCGCCGAGCGAGAATTGGCTCCTGCGCGCGCTGCGTAATCTGTTCGGATGGAAGGGCGGCGGATCGGTGCGCGACGATCTGCAGGTCGTGCTCGACGCCTCGACACCCGACGACATCGGCTTCTCCGCGGTCGAGCGCACGCTCCTGCGCAACATCCTCGATCTGCACGAGCGGCGGATCGCCGACGTCATGGTGCATCGCGCCGACATCGTCGCGGTCAGGCGCGACATCACGCTCGGCGAGCTGATGAGCCTGTTCGAGAGCGCCTCGCATTCACGGCTCGTGGTCTACAACGACACGCTCGATGATCCCGAGGGCATGGTGCACATCCGCGACCTGCTCGCCTTCACCACCGCGCAGGCGCGCGTCTCGGACGAGGTGAAGGCGCGGCGCAAGAAGCCGCTGCCGGCCGGTCTCGACCTGAAGGCCGTCGACCTGTCGATGCCGCTGTTCGAGGCCAACATCATCCGCAAGCTGCTCTATGTGCCGCCGTCGATGCGCGCGATCGACCTGCTGGCGCAGATGCAGGCCTCGCGCATCCATCTGGCGCTGGTCGTCGACGAATATGGCGGCACCGACGGGCTGGTCTCGATCGAGGACATCGTCGAGCAGATCGTCGGCGAGATCGACGACGAGCACGACAGCGACGAGCCGCCGGCGATCGTGCGGCAGGCCGACAACGCCTTCATCGCGGACGCCCGCGCCAGCCTCGACGACGTGCGCCGGGTGATCGGCGAGGAGTTCGTGACCGGAGAGGCAGGCGAAGGGGTGGAGACGCTCGGCGGATATCTCGTCAATCATGTCGGCCGGCTGCCGGTGCGCGGCGAGTTGATCTCCGGCCCCGGCAATTTCGAGGTCGAGGTGCTCGATGCCGATCCGCGCCGGGTCAAGCGGCTGCGCATCGCGCCGCGCAAGGAGCGTCCCACACCCCGCCCGCCGCGCGAGAGCCGGCGCCGCGAAATGGCGCCGGAAGCGGCCCCGCCGGACACGGACGTCCCGGCCGAGCCGCCGCCAGCAGAGGCCGGCCCGGCGCCGGGCCATGACGATAGCAGCCCGCCACGCGGCGACGGAGCCAGCTCACAGTGATCCGCCCATCGACGATTCGCGGCCTCGCCATCGGCGTTGTCCTGGCCTGGGGCTGGAAGCGCGCGGCGATCGCGCTCGCCGCCGGCGCGCTCTCCTCGCTTGCGATGGCTCCGTTCAACGCCTGGCCGGTGCTTGCGATCACCTTCCCGGTGCTGGTCTGGCTGATCGATGGTGCGGCGGCGGGACGGCGGCGCGGCATCCCGGCTGCCGCCTTCAGCGGCTTCTGCTTCGGCATGGGCTATTTCGTGCCCGGCCTGTACTGGATCGGCAACGCGTTCCTGGTCGATGCCGACACCTTCGCCTGGCTGATGCCGTTCGCCGTGCTGGGTCTGCCGGCCTATCTCGCGCTGTTTCCGGCACTGGGCTTCGCATTGGCGCGGTTGATCTGGACGCGTGGTGCAACCCGTATCCTGGCGCTCGCCGTCTGCCTGACCGCGAGCGAATGGCTCCGCGGCCACGCGCTGACCGGCTTCCCCTGGAACACGTTCGGCTATGCCCTGTCGCAGCCGCTCGCGCTGGCGCAGGCGACGTCGCTGATCGGGATCTGGGGCATGACGTTCCTGGCGATCGCGATCTTTGCCAGCCCTGCGGTGCTGATCGACGGCAAGACCTGGCGCGAGCGCTGGCGGGCGCCGGCCGCGGCGGCCGCCTTGCTGGTGGTGATGGGCGTGTTTGGCGTCATCCGGATCGGCCTGCATCCGACCGCCTTCGTCGCCGATCTCAAGCTGCGGATCATGCAGCCGAACCTGCAGCAGGACGTCAAATTCAACTATGGCGCCAAGGCCGACGTCATGCGCCGCTATCTGGCGCTGTCGGATCGCGCCTCCGGTCCGACAGCCACCGGTGTCCGCGACACCAATATCCTGATCTGGCCGGAATCGGCGTTCCCGTTCTTCCTGACCCGCGAGGCGGACGCGATGGGCCAGATCGCCGACCTGCTGTCGCCGGGCGCGGTGCTGATCACCGGTTCGGTCCGCGCCCCCGACGTGCCTCGGAACGTTCCCATCACCCGGGCCTACAATTCGATCTACGTGATCGGCCACGACGGCACCGTGCTGTCGGTCTACGACAAGCTCCATCTGGTCCCGTTCGGCGAGTTCCTGCCGTTCCAGACTCTGCTGGAGCGGATCGGGCTCGAGCAGCTGACGCGGGTGCAGGGCGGTTTCATCCCGGGCACGGCGCGACGCAATCTGGACGTGCCACACGCTCCGCGTGTTCTTCCTTTGATCTGCTACGAGGCGATCTTTCCGAGTGACAGCGTGCCGAGCGAAGAACGCCCGGGCTGGATCGTCAACTTGACCAACGACGGATGGTTCGGCATTTCGACCGGTCCTCATCAGCATCTGCAGCAGGCGCAGTGGCGCGCGATCGAGCAAGGACTTCCATTAGTTCGATCTGCGAACACCGGCATCTCTGCAGTGATCGATCCCGTCGGCCGTATCGTTAAGCAATTGCCACTCGGTGCAGAGGGCGTGCTGGATTCCGCGCTGCCTGTTGCGTTGCAGCCGACAGTCTATGCAAAGCTCGGCGACATTCCGGTTGCGATTCTGTTAGTGATCGCCCTGAGCACCGTCGTTCGCAGACGTGTTGCTCAAAAGCTTCCCTGACGACAGCAAGATCTCGATTCTTTCCGGCTCCGTAAGATTTTTTTTGACAAGCAAAACCCCAAGTGTTGACAGATAGCTGCTGCAATTCGCATTCTCGCGCGGCAGCATGAGCCGTCCAGATCGTTGCTCGGCCGTCTTCGTTAGTACGCATGCGAACAGAAATTGACGGTGTGAGCGCCTGAGGCATACTGCGACCGCCTCGTTCCGAGGCCCATTCTAAGGAGTTGAGAGATGTCGACGAAAGCGCCCAACCCTGTTGACAAGCATGTCGGCAGCCGGGTGCGGATGCGCCGTATCATGTTGGGCATGAGCCAGGAAAAACTTGGTGAGGCTCTCGGACTCACGTTCCAGCAGATACAGAAGTACGAAAAAGGCACCAATCGAGTCGGCGCCAGCCGGATTCAGCAGATCTCGGAGGTTCTGCAGGTCCCGGTCTCCTTCCTGTTCGAAGGGGTCCCGAGTGGCGGGACCAACGGTGAAGCTTTCGGCGAAGGCGCTTCGCCCGCCTATGTGTCTGATTTCCTGGCAACCTCAGAAGGACTGGCGTTGACCCGCGCATTCACGCGGATCCACGATTCAAAGCTTCGTCGCAGCATCGTCGACCTGGTCGAGCAGATCGCTGATCGCGAAGCTCCGGAAGAAGGCTAGCTTATGCGCCGGCGCTGACATTCCTATCGCGATTTCCTCTCATATGAATGTCAGCGCCTCGGGGGGCCATTAGCAGAACGCGTTTTGCGAGCGTCGCGCTGGGCATGCAACGCTTCGCAGGACGAATGGGCCGATAGACAACTTCGATTGCGACCAATAGAGCGCGATGGCTCCCCTTCGGGAAACGCTATCGCGCTCTAAATCGTTTTATGCACATGTGGCCTGGAACTCCGGCGTCCCAGCCGCCAACCCGCCCTGCGACGCGCCAACGCGTCCACCGCCTGCTACCACTTCGTAACCATCGAGAACGATTTACAGCTATGACCACCAGCAGCAGCCCGTTCGATAGTCGCACAATTCTCGAAGGCATCCGCCAATGGGTCGAGATCGAGACCCCAACCGAGGCGCCTGATCAGGTCAACAAGCTGGCTTCCCTTGTCGCGGATGGCTATCGCGGGCTTGATGCCACGATCGAACGGATCGCCGGACGCGACGGCTGCGGCGACCATCTCATCGCGCGCTCGTCATGGGGACAGGCCGAGCCCGGAATTCTGGTCCTCAGCCATCTCGATACGGTGCACCCGATCGGGTTCATCGCGCGGCTGCCGTTTTCGGTCGACGGTGACGTCGCGTACGGTCCGGGGATCTACGACATGAAGGGCGGCGCGTATCTCGCCTTTCACGCCTTTCGTCAGCTCTGCGCAGGCGGTGAAGAATCGCCGCTCGGCATTACTCATTTGTTCGTCTCGGATGAAGAGATCGGCAGCCCGACCTCGCGCGCGCTGATCGAGGAGGAGGGCCGCAAGGCCAAATACGTCCTCGTCACCGAGCCGGCGCGTGACGGCGGCAAGATCGTGACCGGGCGCAAGGGCGTGGCGCGGTTCGACGTGGCCATCCGCGGCGTGCCCGCGCATGCCGGCGCGCGTCCACAGGATGGACGCAGTGCGATCCGCGAACTCGCCAACGTCATCCATGCGCTCGAAGCGCTCAACGACCCCGCGCGCGGCATTACCGTGAATGTCGGCGTGGTGCGCGGTGGCACACGTCCCAACGTCATCGCAGAGGAAGCCCATGCGGAGGTGGATGCGCGGCTACCGACGCCAGCCGATGCAGAGGAAATCCTGCCCAAGATCCTGGGGCTGACCTCGCGCAGCGATGGCGTCACGGTTGAAGTCAGGGGCGAGGTGAACCGGCCGCCTTACGTCAAGGGCAACGCCGGCGCGGCCTTGTTCGAGCATGCGAAATCACTGGCCGAAGAGATCGGATTCGAGCTCGTCGACACCCACACGGGCGGCGGTTCCGACGGCAATTTCACCGCACCGTTCACGGCGACGCTCGATGGGCTCGGCGTCGACGGCAAGGGCGCGCATACGCATTACGAGCAGATGTACATCTCCTCGATCGAGCCGCGGACAAGGCTGCTCTACCGTCTCTATCAAACCCTGCGATGAGCACCGCGATCAACATGCCTGTCGACGACGATCACGCCAGCACCGAGGCCTTGCATGGTCAGGGCTCGTTCTTCGGCCGGCGCAAGGGCCACAAGCTGCGGGCGCATCAGGCCGGCCTGGTCGACAACCTGCTGCCGCACCTCGCGCTCGATCTCGCCGCGCCCGCGGAAGCCGTGCTGCCCACGCTGTACCATCCGCCGGTCGACGCGCTGCGGCTGGAGATCGGGTTTGGCGGCGGCGAGCATCTTGCCGCCGAAGCAAAGGCGTTTCCGACCACCGGCTTCATCGGCTGCGAGCCCTATGTCAACGGCATGGCCAAGATCCTGTCGGCCATCGAGGCCGACAACATCGGCAATATCAGGCTGCTGGCGGGCGATGCCGCCGAGCTGCTGGCCTGGCTGCCGCCGCAGTCGCTGCAGCGGATCGACCTGATCCATCCCGATCCCTGGCCGAAGCGGCGGCACTGGAAGCGGCGTTTCGTGCAGGATGCAACGGTCGCCGCGATGGCGCGCGTCCTGAAGCCCGGCGGCGAGTTCCGCTTCGTCAGCGACATCGCCGACTATTGCGCCTGGACGCTGTGGCATCTGCTGCGTTCGCCCGACTTCGCCTGGACGGCCGAGCGCGCCGACGACTGGCGCCTGCCCTGGCCGGGCTACACCATGACGCGCTACGGACGGAAGGCGACGCGCGAAGGCCGCGTCGCCAGCTATCTGATCTTCCGCCGGCGCTGACCGCTATGCCGGCGACGTCGTTCAATGTCGTGTCTTCCAGAACGCGACGATACGCTCGGCGGTCGATGGCAGCAGGCGCGCGTAGTTGACCCTGATCGCATCGATGTCGCGCTGCGCCGGCACGCGTTTCGGTCCGAGGCGCAGCAGGATCAGTGCATGCACGGTGCGCCAGTCGAGCCCGATCATGCGCCCCAGGATCAGAAGCGGATCGTGACGATCGCCCGACACCAGCCGGTCGAGCGTCGCGATCTTAAGTCCGGTCATTGCGGCGAGCGCCGCGATGACCTCTTCGTATTCGTGCTCGGATGCGAAGCGGAACAGCGCCGACTGGTCCAAGGCGTCGGCTTCATACAGCGACAGGATGGTCCGCTGCGCGGGCACGAAATTGCGCGTGCTGTTCGTTGCGCGCGCCGCATCGGCAAGCTCGGCGAGAGCCTGCTTGATCCTCGCCTGCTTGTCCGGCCGCACGACATCGAACAGCCGCCGCCTGACGACATCGAGCGAGCCGGCCAGCAGTTGTTTCAGATGATCGTCGGAAACATCGTCGCGCCGACCGACCGTGAGGGTCAGCACGCCGTCGGAACTCGCGCGGTGGATCAGCGCGGCATAGCCGCGCGGGGAAAACGCTGCGCCGTCATTGGCAGCGGCCCGCCGCACCACGTCGCGATCACCTCGGCGCACCAGCACGTCCGTCATATCAGCCGATAGGCGCGTCCGCTCTGCCATCGCGAGCAAATGACCCTGGCTCTTGTCGCGCGCAATAGCGATGAGCACGGGATCGTCGAGCACGAGCGAACGGCGCAACAGCGGACCCGCCACCGCAACCTCGTCGTCGCGCGCCAGCCGGCTGACGACGGCACGGGGCGCCTTGAGGAGCTGCGACAACCGCTCCGCCAGATCGATCCGCGTCGGCAGATCCGCGAACGGGACCAGATCGATCAGGAGACCGTCGAACAGATTGATGTGCTCGGGACGCAGCTTCGTCGCATCCTCGAAGAACAGGTCGGCGATGCGGCGCGTGGCCTCAAGGCCGCGTTCAGCATTGCCATGCCTGACGATCCCGCCGAGGCCGGGGATCAGCGCGGTAGCGGGGGTCATGACGTCTACTCGATACGCAACACGACACGTTTCCGTGCGCTCCGCTCCTTGCGGCATGACGACGGGGCGAAAAGCGCGAACTCAGCTTATTTTTAAGCGATCTTGGTGAATGAAGGGTTAGACCCTGCGGCATTCAGCCGTTGCCGGTCGGGGAAAACGATCCGATCCGCGGTCTCGGCGCGGAATGAATTCCCAGTTCCAGGTCCCGTTTGAGCCGACACGACCCTTGCCGTCTGGCGGCAAAGCGGCTATATGAGCGCCATCAAACATCATCTCATATACGATCGCGTAGTGAGGGTGGGCCCTTCCGGACCCGCTCTTTTTTGTTACCTGGATCGCTCCGCCACGGGCGGGATCGGTCCGGTGAGCGCGATCGAAGAGGCCCCACGGCCCAACCAAGCAAGACACGCGATCGACGCCTCGATGACGGAACCTACGTTCGCAGCCGCTGACACCGACCTCCTGACCGAGCCCCGTCTCGTCGTCGAGCCGGGGGTTGCGGCGCGCGTGGCGGCGGTGGCCGACCCGGTGCTGCAGGGAATGGGGTACCGCCTGGTGCGTATCCGCATTTCGGGCGAGGGCGGTTGCACGGTCCAGGTGATGGCCGAGCGTCCCGACGGCACGATGCAGATCGAGGATTGCGAGGCGGTGTCGCGGGCGCTGTCGCCGGTGCTCGACATCGCCGACCCGATCGACCGCGCCTACCGGCTCGAGATCTCCTCGCCGGGCATCGACCGGCCGCTGGTCCGCCGTTCCGATTTCGCCCGCCACGCCGGTCATCTGGTCAAGATCGAGATGGCGGTGGCACATCAGAACCGCAAACGCTTCCGCGGCATCATCGCCGGCGTCGAAGGCGATGGCGTGCGCATCATCCGCGACGACGTGGCCAAGGACCAGGAGCCGGACGTCGTGCTGCCGATGGCCGACATCGGCGACGCCAAGCTGGTGCTGACCGACGAGCTGATCGCCGAATCCATGCGCCGCGGCAAGGCCGCCGAGCGCGAGAAGAAGCGCGACCTCGGGCTGGCGCCACCGTTGGCGCCGCACGCCAAGCCGGCGGCCCAGGCCAAGCCAAAACCGAAATCGAAGGACAAGCAGCCGGTCAAGAAGCCGCTGCCGACCAACACCAAGAAACATCGCCTCGCCGCCGACCGCGCGCGCAGAGGCGAGATCGATCCTGATTAGAGGAGATTTGAGCCATGGCCGTCAGCGCCAACCGGTTGGAACTGCTGCAGATCGCCGACGCCGTCGCACGCGAGAAGTCGATCGACCGCGGCATCGTGATCGCTGCCATGGAAGACGCGATCGCCAAGGCCGCCCGCGCTCGTTATGGCAGCGAGACCGACGTTCACGCCGAGATCGATCCGAAGAAGGGTGAGCTGCGGCTGTCGCGCCACATGCTGGTGGTCGAGAAGGTCGAGAACCCCTCCAACCAGATCTCGCTGGATGATGCCCGCCGCGCCAATCCGGGCGCGCAGATCGGCGACACCATCGCCGACACCCTGCCGCCACTGGAATATGGCCGCATCGCCGCGCAGTCGGCCAAGCAGGTCATCGTGCAGAAGGTGCGCGAGGCCGAGCGCGACCGGCAGTATCAGGAGTTCAAGGACCGCATCGGCGACATCGTCAACGGCGTCGTCAAGCGTGTCGAATATGGCAGCGTGATCCTCGACCTCGGCCGCGGCGAGGCCATCATCCGCCGCGACGAGATGTTGCCGCGCGAGGTGTTCCGCAACGGCGACCGCGTCCGCGCCTATGTGTTCGACGTCCGCCGCGAGACCCGCGGCCCGCAGATCTTCCTGTCGCGCACCCATCCGCAGTTCATGGCCAAGCTCTTCGCGCAGGAAGTGCCGGAAATCTATGACGGCATCGTCGAGATCAAGGCGGTCGCTCGCGACCCCGGCTCGCGCGCCAAGATCGGCGTCGTGTCGCGCGATTCCTCGGTCGATCCGGTCGGCGCCTGCGTCGGCATGCGCGGCTCGCGCGTGCAGGCCGTGGTGAACGAGCTGCAGGGCGAGAAGATCGACATCATCCCGTGGTCGCCCGACATCGCGACCTTCGTGGTCAACGCGCTGGCGCCGGCTGAAGTCGCCAAGGTCGTCATCGACGAGGACCGCGAGCGCATCGAGGTCGTGGTGCCCGACACCAACAACCAGCTCTCGCTCGCCATCGGCCGCCGCGGCCAGAACGTCCGCCTCGCCTCGCAGCTGACCGGCTGGGACATCGACATTCTGACCGAGCAGGAGGAATCGGAGCGCCGTCAGGCCGACTTCGAGAATTCCACCCGCGTATTCATGGAATCGCTGAACGTCGACGAGGTCGTCGGCCAGCTGCTGGCGTCCGAAGGCTTCACCTCGGTCGAGGAGCTCGCTTTGGTCGACCTCAAGGATCTCGCCGGCATCGAGGGCTTCGACGAGGAGACCGCGACCGAGCTGCAGACCCGCGCCCGCGAATTCCTCGAGCAGCAGGAAGCCGAGCTCGAGGCCAAGCGCAAGGAGCTCGGCGTCGAGGACGCGGTGAAGGATGTGCCCGGCGTGACCACCAAGATGCTGGTCAAGTTCGGCGAGAACGACATCAAGACGGTCGAGGATCTCGCGGGCTGCGCCACCGACGATCTGGTCGGCTGGACCGAGCGCAAGGAGGGCGGCGAAGCCACCAAATTCGCCGGCATTCTCGACGGTCTCGATGTCTCCCGCGACGACGCCGAAGCCATGGTGATGCAGGCTCGCGTCAAGGCCGGCTGGATCAGTGAGGCCGACCTCGCCAAGACCGAAGCGGAAGCCGAGAATGAGGACGAAGCGACCGAAGGACAGCCCGCCTGACCCGTTTGGCTCGCCCCATGGACGGCACGATGACCCCCACCCTGACCCAGCTCGCTTGAGATGAGGAGCCGCATCACCGCATGCTCGCTTTGGCCGACCCCGAGCTCGACAATGGACCGCGGACCGAGAAGTCCGCGACCATGCGCATGTGCGCGGTCAGCCGCGACGTGCGGCCGATCGGCGAGCTGATCCGCTTCGTCGTCGGCCCGTCGGGCGAGGTCGTGCCCGACATCAAGCGCAAGCTGCCCGGTCGGGGATTGTGGATCACCGCCTCGCGCCAGGCGGTTGCGGAGGCGGTGCGGCGTCACCATTTCAGCCGAGGCTTCAAGACCAACGTCCGCGTCCCGCCGACCCTTGCCGAAGACCTGGAAGCCTTGCTGGCCCGCAGCGCGATCGAAGCGCTGGGGATTGCCGCCAAGGCCGGCCAGGCCGTCTCCGGTTTCTCCAAGGTGGAAGCGGCGCTGTCGCAGCGGCAATCGCGGTCGACATTGGCTGCCCTCGTCCATGCCGCGGATGGCGCAGCCGACGGGATCCGCAAGCTCGACGCGCTGGTGCGGCCGAACGACGGGGACCAGGGCCAAGCCCCGACAATTCCGATCATCTGCTGTCTCACTTCGGCAGAATTGGATTTGGCACTTGGGCGCTCAAATGTGATACATGCTGCCGTGCTCGCAGGCCCGGCGAGCAGGACATTCCTGTCGCGCAGCCAGACACTGGTCCGATACCGGTCGGCCGACGCTGACAAGATTGCCGGAACCGCGGCCACGAAATCTGCTTCGACTTCGAAGACATAGCACTTTGAAGCCATAGCTACGAAGACATCGCGACGATTGCACGAATGAGACGGTGCGGTAGCCCGCACGCTGGTAACGAGATTAGGACGACTGAATGGCCGACAACAACACTCCGGGCGACAAGAAACTGAGTGTCCCGAGCAAGACCTTGACGCTGAAGCCGCGCGTCGAGACCGGCACGGTACGCCAGAGCTTCCCACATGGCCGGAGCAAGCAGGTGGTGGTCGAGAAGCGCGGCAAGCGCCGCGTCGGCGATGGGGGGCCCGATGCTCCGCATGCGCCGGAGCCGACCGTCGCCAAGGCGCCGCCGCCCCCGCCATCGCCGCGCTCATCCGGACCGCGCCCATCCGGCTCGTCGCAGCGCGGCGGATCCGGGGTCGTGTTGCGCACCCTGACGGAGGACGAGCGGTCGGCGCGCGCCAGCGCGTTGGCCGATGCCCGCGTGCGCGACATCGAGGAACGCCGCCAGGCCGAAGAGGAAGCGCGCCGCCGTGCCGAGCGCGAAGCCGCCGAACGCGCCGAGCGCGAGGCTGCCGAGGCGCGCCGCAAGGCCGAGGAAGAGCGGCACCGCCACGAAGAGGAAGCCAAACGCAAGGCCGAGCTCGAGGCCAAGAAGCGGTTCGGCGAAGGCGAGGCGCCCCGTCCGGCGACATCCGCGCCGCAGCCCGCGGCGACCGCACCGGCCCGCTCGACGCCCGCCCCCGGCAGGCCCGTCGGCGCACCGGGCAGCCGGCCGCAGCAGATTGGTGGTCCGAGCTCGCGGCCCGGCGGCGCTCAGCCGGCGGGCGCACGCCCGGCCGGCGCCCGTCCTGCCGCCGGCGGTCCGCTCGGCCGCGCGCCGGCGGCAGTTGCCGCCGGTCCGGACGAGGATGAGGGTCCGCGCCAGATCCGCAGGGGTCCCGGCGGAGCCGCACGTCCTGCACCGCCGCCGAAGACCACGCACAAGCCGGGTCCGCAGAAGCAGCGCGGCCGCCTGACGGTGGTCACGGCACTGACGGCCGACGATGTGCGCGAGCGCTCGATCGCCTCGTTCCGCCGCCGCACGCAGCGCCTGAAGGGCCATGCCGCCAACGAGCAGAAGGAGAAGCTCGTCCGCGAGGTGACGATTCCGGAAGCCATCACCATCCAGGAGCTGGCGAACCGCATGTCGGAGCGCGCGGTCGACGTGATCCGTCTGCTGATGCGCCAGGGCGCGATGCACAAGATCACCGACGTGATCGATGCCGACACCGCGCAGCTGATCGCCGAGGAGCTCGGCCACAGCGTCAAGCGCGTCGCGGCGTCCGACGTCGAAGAGGGTTTGTTCGACGTCGTCGACGATTCGACCGACACCGAGCCGCGCTCGCCGGTCGTGACCGTGATGGGCCACGTCGACCACGGCAAGACCTCGCTGCTCGACGCGCTGCGTCACGCCAACGTGGTCTCGGGCGAAGCCGGCGGCATCACCCAACACATCGGCGCCTATCAGGTGACCGCGCCGGATTCCGGCAAGAAGATCACCTTCATCGACACGCCCGGCCACGCCGCGTTCACCGCGATGCGCGCCCGCGGCGCCAAGGTCACCGACATCGTGGTGCTGGTGGTCGCGGCCGATGACGGCGTGATGCCGCAGACGATCGAGGCCATCAACCACGCCAAGGCGGCGAAGGTGCCGATGATCGTCGCGATCAACAAGATCGACAAGCCCGACGCCCGTCCCGAGCGCGTCCGCACCGAGCTGCTCCAGCACGAGGTGCAGGTCGAATCGCTCGGCGGCGAGGTCGTCGACGTCGAGGTGTCCGCCAAGAACAAGACCAACCTCGATCGTCTGCTCGAAATGATCGCGCTGCAGGCCGACATTCTCGACCTCAAGACCAATTCGGATCGCCCGGCCGAAGGCACCGTGATCGAAGCCAAGCTCGATCGTGGCCGCGGCCCGGTCGCCACCGTGCTGGTCCAGCGCGGCACGTTGCGGGTCGGCGACATCATCGTCGCCGGCGCCGAGATGGGCCGCGTCCGCGCGCTGATCTCGGATCAGGGTGAGACATTGCAGGAGGCAGGCCCGTCGGTGCCGGTCGAGGTGCTCGGCTTCAATGGTCCGCCGGAAGCCGGCGATCGTCTCGCCGTCGTCGAGAACGAAGCCCGTGCCCGCCAGGTCACCAGCTATCGCGCGCACCAGAAGCGCGAGAACGCGGCAGCCTCGATCTCCGGCATGCGCGGTTCGCTCGAACAGATGATGTCGCAATTGAAGACTGCGGGCCGCAAGGAATTCCCGCTGGTCATCAAGGCCGACGTGCAGGGCTCGCTGGAAGCCATTCTCGGCTCGCTGGAGAAGCTCGGCACCGAGGAGGTCGCCGCCCGCATCCTGCATGCCGGCGTCGGCGGCATCAGCGAGTCCGACGTGACGCTGGCCGAAGGCTTCAACGCCGCGATCATCGGCTTCTCGGTACGAGCCAACAAGGAAGCGGCCGCGCTCGCCAAGCGCAACGGCATCGAGATCCGTTACTACAACATCATCTACGACCTCGTGGATGACGTGAAGAAGGCGATGAGCGGTCTCCTGGCCCCCACGCTTCGGGAAACCATGCTCGGCAATGCGCAGATCCTGGAGGTGTTCAACATCTCCAAGGTCGGCAAGGTCGCCGGCTGCCGCGTCACCGACGGCACCGTGGAGCGCGGCGCCAATGTCCGCCTGATCCGCGACAACGTCGTGGTTCACGAGGGCAAGCTGTCGACCCTGAAGCGCTTCAAGGACGAAGTGAAGGAAGTGCAGGCCGGCCAGGAATGCGGCATGGCCTTCGAGAGCTACGGCGACATGCGTGTCGGCGACGTCATCGAGTGTTATCGCGTGGAGACCATCCAGCGCTCGCTGTAAGTCCGAATCCTACAGAGCGCGCTGCAATTCGAGTGAGCAGCGATTCCGTGCGCATGCGGAATCGCTGCGTCCCTTGAACTTAACGAAGCGTCGTTGAACTCAATCAGAATGATCCTCTCGCCCGTGCTCACGCCGGGCGACGATCCATTGGATTTTTGAAAAATGCCTCGCCATCACCAGAGGGGAAGCGCCGCTTCCGGCGGCTCGCAGCGTCAGTTGCGCGTGGCCGAGACCGTGCGTCACGCTGTCGCCGACATTCTCAGCCACGGTGACGTGCACGACCCGGACCTGGAGGGACACATCATTACGGTGCCCGAAGTCCGCATGTCGCCCGACCTGAAGCTCGCCACGATCTACATCATGCCGCTCGGCGGACAGGATACGGACGTCGTGCTCGCTGCGCTGGAGCGCAACAAGAAGTTCCTGCGCGGCGATATCGCGCGGCGCGTTAACCTGAAATTTGCACCTGACATCCGCTTCCGCGTCGACGAGCGATTCGACGAAGCGGAACGGATCGAGAAATTACTGCGAACACCCGCGGTGCAGAGAGACCTCAATTCGGATTCGGAAGAGAGCTGATGACCATTCCCCCCGAAACCGGCACTGTCGACGCGCCGAGCGCCGAACCGACCGCCGCCAAGACGATCCATTCTGCCGACGGACGCCCGCCGCGCGACAACAATGATCCGCGCAACAAGCAGCGCCAAGGAAACGGTCAGGGCAACCAGCCACGCCGCGATCGCCGCGACGTCCATGGCTGGGTCG
The DNA here is from genome assembly GCF_032381235.1 of Bradyrhizobium sp. SZCCHNR1053. NCBI lineage: Bacteria > Pseudomonadati > Pseudomonadota > Alphaproteobacteria > Hyphomicrobiales > Nitrobacteraceae > Bradyrhizobium > Bradyrhizobium sp. SZCCHNR1053. The sequence continues at coordinate 914,603 of NZ_JAUHJM010000002.1, forward strand.
TGCTCGACAAGCCGATCGGCATGACCTCGACCCAGGCCGTGGCGGTGGTGAAGCGCCTGTTCCAGGCCAAGCGCGCCGGCCATGCCGGCACGCTCGATCCGCTCGCCTCCGGCGGCCTGCCGATCGCGCTCGGCGAAGCCACCAAGACCGTCCCGTTCGTGATGGACGGCCGCAAGCGCTACCGCTTCACCGTGACCTGGGGCGAGGAGCGCGATACCGACGACACCGAAGGACGGGTCGTCGAGACCAGCCAGAGCCGGCCGGATGCCGCGGCGATCCGGGCGCTGCTGCCGCAATTTACCGGCCGGATCGAGCAGACGCCGCCGCGCTATTCCGCGATCAAGGTCCAGGGCGAGCGCGCCTATGATCTCGCCCGCGACGGCGAGGTCGTCGAGCTCCAGCCGCGCCCGGTCGAGATCCATGAACTGACCCTCGTCGACCAGCCCGACCCGGACCATTCGGTGTTCGAGGCGGAATGCGGCAAGGGAACCTATGTCCGGGCGCTGGCCCGCGACATGGGCCGAATCCTCGGCTGTTACGGCCATATCAGCGCGCTCCGGCGGACCCTGGTGGGTCCGTTTACCGAGAACGACATGATTCCGCTGGAACAGTTGGAGGCTTTGTGCAATAGAGCCGCGTCCGGTGAGGGAAGCCTCGCCGACGCACTCTTGCCCGTTGAGACCGCGCTGGACGACATCCCGGCACTGGCCGTCACTCGGGCTGATGCGGCAAGGCTCCACAGGGGTCAGGCCGTCTTGTTGCGCGGACGGGATGCGCCCAATAGTAGCGGCACAGTCTATGTCACGGTCGCAGGCCGCCTTCTGGCGCTTGCCGAAATTGGCAATGGCGAACTCATCCCCAAGCGCGTGTTCAACCTGACCGGACTGACTGCCAGCTCCGGTCGCAACGAAAGAGACTGACGATGTCGGTGACCGCAGAGCGCAAGGCGGAAATCATCAAGGCGAATGCCACCAAGGCCGGTGATACCGGTTCTCCCGAGGTGCAGGTTGCGATCCTCTCGGAACGCATCAACAACCTGACCAGCCACTTCAAGACCCATGGCAAGGACAACCACTCCCGCCGCGGCCTCCTGAAGCTGGTCTCGACCCGCCGTTCGCTGCTGGACTATCTGAAGAAGAACGACGAGGCGCGCTACAAGGCGCTGCTCGAGAAGCACAACATTCGCCGTTGAGCTTCGACTGGGAATGAGCGCGCGCGGTGTTGCGCGCGTTGATGGCATGATGCCGAGGACGCCGCTTCGATCGCGGCGTTCGCGAATCCGGGATCATGCGGTCTGGCTGGATCTGGAAAGAGGCAGATACGCCCTTCGACTGATCCTGCCCGGACCGTGCAGTACGCCTCAGCAGCAATCCGGCCGCTGGGCGTGACGGGCAAGGTGCCCGTTACTTACGAGAAGGATGGACGCCATCCGAAATAAGAAAACCATGGCAGGATCGCAGGGCGCTGATCGCAATCCAGCGCCCTGCAATCTTGCGCATGGTTTTTTTGTTTCTGCGGGGTCCGCCTTCGATCATCTCATGAAAGAAGATACCCATGTTTACCAAGCATTCCGTCGAGATCGACTGGGGCGGGCGTCCGCTCAAGCTTGAAACCGGCAAGATCGCCCGCCAGGCGGACGGCGCCGTCGTCGCCACCTATGGCGAGACCGTCGTGCTCGCCACCGTCGTCGCCGCCAAGGCGCCGCGCGAAGGCGTCGACTTCCTGCCGCTGACGGTCGACTACCAGGAAAAGACCTACGCTGCGGGGCGCATTCCCGGCGGCTATTTCAAGCGCGAGGGCCGTCCGACCGAGAAGGAGACGCTGGTCTCCCGCCTGATCGACCGCCCGATCCGCCCGCTGTTCGTCGACGCCTGGCGCAACGAGACCCAGGTCATCGTGACCGTGCTGTCGCACGACATGGAGAACGATCCGGACATCGTGGCGCTGGTCGGCGCGTCGGCCGCGCTGACGCTGTCGGGCGTGCCGTTCAAGGGCCCGATCGGCGCCGCCCGCGTCGGCTTCGCCAATGACGAATACATCCTCAATCCCACCCTCGACGAGATGGCCGACACCCAGCTCGACCTGGTCGTCGCCGGCACCTCGGACGCCGTGCTGATGGTGGAATCGGAGGCCAAGGAGCTCAACGAGGACATCATGCTCGGCGCGGTGATGTTCGGTCACCGTCACTTCCAGCCGGTGATCAATGCGATCATCGAGCTCGCCGAGAAGGCCGCCAAGGAGCCGCGCGACGTCGCGATCATCGACAACGGCGCGATCGAGAAGGAGATGCTTGGGATCGCCGAGCAGGACCTGCGCAAGGCCTATGCGATTCCCGTGAAGCAGGAGCGCTACGCCGCCGTCGGCGCCGTCAAGGAAAAGGTGATGGCGCACTTCTTCCCGGAAGGGCAGGAGCCGAAATACGACAAGCTCCGCCTCTCCGGCGTGTTCAAGGAGCTGGAAGCCAAGATCGTTCGCTGGAACATCCTGGACACCGGCAAGCGCATCGACGGCCGCGACGCCAAGACCGTGCGCAACATCGTCTGCGAAGTCGGCGTGCTGCCGCGCGCTCACGGCTCGGCGCTGTTCACCCGCGGTGAGACCCAGGCGCTGGTCGTGACCACGCTCGGCACCGGCGAGGACGAGCAGTACATCGACGCGCTGTCGGGAACGTACAAAGAGACGTTCCTGCTGCACTACAACTTCCCTCCCTACTCCGTCGGTGAGACCGGCCGTCTCGGCGGCACCAAGCGTCGCGAGATCGGCCACGGCAAGCTCGCCTGGCGCGCCATCCACCCGGTGCTGCCGCCGCACCACGAGTTCCCCTACACCACGCGCGTGGTGTCGGAGGTGACGGAGTCGAATGGCTCGTCGTCGATGGCCACCGTCTGCGGCTCGTCGCTGGCGCTGATGGATGCCGGTGTGCCGCTGAAGCGGCCGACCGCGGGCATCGCGATGGGCCTGATCCTCGAAGGCAGCCGCTATGCGGTTCTCTCCGACATCCTCGGCGACGAGGACCATCTCGGCGACATGGACTTCAAGGTCGCGGGCACCGAGAGCGGCATCACCTCGCTGCAGATGGATATCAAGATCGAGGGCATCACCGAGGAGATCATGCGGGTTGCGCTGGGCCAGGCCCGCGACGGCCGCATCCACATCCTGGGCGAGATGTCCAAGGCGCTGACCGCCGCGCGTGCCGAGCTCGGCGAATACGCGCCGCGCATCGAGACCTTCAAAATCCCGACCGACAAGATCCGCGAAGTGATCGGCACCGGCGGCAAGGTGATCCGCGAGATCGTCGAGAAGACCGGCGCCAAGGTCAACATCGAGGACGACGGCACCGTCAAGGTCGCCTCCAACGACGGCGAGGCGATGAAGGCCGCCATCAAGTGGATCAAGTCGATCGCCTCCGATCCGGAGGTCGGCCAGGTCTATGACGGCACCGTCGTCAAGGTGATGGAGTTCGGTGCCTTCGTGAACTTCTTCGGCACTCGCGACGGCCTCGTGCACATCTCGCAGCTCGCCGACAAGCGCGTGCAGAAGACCTCCGACGTCGTCAAGGAAGGCGACAAGGTCAAGGTCAAGCTGCTCGGCTTCGACGACCGCGGCAAGACCAGGCTGTCGATGAAGGCGGTCGACCAGACCACTGGCGAGGATCTCGAGGCCAAGCAGAAGGACGCGCCCGCCGAGGCGCGCGAAGCCGCCGGCGAGTAAAGCCGGCGCACCCTTCGAATGAAATACAAAGGGCGGCTTTCGGGCCGCCCTTTTTTGTTGTCCTATTGGTCGCGCACCCTCACGCGTCCCAGGTCACGGCTGCGGATGCAGAGGCCGTCACCCCGCTTCAGGTCACCACACATGCTCCATCCTATCATCCGCCCTGCCCACCCGGACGAATACGACGCCGTCGCCAGGCTCTGGATGGAGAGCTGGTGCTCGACCGGATTGGAGACCCCGAGCGAGAGGCTGCTCGCGCTCCTCAGGGAGCGCGTGCCGCGTGAAATTGCTGGCGGCTGGAGCCTGTATGTCGCCGACGACGGCGGCCGCCTCGCCGCGATGCTCGCGATCAACGTCCCCACGCTCTATCTCGACCAGCTGATGATCGCCCCGTCCCATCAGGGCCGCTCGCTCGGCCGCCGGCTGCTCACCTTCACCCGCGAGCTGCTGCCGGACGAAGTGTGGCTGCGCTGCGCAAAGGGCAATGACAAGGCTTGGCGCTGGTATGAGCGCGAGGGCTTCGTGCTGGAAAAGGAGGAAGCTGACCCGCTGCACGGCCGAATCATGAAATATTATCGATGGAAGCGTGACGGTCAGGCGGCGGGCTCCTGATCGCAAGGCGTGCAAGCGCAAATCTTACGCGTGGCGACCGGAAACCATTGCGTGCGCCTTCGCAGGCGAACTAAGTTCGAGTTCGCGACGACCTCGCATTCTCGAACCGTACCCATGTCCGTGCCGCTCCTGTCGATCCGCCGCCTTGCGCTCGTCGCCCTCGCCGCTGCCTTCGCAACCGGGGCTTGGGCCCAGGCTCCGTCAACAACGGCGCCCAAGGCCGCGCCCGCGGCCAAGAAACCCTCCGGAAAGACAAAGGCGATGGCGAAACCAGGCGCCATCGAAAGCGGTCCGTGCCGTCTTGGCGTCATTGCCGCACTCGGCGACCAGCTCGCCGTCAGCAAGTTCGGTCTCACCGTGTTTGAAACCGAAGAGGACGAAGTCACGTTGCCGGGATGGGGGCTGGACGACCTCGCCATGGCGCGCGTGCGCGCGGGCTACCGGCGGCGATCCGACCATGCGCAGGATCGGCTATCCGAAAGGCGCGTTCGAGGTCTACTACCACCCGACATCGCGCTTCCTGCCCGATCCGAAGGAGAGCCTGACCGCGATCGTGCGCAACGTCACGACGAATGCGAGCTGCGCGCGCTATCTCGTCGTCACCAGGTTCGAGACGACCATTCCCAACACCACCCTGAGGCTCAGAGGCATCGGCGCCTACAATCAGGGGGTCGGATCGATCCTCAGGCACTCGCATCTGTTTGCGAACGTCAACATCACGCTCATCGACGGCCAGTCCTACGAGAAGATCAGCTCGTTCTCGGCCGACACCGGCGCCAGGCTTGCCGAGACCATGAGGCTCACCGAAGACCCTCTCAACAAGCTCGACAATGCCGACTTCCCCGAGCCTCTCGCGGCTGCGGCCTCCAGCACCGTCCTGCGCGAGCGGCTGCGCACCTTGGTCGCGGCGAAGCTCGATCGCGACCTGCCGAGCTATCTGAAGATCGAATGATGCGGGCGCAGACTTCAGACGACTCGAACGAGCTCCCTTCGAGCTCCCTTGGCTTGATCCTTTTCCTCCCTGCGACGAGCTCTCCCAGTGACCATCTCTCGCCGATTTGCTGCGCTCATCATTGCCATGCTCTGGTCCTCCACCAATGCCCTGGCGCAATCGGCCCCGGCGCCGCTGAATGCTAAGCCCGCGAAGCCAGCAGGCAGCAATGCCAAGGCCGCCAAGCCGGCGACGGCCCTCCGCGAGGGCGGACCGTGCGACATCGGGGTGATCGCCGCGCTCGGCGATGTCTTCACGGTGCAGAAGAACGGCATGACCCGCCTGGGCAACGAGTACGCCGAAGTGCCGGTGCCCTGGGGCTTCGACGACATCGTCTACGCGCGTGTGAAGGCAGCCGCGGGTGATGCCGGAATCCGCCGCATCGGCGTCCCCAAGGGAGCATTCGATCCGTTCTATCAATCGCCCCCGATCAAGGCTGAGAACGGGAAGCTCACGCCCATCGTCAGGAAGGCGGCCGGCTCGGCGGGGTGTGCTCGTTACCTCGTGATCACGCGCCGGACCGACAGCGAACCGTCGACAAACGACGAGGTTACCGGCGTCGGTGTCATCAACAGGGGCGAGGGATTTGGCCGGATCAGCCACGTCTTCATCATGCTCGATATCCAGCTCTACGACGGGGCGACATTCGAGACGCGCGAGCCTGCCATGAGCTCGAAGTCGCTACTCTCACGGCTGACCTCCGGCGTCGGCCCACCGTCTCACGCCGGAGACGTCGACAACTCCGCATTCCCCGCCTCGCCGCCAGAGGCTGCGAACAACAATGTGCTGCGTGACATGGCGCGTTCGATGCTCAAGTTCCGGCTCGACCAGCGCTTGCCGGCCTATTTCGGGCGCGAATAGAACGACGAGCTCAGGCGCGTCACAGCCTGATCTTCAGCACCGCGTGGCCCGACTGCTGGACGAGACCGGACGATGTCGCGTTGATGCCGTAGCGGATGCTGAGGTCGAGCCGGTCGTTGCCGGCGGCCACAAGACCAAGGCCGGCCGAATAGATCCATGGCGACAGGCCGAGGCCATGGGTGACGAAGCTCTCGCCGCCGCCCGAGAACGCCGCGCGGATCTGCAACGGCTGATTCAGCGCGTTGTAGCCGACGCCGATATCGCTGGTCAGACGAATCTGCCTGGTGGGCGCGTAGACAGCTTTCAGCTGCGCCGTCGTCACGAGCTCCTGATAGATCTGAGGATCGACGTTGAGGCTGAAACCGCCGGCACCGTTCTCGCCGTAGGAATTGCTGCGAACCGTGCCGTAGTCCAGGCGCAGTGCTGGAACGAGGGCGAAGCCATCTTGCAGCGGAATGCGCGTCTTGATGCCTGCGCCGGCATGGCCGCTGTAGGAACGATAGCTGCCGCCGGCGGATGCACCCATGAAGCTCAGCGACCGGTTTTCGCCGTTATCGGTCGATCCGCCATCAAGCTGATAGTCGAAGGTGACATCACGGGTGATCGCGTAGGCCCCATAGAGCCCGAGCTGATAGGAAGCGAGACCGAGACGGTTCGGCACGGCGGCGTCGCTTCCGGTGATCGTGTGATGAGAATAACCGAGAACGCCGCCAATGATGGCGCGGGACGAGACTGCGACGTCGGCGCCGAACGCCAGACCGCCGCCGGAGGCGTCATAGCCGGGAACGCCATCGCGCCCCGCCTGCTGCGCGGTGCCGCCGAGGGGCTGCATCCAGACATTGCGACCAGCGGCCCAGCCGATGCTGCTGACATCATTGAGCCTGTTGGTCATCGTCTGCCGGAACACCTGCTGGCTGATATGGGTCGCCTGCGAGGCCGCCCCGGTCAGCACCGGCAACGTCTGCTTCACGGCGGCGCTGAGAGATGGACCGCTGAGATTATCAAGCGCGGCAAAGCCCGAGACCATCGATCCAGTCCAGCCGGCCGAGGTCATCGACAGCCGGTACAACACGCCAGCCGCTTCCAGGCCGACGCGGCCGCCTGCAGACCGCAGCGTTTCCGCGTAAGGCTGGATCAGCGACATCGTCGCCAGTCCTCCAGTCAAATTCCCGGTAAGGTCGTAGGTCGACACCAGCATCTGCGCGCCCGCGGCGTTGCCGCTCGCCGTGCCATAGAGGCTGGTCAGGGTGCCGCGCGAGAGGGTGTTGAACAGCACGCTGCCCTCGGGAGTCACCGAGCCGAGCAGCGTGAAGCCCGCCGCGGCGCTGCCGGGCGGTGCGACGCCCGCACCCCAGAAATAGCCGTTCTGATAGCTCGTGATGACGAAACGGCCCGGCGCCTGCGTGCCGAACAATGTCGGACTGACGATCCGCCAGGGCGTGCCGGCGGTCCACGCCCATTGCGGCACGGAATTGGCCGGCACCGGCGCCGACAGCAGCGGCGTGAAGGTCGCGGGATCATAGGGCAGCATGTAGGCCCAATGCGTCACCAGCAGGCTGTCGCCGGTGATCATCTGCATTTCCATGCTGGTCACGCCGTTGACGTTGCGCATATAGCCGAGTCCGACCGTCACGGTGCCGCCGCCGGTCGGCGTGAACAGCATGGTGATCTGGCCGCTGGTGGTGACGAAGCCCTGGATGGTCGAGGTGTCCGTCAGCAGCGCCAGGCCGATCCTGAGCTGCGCGACGCTGGTCCCGGTGAAGGCGCCGTTGGTCGCGGTGCCCAAGGTCCACAACGTCTGGTCACCGATCGGGACCGGATTGGAGAAGCCGGTCTTCGGCGACATGTAGGCGAGCAGTTGCGCCGTCGGCACATACCAGTTCGTGTTGGAGATCGTGGAGTCCCAGACGCTCGATTGCGCCTGCGCCGGCCCGGCGTTCCCCGCCGCAAGCACAATGCCGGTCATCGCGCAGAGAGCGACGACACGGGCCTTCGAACGCAGCATCAATCGCCCCCACGACTTGTCTTGCTGCCGGCGCGAGCGGCTGGTTGACGGCTGCGGCCGATGCACCGGTCATGATGCATCGCAGCGTCGTCGCAACAACCAACAGGAGTTGCGCCAATGCTTCCTGATTAGCCGTTCAGGAACATTGTCTTCAACTGGGAAAATTTGGGTCGATCGGGGGACGGAGTCTCGCGTTCCCCTGATACCGCCGATACGCGCGGAGGTCAGTCCGCCTTGAGATCCTCGGGGCGCGGCATCGAGATCACGTTGTAGCCGGAATCGACGTAGTGGATCTCGCCGGTGACGCCACCGGACAGCTCCGACAGCAGATAGAGCGCCGAGCCGCCAAGCTCCTCCAGGGTCACGCCGCGGCCGAGCGGCGAGTGCTTCTGCTGGAACGCGAACATGAAGCGGGCATCGCCGATGCCCGAGCCCGCCAGCGTGCGCACCGGTCCGGCCGAGATCGCGTTGACACGGATGCTGCGGCGGCCGTAGTCGGCGGCGAGATAGCGCACCGAGGCTTCCAACGCGGCCTTGGCAACGCCCATCACGTTGTAGTTCGGCATCACCCGGTTGGAGCCGTCGAAGGTCAAGGTGATCATGCTGCCGCCGCTCTCCGGCATCAGCTCGGCGGCGCGCTTGGCGATCTCGGTGAAGGAGAAGCAGGAGATCAGCATCGTGCGCGCAAAATTCTCGCGCGAGGTGTCGGCATAGCGGCCCTTGAGCTCGTTCTTGTCGGAGAAGGCGACCGCGTGGACGACGAAGTCGAGCCCGCCCCAGGCCTCGCGAAGCGCCGTGAATACACTGTCGACGCTGGCAATGTCCTCGACGTCGCAGGACAGCACGTGCTTGACGCCGAGCTCGTCGGCGAGCGGACGGACGCGCTTGCCGAGCGCGTCGCCCTGATAGGTGAAGGCCATCTCGGCGCCATGCGCAGCCAGCGTCTTGGCGATGCCCCAGGCGATCGAATGGTCGTTGGCGATGCCCATGACCAGGCCGCGCTTGCCTGCCATCAGACCCTGCATGATGTCTCTCCTTCGTCATGCCGGGATCGGCCCAGCCAGGATGATCGCTCCGCCTTCGAGACGCCAATGGCCGGACATCGGTGCGAAGAATGAGCTTCGCGCTGCTGCCCGGCCATGATGCCGACGAAACCAGTGCTGTTGGAAATCTTAAGCGTCGAGCTGCTTGAACACCAGCGTCGCGTTGGTGCCGCCGAAGCCGAACGAGTTCGACAGCACGGTGCCGAGCTTGGCGTTGTCGATGCGCTTGCGGACGATCGGCATGTCGGCGAAGGCCGGGTCGAGCTCGGTGATGTTGGCGCTCTCGCAGATGAAGCCGTTCTTCATCATCAGCAGCGAATAGATCGCTTCCTGGACGCCGGTGGCGCCTAGCGAGTGGCCGGTCAGCGCCTTGGTCGCCGAGATCGGCGGACACTTCTCGCCGCGGCCGAACACTTTCCGGATCGCCTCGATCTCCGGCGGATCGCCGGCGGGCGTCGAGGTCGCATGCGGATTGATGTAGTCGATCTTGGTCTTCACGGTCGACAGCGCGAGCTGCATGCAGCGCTCGGCACCCTCGCCGGAAGGCGCAACCATGTCGTAGCCGTCGGACGTTGCGCCGTAGCCCACGATCTCGCCGTAGATCTTGGCGCCGCGCGCTTTGGCGTGCTCGAGCTCTTCCAGCACGAGGACGCCGGCGCCGCCGGCGATCACGAAGCCGTCGCGCGTGACGTCATAGGGCCGCGACGCGGTCGCCGGCGTGTCGTTGTGCTTGGACGACATCGCGCCCATCGCGTCGAACAGCACCGACAGCGTCCAGTCGAGCTCCTCGCAGCCGCCGGCGAACATCACGTCCTGCTTGCCGTACTGGATCATCTCGTAGGAATTGCCGATGCAATGATTGGAGGTCGCGCAGGCCGAGGAGATCGAGTAGTTGACGCCCTTGATCTTGAACCAGGTCGCCAGCGTCGCCGAGGCCGTCGACGACATCGCCTTCGGCACGGCGAACGGACCGACGCGCTTCGGGCCCTTGGTGCGGGTGATATCGGCCGCTTCCACCAGCGTGCGCGTCGATGGCCCGCCTGAGCCCATGATGATACCGGTGCGGACGTTGGAGACGTCGGTCGGCTCCAGCCCGGAATCGAGGATCGCCTGCTCCATGGCGACATGATTCCAAGCCGCCCCCTCGCCGAGGAAGCGCATGGCGCGGCGGTCGACCACGTCGGCGGGATTCAGCGTCGGCGCACCTTGCACCTGCGAACGAAAACCAAGCTCGGCATATTTCTCAGCACGGGAGATGCCGGACTTCGCCTCGTACAGGCTGGCGAGCACCTCCTGGGTGTTGTTGCCGATCGATGAGACGATGCCCATGCCCGTGATGACAACCCGCCTCATGATGTCCGCCTCACTTTGCTCGTGTGTTCTGTTGCAGCCGCGCCTGCTGCACTGTCTGTGGTCGCAGCCCGCTGGTTCAAGTCGGCGCGGCGTCCTGCTTGAACAGGCCGACCTTCAGGTCCTTGGCGCGATAGATAATCTCGCCATCCATCGAAAGCCACCCGTCGGCAATACCGAGCACCAGCTTTGAGCGCATCACGCGCTTGATGTCGACATTGTACACAACCTTGCGCGCGGTCGGCAGAACCTGGCCGGAGAACTTGAGATCGCCGAGGCCCAGCGCACGGCCGCGCCCGGCGCCGCCGGTCCAGCCGAGGTAGAAGCCCACCATCTGCCACATCGCATCGAGGCCGAGACAGCCCGGCATCACCGGATCATTCTTGAAATGGCAGCCGAAGAACCAGAGATCCGGCTTCACGTCGAGCTCGGCGCGGACGACACCCTTGCCGAACTCGCCGCCGGTCTCGGAGATCTCGACGATCCGATCGAACATCAGCATCGGCGGCAGCGGCAGTTGCGCATTGCCGGGGCCGAACAGCTCCCCGCGGCCGCAGGCCAGCAGGTCCTCGTATTCATATGCGCTGCGCCGATCCAGCATGCTTGGTGGCCTTTCTCAACGATCCCCGGTGGAATTTGTGCCGCGCGACATGGACCCTTCCCGCGCGCCGCGCCCTTCCGCGCCGCGCTGGCCGGTCATCGCGTCGGCACGAAGGCTGGGCCATCGCACCTGGCGAACATGACCGCTGTCAGCGGCGGGCCTAACGACGCCTGGATTCGCGCACATGGCCATCACGGCCGCCGGCGCTCACCATGGCAGGGCAAATCGGGTCCGGGCGCTCTCTAACATAGAGGATTGCGGCGTCAATGCGCGTATCCAGGTAAATCGACGCGGGGCCCACGCCCGAACCGGGCGGTAAATGCAGTTTAGGGGCGTTCTAGATACGTTAGTTGCGATAAGCTTGCATCTGAATGGGTTTCTTCCTATATCGGTTATAGATGAGAGCGAATTGTGCGGTGCTTGAAGTGGATGTCAGCAACAACGCCTCGATGAGTGGTCATGACCGCGGCAGCCCGGATCTCGGGAACGGCCGGCAGCCAGCCCTCAACGGCTGCCCATGGCACGACGTCAACGAGATGCTGCAGGCGGCCGGGCTGCGCCCGACCCGCCAGCGCATGGCCCTTGGCTGGCTGTTGTTCGGCAAGGGTGCGCGGCATCTGACGGCGGAAATGCTCTACGAGGAAGCGACGCTGGCCAAGGTTCCGGTCTCGCTCGCCACGGTCTATAATACGCTGAACCAGCTGACCGATGCCGGCCTGTTGCGTCAGGTCAGCGTCGACGGCACGAAGACCTATTTCGATACCAACGTCACGGCCCACCATCACTTCTATCTCGAGAACAACCACGAGCTGGTCGATATCCCTGACCAGCATCTGGCGTTGTCGAAGCTGCCGGAGGCGCCCGAAGGTTACGAGATCGCCCGGATCGATATGGTCGTCCGGCTGCGCAAGAAGCGCTGAGCCTCCAGAACATCTTCATCGAGGCATCATGCCCGCACCCGCTGCGGGCATTTTTGTGTCGGGAGCGCGTCAGGATGGAGGTCAGCGCATTGCGCTGACCTGGGCCTTCAATTGACCTGTTCGTCGGCGTAGACGCCCCACAGCCGCTGCTGCTGGATCCAGCCTTCGAAACCATTGCCGAGCACGCGGCACCAGCCATTGCCGCATTTCTTCACCTGCGCGACGACGCCGGCCTGCAGCCGCGCCGTGACCGCGCTCGCCGCGTCGGCGCTCTCATAGATCGGGGCGAGATCGTCCTTGTTCTTCATCGTGACCACCGCCGTGCGGCGCCCCGACAGCAACGAGTGATAGACCCACCCCTCCGAGCCCTCGGAATCGCGCACGCGGCGCCAGTTCTCATATTCCGCGGTGATCTCGACCGGCAGGCCCGAGCGCGTATAGACCCAGGCCACGTCGTTGTCCTTGGTCGGACCGGCGCGAACGTTCACATGATCCGACTTCAGGCTGACATAGCGCGGCACCGGCAGGCCACTGGTGGTGAGAACGGAGTCCTTCGCCGCAACGCCCCCTCTGCCGACGGCAACGTCGAACAGACAGACCAGCAGCACCACGACTGCACCGAAACGCCACAACGTCAATTTACTCAACTCACTCTCCCTCGAAAGGACCGACGCGCGCTCCGATCAAAGCGGATTGCGTTGCGATCCTTCGCCCGATCCCCATCGAACTGCCCGGCTGCCCCCCTTCGTGCACAGAGAGGGCTTGCCGAAAGCGCCAGTCCCGACCCGCCGTTGGCTTCTTGTCTTGGCCCGGCCTTCTGCTAGACAGGACCGAACACAAGCGGCCAGGAAGCGCCTGAGAATCGCTCGCGAAGCCCTGTCAGGAACGGATCGGCCCACCTGCGAGATCCGACACGACCAGTCCAGGGAAGCGCCGCTCTCAGGCGACGACGGTAGTTTCGGCGAACCCGGTTAATGAGGTCTGAAGGATCTCATGAGAGCAGCACATGTCAGGTAGGAAAAAGCCCCTCGTCGTGGTGACACGCAAGCTGCCGGACTCGGTCGAGACCCGCATGCGCGAGCTGTTCGACGCCAGGCTCAATCTCGACGACGAGCCGTTGAGCCAGGAACAGCTCGCCGACGCCGTGCGCACCGCCGAGGTGCTGGTTCCGACCGTCACCGACCACATCAGCGCCGACATTCTCAATCAGCCCGATTGCAAGCTGCGCATGATCGCCAACTTCGGCAACGGCGTCGACAATATCGACGTTGCGGCGGCGGTGGCGCGCGGCATCACCGTCACCAACACGCCGAAGGTCCTCACCGAGGACACCGCCGACATGACCATGGCGCTGATCCTCGCGGTGCCGCGGCGGCTGATCGAGGGCGCCTCGATCCTGACCGAGGGCAAGAACTGGGCGGGCTGGTCGCCGACCTGGATGCTCGGCCACCGCATCGGCGGCAAGCGGTTGGGCATCATCGGCATGGGCCGCATCGGCCAGGCCGTGGCGCGGCGCGCCCGCGCCTTCGGCCTGCAGATCCACTATCACAACCGCCGCCCGGTCGCCCCGGTGATCGCCGACGAGCTCGGCGCCACCTACTGGGAAAGCCTCGACCAGATGCTGGCGCGGATGGACATCATCTCGGTGAACTGCCCGCACACGCCGGCGACGTTCCATCTCTTATCGGCGCGTCGGCTGAAGCTGATCCGCAAGGACGCCTACATCGTCAACACCGCGCGCGGCGAGGTGATCGACGAGGAGACGCTGACGCGGCAGATCGAGGCCGGCGACATCGCCGGCGCCGGTCTCGACGTGTTCGAGCACGAGCCCGCGGTCAATCCGCGCCTGGTCCGCCTCGCCAAGGCCGGCAAGGTGACGCTGCTGCCGCACATGGGCTCGGCCACCATCGAGGGCCGCGTCGAGATGGGCGAGAAGGTCATCATCAACATCAAGACCTTCCTCGACAACCACCGCCCGCCGGACCGCGTGCTGCCGAGCATGCTGTAGGCCGATCGATCCGCCAGCCTCTTAGTCGGTGTCCCCGACGCGATCGCGCTGCACCTTGTCCACGACGGCAGCGGAGTGGGTGTCAAGCCCGGCACCTCATCACATGTGTCGTCCCCGCGAACGCGGGGACCCATACCGCGTGATATCTGAAACAGGCAGGCCGCACGTTCCGCGCATATCACCGAATGCGGTGGCTATGGGTTCCGGATCGGCGCCCGCCGACGCTCTCGCGTCGCCGGGCTTGTCCGGGACGACAACGGAGGACTTGGCGCGGTTCTCACCGCATTACGGCTTCTGATGCGCACCCAAATCCGCAATCACCGGCCCATCCCCGTTCAGCGGATTCGTCGGATCGCGGCCATAGCGCAGGGTCTCGAAGCGCATCGTCCGCGCGTCCAGCATCAGCAGCCGGCCGACCAGGCCCTCGCCGAAGCCGACGATCTCGCGGATCGCCTCCAGCGCCATCATCGACCCCAGCATGCCGGCGAGCGCCCCCATCACGCCAGCCTCGGCGCAGGCCGGGACGGTGCCGGGTGGCGGCGGCTCCGGGAACAGGCAGCGATAGGTCGGATTAAACTGGCCCTTCTCATCCCGCTCATGCGCCCGGATCGTCGTCAGCGACGCATCGAAGGTGCCGAGCGCGCCGGTGATCAGCGGCCGCGCGGCCAGGAAGCAGGCATCGGAGACGAGATAGCGGGTGTCGAAATTGTCGGAGCCGTCGAGCACGAGATCATAAGCGCCGATCAGATCGAGCGCGTTGTCGGCATTGAGCCAGGTCCGATGCGCCATGACGCTCACATGCGGATTGAGCGCGTTGATGCGCTCGGCGGCGCTCTCGACCTTGGGTCTGCCGATGTCGGGGGTCGCATGGATGACCTGGCGCTGCAAATTCGACAGCGACACCACGTCATCGTCGACGACGCCGATCGTGCCGACGCCGGCAGCGGCGAGATACATCAGCGCCGGCGCGCCGAGGCCGCCTGCGCCGACCACCAGCACCGCGGCGCGCTTCAGCGCCGCCTGACCGGGACCGCCGACGTCGCGCAGCACGATGTGACGGGCATAGCGCTCCAGTTCTTCGTCGCTCAGCATCGTTGCACCGTCCTTCCGCTGCCGCACCGCTGTCAGCCCATTGTCGGCCCGTAGCGAAGACGGCGGATCTCCGCACTGAACCCTCGCCGGATTGTGACCGACCAAGCAGATGTGCTTATTTATGTCAGCGGCAAGAGCATCGGGATTTGTCATGAGACGGCTGGCCTCGGCAACCTTCATCTGCGCCATCGCCGCGTGCGCATCGGCGCAGGCACAGACGCCGCAGGGCGCGTTGCCGGGCGCCAAGCCCAAGCCCGTCGCGACCCAGCCGGTGCGCCCGGGCGTGCAGGCTCCCGCCGACACCGCCAATGCGATGAGCCAGGCCGAGCGGCTCGCGCTGCAATCCGATCTCGCCTGGGTCGGCCAGTACAATGGCGCGATCACCGGCGACGTCAGCGAGCGCATGGTCAACGCGATCAAGGAGTACCAGAAGCTCGCCGGCGGCAAGCCGACCGGCGTGTTGAACCCGCAGGAGCGCGCCGTGCTCGCCGACACCGCGCGCCGCAAGCAGGAGGGCGTCGGCTGGAAGCTCGTGACCGAACCGGTCAGCGGCGCGCGGCTCGGCATTCCCATCAAGCTGGTGCCGCAACAGACCAGCGACGGCACCGGCTCGAAATGGACCTCGCCCACCGGCACCGTGCAGGTGGCGCTGTCACGCCGCAAGGAAGCAAACCCGACCACCGCGACGCTCGCCGACCGCGAGAAGAAGGAGCCCGGCCGCACCGTCGATTACAGTGTGGTGAAGCCCGACTTCTTCGTGCTCTCGGGCCTGCAGAACCTGAAGAAGTTTTACATCCGCGGCACCTTTCGGGGCGACGAGGTGCGTATCCTGACCATCCTCTACGACCAAGCCACCGAGAACACGGTCGAGCCGGTCGTGATCGCGATGTCGAGCGCGTTCACCGCGTTTCCGTCGACATTGGCCGCGCAGCCCGCGCCACGGCGCAGCGTCGATTACGGCACCGGCATCATCGCGAGCCAGGACGGCGCCATCATCGCCGATCGCGAGGTCACCGACAGCTGCGTCGCGATCACCGTTCCCGGCTTCGGCCATGCCGAGCGCGTCGCCGAGGACAAGGAGCGGGGGCTCGCGCTACTGCGCATCTACGGCGCGCGCGGCCTGAAGCCGCTGGCGCTGTCGGGCGGCCGTGCGAAATCGTCGGTCGACATCGTCGGCATCGCCGATCCGCAGAGCCAGGGCGGCGGTGCCGCGATCAGCACCGTCAAGGCCCAGCTCGCCGCCAACGGCGCGGGTGACGCCTCGCTGGCGCCGGCGCCGGGCCTCGGCTTCTCCGGCGCGGCGGCGCTCGACGGCGATGGCAAGTTCGCCGGCGTCACCCTGCTCAAGCCAGGAATCATGGCCGGCACGGCGCTCATCCCGTCCACACAGGTCGTGATGGTGAGCGCCGATGCGACGCGCGCCTTTCTCGCCACGCATGGCGTCAAGCCCGACGGAACCTCGCTCGACGCCAAGGCGGCGACGGTGCGCGTGATCTGCGTGCGGAAGTAAAGCCTGCGCCAAACCGGTTCGGCATCGCGATCATGCCGCTGCGCACTGCGGCGCGGCAGCGTTTACGCAATGTTAAGCATGTCGTTTTAGAAAAAATTAAGGGCCCAACGGCGGCCGGCGGGGATCGGACGTGCAGCATCGCGACTGCATGGGATGATGCTCGGCGATGCCGATCGCTTGCCCGCGGCTCGCTGCCACTCAACTTCCTAGCACCTTGCTATCAACTCGGAACGGCTCCCGCCGTAGTCAACCGGTCTGTGCAGGCACAGGCCGAGCGTGAGATGGTTCGAACAGTTTTGTCGGCGTGCTGATTCGGACCACCGCGATCGCTCTTCATGAGTTGGATCGGGCCGGGACTGTCCTGAGCGAGAATAGCTCTGCACCGCGATCGCGATGCACTCAGCTTTGGCGTTCTCATAAGTTCCGTCAACATCCGAAGGACTGTCTCCCGATGTACACGATCGTTTTGGCCACGCAGAAGGGCGGCAGCGGCAAGAGCACGCTGGCGATTGGTCTGGCCGTGGCGGCCCAGCAGGCCGCCCACAAGGTGCGCGTGATCGAAACCGACCGTCAGGGCACGCTCACGAAATGGCAGGCGCGCCGCGCCGCGGGCGAGCCGATCGTCGAAGCCGTCTACGATGCCAAGACGATCGAGCCTCGCCTCGATGCGCTGGCCCGCGACGGCGTCACCCTCTGCGTGATCGACACCGGGGCCGGCATCACGGCATCCACGACGGCCGCGATCCGCCACTGCGATCTGTGCCTCATTCCGGCGCGGCCGAGCGTCGCCGACATCGAGGCGACGGCACCGACGCTCAGCGTCGTCAAAGCCTGGCGCAAGCCGTTCGCCTTCGTGCTCAACCAGGCCCCGATCCGCGGCGGCCACCGCGTCACCGACGCGACGACCGCGCTCGACGCCGACGCTCCACGCGACATCGCCGAGGTGCTGGCGCAACCCTTCATCATGATGCGCAACGACCACCAGGACGCGCTCGCCGCCGGTCTCGGCGTCAGCGAGTTCGACGCGGCCGGCAAGTCGGCGCAGGAGATTCGCAGCCTGTGGCGCTGGACCGCGGGCAAGCTCGCCGGCGACCACGTCATGCACGACGCGGGCGAGCTGAAGGACGCGAGCGAGCACGCCGAGGTCGAATTCCCGATCATGCTGACGCCGCAGGCCGAGGAGGCCAAGGTGCCGGTGGCGCGGGCCTATCCGACCTGGGCCGACAACGGCATCAACTGGAAGGCTGGGTTGTAGTTGGAATTTGCTCTGAGCTTTCACGGCGCGGGCGGTGCGCTCCCTCTCCCCGCAAGGCTGGGAGAGGTTCAGAAACCCGACGACCGCGCGCCCGTCTCCAGCGCCTTGATCCGCGCATCGGCGCGACGCAGGCGGCGGCACAGCTCGCGATTGATGTTTTGCATCACGATCACATAGGCCTGGATGTCGGCCTTGTAGAACGCGTAGAGATTCTGTGCCGTCAGCTCATACAAGATGGTCGGCGTCTCCGCGACCACCGTGGCCGACCTGTTCTGCATTTCGAGCAAGGTCATCTCGCCAAAGAAATCGCCGGGCGCGAGAGACGACATGCGGATCGCAATGCCCGTCTCCAAGCGCTCGCTCACCTCCAGCGTGCCGCTGTGCACGACGAACATCGAGCGGCCCGCCTCGCCTTCGGCGACGACCACGGCGCCCCTATCGAAGCGGCGCTCCACCAGCATCGAGACCAGCAGATCGAGGCTCGCGTCGGGCAGGCCGCCAAAGAACGGCGTCGCGAGCAGGAATGCTTTCAGATCGGGCGAGCTGACAGCCATGGCCGCAGTATACGCCCACCCTCGTCCGTCACAAGCGGACCCGCGCAGCCGGCCGTGCCGGCGCGTCGGCTGCTACATCACTTCTGGCACTTCGGACACCAGAAGGTCGAGCGTCCGTTCTGCACGAAACGCTTCACCACGCCGCTGCAGCCATCCGTCCGGCACGGCTCGCCTTCGCGGTCATAGACCTGGAACGAATGCTGGAAATAGCCGAGCTCGCCTGATGTCTGGCGGTGATCGCGCAGCGATGAGCCGCCCGCGCGGATCGCCTCGTTGAGCACGGTGTGGATCGCTTCCACCAGACCCCTGGCGTGATCCGTGGGCTCGCCCTTCTTCGTGGCGAGCGTCGCCGCCAGCCGCCGCGGCGACAGGTGCGCGCGGAACAGCGCCTCGCAGACATAGATGTTGCCGAGCCCGGCGACGACGCGCTGGTCGAGCAGCGCCGCCTTCAGGCTGGTCTTCTTGCCGGCACAGGCGCGCGCCAGCATGCCGGCATCGAATTCGTTGCCGAGCGGCTCGGGCCCGAGATCCTTCAGATGCGGCTCGGCCTCGAGCTCGCCGCGGGCGATGATCTTCATGAAGCCGAAGCGGCGCGGATCGTTGAATACGATGTCGGCACCTGACGACATGTGAAACACGACATGGTCGTGCACGCTGTCCTTGCCGCGCGGAGTGTGAAACTCGCCCGGCGTCTCCTCGTGCTCCGGCTTGATCACCCGGAACGAGCCGGACATGCCCAGATGCATCAGCAGCACGTCGCCGGAGCCGAGGTCGGCCAGCAGATATTTGGCGCGCCGGCCGAGCCCCCTGACGGTCTGGCCCTGCAGGCGCTTCGCAAAATCGGGCTGGAACGGAAACCTGAGATCGCCGCGCCGGGCCTCGGCCTTGACGATGACGGCGCCTTCCATGACCGGCTGCAGCCCGCGCCGGACGGTCTCGACTTCGGGCAGCTCAGGCATTCCTGTTCATTTCACCTTTTGCATCCGCGACCATTCACCTTGTCCGGCTGACGTGATAGCGCCTTGGCCGCATCGGCGCTATGGTGCTGTATCGGAGTAAGGGTGATGGATCAGCCGGACCAAACCACTCATTTCGGCTTCAGGGATGTGCCTCTGGGCGAGAAGCAGACGCTGGTGAACGACGTGTTTCACAGCGTGGCCTCGCGCTATGACCTGATGAACGACCTGATGTCGGGCGGACTGCACCGCGTCTGGAAGGACATCATGATCAACACGCTCAACCCGCCGAAGAGCGATGCGCCGTTCGCGCTGCTCGACGTCGCCGGCGGCACCGGCGACATCTCCTTCCGCGCCGCCAGGAAGGCCGGCGCCGGCTTCCATGCCACCGTGTGCGACATCAACGGCGACATGCTCGAGGTCGGGCGCCAGCGGGCGCTGAAGCAATATCTGGACGACAAGGTCTCGTTCGTCGAGGGCAATGCCGAAAAGCTCGCTTTTCCCGACCGCTCCTTTGACGCCTATACGATCGCGTTCGGCATCCGCAACGTGCCGCAGATCGAGTTGGCGCTCGCAGAAGCCCATCGCGTGCTCAAGCATGGCGGCCGCTTCCTGTGCCTGGAGTTCTCGACCGTCGAGGTCCCCGGGCTCGACAAGCTCTACGACCTGTTCTCCTTCAACGTGATCCCGCAGCTCGGCCGCGCCGTCACCGGCGATGCCGAGTCCTACCGCTACCTCGTCGAATCGATCCGCCAGTTTCCGCGCCCCAGCGCCTTCGCCGAGATGATCTCGGCCGCCGGCTTCTCCCGCGTGTCCTGGCAGACCCTCTCCGGCGGCATCGTCGCGCTCCATTCCGGCTGGCGTTTGTGATCTCCGCACTCACTCATATTACGCGGCTCGCCCGGGCCGCCTTCGTGTTCGCGCGCGAGGGCGTGTTCGGCGCTGTCGATCCGAGCCTGGCGCCGCCGCCGGGCCAGCTCGCGCTCAAGCTGGCGCGGCTGGTCGAGCGCCCCGGCGCCAAATCCGGACCAAGATTGTCGCGCGCGCTGGAGCGGATGGGCCCGGCCTATCTCAAGCTCGGCCAGTTCCTGGCGACCCGGCCCGATGTCGTCGGCGTCA
Organism: Bradyrhizobium sp. SZCCHNR1053; assembly: GCF_032381235.1. Classification (NCBI taxonomy): domain Bacteria; kingdom Pseudomonadati; phylum Pseudomonadota; class Alphaproteobacteria; order Hyphomicrobiales; family Nitrobacteraceae; genus Bradyrhizobium; species Bradyrhizobium sp. SZCCHNR1053. Next base: position 935,191 of record NZ_JAUHJM010000002.1, read on the forward strand.
TCATGGCGCGCGATCTCGAATCGCTGCAGGACCGGCTGCCGCCATTCCCGCAGGCCGAGGCCGAGGCGGTCATCGCCACCGCCCTCGAACGTCCGATCAGCCAGCTGTTCACGCATCTCGGCCCGCCGGTCGCCGCCGCCTCGATCGCGCAGGTGCATCGCGGCGAGGTCGAACACGACGGCATTCGTCGTCCGGTCGCGGTGAAGGTGCTTCGGCCCAACGTCGCCGCGCGCTTCCGCCGCGACCTCTCCGATTTCTTCTTCGTCGCCGAAAAGGCCGAGGCGCATTCGTCGGAAGCGCGGCGGCTGCGGCTGGTCGAGGTCATCAACACGATGTCGCGCTCGGTCGCGATGGAGATGGACCTTCGCCTGGAGGCTGCCGCGCTCTCGGAGATGGCGGAAAACATCAAGGACGATCCGGACTTCCGCGTGCCCGCGGTCGACTGGGACCGCACCGCCAACACCGTGCTGACGATGGAGTGGATCGACGGCATCGCGCTGAACGATCACGCCCGACTCGCGGAGGCCAATGTCGATCTGCCCGACGTCGGCCGCAAGGTGATCCAGAGCTTTCTGCGCCACGCCCTGCGCGACGGCTTCTTTCACGCCGACATGCATCCGGGCAACCTGTTCCTGGACCAGCAGGGGCGGCTGGTCGCGGTCGATTTCGGCATCATGGGCCGGCTCGGCATGAAGGAGCGGCGCTTCCTGGCCGAAATCCTGCTCGGCTTCATCACCCGCGACTATCGCCGCGTCGCCGAGGTGCATTTCGAGGCCGGCTACGTGCCGCCGCATCATTCGGTGGAGAATTTCGCACAGGCCATCCGCGCCATCGGCGAGCCGATCCACAACCGCACGGCCGAAGAAATCTCGATGGCCAAGCTGCTGACCCTGCTGCTCGAGGTCACCGGCCTGTTCGACATGCGCACCCGACCCGAGCTGATCCTGCTGCAGAAGACCATGGTGGTGGTCGAGGGCGTCGCGCGCGGCTTCGATCCCAAGCTCGACATCTGGAAGGTCGCCGATCCCGTGGTGCGCGAATGGATCGAGCGTAATCTCGGGCCGATCGGCCGGATCGAGGGCGCCGTCACCGGCGTCGGCGAGCTGGTGCGGTTGACCACGACCCTACCGGTGCTCGCCGCCCGCGCCGCCGCGGTGCTCGAGCACATGGAGAGCATGACCCGCGACGGCCTGCGGCTGTCGCCCGAAACCATCGCCGCCATGGGCCGCACCGAAGGCAAGAAGAGCCGCTGGCGCGCCATCGCGCTGTGGGTGATCGCGCTGACCTTCATCGGCATCCTGTTCGCGGTGCTGAGGCTGTGACGAAGATGTAGGGTGGGCAAAGGCGCAGCCGTACCGTTTCCGCGTGCGAGATCGCAGTGGCGCCGTGCCCACCGTCCTACCGATGCATGCGCATCGACGGTGGGCACGCTGCCGCCTGCGGCTGCTGCTTTGCCCACCCTACGGCTTGATTGCACTGCTGTCATTTTCTGCTAGCATTGCACTCACAACGACAATGCTGGGGAGGCGGTCATGGCGAGCCTGACCATCCGCAAGCTGGACGACTCTCTCAAAACTTATCTGCGACTGCGCTCGGCGCAGAACGGGCGCTCCGTCGAGGAGGAAGTCCGGGTCATCCTGCGCGCGCTGATCGAGCCGGTCGACCCATCCGAGCCGCCGATGGCGCCGCCAGCTCCAGCCAACCCGTCTGCCCCCCTCGTCCCCCAACCCGGCCAGGTGCGCGAAGCCCGCGTCACCCTGATCATCGGCGGCGGCATCGCCGCCTACAAATCGCTCGACCTGATCCGGCGGCTGAAGGAGCGCCACATCCACGTCCGCTGCGTGCTGACCAAGGCGGCAACGCAATTCGTGACCGAGCTCGCCGCATCGGCGCTGTCGGGAGATCGTGTCTTCACCGATCTGTTCGACGCGCGCAGCGAGTTCGACGTCGGCCATATCCGGCTCGCGCGCGACTGCGATCTCATCGTGGTGGCACCGGCGACCGCCGACCTGATGTCGAAGATGGCGCACGGCGCCGCCGACGACCTCGCCAGCGCCATCCTGCTCGCTGCGAGCCGGCCGATCCTGCTGGCGCCGGCGATGAACCCGATGATGTGGAGCAACCCGGCGACGCGCCGCAACGCCGCGACCCTGCAGCGCGACGGCGTCCAGATGATCGGGCCGAACGCCGGCGAGATGGCGGAGAAGGGCGAGGCCGGTATCGGCCGCATGGCCGAGCCGACCGAGATTGCGGACGCCGTCGTCGCCATGCTCAAGCCGCCGACGCCGCGCCCGCTCGCCGGCCGCCGCGTGCTGATCACCGCGGGCCCGACCCACGAGCCGATCGACCCGGTGCGCTACATCGCCAACCGCTCCTCCGGCAAGCAGGGCTTTGCTATCGCCGCCGCCGCGCAGGCCGCCGGCGCCGACGTGCGGCTGATCGCAGGACCGGTGGAGCTTGCCGACCCCAAGGGCGTCAGCGTCACCCACGTCGAATCGGCGCGGCAGATGCTCGACGCCGTCGAGGCCGAGCTGCCCGCCGACGTCGCGATCTTCGCCGCGGCGGTGGCCGACTGGCGCGTCGCCAATGAGGGCGGCCAGAAGCTGAAGAAGACCGACAAGGCGATCCCGCCGCTGACGCTGGTCGAGAACCCCGACATCCTCGCCACGATCTCGAAGCTGAAGGAGAAGCGGCCGGGACTCGTGATCGGCTTCGCCGCCGAGACGGAACATCTGATCGACAACGCCAAAGCCAAGTTCGCGCGCAAGGGCTGCGACTGGATCGTCGCCAACGACGTCTCGCCTTCGACCGGCGTGATGGGCGGCGACCGCAACACCGTGCATCTCTTGACGAGGGATGCCGATGGCGTCCATGTCGCGTCCTGGCCGATCATGACCAAGGACGAGGTCGCGACGGCGCTCGTCGCCGAGATCGCCAGAACCATGGGACCCATTGCGTGACACAGACCATCGCGATCGACGTGCAGATCCTGCCGCATGGCGAGGGACTGCCGCTGCCGGCCTATCAGACCGCACATGCCGCGGGGCTCGATCTGCTCGCCGCCGTTCCGCCCGATGCGCCGCTCGTCCTTGGGTCAGGCAGCCACGCGATGGTGCCGACGGGACTGTCGATCGCGCTGCCCGACGGCTACGAGGCCCAGGTGCGGCCGCGTTCGGGGCTCGCTGCGCGGCACGGCGTCACGGTGCTGAACTCACCGGGCACGGTGGACGCGGACTACCGCGGCGAGATCTGCGTGCTGCTGATCAACCACGGCAAGGAACCGTTTACGATTCGCCGCGGCGAGCGCGTCGCACAGATGGTGATCGCCTCCGTCGTACGCGCCGAGCTCAGCCTCGCGACAACCTTGCCGACCACCGCGCGCGGCAGCGGCGGCTTCGGCTCGACAGGCCGTTGAACTACGGGCTTGCCACTGTTCCGACTCGAAAGAGTCGATCGGCGGACGCATTTTCCTCAGGCGCAACCATCGTTCACGGTCTGGACTCTTACCGCTGGAGTCCCGAAGCGGTTATGGTTGATTGATTCGTGAGACGGCGCGGGCGACGCGATCGGCGCCGCCCGAAACTTCGTGCGGTTTGGGGCAAATATGTCGGGCGTGATCGTGGTGATGCGTCAGACGCTGCTGTCGTGCACGTCACTCGCGCGCAAGGGCCTGATGGGTCTCGCTGCGACTGCGCTTGCGCCGGCGACACCGGGCTTCGCAGGCGGTGGCGTGCCGGCGGATGCGATCACGACGCTGTTCGAGCTGAGCCGTCCTGATGTCGCCGAGGTGACGGCGATGCTGGCGCTGCTGGGCTTCTCCGTCGTCGCCGCGGTCGCGCTGGTGCGCACGCGTCTGGCGGCCGGCCGGAAGGAAGCGCGGCTGCGCGCCGACATCGCCGAGCTGCAATTGCAGGCCGATCGCTACCGCGCGCTGCTGTTCGCCGAGCCCCAGATCCTGATCGCCTGGCCGGCCGGCGGCCACCGCCCGCAGATCTCCGGCGACACCTCGATGCTGGTCCCGCCGGATCAGCCGCAGCGCATTCTCGCCTTCGGAACCTGGCTGCCGCCGGAGCCCGCGCTGCAGCTCGACCGCGCCGTCGACGCGCTGCGCGAGGCGGGCGAGGGCTTCATGCTCAATCTCACCACCTCGCACGGCCATGCCATCGAGGCGATGGGCCGCGCCATCGGCGGCCAGGCCATCGTGCGCATCCGTGAATTGTCCGGTCTGCGCCGCGAGCTCGCCGAGACGCAGCTCCGCTTCAAGGCGCTCGGCGAGGAGACGGAGTCGCTGCGCGCGCTGGCATCGGCGCTGCCGTGGCCGATCTGGGCACGGCAGGCCAATGGCGCCCTCGCTTACGTCAACGCCGCCTATGCCCGTGCCGCCGATGCCCGCGACGTGCCGGACGCGATCGGTCGCAACATCGAGCTGCTCGACTCCGCCGACCGTACCGACCTGCAGCGCGCGCTCGGCGCCAACGGCCGTTTCGAGGGCCGGCTGCCGATCGTGACCGGCGGCGAGCGCCGCATGTATGACGTGCGCGCCTTCATGCTGGGCCACGGCAGCGCCGGCGTCGCCATCGACGCCAGCGAGGCGGCGGCGCTGGATGCGGCCGTGGTGCGGATGCGGGAAGCACACCGGCGCACGCTCGATCAGTTGTCCTCGGGCGTAGCCGTGTTCGACGGCCAGCGCCGGCTCGCCTTCTACAACGACTCCTATCGCCGGCTGTGGGGTCTCGATCCCGCCTTCCTGGACAGCCAGCCGGACGACTCGTCGGTGCTCGACCGTCTGCGCGCCGCACGCAAGCTGCCCGAGCAGGCCGACTTCCGGGCCTGGAAGGCCAAGCTTCACGAGGCCTATCGCGCCGTCGAGGCCGCCAAGGACACCTGGTTCCTGCCCGACGGCCGCGCTTTATCGGTCGTCACCACGCCGAACCCGGAAGGCGGCGTCACCTATCTGTTCGACGACGTCACCGAGAGCTTCGCGCTTGCCCGCCGCTTCGACGGCCTGATCCGGGTCCAGCGCGAGACGCTCGACAGCCTCGCCGAAGGCGTCGCGGTGTTCGGCTCGAACGGCCGGGTCGAGCTGTTCAATCCGGCCTTCGCCAAGATGTGGCGGCTGTCGCCGGATCAGCTGCGCGAGCATCCGCATATCGACACCGTGGAATCCTGGTGCCATCAGCTCTATGACGACGCGGTCGCCTGGCGCACCATCCGCGAGGCCATCACGTCGATCGAGAACCGGCTCGACGTTGCGCTGAAGCTCGAGCGCAAGGACGGCAGCGTGCTCGACTGCATGAGCCGGCCGCTGCCCGACGGCGCGACCATGCTCACCTTCCAGGACATCACCGACACCGAGAATGTCGAACGGGCGCTGCGCGAGAGCAACGAGGCGCTCGAAGCCGCCGGCCAGATGAAGATCGACTTCGTCCACCACGTGTCCTACGAGCTGCGCGCGCCGCTGACGACGATCATCGGCTTCGCGCATTTCCTGTCCGATCCCTCGACCGGGCCGCTGACGCCGAAGCAGGCCGAGTATCTCGACTACGTCACCAAATCGACCAACGCGCTGCTGGCGCTGACCAACAACATTCTCGACCTCGCCACCATCGATGCCGGCGCCATGAAGCTCGAGCTCGGGCCGGTCGATGCCGCCAAGGCGATCGAGGCCGCGGCCGAAGGCGTGCAGGACCGGCTCGCCACGGATCGCATCCGATTGACGATCGCGGTGGACCCCGATGTCGGCTCCTTCGTCGGCGACGAGCGCCGCGTCGTTCAGGTCCTCTACAATCTGCTCGCCAATGCCGTCGGCTTCTCGCCGCCGGATTCGAGCGTCGCCGTCAGCGCCCGCCGCACCGATCACAGCGTCATCTTCGCGGTCACCGATTCCGGCCCCGGCATTCCGCCCGAGGTGAAGGACAAGGTGTTCGAATGGTTCGAGAGCCATTCGCAGGGCTCGCGCCATCGCGGCGCCGGGCTCGGCCTGTCGCTGGTGCGCTCCTTCGTCGAGCTGCATGGCGGCAGGGTGCGGATGGATTCGGTGGTCGGCAAGGGCACCACGGTCACCTGTGACTTCCCGACCGACCACGTCGCGCAACGCAACGCCGCGGAATGACGGACCAGCTGACATTCACCACCGCGCTGGCGGACGAGACCGCCACCGCCGCCCTGATGGCCGATCTCGCGCTGCTGATCGGCCCGGGTGCGCTGATCACGCTCACCGGCGATCTCGGCGCCGGCAAGACCGCGGCGGCGCGAGCGATGATCCGGTACCTCGCCGGCGACGACGAGCTGGAGGTGCCGAGTCCGACCTTTACTCTGGCGCAGAGCTACGACCTGCCGAGCTTCCCGCTGGTGCATGCCGATCTCTATCGCATCAGCGATGCATCGGAGCTCGAGGAGATCGGCCTGTCGCCGCTGCCGGAGGCGACCGTCGTGCTGATCGAATGGCCGGAGCGCGCCGGCGGCACTCTCCCGCTGGACCGCGTCGACATCGCGCTGCGCCACGATCCATCGCAGGGCGACACCGCGCGCAGCGCCGAGATCACCGGCAGCGGCAAGGCGGCCGCGGTGGTTGCACGGCTGAAAGCCCTGCGCGAATTCCTCGCCGAGGCCGGGCACGCCAGATCGCGCCGCGAGCACATGGCCGGCGACGCCTCGACCCGCTCCTATGCGCGGCTCCACAAGGGCGAGCGCGTCGCCATCCTGATGAACTCGCCAAAGCGGCCCGACGGCCCGGCGATCTACAACGGCAAGCCCTATAGCGGCGCCGTGCATCTCGCCGAGGACGTCCGCCCGTTCGTCGCGATCGCCGCCGCCTTGCGCGGACGCGGCATCTCGGCGCCGAAGATCAACGACGCCGATCTCGGCCACGGCTTTCTCATCACCGAGGATCTCGGACGCGAGGGCGTGATCGAGGGCGACCCGCCACGGCCGGTCGTGGAGCGCTACGAGGCCGCAGTCGATGTTCTGGCGTCGCTGCATGGGCAGGACGTGCCCGCCGTGCTGCCGCTGGCACCGCAGGTGACCTACAAGGTCCCGACCTTCGACGTCGACGCTATGCTGATCGAGATCGGCCTGATGCTCGAATGGTACCTGCCCGACCGTGGCGTGGAGCTGTCGCAGGTGCTGCGCGCCGAATTCCTGGAAATATGGCGCGAGTTGCTGGAGGCGCCGCTCGCATCTAAGCCGACCTGGGTGATCCGCGACTATCATTCGCCGAACCTGCTGTGGCTGCCGTCGCGCGAAGGCATCGCGCGCGTGGGCGTGATCGACTTCCAGGACGCGGTGATGGGCCCGCCGGCTTACGACGTGGTCTCCCTGGCGCAGGACGCCCGGATCGACGTGTCGGCGGAGATCGAGCAGGCGCTCCGAGAGCGCTACATCGCCGCACGCCAAGCTGCGCCGACGGACTTCGACGCCGACGAATTCGGCACGCACTATGCAATCATGTCCGCCCAGCGCAACACCCGCCTGCTGGGCACCTTCGCCCGCCTCAACCGCCGTGACGGCAAGCCGCACTACCTCAAGCACCAGCCTCGCATCTGGGACTATCTCCACCGCGCGCTGGCGCACGCGGCGCTGGAGCCGCTACGCGATTGGTACGCGGCGAATGTGCCGCCACCGGCTGGCGTAGCTTGAGGCACCCTCTCACGGCACCGACGGTGCGCTCCCCTCCCCCTTGCGGGGAGGGGTCGGGGTGGGGGTCTCCGGGGGTATGAACCGGGCTGAGTCCTGACAATTCAGACCGGGTTGATTCCTGACAGGCAAGCTTCGTCCGATTCGAA